>CAIYID010000001.1 GCA_903926205.1 uncultured Bdellovibrionales bacterium
GTAAACTGCGACGACTTCGTGGCGGAAAGGAGCAGATGAAAATATTTATCAATACATTGAACGGATTTGACTCTGAACAAAAGGCGGCCTAAACAACAATTGAGCCCGGCCGAACTCTAACGGCAATCGGGACAAGTCCTGCAGACGGAACTAAAAAGCATAAAAAAATTATTTCCTGATTTGCATAATATTTACTTGGCTGATCAAAACGCCACCGCTTACGCTTTTTACCCGGAAGTCAATGAGAAGGGTGAATCCACGATCGGTCTAAATTTTTCAGACCGAAATTATTTTAAACGATTGCAGGCAAAAGAAGAAAAAGTGATTTCGGAAGTTTTTAACGGACGAGGGGGAGTTTTTTCTCCAATATTTACCATCAGTGTTCCGATGACCAACGGAAAAAAATTTAAGGGTTATGCTTTAGCCGCAGTGAATCTTGAAAAATTCGCCGAGCAACTTAAACCTCCCTTTGAGGATGAAGAAGTTTACTTCACGATTCTTGATCAAAATGAAAATGTGATTGTGACAAATTTTCCAGAAAGAAAGCGCTTAACTAAATTTGATTTTTCTGACAATAAAAAATCCTACGAACCAGTAATAGGTGAGGAACTTCGGACTCCTCCCGCTGTTGGGATGGTGGCGCTTATTTCGGATTGGAACCGGTCTTTTTATTTTCGCGAAAGTCGATTGAAAGACTCTCCATGGAAACTTGTATTGGAAATCCCTGCTCAAAATGTGCAGAAATCATTATTTGCTAAGATTCGAATCATTATGTTTATTAGTTTATTTTTTATTTATCTTAGTATTCTTATTTCAGAAATATTAAGTCGACGAATTTTAGTTAATTTTCAAAAATTAACCAGTCTAGCTAAACAGGCGCCTTTTCACCAAGGATTAATAGCTTGGCCGGATTCACAGGTGGAAGAATTGGCGACCTTGACCGAGAGCTTGAAAATCTTTAAAGAAAAAAATGATCAACAACTTCTAGCTTTAAATGATCTCAATCGAGATTTAGAAGGTAAAGTTGAACTTCGCACTAAGGAACTCAGCGAGAGTGAAGCGCGGTTTCGCTTGTTTTTTGAGGGAAATAGAGCGCCGATGTATTTGGTGGAGACCTTGACCGGGCAGATAGTAGAGGCCAATGCCGCGGCTCGCGAATTTTACGGCTGGTCCGAGGATCAGGTAAAAACGGTGAACGTCACGAGTGTAAATATTCTGCCCGCTGAAGAAGTTTTGAAACAGATAAAAATTGTGGCAGAGTCGGGTCATCGCGTGTTTATATTTAAACACCGCACGACAAATGGAGTTATTCGTGATGTGGAACTCTATGTTTCAGTGTTTGAGTTGAGTGGGAAAAAAGTCAATTTTGTTATTGTTCATGATATTTCGAGTCGGGTTGCTAATGAAAAATTGATTGGGGCCCAAAGGCTCGAGTTGGTGAACTCAGCTCGTATGGCAAGTCTTGGTGAAATGGCGATTGGACTAGCTCATGAAATCAATAATCCGTTGACGATTATATCGGGACACAATGAACGAATTAAGCACCAAATTGCAGTGCCCGAGATCAATCGAGCCATCTTGAAGCAGGCGACAGAGAGGATCTCTAGCGGAGTGGATCGTGCGGCTAAAATTATCAAAGGATTAAGGGCCTTTGGCGATAAAAAACAAGATGAGACCTTCGTTCTGATCAAGGTATCCACGGTAATAGATGATGCTCTTCTTTTGTACGCCGAATTATTAAAGAAAAACGGTATTAAGTTAGAGGTTTATTGTGACTCAGTTTTAAAGGTGAAGGGAATCTCCTCACAACTTTCACAGGTGATTCTGAATTTGATTTACAATTCTGCAGAAGCTCTGGATTCGCAAGAAGAAAAGCTGAGAAAAGAAAAAATAGCAGAGACACAGCTAGAAAAGCAAAAATCAGAAAAACTAACTGAAAATCAGCTCGTGCCGCCGCAATTTGAAAACCAACCGGAGAAATGGATCGAAATCAAAGCGTCGAAAGAGGCCGACAAGATTTTTATCTCTGTCACAGATAGTGGCTTTGGTATCCCGGCGGAGATCGCTGGAAAAATAATGGACCCATTTTTTACAACAAAAGAGGTTGGTCGCGGAGCGGGTTTGGGTTTGAGTGTAGCCAGTGGAATAATGGCCAAGCATAACGGACAGCTTCGTTATGATTCAAATTCAAAACACACGAGATTTATCATGGAATTACCTGCTTTGTAGACGCTCAAAAAGCGCTTAATTTTTTCTTGTTTATCCCTGCATCAAGAATTTTCCAAGCCAAGTCCGGTGCAATGGCTTCCGTATCAAAAATTCCTAGTCGAGTAAGAATTGATTTTGTAGCCGTCGGATGAAGCCCCGAGATAATCACTAAACCTTTGCCGGACCAAATTTGAGAGATCGCCGGAGTCCCGTCAGAATATTTTGCAATGACTCCTCCCGGAACGTCCGGAGTAATAGGTCCCCCATACCAAAGTTGATTTCGTTTTGTACCATCAGGAAAAAAAGCAGTTGTTAATGCAAATCCAAAGCCTTGATTGTAAAGAAAATTGGTTTGTTGAATGGGGCCATCGACAAAACCTATTCCGTAAGAAACGTCTTTGCCAGGAGGAGGTGCTGGTGCAACAGCGAGCCAAGCTCCGGCGCAAAAGCCCAAGTAATCCAAGCCCTCAATCTGCACGGCTTCCCGCAGCCGCGCGTGAGTGTGCGGGCTTAAATGTTTGGTGACGGTCTCTGCATCTCCACCGGGAATAACCAAAAGTCGATATTTGATCAAATCATTCAGAGGCATCCGGTCTAACTCTGGCGCTTTGACCTCATTATAAGTAGCACCATTCGAATAAAGAGTTTCTTTCAGAGAATTAATTTCCGGTCGCCATGAACCTATTCCGCCATAGATTAGAACATCAGTGCGATCGACACCTGGGTTAATCGACGGAGCCGAATTCGCAGAGGAGTTAGTAGACCGCAAATTACATGAAGTGAGAGTCGTCGCAAAAATAAAACTTAAAATTAATTTTTGTCGTGCAAACATATCTTCATTCTTTTTCAAAATTTCTTTATTTCAAAATTCCTTTAAAAGGGAAATTTCCGTCCAAAAATCGTTTGTCGGGTTCACCGTTGGTTCATATGACCATTGTTGATTAACACTGGCAACAAGGCTGGCTCCGCTCGTTTTAACTTCTGCGAGGAGTGACGCGGTCGAGTGACTCAAGCCCGGTCTAACGCCGAAGGCCCCATCGTTATAGTTGAGACTTGCTGAAGTACCGGCATAGGCTTCACTAAAAAAGGAAAAAATTCGGGGAATCCAATGAGTGTATTTTAGTAAAAATTCGTGGTGGGTACCCCCTTGATAGAGATCACGACGATCCTGCGCCCAGTAGATCCAATAGTAGATATTATAGGATGGAATCAGAACTGATTCTGACAATGGCAATAGATTGAACATCGATATGCCAGCGTGAACTTTACTGCCATGTCTATGGACATCAGAAATCGTATCGCCAAAATTGTCTTTATAAGGAAGTGAGTTGGGATAAAACCAATAGTCATAAAAACTATGGAATTCAAAAGCATAACGAGAGTTATTTAAAAAATTTTGATGATAGAGTACAAATAAATCATGTTCGTCATTTTCTTTTTTATCTCGATTGATGGGTAGTGCTGACCAGTACATGAAGGAAAATCTTTTTGAAGGTGTATCAATTTTTAGTGATAACTCCATCACTGGAGCGCCTCCGCCTAATTTAAAGCCATCCATCATGTACTCTGAAGCATAGGTCACGTTGGCCGTGCTGGAGTAAGAAGAGTTAGAAGTTGGAGGTATGGCGAGTGATTTTTTGGAATTCTCAGTGGCGCTGTATCCTTCGAAACTAAGAAATAGAGCGGTTGAGAAAATAAGTAGATGCTTCATTGGGCCCAACTCACATTCAATCGTGGAACGCGGCTCAAGAGCGCAACCCAAATAGTCATGACATAGGGAATGCTCAACATCGGTAAGTTTAAATTTTTTAGCATTTGATCGGCGGCCAGAGTTAAGAATAGAGAAAGTAGACAAAATAAGAAAATTGTTTTGTAATTGAATTTTTCAGGCCAGGAAGCAAGTCCTAGTCCCACGAGTCCTGCACTGTAACAATATTGACTCAAGTCACTGTTGATTGGAAGATTCACCGAGAGGAAAAAAACGGCCAGCGTTGCTAAGGCTGTGCCCAGCAAGAAAAAAATACCCATTCGCGGGCTAAACAAGGAAATAAGAATCAAAAGTCCAAATCCATAAGCAGGATCGGGCAAGAAAAAAAGTAGCCCCATGCTTGTAAAAATGGACAAAATAATACGAAAAACCGTGTTGAGTTGATAAGAGTCATCAAGAAAAAAGATGGAGTTTTTTAAAAACTCGGTGTGGTTCTGAAATTCAAAAGAGAAGGCTTTGGCGCTAAGAAAAAAAACCCAAACCACAAAAATATAAGAAATAATATAAGGGCTTAATTTCCAATGCTGCAAAATCTCAAAAGCCGCTTTGGTGGCCAGTGGCACGGCAAAAGCTCCAATCGCCAAGCAAAGATAAAATTGTGTGGACTCCTTAAAAAGGCTGGCCATGGCGATGCCGAAAAAGAAGCCATTGATTGAGAGTAAACCACCATCTTTTAAAATTTTTGGCGTTCGATTAATTTTTTCATACCAATAGCCAATAAGAGCGGCGAAAAGACCGCACCCAAAAAGATGAGGACTAAAAATAATTGAAAGCGTAAGAAAGGCGATGCCGAAATAAATATTTCTGAAAAATAGAACTTGGCTCATTTCTTCAAAAAAAGTTGTAAAATTTTGTTTCATAAGTCCACCCATTCTCCACAACTTAAAAATTTATCGCCCCATCTGAGTAAACGCGGGCATTCCGAGCGAATAGCGAGCAAAGCGCCAAAGCCGATTCGCTCTAAAGGTTCATACCAGCCACCAAAAGTTGAGTCGTACACTTTGGCGGAGCCATCGGGTAATTCAATAATGCACACTTCATGGTAAACAACTTGGTCACCGATCCAGTGGAAAACATCGCCTGATCGACGACCTTCTTTGCGAGGCATTTTTGTTCTCCAAAGGTCTTTCCAATGATTCGTGCAAGTGTCATTGTAAACCAAAAGACATTGTCCTGAGTGCACTTGATGTCCTTGCGCTTTTAAAATTTCTTGCGCCAACGCCGCGAAAACTCCGCAGTCGAGGGTCTTTTCTTTCACTAATTGGCACCAAGAAATTGGCCAAATTGAAGGACCCCAGTTAAAGAGCTGAGAAAGCCAAACCGGTGCCTTCAAATCAAATTGAGAACAAGACCAGCCCTCCATTGAACGAGCATAAGACAAAAACCAAAGTCGCGCATGCTGACAGCATTCTTGATCATGGTGAATGATTGAAGAAGTTGGATGCTCAATCCAACGATTATAAAATTCCTCGGAATCGAGAAGCTCTCGAATTAAATTATCCGCGACCGAAATCATAACTCATACTCCTTTCATAGGCGC
The DNA here is from genome assembly GCA_903926205.1 of uncultured Bdellovibrionales bacterium. Classification (GTDB taxonomy): domain Bacteria; phylum Bdellovibrionota; class Bdellovibrionia; order Bdellovibrionales; family Bdellovibrionaceae; genus CAIYID01. Next base: position 5,517 of record CAIYID010000001.1, read on the forward strand.
CCGCATCACCAAAAATAATGAGGTCGCCTATTTTAATGTTGTCTGGAAGTTTAATTCCTGTATTGAGAATATCGCTTTCCATACAAATTCTTCCTAGGACTTTTGTTTTTCCTTTTTCCACAATCTGACAAGCATCCGCAGAATCGCTGAACTCGCTAGGTTTATAAAAAATTCGATGAGCGTAGGATTGGATGAGTGGAAGCTCGGCCACGCAGGCATCAACCACCACTTCAGAAACTTCTTTGGCTTTTGGTGATTTTCTCACACTCAAAACTCTTGAAACCAGAATTTCTCCCTCTTGAGTCAATGAACGTCCAGGTTCGAAATAGATAGCCTCCACTTTTGGTAAAGCTGAATGTACACTTCTTTGAATCCACTCAAAATTAAGTCCCTCTAAATCAGAAGGAAAAAAACCGCCACCAAAATCTAAGCGCTGAACTGGAACATGGGTGAGATTTTCTACGACTTCGCACCAAGTGAGAATCGATTGAAAGGCTTCTTTCCAGCGTTTAACACCGATGATCCAACTCGGCATATGAAAATGAAACCCAAGAATCGCTTGACCCTTTAATTTTTTTATTCCAGCAATGATGCGTTCGAAATTTTCATACTCATCAACTGGAATTCCAAAGCGCGACGGCAGTTTTGGAAGACGAATTCTCATGCCGATGCAGCCGGAAATGCTGGGAATCTCAAGCACTCGATCGAACTCTTCAAAGGAATCACAGAACAGCATATGCAAGCCCATCACTGGCGGAGTCGTGAGAGGCCAAAATTTCCCAGGTCCATTGAGGATGATTTCATTCGATGGAGTACCAGCCCTAAGAGCACGATGCACTTCCATTTGACTGATGCATTCGGTGTAAAATCCGGACTTTCTGGCTTTGGCGAGATGCATATCGGTTGGGCAGGTTTTAACGCTGTAACCAATGCGAATTTCGGGAGATCTTTTTTTTGATTGTTGTACGCTATCGATCAAGGATTGAAAACGTGACATCGTCCAATTTTCAAGATGAATTCGTGAAGGAGTTTCACCCGAAAAATCCGAAGTCACGGAATTCACTTCGTCAGAATATAATTGAGGCACCGATTCTGGAATTCTAATGGGAGTGGGTTCGAATTCTTCATCTTCAGAATCAAAGCCGCGAAAATCCATGGTGTCTCTCAAGGGGGGTATAAAGGAGGATTGACTCGGTCCAGACTTTCCCTTTTGTCCATCAACTGGCCAAGGTGTCAGACTTGGATCTGGAGGCAAAGGAATTCCAACAGTTTCTTTCGCCGCGATCTCTTGAACCACTCGAGTGAAAAAGGGATAATGACTTTGTGATTCAAGAAGAGGAAGGTCCCAGGCTTTTGAAACAATTCTTCCAGGTAAATTATTTCCAATCAAAGCAGAACCATAAATCCAAGCAGGAAAACGTGGATTGCATTCGATCACCCATTTTTTTCCATCAGGATCGCGAGTGTATTCGATTTCGCCACCACCGCACCATTCGAGTTTACGAATGGTGGTTTTCAAGCCTTGAAAAAGTTCAGAAGTGACGGGAGTGACCCGACCAGCCCAGGTTTTTCCTTCCGGCGTGATCAATCTTTTTTCCATATGAACTGCCGAAATGAGTTCACCTTGATGAGCGGCAAAGCAGATGGACTCTTCATTACCGATCATATTTTTTTGCACAAAAAGCTGAGTGGTCTTCCAGTCTTTTTGCATTTTATCACGAGCCTGTTGAAAAACTTCCCAAGAGGTCACACGTTTGGCATCATGGTAAGGGCCTTTGATCCAACACTGCCAAGCATTCTGGCGAAGAAAAGAATGCACTTCATTATCAGATAAATAAGCAGAGATATTCTCTGGCACTTCAAAACCCAGATGAGTGAAGGCTTCAACATGAGGTTTCGAAGTTCGCTTCAACGCCGAACCACTCGGGCATATTAAATTAGGATGAGTTCCAAAATTTTGTGCCAACCAATAAACTTCAACATCCAGCGCAGAAATCCAAAGATTTCCTTCATCTAGAATAGCATGTATTTGCGAGATATGTCGCTTTCGATCAATTTGCTTCCATTGAGGAAGAAGAAAAGCTTCATCAACAGATGAGTCATGCAATCCTGAACTCCCTTGCCAATGATCGACACCAACAAGTGTTAAATCAGGAAAGGCTTTGCGAAGGCATCTTGCAATTCCCACGCCGGCACTTGGGTTTTGCCCTGAATGCATTCCACTGATATAGATTTTCTTTTTCGACATTTTCATTTTTCCTCCTAGGGAGATAAACTTTGTCTCGCTGAGAAAACTAAGTGAGTTAACTTATTTTTCAAAACATTCAGCAAATTGTGTGCCTGTAGAAAAGCTTGTTAAAAGAAGGAGACTCCTTTTAACAAATCGACATTTGACGAACTTGAATCAATTGAACTACAAAGAGTTTAATGGAATTTGAAACAAACTTTTTCCTTAATAAGCCGGCGATTCCGCAAGAGCATCCGATGGGCTGTGCGGTGGCTTGTGTTGCGTTTCGATGTGGGCTTTCATATCAAGCGGCACTCGCGTTGTTCTCTTCATCAGAATATGCTTGGACGAGAGGCTATTTCTGTAGTGAAATCGTTGAGGCACTTGAATTCGCTGGACTAAAATACACCTACGCAAAATTTAAATCAGTTCGACATGCTGATATATTGATAAGAGTTGGAACAATTGCTTTTGTCGATCATTGCACCCAGTACCCAGCCGGTCATTTTTTCATAAGAGGTTCAAAGGGTTGGATGAATCCTTGGGTCACATTCCCAATGATAACAAATGTCAGAGCTGATTTTCAAAAAGAGCTTCCTGGCAAAGTGAGTTATATTATTTATCAAGCGAGGTCATTTTTTACCCGTCACCATTAGGACCAGACCCAAACTTCCCCATGTTTGAAATAGGATGAAGAGCAAAATCTTTGTTTTGACTGGGGAAGAGTGGCACATCATTTGCTCATCCGGCTGAGAGTATTCGAAGAAATAAATTTTCATTTAACTATGATCACATTTTGATCGGGAGAGATATTGTGAAGTCAAAATCACTTTTTGCTGTCATTTATTTAACAACTCTATTTTCTGGATTCCCGAACCTAGCTCATGCGAGCTACGCCCCCGTGGGCGCCGGCTATGGACTCCACTTTGGAACGACTCCTCTTGGGTGGGTGGATGCGGACATGTCGAAGGTTCTTATTAATCAAGCCCAGATTGTGGAACTTGCCGAAAATAAAATTTCTTTTCCAGCAGATAATCCAAGCTTAGGTTTTCGACAGATTCAAACGGATTCTGTGAATTTAAAGGCTGGTATCTATGGAGGCTGGTATCAATACAATGGTAGTTTCGCCGGAAGCTTATTTGGTGCAGGCGTGACCATCATGCCAGTGGCGGGATCATCAGTGACTGTGAACCGTTTTGTGGCGAATGAAAAAGAAGCAGAACATTTACCACAGGTTTTGATTCCAGCAAAATATCAGGCGCTGAATAGTTGGCGACCTCATGACTCCATCTCGTATCAAAATCGTGGAGGAATTATTTTTGCGGTCGGTGCTGGGTTTGCCTTTACAGGATTGGCTGGTGATTTCTTTGCAGCCGGTGACTGGAAAACTTACGTTGAGAAAATTGATGCGAGTCATGTGTATGTGAAAGTGACCAATATTAAAATTACTTCTATGGACATTATGGTAGGTAACTTTGTTTCCTACGGTATGCTCAGTGATTTTAAAAAGACGGATAATATGTTTTCTTATATTTTTGATCTCAGTGATCCACGAGGACAAGTGGCCTATGAGGCCATGGTTCATGGCTCGATCATGGAAGCGCAAGATCTTAATGCAAAAAATCCAACTTTGGCAGAACTCATACTTACTGAAGATGGTGGAACGTCAGGGATTGAAAAGAAATTTTATTTCGGCTTGCCATTTCTTAATGTTTCCCATGATTCAGGAAACTTGATTAATTATTCAAACACAGTTTTTCATCAAGATAACTCTCAAAGTGATGTGGAGTACGGACTTTACTGGAGTGAGGGTCAAAGAAATCTTCTAGGTCGTCACCGAGATTTTACAAAAAGTTTTTATGCAACTTCCTACGTGACCACCACAAGTCCTACAAAGGATCAGCAAGCGGGAGTCTCGGAAAAGGGAATTTACGGCACATTGACTCTTTCTTATGAAAATGACAATTCAGGTGAGTCCACCATAAAGATGTTGATTGGCAAGATGGTTAAACAAACTGGTATGAGAAATCAACTTCAGTTTGTCGGGGGTGACGCTGAGGGCACTCATGGCTATCTTCATCTTTCTCTCACTTTGAATTTTCCTGAAGCCGCGACACGAAGTTTGATGTCCCGCGCAGCACAAGTTAATTATGATGTCGCACCGATGGAAAATTACATTGAACATTATTTCAATGTTCTCAATGATCCTGAAGATTTTTGTCGAACAAGCACGGATAACGGAAATGATTTTGATCATTGTAAGTTAGGAGTTAAAGGGGAGGCTCGACATGCTATCGATGATCTGCGAGCGGCTCTTGTCAGAATGAATGCGGCAGATAAAAAGGGTGATCGAAAAGCCTTTGTGCAAGCCTACTCAAAGTTTGGTGAAGCCATGTTAAAAAATGAATTTGTCTTTGCCTTGGCAGAGCAAATGGCCCGTACAAGCAATTTAAGCATCATTTTTGAAGCCGAAGGAGAAAGCATTTCCCAAGTTAAAAAAGCAGTGGCTTTGTAAAAAAATCTACTCACTCTGTACCTAGAGTTAAATATTAGAGTCTAAAATGGAAAATATTTAAACTGGGCTTAAAGGTCCAGTTTAAATATTAACGGGACCTTGAGTTGAAAGTGAGCGAATGTCTTAGTACCAAATAAATCCTTCGTTTAAAAAGTGCGTGCTATTGATATATTATTAGAGTAACTCTTGTAGAGTTAGAGTTAATAGCAGACTGGCTACGAGTTTATAGGTGCTGAACTATGTATTTATGGTGCTCCTACTGTCAAAAATTTATTGGTGAAGTGGCACCTTACGATCAGCATGATATTTCTCATGGTATTTGTAAAAAATGCGTGAAAAATAAAGTAGTGTTTGATCTCGATCGAATTCATAAGTCGCAGGAGATTGCGAATCTTTTTCTTCAATTAAAAGAGGCTGTAAAAGATCGGAATTTCACTTTCATCCGCAGTCAATATTCCCGATTAAAATCTTTATCGGTTTCAAATAATGATATTTTTTCTGGCATTTACCAACCATTACTCTATGAGATTGGCAGGCTTTGGGAAACTCGAATTCTTACGATGGCGGAGGAGCATGAAGTCACTTCGACCATTGAAGAGGTGGTCTCTCTTGGCTTCAACGAAATTCCAAACATTGAAAAATTGAGAAATTCATCGACGCCGATTGTGTTAATCACTTCAACCAGTCAAAATCAGCACATATTGGGGTTAAGACTTCTTGAGTATTGGCTCTGTGAAAATGGAATTAAAAATCTTGTGATCGTACCTGGTCTGCCAAGCGAAGAAATATTATCATTGGCAAAAAAATTTAAACCTGTGGTGGTTGGATTATCAGCGACCATGCCAAGTCAGGAGCTCAATCAGGCACTGACCAAACTTGTCGAACAAGCGAAGGGATCAAGAATCGTCTTCGGTGGTCGGTTTGCTCGTGATTGTGAGTCCGCCGATTTGCCGAAAGGTGTGACCATTTGTAAGAATATTGAAGATTTGCACGCGGTACTTGTTCAATGCAAGGTCATGACGTAAAGGAATTTGAGTTAATATGAAAACGAAGCCAACGGCCTCAATTTCCCAAAGAATTAAAAAAGAAACCGCCGAGTTACATCAGAGAGCAGAATCAGTTTCATTTTTTTCGGAGCTACTTCAGCTTAAAGCAGAAAAACAAACCTATATTTCTTATTTGCGGATTTTAGCAATCATTCATGCCACTCTTGAAAAAGAGGTTTCGAATTCTGATCATGTTGTATTGAAAACTCTTTGGCAGGAAAAAATGCGGCGCTTACCTTTGTTAGAAGAGGACATTGAAATCCTCATCACAAGCAAAAAAGCAGATAGCCTCAACTGGACAGAAGTTTATGCAGAACCCGACACTCCCATCAGTATTGCTCTTAGGTTGGCTCTAAGAATAAGGGTTTTATCAATGGAAAATCCTTTTCAGTTGCTGGGTTTTCTTTATGTTCTTGAAGGTTCAACAAACGGTGGAATTCGCATGGCTCCTAGGGTGACAGAGGCCTTTGGACTTTCAGGAAATGCAGGTGTTCGGTATCTGATGAATTATGGTGAAGAGCAATCAAGAGAATGGCAGAATTTTAAGCAGCGCTTGGAAGAGGCCGTTATCAGCGAGGATGATGTGACGGCGATTTTGGCTGGCGCTAAAGAAATGTTTCAGAATTTGATTGCAGTTTTTGAAGCTCTGTCGGTCCCGACGAAAGAAAAAGTCGTTCATGCTTCTATTTTAAATCCCGAAGCAGGAAGTCATGTTGTTCCTCAAGCTGGTTTAGAGTTAGAAGCCTCATTTATCGTGGCCAAGAAGTGTTTGCAGGCTCTCCCTTATGTGTTTATGCGGTATGGAGAGCGGGGTGAGCGGTTTACAAAAAGTGATGGTGCGTGGATTATTACTCTGGCTGATTTTTCAGATAGAGTGGTTTTTAATCAAATCGAGTGGCTAGGAAGATTATTGAGCGTTTTAGGAATACCGAGGTTCACTTTAGAACTCAATCTTCGAGAAGCGGCAAAAGAGCTCAGCACTTTACGCCCAACAAGCAAAGATAAATATGCTGTCTTGGTTCGGGCCGCTGATTTGCTTGAACAAAATCGCAAGGACATTATTCCTTTAAAGCGGCAAGAAGAATTGCAGCAGAGATTTTTAGCGGCGCTGAATCCGGCAGAACTAGAGACCTATAGAAATATAGATAATATTTTAATTTCAAGTGTCGCAGATGAAAAGATGGATGGTTTGGGTGCGCTTGGAAAAACTCTTGAATGGATTCAAGAGAAATCGAACTGGCCAAAAAATGTTATTCGAGCGGCACTGGATTTGGTTAAAGATTTACAAAGCACTTTATGAATCTTTAGGATTTTTTTATTTGATAACAAAATCTAAAAATGCGTAGTTAGGCCGATTCCAACTTGACGATTGATTTGTGCCGCACAAGAAGCACATCCCATTCCAAATTTAATTCCAGCATCGAGATCCAGCCGGTTGTTTGGGGAGTACACTGCGCCAGCTAAAACGTAAGCGGGATTGTCGGTGCTGAGTTTGTCGGGATTTCGAGAGAGTCCTGTGTCAGCGACAAGTTTGACCTGTTCCGTGAGGCAGTATCCTGCAGCTGCAGTCACAAGCCAGAGCAGACTATTGTAAGCATTCTGATCGCTTTCTAAGGCATAACGGTTGTAAGTAAGTCCAAGATTTCCTTGAAAAGACCAGGGGCCAGCATCGTAGGAACCAATGAGAGTTACCGCAAAACTTGTGGCTCCAGTTCCAAGGCCTTTATCCTCTTCGCCGCTGGGGAGAATAATTTGTGATTTTAGTGCAATCTTAACTGGATTGACTTCGTAAAACCGCCATTTTGATCCGATGGAAGTGTCATCCACACCTGCTGGTGAGGAAAATGTTATCGGTGCGTTGACGAAAATATCTAAGTTGGGTTGAAAGCCGATGGTGTAGGTGAGTGAGCCGACGCGAGTGTAGGAATCAGGCCATTGGATGCCATCTGTGTTCAGTTCAAGCTGTTGATTACCAGTGTCTTGAGTGCAAGCATCGTCAGTGACCATTGGATGCCCAGCCTGAGCGATCGGTGCTAAGCAACTGATAAAACAGAGAAGTAATACAATTGAAGTTTTTCTTATCATCATGAATTCAACTCTCCACGCCAAGGTGTTGGTGGGCGCCGCTAGAAATTTCTGGTTATTGTATCGTTATGTTGAAGAACTCTGCAAAATTTTTTTATTTTGATTTGGAAAAGAGCAATTTCACCTTCTGCTTTGGTCTTGTTTTAGTTTAATTTTATGTTCCATTTTTTCTCAGAGCAATGGCCTAGTTCCCGCAAAGGAAGAGTTAATGTTTAGAGTGAGTGAATAAAATTCATCGCTATGGGTGTCAGAAAAAATAACAGTGGAGGTTTTTTTTAGTTCTGATAGTTTACCCGATACTTCTGCTAGGAGGCCTTTATGGCAAAAATAAAATTAATAGTGATCCTATCTTTGATTTTTATCAGTGGTGGTGCTTGGGCGGGAGGCAGCTGGTGTCATATAGGTTTTTACGATGCTATTAACCATCCAAATTTTAATATAGACGTCAGTTATCAGATTTACTTCAACGGTGCTGGCACTAAAGCAAAAACTGTTTACCTAAATGTTTTTCCAAATTTTCAAAAAAGAGCCCCATTTTTTGCGAGGATTGTGAATCACTATTATTATAAACAGGATATTGCTTCGAATTTTGTTCAATTAGTTTATGATGAGGCCAACAATAAGTATTACACCAAAGATCCATTGCCTGAAATAGATCTCGGTCAAGGCGACAACGGTGCCGACGTTCGAGTCTGGCAGACGCTGGAAGTGCGATACGAAAGTCTCACGGGGCCTCTTGAAGAGCATACAATCAATTTAAGTGTTGGAGCTCAAAATAATCGCTGTTATGTGACTCCATAACGCATGCTCTACTATCTGATCTTTATAGGTTTGCTGGCTTTTTGGTTTTGCAAAGTTGAAATTCATATTGAAGGAACCGATGGGTGGGCGAAAAATTTACCAACCTGGCGAATTGAAAATCATTTACTTTTAAAGCTATTTTGGGGCGGTCGAGCGATGACTGGTTATCACGCCTGGGTGATTAGTTTTGTTATTATCTTTTTTCATCTTCCGTATTTTTTTATGAGCCCTTGGAGTTGGCCATTAGAGGCACGGACGATCGGCGGCATTGTTCTGTTTTGGAATTTCGAAGATTTTTTATGGTTTGTTTTTAATCCCTCCTATGGAATTCGAAAATTTAAAAAAGAATTCGTTCCATGGCACCCTCGTTGGATTTTTGGTGCCCCTATCGAATACTGGATTCTCTTGCCTTTTGGCTTTTATTTGATTGCACAGTCTTACTAGCCGCAGAGGCTCAGTTAAGCAATGGGACCTTGGTCATCAAGATTAAGGAACCAATGCCGCAGCCAGGACCACTCTTGGTTTTTTTCCAAGCAGCAGCCAAGGAAACAAGCGAAGCATGGCAGGTAAAAAAACTAAATCGCCGATGAGTCCGGCGAGAATAGCAACAATCATACAAGCTCCAAAAATTCGATTCAAAGAAAAGTACGAAAATAAAAATACTGAGAAGCCCATCATCACCACCATCGTTGAGACCAAGCAGGGATTTCCTTCTAAATAAAATGTTTTACTCACAGGCAAGGGGTGTGCTTCGCTCCGTAAAGAGCGCAGACGGTTGAGAACATAAACGGTGTTGTTGAAGGCTAAGCCCAAGGCAATTGAAAAGATAATGGCCACACTGGGTTTAATGGGAGTGTGAGTGATGGCTAAAAATCCTAGCAAAAGAATCGGGGGGAGTAGATTTGGAAAAGCCGCCACAAGTGACCATCGAATGGAACGAAAAACCAAAGCTAAGAGAATAAGAATAGCAATGAGTGCTTGCCAAAAACCAAAAATCAAATCAGTAGAAATTTGGTGATGAATAAGGTGAATGACTGCGCCCATACCACCGACTTGTAATTTTGCATCCGGAAATTCCTGCGCAGTGAGACGATTAATCTCTTCAAGATTTTGTTGAGCTTGATCGGCGGGAAGATCATGAAGTTTTAATTCAATCCTTGCGGAGCGAGAGTCCGAAGTCAGGTATTTAGAAATTGGATTGTTATTGGAAAAGGAATAAAGCAAATAGGTTTCGGCAACGGCGCCTCGAGTTTTTGGCAAATCAGAACCATGCAAACCGCTGGCTTTTAAAAAGTCGGGTAAACTTCTTGTGCTCCCCACGCCAGGTAAGGTGCGAAGCTTTGTCATAAGACGATCTAAACCTGCAATTCGTCCAGGATCGTTCCAATCACTTTTTTGAGGTAAACGAATGACCATCTCCATCGGTACAATTCCTCCCATGGATTGATCGATAGTTTCAGTTGATTGTCGGGCCTCTTGATTCTCTGGCAGGTCATCAAACAATCGGCCGGTCCAATCTAAATTTCGTCCAACGAAAATAGCCAGCACGCTAAAAACGGAGACGGTCACGACGATTCCTCGACGATGAGTTAAAATCCAAAGTGCCCAGCGAGCTGGTTGTTTCACCCAAGATCGAGGCACTGGCATTGGAATGAGAGCCAATAAAGGAAGAATCCCAATGCTAGTCAATGCCCAGGAGAGCATGACGGCGGCGCTAACTCCAATTCCATATTCACGAATCATAGGTACATCGCTGGTTAAAAGAGTTAAAAAGCCGACGCCAGTAGTGACTGTGCCTAAAAGATTGGGCAACCAAATGGCTTTGTTGGCATTAAGGATTAATCTCCATTTTGTTATTGGTTGATTGATTTGAACTCCATTATCAACCATTTTTTCTGCATCCTCTGCCACTCGCAACATGACATGAACTGAAATTGAGACGACGGCAATAAAAACAAGAATGGGAATCGTGGAAGACAAAACTGTAAAGGCTAAGCCAGTGTAGGCCATCATTGAAAAAACCATGACGTTAGCAAAGGCGGTTAAAATCAAAGGTATCAGCATGGAACTGAGTGTTCGGAATATAATAAAGAGAGTTAATGCGCAGGCAACCAGTGTGAGTAGAATAAAATTTTTCAGTTCATTATTAAGAAGGATACCTAAATCTGTTTGTACGGCGGGAACTCCTCCGACGGTGGTTTTGTCATTTGGAAAAGATTTCGTCAGAGCTTCGCGAAATTTATTTTCAAATTCAGCGAGAAGATTCACATTAGCATTTTTTAGTTGAACATAAATCATGGCCGTTCTTGCGTCGCGGGACAAAAGAGTAGGCGTTAATAGTTGATCATTTAAAAAACGATCTCTCCACATTTTCTTCGGCGTGAGACTAATTATTTTTCCTACCGTGATCGTCTTATTAACGTCTGCAGCACCTTGAATGTTGGCAATGCTAATCACTTGCACAACGTTTTTCATTTTTTCGACCTTAGTAGTTAAGATTGAAAGTTTTTCCATTTTCTGCGAAGAGAGCCAATCTTCGTCACTCGTCTTTTGAATTTTCTTTTCTGCATTTTGTGACATTTTTTGTTCACTTGGTTCACCTTGCTCGCTTTGCTGCAGTTCGATAAGACCAATAAATGTCGGATTGTCTTTTAACTTAAATCTTTCGCGCACAGCGCGATCCATTTTTAGCGCTGGATGATGCACAGGGAGAAATTGCATAACTGAATACAATGTTTTGAGATTCTTTAAACTCACAACTCCAAAGCCAGCTAAAATAGAAAAAATAATTAAACTTATTCCGGCGACAATTTTTGTCTTCTTAGTTAATTTAAAAACTCCATTCACGCGAACACCCCTTCAGAAAAAAAACTGACGCAAACAAAACCATTCTAGCACAATAAAAATAAAACATCTTCATATCTCTGTGGTAGAATCACGAAGAAGTTGAATTACAAATTCAAAACGGAGGGGAACTGTATGATACTTTTTCAAATTTGGGCAACAATTTCTGGAATCATTTTGTTGCTGCTGATGATAAAGACAATACGTTTCAATTTTGCGATTGAGTCTCTTAAAGATGTATTAATTGACGAAGAAAACAACAGAACCTCTTTACAAAAAAATTCGCAAGCACTGCAAAAGAGCGCCAAAACCAAAAATAGTCACTCACCATCGTCGTGGCCGAAAATTTCTTTTATTGTGCCAGCTTGCAATGAAGAGCAAACAATTAAAGCAGCGGCAGAATCTCTATTAGATATAGATTACCCAAATTTGGAAATAGTGATTGTGAACGATCGCTCCACTGATAATACTGGAAAGATAGCAGATAGATTCGCAGAGCGAGATTCACGTCTAAAAGTTCTGCATATCACCGAACTTCCAGAGGGTTGGTTGGGAAAAGTCCATGCTCTTGACCGTGGAATTTCAATGACCAAGAGTGAATGGATCTTGCTGGCGGATGCGGACATTCATTTTAATTCTGACGCGATTAAAAAAGCGATCACTTATTGTCAAAATAAAAAAATTGATTTTCTTACCGCTGTGCCAGATATCAAAAGTAAAAGTTCTTCTTTACAGATTTTGATTGCACAACTTTTTCATCAAGCCAGTTTGTTTTTTAGTCCTAAAAGGTTGAATGATCCAAAGCAAAAAACTTGCTATGGACAAGGTGCCTTTATGCTTTTAAATCGTGCGATGTACGACCGTTCAGAAGGAATGCAATGGTTGCGTATGGAAGTGATAGATGACACAGGACTTGCTGTGATGATGAGACGTGCCGGCGCAAGAATGGGTGCCGTGGCCGGAAAAGATGAAATTCAGCTTGAATGGTATCCAGATGTTGCCGCCTATTTTAAAGGCGTTGAGAAAAATGCCTTTGCCTTTTGTCAGTACAACTGGCTGATTCTTTTTGGCCTCGGCTTGACGAACTGGTTATTTGTATTGGGTTTTTCTTTAGCGCCAGTTTTTAGTGGTAATTCATTGATTCAAGGGTTTTGTGCTTTTTCTTTGCTTGGATATTTAGGCGCTATTTATTTTCAAATGAAAAAACTTTTGGACTTAAGATTTTGGCAAGTCTGCATGTTTCCGATCGCCGTACTGATTTTACCCGTGATTTTTGTCCGCGCAGCAACACTGTCTGTGATTAATAAAGGGATCTATTGGCGCGGCACCTTTTATTCATTGGTAGAATTAAAGAGAAATCAAAGAATGAAGCTTGCTAATTTAGTTTTCTCAATTGATGAAGACCCGAATGAAGAAGAAAATGATAAAAGAAAAGCCGCGACCAAATACGCGATGGAAAAAGAGAATCCATATGAAGAGGATTCTCAATTGTTTGCGTTAGCTAGTTACCAAGGTAGTACGGACAAGCTGCGCCATTGCTAGTGAGAGTTGCATACTCAGAGGATTCATAAAAAGATTTAGCCAAGCTTGCGGCACCGACCGCGTTGGAGGCGCTCGAGCTCACCACTCCAGTCCAGTAGGTCAGTCCACTGGTATCGGGCGCGCGGTCAAGCACTGCCCAATAAACTGCGGTGGCCGTCTGAGTGGCCGTGCGCGTGGCGAGGTAGGTAATGACTTCTGGTGCATTTAAAATAAAATCATGCGTGGCTTGGCTCAAATTTGCCGTGCTACAAGGATAGGTTGTAGAAAGCCAGAATGCGAAGCCTGTCGAGTCTGCTGGGCGGGATAAAAAATTCCCGTACAATCGATAGACCCAAAAAGCGTGAGTGATCACAGAATCCAGGGCTCCGGCTTTCACAGTAGAGTATCCTGATTGCAGATTCGATCCCACAACGGTTGATGAATCCACTAACATATTGGTTGAGTTAAGCGTATTTCCTGTGATGGTAAACTGATAAGCGCCACTCACTGGAATTCCAACGCCAATGGCCGGGCCGGTGAGTGTATTATTCTGAATGACCGCTGATTGATTGTATTTTTGAGTGCAGGGACTTGGTGGAGTATCATAAGTTGTGCTATTCCACAGATGATTACCGGCGGCAATTCCAATGTAAATAAAGCCGCCACTCGCGCCAGTGCTGGTGATCGTATTGTTTGAAAAAATTGTACCAGAGTAATTTCCACATCCTTGGATATAATCAGTGACTCCAATAGCTAAATTCATACGCGCAGAATTCGCGGTGATTGTATTATTAGAAACTGTCACGTTTTGTTGTGCAAATACGACGATCCCACCATCGGTCACATCAGTGATTGTATTCCCAGTGACGGTTGAATTCCCGCAGTTTAAAGAAATTCCATCGGTAAAATGATTATCTGGAGCTGCAGGTGATGGTCCAATTTGATTATTAGAAATTTGCGCCCCAGTGCAGCCGCCTCCATTTGTGGTGAGGACTAACATGCTCCATGTTCGTGAGTCCGAAATGCTATTGTTTTTCACAATAGGATTTACAACATTTCCAAGATTAACTAATCCGTGACAGTCGTTGTTTGGACAGCTATTAAGTTTTCCCATCACTTGAGCGTTGCCCTTGATAATAAGATTACTGATGGTGAGATTTTTCAAGGCCGCAGGAGAGCCACTGCTTGGCTGCGCTTCAATAAGGGCATCTATGGAAGTCGCTGTTGGGTCGATAATGAGTGTTGCTCGAGTTCCATCCGTCGGAGAACCTTGAGTGTAAATTTTTTGATTGTCGGCTTTCATGACTAATTTTTGATGCACTGAAATCGTAACACTCGGACAGAGCATGGCATCAGCACCGCTATTTAAGGCGCTGATAATATCCGCTTCCTTAGATAAGCAAGCAAGAGTCGTCGCATTGACACTCACTTTAGCAGCAGAGCTTATGATTGAGCCCGCGCTGTTTTTAATCATGACGGAGTAGTTTCCGGCTTGAGCGGCTGCCGCGTTGGTTATGCTATAGGCCGCATTTGTGGCGCCGGAAATATTCACTCCGTTAAATTGCCATTGATAAGAAAGGGGAGCTGTCCCCGTAGCAGTCACGCCCAGTGAGGCGGAAGCTCCCTGATTGATGGTAAGAGCTTGTGGTTGTTGTGTGATCGCGGGACCACTCGCATTCACAGGCGAGGAGGTCACAGTAAGTACCGCCGCCGCGCTGGTCACAGAGCCCAGAGCATTTCGTACTGCCACAGTATAATTGCCGGCATCAGTACTTTGAGCATTTGTTAGATTGAGTGTTGAGTTTGTTGCGCCAGAGATCGCTACTCCATTTTTACTCCATTGGTAAGTCAGAGGAGCCGTGCCTGTGGCCGCAACACTCAAACCAGCACTGCTACCAAGATAGAGAGTTTGTCCTTGTGGTTGTTGTGCAATTGCAGGGACAGAATTTACGTCGAGTGTCACGCGGTTGCTGGAAATATTTCCGAACACGTTTTGGATTGTGACATAGTAAGTAGCGACGTCAGATTGAGTGACGCTACTTAAATTCAAACTTGGAGAAGTTGCACCAGAAATGAGAGTTCCATTTTTAAACCATTGGAAAGAAAGGGGGCTTTGTCCTGAAGAACTAACACTGAAGCTGGCCGTGGTACCTTGATTCACAGTCAAAGAGGCTGGTTGCTGAACAATCGTCGGTGAGCTGGACATTGCAGAATTTTTTCCAGATCCAGTTGTGGTGTTGCTAGTGACAGGGGAGCAGGCTTGATAACTGATCAAGGGGAGGAGTGAAAGGCCAATAATCATGAAAAGAAATAAATTTCTTCCTCGTCTTTTCTGAGTCAATGACTGCAATAAAAAACGCTGAAATTTTCGTAAACACTTCATAAGGTACCCCCGTAATTAGGCTAATCAGTTTCAGGGGGAAATGCGATCATTCTTTTTGTTTTATTTTATCCATCAATAGAAATGATTTTAGGGAGAAAATTAAGAGAAAAAGTCTAAACTTGAGACGAGTCGTGAATAATAAGCGTCGGTCTCAATTTGATATTAACTTAGAGGCTGTTGATGTAATTGGCTAGCGCGGTCAATTCGTCAATGCTCAAATTTAAAATCATTTTTGTCATCATTTTCGAATCTAAATCTTGGCGAGTTTGTTTGGTGTAAGCCTCAAATTGCGCAAGCTGATAACCGATATTTTGCCCAGCAATGCGCGGAATATTGAAGTCCGCTAACCCTTTGTCGCCGTGGCAGGCAGTACAAGGCATAACTCCTTTTGCGGGAAGACCTTGCTCGTAAATGATTTTCCCTTTTGCAGCCAATGCAGAATCTGCAGCTGTTGATGGTTTTTGATTTTGTTGAGCAAAATAGGCGACGATAATATCTAAATCAGAATCTTTTGTCGATGGTGAGATCACTGTGTACATCATTGGAGCCATGTTTTCATGTCTTAACTTTTTTGAGAACGCAGAAAGCTCTTTTCGGAAATAAGTGTCACCGAGGCTGGCAATTTTTGGAATTGAATCATCATCAGCGGCGCCACCATCAATGTCGTGACAAGCCACACAACTTTTTACTTGAGCCGGCGGGGTTATTTCATTTGCAAATCCAGTTTGAGCAAGCAAGATTGAAAAAAGAAGACCCGTGATCATAGAAGAAGCCTTTCCTGCCAAGATTCAAAATGAGGCACCCTGGTTTGCCATATCGAACTGTGCATATTTAATCGAACTGAAATAAAAACTCACATGTTATAAATTAGACAGTCAAAAATTACAGGCTTGAATCTAAGTCAAAAAAACAGGACAATTCTGGCTATTGAAAATAGTCGGTGCTACAAATTGCTTTTTGATTTTCGATGACCCCATAGCTCAACTGGATAGAGCGTTCGTTTCCTAAACGATTGATCCCCGTTCAAGTCGGGGTGGGGTCACCAATTATCAAGCTATACGTAATAAACTTCTGCACCATTTATTTTTTCTCGGGGACAGTGAGCTCACTCAAAACTAATTGCACTTGATTTTTTATCCTATTCTAGCTATAGACTTTTTCTGAATAATTCTCCGCTAGTTCGGAGTTTTATAAGAGAGGTTTAATATTATGGTTGTGGTCATTCTTTTCTCTGTTCTGCTGGCTCAAACAGGATTTGCTAATCAAAAACAGGAACCTGTTCAAGTGAAAAAATGTGTTATGTGCCATGAAACTGACGGCGGTTCTTCCAGTGATGACACAGTTCCAAAAATTGCCGGCCTCGGTGATACTTATTTCCGAAAAGCGATGTCTTCTTTTCTGAAAAAGAAAAGAAAAGAACCCACGGCTTCAATGATGTACAAAGTGATTTCTCCTTCTACATCAGATGCTGATTTAGATATTATTGTTGATTATTTTTCGCATCAAGAGCCTGTACCAGCACCTGTCGCCGATCCTGCTCTTGCTGCGAAGGGTAAGATTATTTATGACGAAGGTTTGCCAGCAAAAGGAATTATTGCTTGTGCCGCTTGCCACGGAGACAGAGGCGATGCCAATTTCTCAATTCCTCGAATTGCTGGACAGAACATTAGTTATCAGCTCACTCAATTTGATGCGTTCACTCAGCAGACTCGCAAAGATGTGGACTCAAAAATGATGGCAAGAATGATATTAAATTTGAGCACTGACGAATTGACGGCACTGGCTCACTACATCAACACTCTTTAGACGGCTCACTTCGTTCAACTAATGACCGAATGATTGATCGGTGTTTGGGTCACACCGCTTCCGCAAAAGACTTTGCCTGAAAATTTTCTATTGACTGGTTTTCGGTCGAGTATTGGAACGCCAATAACAGCATTGAAAGACTGATAATTTTCTCCATTTAATTTTTCCGTGAAAGTTCGACCGAGATAGTTTCATGAGTGCTGTCTTTCTCTTTCAATGCAAGGCGGATTTTATTTGCTCCAAAACTCTATCGCGGATGGAGTCTTTTTCAATTAAAAATCCGTGCTTGGCTTGTGGGAACTTTTCAATTCTGCACATCTGAGGACTTAAGCCGCAAACCTGATTTTGTCCATCGGGCAAAACTTTTGTATCAAGACCGGCTTGAAAAATCACCGTTGGCACCTGAAAAAGAAACTTGGTTTGACGAAGTCCCAGAGTAAAGTAAAGACTTTCAGCCACCCAGCGAACAGTCACTCCGCCGCTTTGAATCTGTGGAATTGCATTTTGAAGATCTGTCGTCACTCTGAACCGAGCTTCGCTGTTGGTTAAGCCCTGCTCAAAAGTCGTATTTGGATCATAGCCAGACTGTCCCGGCGCATAGTCCTCTCCTCGCCATAAAAGCATCAGAAGATCAGCAAATAATAGGGCTTCAATCTGATTGTATTGTCCGCCATTAATTTCCATCATCGGTGCCGACAAAATCACTTTCGAAAAAGTCTTCGGGAACTTTCGAAGATATCCCGAGGCAATAGCGCCACCCATGGAATGCGCTAGTAAAAGAGAGTGCTGATACTTCTTTGGTTGGACGATGCTGTTCACAAGGAAAGTAAAATCAGTGATGTAATCAGAATAATGTTCAATATGAGTTTTCTGACTGTCACTTAAGAGTCGTTGCGAATACCCCTGACTGCGATGATCGATAGAAAAAAGATTGCAACCCAAGTCTTTGAGGTCGAAAAAAAGTTCTGCATACTTGAGTGAAGGCTCCCCCTGACCTGGAGAAAAAACAAGAACACATTGAGCTTCTGCCTGCTCGAAGGAAAAGTATCGAATGACCAAGTTCTTAACGCTTCGAAACTCTCCAGCCCGCATGTGTGACTGATACCAAGAAAGAACTTCGGTCGAAAAGCCCTCGCTGACCTCAGCTTCAGGAAGAGCGCGTGAGTAAGAGGAAAACAAAACTAAGGCCAAACTGAGCAAAGCTATTTTCATGGTAGAAACTCCTCAGGTTGTTTCTACCATATTTTAGTGAAAGTCCCAATGGCTCTGAACGCTTGATGCCAAAATTTTTGACACCAGATGGCTTTTAATGCGCAGTTCGTGGAAGATAAATTTGAATTGGCACCTTAAGTGTTCTGCATCATATTATGACTGGCCTAGTTTGATTGATTATCAGTGAGTAAAAACTGATTTCACCAAAGGAGAACTTATGAACAAATATTTTATTTTAGTGGTCTTGATTGTGTTCGGCGCCGTATTTTCACAAGCGCAGATTTGTGAGAAGGGTGCGAAGGAAAAAGCAGAGCAGACCTATATCGATGCTATTTCGGCCTGTCGCTCAATACCCTCTTTTTGCATTTCAGCGAGCTACTCGAATGACAGTGCTTGTCGTTGCTCTCATCCGAGTTATTGTTCTTTAATTTCCTATGGAGAGACCTTAGCTTGTGAAGGATCTCATCCTAGTTATTGCTCCGCTGCAAGTAACGCTAATTTGTTGGCTTGTTTTGCCGCCGTGCCTTCCTATTGTTCTTTCGCGAACTATGCGAACACGAAGGCTTGTCAAGGCGCCCATCCTTCCTATTGCAATAGCCCTTCTTATGCAGAGGCCCTCGCTTGTGAAGGCGCCAGGCCAAGTTTTTGTTCTTTTCCAGACTACCGAAAAACACTGGCGTGCAAAGCAATCATCACAAGACCCTGTCAGTAAGAAATTATTTGAAGAAAAGTCTTGAGTTTATCAACTCAGCTTTCTCATAAAACAATTTTGAATTTTATTGACGAGCGTCTTTACAAACAAAAACAGAATTAAAAAAGCCTTCTCCTCGAGCGCGAATTTGAAGAAGTCCAGATGTTGAGTTTTGTAGTAGGTTTTCGTCTACTAAAATAATATTTTGTTCATCCAAATCTTCGCCCTGATATTCAAGATAAGTTTTTCCATCTCTTCCTTTAACTTTGGTGTTGTAGGCGGGATAAGTTCCACCATCCCCAATAGTCCCTTGACCGATAGTTCTTTGGCTATTTTTGACGCCTTTTATCGTAACAGCTTGAGTACTAATTTCTGCCGAGATCACCACGCCTTTAGTTTCATCATTTTTTGTCGAGCCAAAACAGACTTTGGAAGAAGCCAGTGCACTGGAACTAATAAACAGGGCCAATGAAATGGTCGAAATGCTAAGAGAGATCTTTTTCATAATTATTCTCCTAAAAAATTATCCTATTTCAATATTGCAGAATTAATTTCTCGTAAAATCCAACATAAAACAGGTTTTATTAACGAAGGGAAAATATAATCGATCGACTTAAAAATTTCTCAATTCTTTATGAATAAAGGAGTGTTTTTTTATTTTTTAATAAGAATCCTATCCAAAATTCATGGTTGTTATTTTTTTTGACAGAAAAAATTTCACAATGAGTAGTACCGTCAGTCGGCCAGCCAGACCAATGATGAGTTGTCTCATCTTTAGACTAAAAGCTGTGATGGTCCAGCGTTAATCAATTTAGGGTTAAGATTGAAAAATAAATGTTTATTAGTTCAGGTGCTAACGCAAGTAGAACGTCTAAACCTCTTTTGAGGTATTGTGTTAGCGCTTCTTGATGCCGACAATATATACATGCTTAAAAACTATAATGACTTTATTCTTAGGTCCATCAGAGATTGGAAAATGCCTTCCACTGTAGCTATCACGATTATTTGCGGTCACTTTTTTGGCGAGTGGCCCTGGTTGGTTCTGGCACAAGGAATCGTATTTATTTATTTTATCGGCAAGAACTCGCAAAAGAGCGAAGCGTTCGTGCAAGCTCAGCAACTGGCGATGGAAGCCCGCACGAGCATGATTCAAAATCAAGTCAACTTACAGCTCAAACAGCTCGAGGAATCAAAGGAAGTCATTCGCAATCAACAGCAAACTCTTGTTGAATCAGCAAAAAATGCAGCCCTCGGAGAGATGGCCGGCCAAATTGCTCACGAAATTAATACTCCACTTGGAGCTGTGGTTCTTACCACTCAGGCCATGCTCAAGAAAGTTCAAACTCAAGGGATTCCGCCTCAAGAGATGAGTGAAAAACTTGAACTCATTCTAAAAATTGCAGCAAGGCTCGGTCGAATCATCAGCTCTATGCGCAAACTTTCTGCTCAGGGGGGGAATGAAGCCATCAGAGAAGTTAGTTTTAAGGGACTTATCGATGATACTCTGTTGCTGTGTGAGGGGCGGCTAAGGAACTCAAATATTAATTTCACTTCACAAATTGAGTTGGCTGAGAATGCAACGGTTCAGTGTCGACCTAGTGAAGTTTCTCAAGTGCTTCTAAATTTGATCAATAATGCTGTTGATGCTTTAAAAAATATAGATGAAAAGTGGATTCGGCTGCAAGTTTCTGCTCGCGCCGAGATTGTTACGGTACGAATTATTGATAGCGGTACGGGAGTTGCGCTCGAGCATCAAGCTAAACTTTTTACTCCGAACTTTACCACAAAATCACTGGATATTGGAACCGGCTTTGGGCTTTCCATCTGTCGAAAATTAATTGAAAAACATGGCGGAAAAATCAGTCTTGAACCTGGTGTGAATACGACCTTTGCCTTTGAATTGCCGTTGCGCCAAACGGAGGCTATTACTAATAACTTAACTCGTGCGGTGGGGTGAGCTATCAGACGAATTCTCATTGTTGAAGATGATTTATTTTTTTCTCAAGCCGTTCAGTCGATTCTGGAGACAGAGGCGTATGCAACCATGTTGGCTTCGAATGGTAAGGCCGCGATAGAGCTTTTGAAAAGCGAAAACTTTGACTGTGTGTTGAGCGATGTTCAGATGCCAGTGATGTCAGGTCGTGACCTCGCACTTTGGGTTAAACAAAATTTATCTATTCCAGTGATTTTAATGTCAGGTTATGTGGACAAGATCGATACGAGTTTGGCGATCGCTTCTAACGCCTGCAATTTGATCATCAAACCCTTTGAGACAAATGAATTATTAGATGCTTTGAATATGGCATTTCAGGGAACGGATAAATTAGAAAAATCAAATAAGATCCCAGAGAATTTTGTTGTCGTGCCTCTCACGGCGATCAGTCCTGGAGTCTGTGCTGAATTTAACCTTTATGATTTTGAAGACGGCCATTTGCGAAAGCTTGTCACCCGAGGAGAATTTTGGAATTTTGAAAAAATTAAAAAAACGAAGGACACCAAGTTTTATACGGAATCGAACAGTCTTACGACCTTGGTCTCTCACAGTATTCTTGTCGCTAAGGCCTCTTTGGCCAGTTCAACCATGAATCGTCAAAAGCGGGATGAAATCATTGAAGATGCGGTACAAGTTATTTTCGATAAAGTCGGAGCTTGGGGCGTTGATGCAAGCACTTTGCAAGGTGCCGTTGAAATGATAACAATTTACATGAAAGCGATTGATGAAGTTTCGGTTTGGAGCTTGATGTCCAGTTCAGATGGAAAAGCCTGCACTATTTATGCTCAGTCTTTGGTTGTGACCTCAATCTGTCTCATGATCGCGCACCGAAAAAATCTATCGACTCATGACTGCATTGAACTGACGACGGCGGCGTTGTTTCACAACATAGGATTGAGGCAGATCAATCCACTGATTTTGGAAACTCCGAAGGCTTTACGTTCTATGCGTGAACGAATACAAATCGAAAAACATGTTGAAGAGGGTGTGATGATTTTAAAAAAGGGTGGAATTGTTTCGCCTGAGGTCTGTGAAATCATTCATCAACACCACGAAAATTTCAATGGCTCGGGTTATCCTCAAAAATTAATTCGGGATCAAATTTATGTCTTAGCTCGAATTCTACGAGTTGCGGATGAACTTTTTATTACAGTCACGAAACACCCCGGACATCCAGGAATGACTCCCTTGCAGGCGATTGAAAGATTAAAGACCCTTCCAGAATTGGATCAGGACTTTGTTAACGTTTTGGCAGAATTATTTAACCAAAAAAAGGTGAAAGACTGTGCTTAATATTTTATTAGTTGAAGATGATGAGTATTTTCGTAAGGCCGTAGAATCCATTTTGCTAGATGAAAAATGGAAAGTGACTCTTGCGCCTGATGGAAAATCTGCCCGCGAGATGATTAAAACAATGAAGCCCTTTGATGTCATTGTTTCAGATATTCAGATGCCTTTTTTAACAGGAGTTGAATTGCTCGAATGGATTAAAAAAAATAAGCCTACGCCGGTTATTCTGATGACAGGCTTCGCTCTAATCATGGAAACAAAGCGGGCCCATGACTTAGGAGCCGATGACTTTTTAGCGAAACCCTTCGAGGCCGAAGAATTGATCGATGTGGTTAAACGGGTGTGTCACGCAAAGTTGTCTCAAGAGGAGGGGGCCCGCCCCAAGGTCACCTCCGCCGCCATGGAGTTTTGTAAAGTGGCTATTGATGAGTTTGTGGCCTCACCAAAACTGCATTTTGATGTTTACGTTAAACTGAGTGAGACCCGTTTAGTTAAGATCGCTAAAAGAGGAGACTCCATTCCTTTGGATCGAGTACAAAACTTTAAAGGTAAAGGCTTGAATTATTTGTATATACGAAAAGAAGATTTTCAACAGTTAGTAGAATTCAACCTGAGTTTAGCGAAGGTTGTCGTTAACGCAGAAAAAGTGAGTACGGAAAAGAAAGCCAGTTTTTTGCGTTACACGGGTGAGGTTATTATGGAGAAGGCCTTCATCAGTGGCGTTGATAAAGAAGCCTATCAAAATGCATCGGATTTTCTGATGATTAGTATGAATGTGCTCGCGGATGAACCCACCACTCTCGACATATTGAATAGTCTCAATGTTCATTCCGATTTTCTTTATGCTCACAGTCTTTGCGTGAGTATTTGTTCTCATCTGATTGCTGTGCAGTTGGGCTGGACCTCTGTTTCCAATCTTTTTAAGCTGAGCTTAGCCGCGCTTTTTCATGATATTGGAAAAAAAGAAATTGATCGAGAAATTATAAATAAGCCGCGTCCACTGTTAACTTTTTCGGAACGGCAGATCATTGAAACTCACCCCCTCCGCGGAAGGGAAATCTTGTTGCGTCTTCCTTCCTTGCCATCAGAAGTGGTGGCTGTTGCTTATGAGCATCACGAAGATAATTTGGGGCAGGGCTATCCTCGCGGACTCTCGAAGCATCAAATTCACCCATTTGCTCAGATTGTCCGAGTAGCTAATTTATTTGCAGGATTTTATTTGAAAGGACCCGCTCACCCAGGGATGGCGGCCGAGGCGGCCATGGTGCATATGGCAAGGCACTATCTTGATTCTATGAATCCAGAGGCTTATCGAGCGATTCGGACAGTTCTGGGAATTAATGGGAAGTACTCTGCGGCATTATAGGAGTAAAAGATGTTTTCTTGGTGTTCATACTGTCAAAAATATTTAGGTGAATTCGCTCCCTACGACCAGCACAATATTTCTCATGGTATTTGCAAGCAATGTCATGATGGAAAAGTTGTTTTTAATCGAGAGAAAATCCAAAAATCAAAAGAAATTGCTGTTCTTTTTGCTCAAATGGGTGAAGCCGTGAAGAAAAAAGACTTTGCGTTTATAAAAACTCAATATGAAAAACTGATCGCATTATCCGTTTCCAATAGTGATATTTTTTCAGGAATTTATCAGCCTCTGCTTTATGAAATCGGAAAACTTTGGGAAAACAGAGAAGTCACCGTGGCCGAAGAACACGAAGTCACTTCGACCATCGAAGCCTTGGTCGATCTGGGTTTTAAGGGAATTCCGAATGTTGAAAACTTAAGAAATTCATCAAAGCCGATGGTCATGATTTCCTCAACCAGTCAGAATCAACACATCCTGGGTTTACGGCTCATTGAACATTGGTTGTGTGAAAAAGGGATAGAAAATCGCATCATTGTTCCAGGTATGCCAGAGGACGAGTTTTTGTCTTTGGCGCAAAAATTGAAACCGCCAGTGGTCGGTTTGTCTGTTGCGCTTCCGACTCCAGAGGTTAAGCGGACATTGACAAAACTTGTCCAACAAGCCAGAGGTGCGCGGGTTATTATTGGTGGACGATTTATTCGAGAATATATGCCGAACGACTTACCTGCAGGAATAACTCTTTGTAATAATATTCTTGATCTCTCTGATGTTCTAATTCAGAGTAAATTGCTAGCTTCCTAATAAGGGATTCACCAATGGACTCCAAACTATCAGTATCAGTCACACAAGCCTTAAAAGAACAGACAGACTCTTTGCATCGAAGAGCGGAGTCGACACGATTCTTCATCAGCCTGATGCGCTGCCAGGCGACCATACCGGATTATATTACTTTTCTGCGCATGCTTTCGATTGTCCATTCAGTCCTAGAAAAAGAAATCACTAGTTCAGAAAATGAAAAATTGAAACTGGTTTGGCAGGACAATATGCGGAAATTACCCTTGCTGAATGAAGATATTCAAAGTTTTACCGATAGCAAAAAAAATAGTTTTAGCCATTTTTCAGAGATCTATGCCGATGCGACACAGCCCATTCACCAAGCTCTTGAATTAGTACAAAAGATAAAAACACTCGCCTTAAAAAATCCACTACAGCTTGTCGGAGTCCTCTACGTGACAGAGGGCTTTACTAATAGCGGAGTTTATATGAATCCGCGTATAACTCAAGCCTATGGACTTTCTGGTGACATCGGAATTAGATATCTCAAAAATTATGGCGAAGCTCAGCCTGCGGAATGGAATGATTTTAAGCGTCGCCTTGAGTTGGCCATCACGAGTGATGAAGAGTTGGCCGAAGTTCTCATTGGTGCAAAATATTACTATGAACAATTTATTCTTATGTTTGACTCACTGGGAACTTCGCTTCAGCCAAGATCCGTGCAATCGACTTCTATCAATCCAGAAGCCGGCAATCACCCGGTGCCTCAAAACGAATTAGAGCTAAGAGCCGTCTTTATTGCTTCGAAGGCGTCACTTGTCGAGTTGCCTTATGTGCATGCTCGTTATGGAAAACGTGGTGAAAGCTTTTCGGATAGTGATGGAGCCTGGCTGGTGACACTCGCCGATTTTTCTGAAAAAGTTGCTTTCAAACAAACGGAGTGGTTGGCTAAATTATTAAGTGCCCTAGGGATGCCAAGTGTCACTTTGGAAATTCATCTTCGCGAGATTGCCAAAGCGTTAATGGTTATGATTCCAGAAGAATGCGAAAAATATTCTGTCTTACTTCGAGCGGCTGAACAGCTTGAACTCAAGCGCCACTCAGTGGTGCCTCAAGAATTACAAGAGGAAGTTTGTCAGGAATTTCGAAGAGTCATTGCTTCAACGGAAATAGAGTCCTATAAAAACCTGGAAAGAATTTTAGTTTCGACAATGGCTGATGAACGCATCTTTGGTACTGGTGCGCAGACAAAAACTCTGGCTTGGATTTATGAAAAATCGAATTATCCAAAACACATCATTCAAGCAACTCAAAAATTAGTGCAAAGACTGAATGACTGTATTAAGGCTCAATAATAAAATTGACCTGACGCGGGCCTTTGCCAAAAGATTTTATGAGAGTTTCCGCATTAATGAAATTAAAAGTATAACTTAAAACGCCAACAGAAGGTCCTTCGATATAGCGGTTGTCGAATGTTCTTAGATATCGTTCATCAGGTGTTTTTAAAATAATCGACGATATGGTGCCGTCGCTGGCGCTCATGGTGATGAGCTTTTTCCCATGAAAAGAAGACTTCGACGGATTTTGCTCGACAAAAGGGTTTGGCCCGATCTCAGTTTCTCTGATGCTTAAAAACGCCTCGCCCAGTTCGAGCTCGTCATTTTTTGAGTGACGGTCTGTAAGAACTGATCGTGCTAAATCATCCACTTGTACCGTGTTCAAATGTCCCATATTACCAATCAATTCCTCTCTCATTGAGAGGAAATCATTGAAAAAATAGATGGCTCCTATTGGCAAGTGAATACTTAAAGGTGATCTTTGTTGTTCCCAGTGGAAATAGCTAAGCACAACATTTCTCAATGCAGAGGAGTGGCAGCCACTTCGCATATCGGAGTTTCCCCAAAAACCACCGACGACGGTGAGGTCACTGCCGGTTAATGGTATATTGTGTTCTCCTCCGGTGGAATACACGACATAATCAGGATTTCTATCGTTTGTGTACCAAAGGGCTTGCCCTTGGGGTGTGAGATCACTCATTAAATAAATAACAGGAAGCTGCTTTGCCTTGAACTCATTGATTTTTTTATCGATCTCGTTTTTTGCTTGGAGGGAGTCATCAAACTTCGTTGAGGCATGAACAACAATAAGAGCCGGACCTTCTAGTGCTTTCGGGAAATGATCATATTTCGCGGAAATTTTTGTTATTGGGTGTGTGTTGGTGCCACTGGGAATTCTTAATGTGTTGAACGTGGTGCAATTGCAAAGTAAAAACATCAGAACAAGCTGAAGCCTATAATGATAAATTAAAAGAGATTTTTTCAAAACGTGCTCCTTATTAGTCATTATTCGGTAAAACTTATTATTTAGTTTAAATGAAAAAAGTATGTTCACTGATTTCACAAGGGCAGATTAACCTAATTTACTAGTTTTTTCTACTTTAGTTTATTTAGATTATAGACAATTTTGATTTTTCATTCGATATTGTTTATCCGTTTGAAGCTTTGTCTTACCTGAAGGGAAGTTAATATGCGACAACAACTTGTTTACGATTTACCAACACGGATTTTTCACTGGTTATTTTCTGGCCTATTTTTGGTCGCGTTTCTAGTGGCGAAGCTTGTCGACGATGAGTCCTCCGCATTCAGCTATCACATGCTGGCAGGTCTGACCCTCAGTTTTGTTGTCATCCTCCGAATTCCATGGGGCTTTTTTGGAACCAGGTACGCTCGATTTTCAGCCTTTGCCTTGAACCCGAGGGATCTCCTTGCTTATTTTAAAGGAATATTATCAGGAAGTCGTAAGCTTTGGGTAGGACCTAATCCGGCCTCCAGCTGGGCGGCCATTTTAATGATGGTTTTAGCTCTTTGTCTTGGGATCACTGGCTTTTTGATGACTTCGGGGATTAATAAAAGTTTTGAGGATTTCCATGAGTTTCTTGCCTATGGGTTTCTTTTTCTCGCACTGACTCACATTGCGGGGATTGTGCTTCATACGATCAGACACAAAGACCTCATTGGACCAAGCATGATTCATGGAAAGAAAGCGTGCGCTTCAGCGAACCAAGCCATCACTTCAGCGCGACCAGCTTTTGGCGTTTTAATGATTGGCCTTGTGGTTGTCTTTGGTTTGAATCTATTTAATAATTATGACAGTCAACATCGAAGCCTTCAGTTCTTTGGTTCAACTCTTCAATTAACTAAAAATGAAGACAGTGAAAAAGAAAAGGCCGGGGACAAAGAAGGCGCTGAAAATTCAAGGGGTAAAACTCACGAGTTGAAAGATGCTGACGGCGACAAGGATTAGGGTAAAGAGATACTCTGCGTAGTCAGAGTCTCTCCATTCATTCGTCTAACCAAATTAAAGTCGACAGCAATATCGCATTGTTTTTTTAGCTGAAGACGAAGGCCGTTGGCGGAACGATAAACTAGCGCCTGTAACTCTGAGTTTTCTGTTTGCGATTCATAAAGAAGCTTGATGGGACCTGCAAATCCGTATTCTGCAACTGATAATTCTCCAACCGCGATTGGGAGATTTCCATTTTCAGGAAAAACGGACACGTAGATTTTATTTTTGGTGGCTGAAGTTTCAAAAATGATCACAATAGAGGACTCGCCAGTCTGAGCTGTCCATTGGCCCAATATTTCCCAGTGGAAGAGATCTTGTTTTGAAAGATCGCTGGGCCAGACCACCACTGGACCCATGGGATGTTCGCAGGCCTGCGAGGTCAGACTAACGCCAACTAATAAGGCCAAGAATAAACTTTTCATAAGTACTCCTCGTTTTGAATTTTGACCATTGTGGTAGAGGGAATAAAATATCCCAAGCGATCTCTTAGAATGTATTGAGGCAATTGAGGATCGGGTTCAAGTAAAGTCCTCAGTCGTTTTACGTTCACATAAATCGTGTTATCATGTACGGCAGGATTGTATTCTTGATTCCAGATTTTTTTTATCAAATCTTCTTTTGAAAATCTTGTGCCAGGACTCTTTGATAATAGTTTAATTAAATCAAAAAGAACGTGCTGATTTTTAAAATCAATGGACCCTTTGTTGCGAGCCTTAATATTCAATTTGTTCTCTTCAATCACTAAGTCATATTCAATTAATTTTGAGCTCGTTTGAAATTCCTGCTCTATCATTCGAACTAATCGAGGAAATTTCTCTTTTTCGAGCCCTCTTGCCGCCATCGCGTAAAAAATTTCGCTGAAAACAGTTTTACCTTGGTCTCGATAAATTAGAGCTAACTGAATGAGAATATTCGCAATCAAATGATGATGCTCTGATTTTTTCGCGTTTTCGTAGGCCTGCCAAGTGAGCTCAACACCTTGGTCAAAAGTTTTACTCTGTGAATAAATGTAACCCTTGAGAATCAAACAACTGGTCTCAATTTCAGCTAATGTAAGTTCTTTTGTTAAGATGAGGGCCTTTTCCAAAAGATTGAGTGCGATTTCAAAATCAAGATTCAGAGTTTTCACAAAAGCTAAGGCATGAAGAACTCTCGCCATTGTTTCATAGTCTTTACAGAGAGTCGTATTCTCTAAAGATCTTTTTAAGAGACTCTCAGCTTCCGTCGGTTGACCTTTCGCGAGACTCCACATTCCTAATAAATGTTCAATTTTACACAGAAGCATGGCTTGGTGATTGACGCTGATTTGCAGCTTAAGCAGTTCGCTGTAAAAAAATTCAACCTCATCGAGTTTTTCAAGTTCAAAGCTGCACTGAAAAATGAGTCGTGCACAATGAGTCCAGCCAATAAGATCAGTTGCGGCCTTTGCCTGTTCTGCCGCAACGAGAGCCTCTTTCAGAGATATTTGAAAGGATCCCCGCTGATAATAAAGACGGGCTAACTCGAATGAAGGTAAAGACTTTGTCGGCATTGGGTCAGTGTTCTATTGTTATTCTATAGGATCGTCAATATCTTACCAAAACTGTTATTGATGCGGTGCCAACCTGCTTACTGAGTACGCTTATGAGTGAGGTTTCGCGACAGACGGTTACTTTTTTGGCTCTGGTAAGGATAAGACTTATGTCCTGTTTTTATTCCCGGAGATAGGCGTGGTGTTGGTGGGCATGATGTCATGTTCTTTCCACTCTGGGAGGATCAATGAGAGATATCTACGAAGAATTGGCAGATGCCGTCTTAGCTATTCGAGCGGACGAAAAATTAATTGAGTGTTTCAATCGCTTATTGCAGTTTGATTTAAACACTCAGCAGGAGCAAGTGGCCAAGCTCCTCCATGAACTCGAAAAATTGAACGCACCTTCCGAAGTAACAAATTTTGTTCGTCTGCTGGGAAATGCAAAATTGGCGCAGCAGGTGCTAGAGCTGATAAACAGTTAATTTAATCAGCCGATTGATTGTCATTTTTTTCAAGGACTGAAGTATTGATGTCATATTTTAGGCAATCTTTAAAACTTGTTTTCTGTTAACAAAAACGTTAACCTTTTTGTTAATATGGATGTGTACTCAGTTTTTGATTTTTCTGACTATAAGGACTTCTTTAATTCTTGGGTCGAAAATCAACCCAAAGCGGGTCATGGCGAATACAGAAGACTGAGCTTGGCGCTCAATGTTTCAACGACCATGATCAGTCAGGTTTTCAAAGGGGATAAACACCTGAGCCTGGAACTAGCCGCAGATCTTTGCGATTATCTTCAATTCACGGATGAGGAAGCAGACTATTTTATACTTTTGGTGGAATATCAAAGGGCCGGAAGTTTGAAACTGCAAAAACGTCTGATGAAGCAAATCAATGTCCGGCAGGAAAAAGCTCGAAAGCTTGAAAATCGAGTAAAATCCGTGAAGGA
Organism: uncultured Bdellovibrionales bacterium; assembly: GCA_903926205.1. Lineage (GTDB taxonomy): Bacteria > Bdellovibrionota > Bdellovibrionia > Bdellovibrionales > Bdellovibrionaceae > CAIYID01. The sequence goes on from CAIYID010000001.1 coordinate 35,875, forward strand.
AATGAGCGAAGAAGTTAAAACTACATTTTATTCTAGTTGGGTTTTTTCAGGAATTCGTTTGCTCACAGATATTGAAGGAATGGACAATGCTAATGCGATCGCGGAGCGCTTGTTCCTTCCAAGGAATCATGTACAAAAAATTTTGGATTTTTTAATTTCCCAACAGCTTGTTCTTACTGAGAAAAATAAATTAAAAATGGGGCCGACGCGAACTCATATTGGAAGTTCCTCTTTGTTGGCTAACAAGCACCATCAGAATTGGCGTCTTCAGGCTTTTGCAAAAATGAGTCAGCCTGATGAAAAAAACTTTTTTTATACTGGACCAATGACGCTCTCGCAGAATGTGGCGAATAAAATTCGCCAAGAATTCCCGAGTTTCATCGAGAAAATCAACGCCCAAATTATGCCCTCAAAGTCCGAAGTGGTTCGTTGTCTTAATTTGGATTGGTTTGAATATTAATAGTCCGGTGGAAAAATATTTTTCCACCGCAGCTGTTAGTAATTACGAAAGCCTTTAGCTTTCATCCATTCTTTCGTTTCAAAGCCGTTAATGATTCCATGACTTGACCAAATTTGAGTGACCAAATAACGAATGTTTTCGTAGTCTGATTTTAGTAGGTCAATGGTTTGGTTTTCAGGATTTGGTAAGAGCGCTCCAGAGGAACCGAGTCCCGATCCGCCAAAACCATTGTGTGACAGAAAACAGGCTTTGCGATCTGATTGATACTTCACTTTTTCTTCTTCAGATTGAGTCTACTTATAAAATGAATATTTTACATGAACAGAGTCAGTCATCTAAAAGGATGACTGCTGTAGTGGGGTTTGAAAACAGCTCCTGTTGAGTTGAAATCATCTTAGTATTAATGCTGAAAATGATAAAAAATATTTTATGTAGCAAGAAGCTAAAGTTGATTTGTGAATTGCTCGAAATAAGTGGCGACTGGTTAGCGAAGAAATTGTTAAAGTAAAGTTCGAGAGTGTAAAATGGATCAGCAAGTGAAAGAATAAATCGACATTTGCCTCGCCTTGCGCTGCGCAAATCTCCTCGTCGATTGACCTTTCAATCTGTGGAACAGATCATAAAAGTATGAAGTACGAAAGTATAGATCGAAATGAGTCGGGCATTAGTCTGGTTGAGCTCCTCGTAGCCGCTGCTATTGTTGGTTTTGTGGTCATGGCCGCCGCGTCCGCGGTAAACCTGGCCAGAATTAATATGGCGTCTGTTTCGGACAAAGTAAAATCTGAGCAAGAATTAAATAATGCAGCCTATGCTTTAAGGCATTACATTTCAATGGCTTTGAATCTCACAGCGTCTGCAACTCCTGGCCCTCTCAATACAAGCAACTTTACTTCTAACGTTGGACAGGTTGGGATCTACAATCTCAACTCTTGGACAGCGACAACTGGTCCAGGTGTGGTAGATGTGATTGCCTTTTTTGTTCGAGAAAATTTTGCGAGTGGCACGGTGGGACTCAATCCTGCACCTTTAGGTTCTAGCCGTTTTCCTATCACGGGCGTATTCTTTCAACAACCCACAGTGGATAAGTATGGCGTTTTGTACATCGATACTTCGACGTCCGTTCTACAGCCACAAGACTCTGATGTAAAAGTCTCTCACATTGTTGATTTTCAAATTTCAGAAATTTTTTCTCAAGTTTTTCCAGCCACTGGGGGAATGGGTGTCATTGATGCTGATTTGCAGGGAAAAAAAATGGTGACGGGAATTACAATGAAAATTGTTACACGTAATTACTTCAGTGTTTCTGAAAAAGCCCCTGTCCTGACTTGGTGTCCGCCTCAATTTATGCCAAGTGGAACAAGTCCAACCGCTCAGTGTGAACCAAATATTCCGTACAAGGACGTTGAAAAAAGTTTCACTTTTACAATACGCAACAATGTGATGGGACGTTCCTTTACTCAGCGAGGACTCGCTCCTGATACGACGGGCGCTGCGGATGGTCTTGTTGCGCCTATTTATCGGCGTCCTCTGGATTCGATTTATTTTCTAAGTCCGAGCATTCCAATAGGGCAGGTGAGCCGATGAGTAAGAATCAAAATGGTTATGTCGCCATCGGCTTTGCGGTCGCAATTGTTGTGATAGGTGCTGTCGGGATGTATGCCCTGTCCAGTGAAATGAAGCAGCTCTATCAAAATCAAATTAAATTCAAAGCTTTTTATGATGCGGAAATGGCTATTGATTTACTCGGTCAACAATTACGCCAGGCCTATGATTTAGCAGCGCCAATTGCTGAGAGCAATGGTGCCACATTGATGACGACAAATTTGATCCAAAGTCCAGCCACGGTCACTTATCTTCAGGTCGTTTCGGGAGCGACAACCGCAACTTCAGTGACAGTTCCAGTTAATTTTTATCTTCCAAATGGTGGAAAACTTTGCACTCACCGCAGTGATGGATTGGATTCGATTTCTAACACTCTGGGATTTGGTCAAATTTGTATCCAGTTGCCCAACGATTTTTCACTTCAATGGAGCCATGATAAAGATGAAACTTCTGTGGTGCAAATTTCGCCTGAGTTTCTGATCAAGAAAAATGCAGAGGAGAAGAATGTCAGTGTTCACGAATTCGTGTATCAACCACTGGTAGACAAGCAAGAAAAAAAAGAAAATCATTCTCGAAGTCTTTTTAGTTTAAATTATTTTTGGGGTTTTATTGAAAAAAGTTTTGCTCAGACGGCGATCAGTGGGGATCCTGGTCCGCTTTCGAATTCTCCGAATGTCAGTTCAGTAACAGTCACTGGTTACGATCCCACGACTCAAGCTTTTCAGCTGCGATATGGTAATAATGATTGTGATGCAACAACTCATAAAGATCGTTTTTGTATAACTATAAAAATTTGCCTGAAGCTCAGCGGAACTTGCGCCGCCACGGATCCTATTGTTAAACAAACCTATGTTTTCATGAAAGCACCTCAGTCCTCTTTGTGGGAATAACTGAAGCAATGACCAAAGCAACTTCAAGCTCAAAGATTTCATTGAAAGTACGGCAATGGATGCTTTTTGTTGCCATCGCAAGTTTTTTAACTGAGATGATTCTTGCACAAATGGCCTCCGTTCTCTGGGGGGGAGTTCTGACAAAGTACATTCTCTCCATGGGTATTTTCATTTTAGCGCTGGGTTTGGGATCCTTGTATCAACCAAAAGGAGTTGCTGGAGAGAAGCTGGCTTGGCAACAGCTGGTAATGTCTGGAATGTCTATTTTTTCTCCTTGGCTTGTTTTGTGGTCCGGGACACATCTTTATTCTTGGTTTGCAAAATTTATCGCCGCTTCGGCGGTTTTTGTGGTGGGCTTTTGGTCCGGAATGGAATTTCCTCTGATTGCTTCAATAGCAAGTGAGGAAGTTGGTGCGGATTTTTCCTTTGTTTTTTCTGAACTTTTGCGTCTCGATTATTTGGGAATGGCCATCAGTTCGCTTTTTTTCCCAGTATTTTTATTAAGAAATATTGGAGTCTTTCAAGCTTCATTTTTGGCTGCAGGAGTGAATCTGTTTATAGCTGCAATGGCTTTTTGGCAGTACATGCCAGGTTTTCGATTAAAAAAATCCAGCTTCAAATTTCAATTTTTTTTAGTCTTGGGATTTATTTTGATCGCAAGTGGCTGGGTTCTGAATAAGGAACTGATTTCTTTAGCTCAAGAGTGGATGATTCAATGATCATTCTGTTTCTTATTTCCTTCAGCAGTTTTTGCTATCAAGCTCTTGCTGCAAAAATGGTGTATCTGTATGTTCTCGATGATACGGCCGCTTTTGCCTTGGTGAGTTCAATTTTTTTTATCGGAATGAGTCGGGGCTGCTATCGATTTTTACGAGTTTTCAAGAATAGTTCCTCTGAACGGCAAAGATATTATTTAGCGAGTAATGAGGTTTCTGTAGTGCTTGCAGCGCTCATTATGGGTTCTTTTTTTTGTGGAGTGCCGCTCTTGTTAAAGTATTTTGAGCTTCATTTTCCCCAGGTGCAGCTTGAGACGTTACAGATTTTTGTCGCGGTTCTCGCAATGATTATTCTTAATCGATTGGGAACCTACTTAGGTTTAGAAATTTGTTTGAGTTATAATTACCAGCAGGAGCTTCATGCAAGCCGAGAAAAAGTCGAATCCAAGGACGTTGGCTTTGCGATTGCGTGGACCTATCTGGGTGGTTTGATCGCCTCAGCTTTATGTGCTTTTTGGTTTTATGCACAAGTTAATCCGATGAAGTTTGTGCTCGTACCGGTCTTTTTTAATTTTGTTTTAGCTATTTATTTTGTTGCAAAATTTTTCCGGCAATTTTCAGTTTGGAAGAAGTTGCGCTTAATTCTAAAATTGCTTTTTGCTGTTTTTATTATGTTAAGGTTTGAGACAAGGGGTGAGCAGCTTTATCAGAATAGCAAATTTTTTCTTTATAATGTGAATGGAGTCATGCCGTACTCCACAGTTTTAGATAATTTGAATTTTCTGAAGCGCCGTATGCAAATCACTTCCGTTGCAAGCCCTTATCAGATCGCAGACTGGGTCACTTATTTGGATCGTCCAAAGTTTTCTAGACTGTACTTGGACGGAGCTTTTCAATTCGATACTATCGACGAAAATAAATACCATGAACCCTTCTGGAAAGGGGGGCTTTATTTTTCAGGACGTACACCTCAGCATATTCTAATTATGGGAGGAGGTGACGGGCTTTTGGCGAAAATGATTTTTGAGTCCGAGGCGACATCCGAGGCAACTAAGGGTAAAATAACAGACAAGTTCACTGCTCAAGTTATTCCAGAGATCACTTTGGTTGAATTGGACTCCATGGTTCCACAATTGGCGAATGATTATTGGAAATCTTCAGAAAACAATTCTTTAAATAAAGTTAAGCTTGAGCTTGTCGATGCTTTTGATTATCTCCGCGCCAGAAAAAATCAATGGAGTGCGATTTTTTTAGATTTTCCGGATCCTCGTTCGGCTGAGCTCTCAAAATTGTATTCGGTTGAGTTTTACCGAATGGTGAAAAAAAATCTTTCTTCTGATGGCTTTATTGTTCTGGATTATCCTCGAAAAGATTCGTCGAAGATCATTTCATCAACGCTCATGGCGGCTGGATTTAAAAACATTATTTTCTATGGGAAAGGCAATACCTTCGTCTACGCGGATGCGATTGATAGGTCTGAAATGTCTTTAGCGAGTCTCAAAGCCAGCAGTCCGTTTTTTATCAATTCCACGCCAGCGTTTGATATTGAGGCAGTGAACTCCATATTCAATCTACGTCTTCCTTAGAGGTCATAGTAGTGGTTTTTACTAAGTCAATTTCGACTCATTCTGAGAATGAAATTTTAAAAAATGCAAATTGCAATCAAATCTTAAAAAATGTAGCATTTAAGTGATGGGGAATACTAAGCTTTTGCGGCACCAAACACGTCCTTTCGATGAGAGGGGAGTGTCTATTATTGAAGTATTGGTTGCGACGATCATCGTTGTTAGTTTTTTCCTTTTATCAATCACATTCTACGCCAAACAAAGAGCGACCATCAATAATTTTGATAGTCTTAACCAGTGCCGTGCCGTTCTTGATCGAATCATTGCACGTATTGATGCCGGCGGAGGGGATTATAACTTACCTCAAATTGGGGGTGCGATCAGTTTCAACAATTTGTCCGTCAGTGGCAGCGGTCTTCAACAAAGTTATTCAATTTACAATATTAATTTGAGTTCACTTTCTTCACAAAATCCCAATAACACCAGAACTTACAATGATCGCTTTAATCAATTTTTATCTGGGACTCCTCGACTTTATGACGTGATTGATAATAGCGGATCTTCAGCTTCTTACACTCGACAGTCTCCGATGCCGAATCTTGTTCCAGATAATGATGGAGTGATATTGTACACCCCGCTGCTCATGCAAGGGGCGATGGCGGATTTAGCGGAAGTCTATGACCTTCCCACCTATCGTGGAGTTTTAGGAGCACTTCCTGCGCAGTTTCAATCTTCGGTCGATCAAGACTCACAAAAAGTCATGATTCAGATAGACCGTTTTCGACTAGGAAATGGATCTAGCTCGATTAGTAATTTCACGGGCCAGCATTTTTGGCCGATTCCAAGGATGCAGTTTGGAAATTCTGGGGGCACTGATCCTTATAGCATTCGAGAGGCTTCTGATGCTCTTCTTAGAAAAGTCAATTTAGGTCCTGGTATGAGGCTCGCTTCTATACCGAATGATTCTGCCAATCTTTCGATGAGTTGGGATTATGGTTTTTTAGTAACACTCAAATTAAAAAACTATCAGCCGACAACCGCAACAACTTCCGCTTCGTGTGCCGTTCAAAAAGAGTATTCTTTGTCGCCGGCTTACCATAATACGATGAACTATCAATCGGACATTGCGATTTTGACTCCTGCTGCGACGTCGGTTCAAGCTCAAAAGCTGGATACAAAACTTCTCACTGATAAATGGGATTTACTTCTAAGCCTTGGAAGTGGTTCTCCGGCTTATAACAAAGTCTACTCAATATTTTCAAATGTTTCAGCCAATCCTGCTGATGGTTTTAATGATCGGCCAATCTGTTCGCAGGATTCTTCGGTCAGTCAAAAATTTAAAATACGCTTGAAATTTTTGAATCTCTCAAAGGAGCCCGGTGCAATTCCAATGTGCTTGGATACTTCCGGAATTCCAGGCGGTGATTATGGACTGACGAATTCGGATGGTTCAGACTATGTTTGGTGTCAGGGTGATGTTAGTGGTGGTGCGCAGGTGACAATTGTGTCCCCGAAGAATCATGGCGCAAGCCCTGGTCAGCAGGGATGGGTTCCTTGCGAAAAGTTGAATCTTTGTCACCAAGCTCCCGACAAAGTGGAAGTTATTGGGAATTCCGACACCCTGGAATATGATTACACTTATAGTTTTGCTAACGATAATAACGGAAGTGGAAGTCGCCTTTGGGGCTGTCAAATGAACTTGGAGACTGCCATTTTGGACCCTGTTGGAAATTTGACTTTTATCACACCATCAGCTGCCACGATTAATACGGGTGATGTTCAGCTTGGTGCAAATCGCGTTTCGATGTCGTCAGTCTCTCCTTATATTTTTTTTAAACCACCTCCTTGTTACGTTTGCCAGTGTAAAAACTGTAAAGGTGGAGGTAGCCCTGGCGGTTTCTTGGGGATACTGCTGGCTCTTATTGCAATCGTTGTCGTTGTGGTTTTTGCTCCTGAACTATTGCCAAATTTTTCAGATATTTGGGGCGCTATTGCTGAGACTTTTTCTAATCTAGGTGGCGCTTACAGTGCGGCCTCCGCTACCGCCATTGCCACCGGTGTTATCGCAGGCACCGGGATTGCTTTGACGGCAACCTGTATTATTCAATCAACTGGCGTGACGAATGGAGGGGTTTGCTCCACTGGCGGATCAAAAAATAACTTCAGCGGGCCTGGCTACAATACCTGTCGAGATTCTGATTATAATTGTAGTTGTGGTCATACTTGTCAAAAGGTGGTGCCTCCCGACCCTTATGGTGGAACTTACGACTCAAATGCGACTCCACCGAAAAATGCTTTTTGCGAATACACCACTCGAGCAGGAACTAATTCTGCAGGTTATTCCTGGATTGTTCAAATCGGTCTTCATGACACTGTTGGTGGAGGTGTCGATAAGAAACAAACTGCGACGATTGGCCAAACAGCCATTTATCATATGATTGATACTGTGAGTGGTTACTACTGTATTTCACAAAATATTTGCAGCTGGGATGGGGCCACACAATCTGGTGTTTGGAAAATAGCTACGGGATCGAGTAACCCCAATGACCCAATGTCGAATCAAGCTCTTGAGGGCTGTGCAAAATTGAAAGTGGGTCATCTTCTAAAAATGGGACCGGCTTCAGGTCAGGTGACTCCTGATCCTGCACCTTTTTGTTTCAAGCCAGATATTGATGGTACCTTGAAGGACTGCAGTACAAATAATTTTAATTGCCAAGCCTATAATGGTTCAGGCGTTTATAGCCAAGACCACTTAACGACATCTTTTTCTCCTTACATAAATGTGGCTGGACATGTGTCCTCTCCACCACTGACGGCCTCATCCGCGACCTATGGAAACTATTTTCCTGTGCAATACTATCTTCCTAATTGTGGATCGTGGGTGGCGGTTTGTGGAAGTGGTTCAAGCTGCTATTCTCACGGTTCTCCAATATCTCCGCCTTCGAGTGATGGCAGAACCACGGCTCCAAATGGTTCGTCCTATATTTACAGTCATGATTGTGGATCGAGATCAACCGCCTTCACTTGTCCCTTGAGTTGCTCGCCAGTGGTGACCACTGTAAGTACAGTCTCCGTGGGTCCGCCACCTGTCACGGCGGCGACATACAGCGGTTGTGATTTTCAAAGCGGTCATGGTTCTTGCTCACTCTCGGGAGGGTCTTGCATTGCGACGCCTGATACTAACTGCTATAACTATGAATATAAACCTTGGCTGAGTTGGAATAGCTGCACGCCTCCTCCGATCACGACGTTGTCTGAGTACATGATAAGTACCAGCGAAATGTTGTGTTATGATTCCTGGTCTCCAAATACAGGCTTGAACAGTCTATGCCCAGAAAACTCTTCTGCCGCATCAGGGGGAGTCACTTCAACGATACCGACGTTCTCAACGGGTGCGGTGGATATGGTGTGTCCTACTGGATCTTGCTGTAATGGATCTTGTCCGTGACAGAGACCCGGGTTTTAGCGGTCGAGATAATCACTCCCGCTAGAAAAAGCGAGCGGCTGCTGCTCATTGATATTTTTCGCATTTTTTGTGTGTTCTTTATCGTCGTTTATCACACTTGGATTCTATTTATTGGACTGGAGAGCACTCAGAGTCAGCCGTATTTATTTTTTCGTTTTTTTGAAATTACGCGGTCATTTTTTTTTGATCGGGCCGGCCTCTGGGTCGCCATCACTTCTTTTTTTCTTTTTGGTTATTTAGCCTCAAAACTTTATCGTTGGCGAATTCCCTTTTTTATTTTTGGCATGTTAGCCACTCAGTACGTTGGAGAAAGTGATGCGGATTTTTTAAAGCTTAATAATTATATTTGGGGGGTCTTTTCTTTTGTGCTCTCGGGATATTTAATTCTAGTATTAACAGAGAAAATTTCACAATTCTGGCGCACGGGCGTTCATCTTTTATTGTCATCTTTACTGATTATTCCTCACTCACTTTTTAGAGTTTGGTTAGATTTTATTCCTTCAGGTTATTTAAAGCAGGCGCTCATCGGAGATTATCTTTACGGTCAGATTCCGACGGGTTGGTTCCTATTACCTTGGTTGGGTTTTATTTTGCTCAGCTTTGAGGTGGGAACTTGGCTTCGTCTTTGGAAAAGCAAAATTCAAAACTGGCAGTTAACTTTAGACTGGCTTTTTAGTTTTATCGTGCTCAGCTCCTTAGTCGTTTTGATCCTTCGGGGCCCAGGGTTTTCCTTAGGGCCGATGTTTAATCAGGTCATTTTTTGGGTAGAACCTCCTGATCTGGCCTTCACTGTCCTTTTTCCAATATGGATATTTCGTATGGCTCAATTGAAAAAAATCCAGAATTTATTGGAGACTTCAAAGCTAACAAAAAAAATAAGCGAGCTTTGTTGGAATCAACATTTTTGGTTTTGTCATATCTTGCATTTGACTCTCTTTTATCTGTTACAGACGTCAATTCCTGATAGAATTATTCGCCAACCCCTCATCCTACAACTGTTGCCTTTTATTATTCTCATGAGTACAGAGTTTATTGGACGTCGTTTTTTTGAGCAATTAAAGAAGTTTCCAATTCGGCGCCTGGCTCGGTGAAGTTTAAGGATTTCTGGAGATTTTGGCGGCAGAGTTTGGTCCACGCGTGGCTTCAACCAGAAAAACGTCCTGAGCTTGAGTGGCTTTTCTAAATTCTTGAATAAAGAAATCCACATTCATACGGGAACTGCAGGTGAAAATATCCACGGCCGCATAGTAATATTCGGGCCAAGTGTGAATGGCGACATGAGATTCTGAGATCACAACAACGCCGGTGACTCCCTGAGGGGCAAATTTATGAAAGATATCTTTGATTATTTTTGCACCAGAAAGTGCAACTGCGGCAACAAGAGAAGATCTTAACGCGATTTCATCGTTTAAGAGGTCACGGTTGCAACCTGAAAATTCAACTAAGTAGTGTTTACCAAGATCAAGTTGTTCCAAAATAGCTCCTTTTTTTACTTTATTTTGATCTTGTGCTCATGTTCAAGTTGAAAATTGACAGATTTGTTCCATTACGAACAAAATAATGACAGAATTCTTCAGTACATAAAAATAAAGGATATTAATATGAGTGATAAAAATATTCGAAAAAAACTTTTTATAGATCCTGCTTTTCAAGGTTATTTTTTCATCGCAACATCAGTGCTCGCCAGTGTTGGAAGTGCTATAATCTTTGCTGTGACCAGATTTTTTTCTTCAAATTTTATTTTTGAAGCAAAAAAACTAGGTCTTCCGTCTGATCATCCATTCTTTCAACTTATAGAGTCGCAGCAAAAAATGATGGATCTGGGCGTTTTCATTTCTTCGGTGGCCGTTTTTGGTGTTTTGATCATTTATGGGCTTTACATGTCTAATCGGGTAGCGGGCCCCATTTATCGACTAAAAAATCATCTTCGCGCTTATTGTGGAGGTAAAGAGTATTCTAAAGTTACATTTCGCGAGAAAGATTTTTTTCCAGAACTGGCCACTCTGGTGAATGAAGCTATTCTTCATGCCGAGACACGTTCAAATTCTTCGACTGAAAAAAAATCATAAAACGGGCGGCGAGTTCCGTTGCAAGGATGACGGTGGGGATCATGGCATCAAAAACGTGAGGGTGCTTTAAGAATAATCCTGCATAGCGAGAAGCGATCGCAAGAAAAATAAATTGCAGTAAATAACAAAGCCCAAATGACGAATTCCAGCGTAAAGCGGAAAAGGTCAAGATCCCTTTTTGCTGAGCCAACCAGCTGTTGATTTTTTCCAAGAAAGACAACCGCAAGAGAAATAGAATCCAACTTAACTGAGAAGCAAGAACGTGAATGGGCTGCCTGAGCACATCGCAATAGTATTTTTGAGTGGCGGAGCTCGCCTGATAAGCTCCAGTGTGGGGAATAGATAGCGCGAGAATAAAAAACCATAAAAGGCCTTCGCGCCAAGTGAAGATTTTAAACCAAAACAGCTTTCGACGAATAAAAGAACCTAGGGAAAAAAAAGTTAAAAACAGTCCGGCCCAGGGAAGAATGGGCCAGGCGCCAGTTCCCTCTGGTGGACAAGTTCCAACAAGGGCCGCATTAAAAAAACCATCACTTTTTGGAAAGATATTCCACCATGGAATCACTAAAACAATAAATCCAAAAACTCCCAATATCCAATTCGGAATTTTAAAGCTTTGGCAAAACCACAAAAACAACACGCTAAAGGTTAACAAGGAGTAAATATCCCATTCATAATAAATTTGTTCGCCAAAAGGTCGGCCTTCGCAAAGAGCTAAAACAAAAACGCTGATGAGTAAAAAAACGAATATTTTTTTTAAATTTGAATTTTTGATTCCGAGTAGAAGTGCGAAGATCAAAATCAAAACTTGCCCCCCAAAAGAAAAATAATGGGAATACACCTCAAGCTTTGCAGACCAAGAATCGGCACCATTAAATAAAATAGAATCATCGGGAAACACAGCTTCATGAGCATGCCAATTAATAATTAACAGCATAAAAAAACTACGTATTAGATCAATCCCATACCAACGAAATTTTGCTTGTTCTGTCTTATGCATTTGATCTCATTCAGTCATTTTTCAAATAAAAAAGTTCTGTGGATTATTATCTTGTTTAAAAAAATTGATGTGAAACATTTTTGTGTTTGAATATAAGTTAAAAACGGTCGATTTTCTTTTTTAAAATTAATCAATTATTTCAGCAAGATATAACTGGATTGGTCGTTTCTGGCATAAAGGTTTCATTTGCAAATTGACGCACATGGCTGATTGAGATAGAGTTCTTTCCCCTGCTGTTTTACAAGTGGAGAGTCTGCCCGCAATGATGCAAACCAAAATTATGCAGCGAAAGCTTTGTCATTGTTTTCCTTACGCCGTAATGGCGAAGGGGACCTCTTATCATCTTAACCAAGCGGTTCGTGCTATTCATGTTGTCGGAACGATAATGTGGGCCGAAGTCGTTGGTTCGGAAATTTATTTAGCAGGGCTCAATTGGACAGGTGCGGAAACTTCTGGTGAAATATTAGTTCACTGCACTTGCCCACATTTTTCACGCGGAGATTTATGTAAACACTTATGGGCTTTGATATTGGAAATCGACAAGAAGGGGCTTTCTTACAAAATACCGATTCGGCGCCCGCTTCGTCTTAATCGTGTTGAGAAATTTATTTTTCCAAAATCAGTATCAACAGTTCAGAAAAGATCACGATCAACAAATTCTTCAATTCTAAATTGGCGTGAGGCTTTCAATGACAACAGTCGAGCTCTCCTGCCAAAAAAATCAGGGAAGGCGCTTCGAGCTTTTGGTTTGATTCTCAAAGAAGATGATCACGACCATGATTCTATCAATTTTCTTATGTACGCTTCAGAGTTAACATCTGCAGGCGTTTATTCGATTCCACGGTTGGTTCCCTTTCCAGATAGATCAGTTTTTGACTCGGAGGATTCGAACTTCAAGGCTATCGTTAAAACGCTAGCAGCATTAGCGCTCAATGATGAAAGTTCGAGCTGGAATCGCTTTGGAGCTTCTCGTCGACCTTCAGATCCTTACAGCCGCAAAATTGACACAAAAAATTTGACGCCACTTTTAGAAAGTGTTCTGGCTACAGGAAAAATTTTTCCTTCTAGTGAGGCTTTTGGTGAATCACTTAAAGGAAAGAGTCAGACAAATTATTTTTTCACAAGATTTGAAAAGCTGACCTTTCATGTTTCTGAATCGAACGCTGGCGGGTATTTGATCGAGGGACAGACCGAAATCTTATTGGCAGCGGATTTTGAAGTGCGAGAGAAAATTCCGCTTAATAAATTAATTAAATTTTCGGAACCAAACCTTTGTGTATTTGAAAATAAAATGGGTTTTCTTGAACCGTCAGAAGTTGAAAATACCTGGGTTCAGCTCCTTCAGGCCGGAAGTCTTTCCGTGCCTGAAGAAGATGTGGAATCCTTCCTTGAAGCTGCATTGAATGAGCAAATTAAATTTGAGTTTCCCGAGAGTTTGCAGTGGCCAATCACACTTGAAAAACCCCAAGCAAAAGTTCAATTGGTGGCCGAGAAACGTTCAGAGTTTGTTGATCGATACATTTTTGATTTGAAATTTCAATATGGCTTAAGAATAGTTTCGCATTTTTCTAATTTTCGTCGTCTTGTCTCAGGAGAAAATAAAAAAATATATGAGCGTCAAGAAGAGGAAGAGGCTAAGGTCTACGGTCAGCTGCCACTTCATCTTTTGAACCTTAGATCAAAAGAGGGAGATGAACAAAGGGTTCTGCCTGTAAAAAATCTGATTGAATTCGTTAGAGAGGCGCTAAAGGCCGGAATCGCAATTGAGGTGGAAAATAAAAAAATTCAAGTGGAAAATGATTTTCAAGTTTCTGTCAGCTCCGGAGTTGATTGGTTTGATGTCGACGGTGAGGCTCAGTTTTCAGGAATATGGGTCAAGTTTCCAATAATTCTTGAGGCTATTCGTCGAGGGGAGAGTTTTGTTCCGCTCGTTGATGGCTCTGTCGGAATCATTAATGAAGATTTAAAGAAAAAATTGGAAAAACTTTCGGCCTTTGCGGAATCCAGTAAAAATGGTCTTCGTTTTAGTCAATCGCAAGGCCTGCTTTTGAATTCGCTTTTAGACGATGAAGTAAATCTGAAACTCGACGAAAAGTTTAGCAAACTAAGAGAGCAAATAAAAACATTTTCAGGACTTAAACAGACAGATCCGGTGGCAAGTTTTTGCGGAAAACTACGGAAATATCAAAAAGAGGGTTTGGGTTGGCTTCAGTTTCTAGAATCCTTTGGGTTTGGTGGAATTCTTGCCGATGACATGGGGCTCGGAAAGACAATTCAGTGCCTTGCTTTTCTTGAAGGAAGACGGAATGGAAAAAACACTGATAAAAATAGAAAATTGGAACCGAGTTTGCTTCTTGCTCCAAAATCACTTCTTTCCAATTGGCAGCTAGAAGCGGCGAAATTCACGCCGAAACTTAAAGTTTTGATTCTTTCAGGGGCTGAGCGAGAGCGTGATCTAGATGAATTTCGAAAATATGATCTTGTTGTGAGCACCTATCAGACAATGCTGAGGGATTTGGCTTCAATGAAAGAAATCAATTGGAGTTGCGTCATATTAGACGAAGCCCAGGCGATTAAAAATCCAAAAGCTTTAATCTCGAGGGCTGTGAAGCAAATTCCAGCGACCTACAAATTAGCAATGACAGGAACGCCGATTGAAAATTCAATTCAAGATTTATTTTCAATCTCCGATTTTGTTAATCCTGGCTTCTTGCGTGGAAAAAACAGAACGGCAAATTTGAAACTGAGTGACGACTCAAGAGAGGTCTTGCTCAGGGCTTTCAAACCAGTGATTTTGCGAAGAACTAAAGAGCAAGTGCTTAAAGATTTGCCTGAAAAAACAGAGCAAATCATTTCTGTAGAGCTTGAATCCAAGCAGCTTCGTATTTACAACGAGCTTAAAAAATTCTATCAAAGCCAGCTTCTTAAAGAAGTCAGTGATAATGGAATTAATAAATCGAAAATTCAAATTTTAGCGGCACTCACCAGATTGAGGCAAGCGGCCCTTCATCCAGGGTTGATTGATTCCGCACTTGTAAAGTCGAAATGTGCAAAGTTTGAAATCGTTTTGCAAATGTTGGAGGATATTATTTCCGAAGGACATCGGGTTTTAATTTTCTCTCAATTTACCGGACTATTAGCCCTACTCAAGACGGAGCTGGACGAGAAAAAAATTGAGTATTGCTACTTGGATGGACAAACCAAACGACGACAAGACGTGATCAATGATTTTAAAACAAAATCCTGTCCTGTGTTTTTATTGAGTCTTAAAGCCGGCGGAGTCGGCCTTAATCTTGTCGAGGCGGATTATGTGTTTTTACTTGATCCTTGGTGGAATCCTGCCGTTGAAGCCCAAGCCATCGATCGTGTTCACAGAATTGGACAAAAACAGGCGGTCAATGCTTATCGCTTTATTGCAAAAAACACGGTGGAAGAGAAAATTCTTGAATTGCAACAGACCAAAAAAGGAATTTCCTCCGAGATTTTAGACGAGCAATCAAGTTTAATGAAAAGTTTGACGGCCAAAGATATTGAAAATTTATTTATGTAGAGGGCTCTTATGAAGCTTGTGCCAATGACAGAATCGGAATTTAATTTTTGGTTGCCGCGAAGCCGTCGGTCGTATGCTGCGGACAAAATGAAAGCGAATGGCTTGGCTCAAGACGAGGCAGACAAAGTGGCCGCAGAAGGTTTCAATCAGATGCTTTCTCAAGGAATCAATTCAAAAAATAATTTTCTGTATTCAGCTAAAGATGCTCAGCAAAATATTCTAGGTTTTATTTGGTTTTGTGTTTTAAGTATTGAAGGGCATCGCAGAGCTTATATTTGTGATGTCATTATCGAAGAACAATATCGAGGTAAGGGTTATGGACGGCAGGTCATGATGCTCGTCGAGCAAGAAATAAAAAAACAAGGCTTGAATCGTGTCGGGCTGCATGTTTTTGGCTTTAACGAAAGAGCCATTAAACTTTACAAATCAATGGGTTATTTAACAACTGACATTGAGATGGAAAAAACTTTGCCGAATAGCCGAATAAATGATTCTCAATGAAAAAATCAATGAAGGTGACATTGTAGGACTCAATGTTGAATCTTTTGACATAGCTTCTGGCGCTATCTCTGACTTATATCGCTTAAAGTTTGGCATAGTTATGGCTTTGACAACCGGAGAATATCGTTCTGGTTTGAATCTGGGAAATTAATTCCAGCAATTTTGGAGCGGACGCGAGTTATTATGAAAAAGTTATTTGCTTTAATGGTCACGGTTTTTGTCTTTTCGGCCCAAAGTTTTGCCCTTAATGGTGTATTTACAGATGTTCAAGATGGAAAAACTAAGCGATGGGCGATCTCTGTGCAGAATGAGTTCAGTTTGGAGAAAGCTCATCAACTCTGTCAAAATCTGAATCTTCGGTTGCCGACTGTTCCCGAGTTAGAGCAAATTTATACGACCACCAAAGCCTCTGGACAATCCCTTCTGGCCGGCAATAGAAATGGTTATATGGTTATTTGGTCTTCTGAGTCCAACTGGACGGTTGATGCTCTTCCTGTTTTACCTCCGCTGCTAGTAATTCCTTTTCCTGAAAAAGCTGGCGTTGGCTTGACGATTTATTCTGATTCTTATGGCGCTGAAACAAAATTTGCTAATGCTCATCGCCATATTCTTGAGGGCGGTAAGGCTTATGTTCTTTGTATTGGTGAGTAAGTTTGGTGGCCTCTCCGAGAATCGAACTCGGACACCTTGCGGTACACGATTTTGAGTCGTGCGCGTCTACCAGTTCCGCCAAAAGGCCACTTGAATCGAGCTCGAGAATCTAAATCTAATTTAGTTGGTACTCAAGTAATAATTTCACTGTTCGTTACAATTTATGGCAATAAATGGGTGATAAAGTGTCTCCAGATATTTTTTACAATTTAAAATAAAGCTATAATTACAGTAAGATAGGCAATACATAAGGGATGACGTATTGTGGCATATCAATTGCTTATACAGATGATGACTAAAAGTATTTTAACCACGAGGAGTGCTTAATGAAACACTTATTTTGCCTTGCGGCCTTAACGCTGATCCCTGCGTTTGCGATGGCGCAAAAAACATTTGACGATGAAGTCAATTCTGAACTTGATAAAATGTATGTTCAGAAAAAGGTAAGTGCAGCAGTCCCTGCGCCGGTAGCTCCCGTGCAAGTGGCACAACAGGCTCCAATAATAGAGACGGTTGTTCCTCAGCAAATTCAAGCGACACAAGTGCAGCCCCAAGTTGTACCGGCGGCTCAACCTCAACCTATATATACTCAGACAGTTTATGCGCAGCCAGCGGCTCCAGCTCCTGTCATTCAAAAGCAACCCACTACTTTAGTGGAAGCGTCTCCATTGACAGAGTCTCGAGCTGATAAAATGCGTAAAGCACGCGAAGAAACTGAATTGCAAACTGAACAAAAAATTGTAGAAAAATTAGAAATTTCTCGTATGGATGATGAGAAGCGTCGAGCGGAAGTTCTTTTTGGTGATAAATTTTCCACTTTAGCAAATCCCGCAGCTCCTGCTCAGCTGGTAGTGGCTCCAGCGCCTGTAGCTCAGGCTCCTGTTGCGCCAATTCCAGTAGTTCAAGCTCCAGTGGTAGTACCAGTGGCAGCTCCAGTTGTGGTTCAAGAAGTGACAGCTCCTGCCGCAAAAGTTGAAAAATTGGATCGAGATGCTGTTCGACAAGAAATTTCCGCGGCTTTGGATGAAAGTAAAGCCAAAGAGGAGGCGAAAAAAGCTGAAAGAAAAGGCTATTTCTCTTTGTTGGGCGGAATGGATAACTACAATAACAATAACATTAAGCCTCAGTATGCTTTCGGTTTTGGTTTCGGCCAAAAAATTAATGATCGAATGTTGGTTGAAGGACAATTTAACTATGCAGACGCTCACGTTCAGCAAATGGACGGATTTGTGAATTCTTATGGAGTTGTCTACCCTCGCATAACTGATATGCAAGCTTATCAAGGTGCCTTGGAAGCGAAATATGAAATTCTTGGCGGAATGTTCCGACCTCTTATTGGTGGAACCGCTGCCTATACTTATCGAAAATACAATGACATCCAGTTCGGAACGCCTAACAATACAGGCACATCACATGCTATTGACGTCGGCATATTGGCAGGAGCGGACGTGACAGTGAGTGATAGTTTGGCTTTGGGTTTCGAAGTACGTTATTTGTGGAATATTGCAAATCAAACGCAAGCGAATAACTCTTTGACTCCTGCTTATTCAACCTCGGCAAACGCGACAACTCCAGAAAATATGGGTTATCTGAATATGTCTTTAGTCGGACGAATGAGCTTCTGATTTATATTAATTCTAAGTGTGGTCTTGAAAAGCCCTGGTAAAAAACCGGGGCTTTTCTTTTTTTGCTGAGTGTGAAATGATCCTTTTAATGAAACTCTCAGTGATTTTTCCGATTTTATTTTTTGCTATCGGCTTGTCTTCGGGAGCCTTTGGGCTCAGCAAGGTGCAATCCGCAACGCTAGCACAGGTAGGAAGTTATGTGGTAACATCCCGAGATGTGGAGATTTCCTCGCTGATGGAGCAATGGTTTTTACTCGCAAAAAAAAATGATAAATTAAAAGATAAAAGCAAAGACTCGTCCGAAAAAAACAATAAAAAAGACCTTACCTTGGATATTAAATCGTCGGATTTTCAAAAACAAGTGAACCTGGTGATTGCTGAATTACTGGTGATGTCAGAAGCGGAAAACTTTTCCGTGGCACAGACGTCGACGGCAGAAATTCAAAAAGTTTCAAGCTCTTTCACAGAAGAAATGAAAAATCGTCCGGAATGGACACGGCTTGAAGTTTCTCCAACGGAATTAGAGCAGAATATTGGGCGCCATTTGCGAGCGAAAGAATTCCTGAAGTTTAAAACAGAGTCAATGGGTATGCAGGTGAGTGATGAGGAAGCAAAAAAGTTTTATGATCAAGACAAGGGGCGTTTCAATAATTTACCTTTTGAGAATTTCAAAGAAAGCATTAAGGAGTATTTGATCACTCGTGATGTGCAAGCAAAAATGAAAGACTGGTTTGACGTCCTTCGGAAAAAATACAAAGTAAAGATTTTGCAATTTGAGAGCGATAAATAAATCATTTTCATTTCAAGTTCGTCTTCTTAAGGAAGATGATGTGGCGGAACTCTGCATCTTGACTGAAGCACAGTGCTCCCCTGCTTTTAACTGGCCAACAGAGAAATTAAAAAATCAATTGCGGGCTTTGACGACGAAAACATTCATTGCTGAAGCTGTTGGGTCAAAGGATCTGGAGCCTTTACATTCCCGAATTCTTGCATTCATTTGCTTTGTGGATCTCGGGCCAGCAGTGGAAATTCCGGTGTTAGCAACCTTTCTAGCAGTGCAGCGCCAAGGGATCATGAGGGAATTACTTCTTCAGGCTATTGCGATGCATTATCAGGATCGAGAACTCTGGTTGGAAGTTCATGAGAATAACCAAGCAGCACGCAATCTCTATAGAACATTGGGTTTTGTCGAGTCTGGGAGACGAAACAAATATTATCCCGATGGATCAGCTGCAATTTTGTGCAATCGAAATTCAACGTGAATAGATAATATTTACGTTAACCCCTTGCTGTCCTTTGGTTTTTTTGTTATTCAGTACCCCGTGAGTGGGCTGGGGACAGTCCACTTTTCGTTTTTCTGGGGTTTTGTGTTTTTATAAAAAATAACAGCGCAAAATTCCTGCGGTGTGAATTTGGGTGGATGTGAATTTTAATAGGGTTTCAAATTTGATGTCTTCGGAGATAATTCAAAAAATTGAGAATTTAGCCGAGCAAGTTGCTATCACTGAAGGTTGTAAACTCTATCTTATCGAATTCAGCAGTGGCGCTGGAGCAAGAACACTCAGAGTCTATATTGATAAAGCGGTCGAAGGTGGCGCGACATTGGATGATTGCGCGAAGGTATCTCGGGGTTTAAGTTTAATCTTGGATGAGACCGACCCAATTCCTGGAGGACATTACAGTCTGGAAGTCTCAACTCCCGGAGTGGAGCGTCCGCTCAAGAAAGCTTGGCATTTTTCTGAAGCTGCGGGCAAGAAAATTTGGTTGCGTTTGAATCAACCATTGAAGGATTTTGGAGTTCAGAGCAAGAAGTTTGCGGAAAACAAGCAACTTGAAGAGATTCTCCAGGCGAGCGACGAAAGTGGAATTAGATTTAATTTAGATAATGAAGAAACTTTAATTCCTTTCTCAGCCATTGAAAAAGCCCATGTGGTTTTTGAATTTGGTTCGGAAAAAGGAAAAAAGAAATAGAGAGGTTTTAGTCATGGCAGAAAATATGTTTTCAGATCTATCCCGTGTGATTGAGCAAATGGGCAAAGACAAGGGGATTGATCGGCAAGTGATTATCGATGCCGTCACACAGGGTATGTTGGTGGCAGCTCGAAAAAAATTTGGTACTTATCGTGAGATCGAAGCGTCTTACAATGAAGAGACTGGTGAAATTGAATTATTTGAGTTCAAAGAAGTTGTGCCTCGTGAAAAATTCATCGATGAAGAAGTCGAAATTCCTTATGACGAAGCTTTGAAATTAGATGCTAATGCTCAATTGGATGATTCCATTGGTATTAAAATGGAATCTGGTGATTTGGGTCGGATAGCCGCTCAAACTGCAAAACAAATTATTATGCAAAAAGTCCGCGATGCGGAACGTGAAATTATTTACAACGAATTCGAACAAAGAAAAGGTGAGATCGCTTCAGGGATCGCTCGTCGAGTCGAAAAAGGCGCTATCGTTGTCGATTTGGGACGCACAGAAGCTTATATTCCTCCTCGAGAGCAAATTCCTGGTGAAGTTTATAAACCAGGAGATCGTTTGCAAGGTTATTTATCTGAAGTTCGTCAGACAACTCGTGGTCCTCAGATCATCATGTCTCGAGCAGACGAACGTTATTTGATGAAGCTTTTTGAGGTGGAAGTTCCTGAAATTTACGATGGCATCGTTGAAATTATGGCCGCTGCTCGTGAGCCTGGAGCTCGAGCGAAGATTGCCGTTCGCTCGAAAGATTCTGCTGTTGATCCCGTCGGGGCTTGTGTCGGCATGAAGGGCACTCGAGTTCAAAATATCGTGCAAGAGCTTAAGGGCGAAAAGATTGATATCGTGATGTGGGATGAAGACATCACTCGTTTTGCGGCGAATGCGTTAGCCCCGGCTGAAATTTCTCGAATTTTCTTGGATGAAGAAAATAAAGAAATGGAAGTGGTTGTTCCGGACAATCAGTTGTCTTTGGCGATTGGTAAGCGCGGACAAAACGTGCGTTTGGGAGCAAAATTGACCGGATGGAAAATTGATATTTTATCTGAATCTTCAGCGTCGGCTCGCACGGCAGAGTCTATTTTCAATGTGATGTTGATTCCTGGAATGACTGAGACCATGGCTCAAAGTATTTTCCAAAACGGTTTTGGTTCTTTTCAATCTTTAGCCTCTTCGAGCGTTGAAGATGTGATGTCAATTCCTGGTTATGATGATCCAGCGAAGGCTGAGAAATTGATCGGCGATGCGAAAGCATTAAAAGAAAAATATGAAAAAGAAGGCACGGCGGTGCCGGTTTCTCCACAAATGATCGCAGCGAAAGCAGCTCAAGCGGCAGGTAACAATGCTAAAGCACAAGCTGATTTGCGTTTGAAACAGGAAATGGAAAAGCTTGATAATAGCACGAGCGAGAAAAACTAGTAATTGATAGAGCTTTCAATTGAGAGAGTTCTATGGACATGATCGACAATGATCGGGAGTGATGAGTGAGTAATCCAAAGGTTTTTGAATTCGCCAAGGAAATCGGTCTGACGCCGCTGGCTCTCATGGATAAAATTCGTGAGTGGCACTTGCCAATTAAATCTCATATGGCGGAATTAGATATTGAGCTGATGGCCGTGATTCGTTCAAGACTTTCAGAAGCTTCGCTTGCGTCTGAGCCTGAAAAGAAAGTGGCCAAGAAAAAAGCTGTTGTTGCCACAGGTTCTGCAGAAAAGTCGACCGTTAAAAAGACAGCAACACCAGTGGCGGGGCCCGTAAAAGTCACAAAAATGGCTCCCGCGAAAACCACAGCAAAAACTGCCACAAAAGCAGCCGAGCCAGTTCCAGCTGCCAAATCAGCAGCTACGGTGGTACGTCGTAAGAAAGTAGAGCCAGTGGCTCCAACGATGGAAGAAAAAGCTGAAATTGAACAGGAAGTTATTGAAGAGCCAATCATCGAGGTGGAACAAACTCAAATTGCTGCTCCAATTCCTGCGGCGAATGAGGTCGTCATTGGCCCGGCGATTGTGGCTAAAGAAAAAATAGAGATTCAAGAAAAAATATCAGAGAAAATCACAGATAAAGTAGAAATTAAAGAAGAAGCCGCTAAGTTGACGGTAAAACCAATAACAAAAGTACAAGAAGCAAAACCGGCGCCAGTCGTTGCGGCGACTCCAATCGCAACAAAACCTGCGACGACGACGGAACCTTCCGTCGCTTCAGCGGCAAAAACTGTTACGACAACGTTTGAAGAAGTCGCTAAAAAAGCATTTAGTCCTGCACGTAAAAAAGAAGTGGCCATCGGCGCTAGTGGCGTATCTTCGGAACAAACAGCTCCTGCGGCTCCACGAAGAAATATCGTGGGACGAATGGATCTTTCGCGAGTTCAGCGTCCTCCTGGTTATCAGCCAAGAACTGGAGGCACAGATGGAAGGCCACAGTCTTCTTATACGCCAGGTGGTGGGGCGGCGGGTGCGGCGAATCGTCCTAAAGGAAATTTGCGAGCAGGATTCTTTCAAGCTCCTGCAGTGGAAATTCCATTTGAAGTTCCAGCGTTAGGGGATGACCGTAAAAAAGATGACAAGCGTCGTATGAAAGGCGGACCGAATGAAGGTCCAGGGGCTGCTCGTGAGTTGGATGCGCAGCCGCCAGCATTTGATGCTGCTGAATTCCGTAAGCGGGAGATGGTTTTCCAACCGAAAAAGAAAAAAGGAATGTTAGCAAGGCCAGCAATGCATACTCAGGTCACGAAAGCCGCGGCTCATAAACGTATCGTGAAAGTGTTCGGTACAATGAAAGTCTCAGACGTTGCGCAATCGATGGGGATCAAGGTTCCTGCTTTGATTAAAGTTTTGATGAAAAACGGCGTGACGGCATCGATGAACATGGATCTTGATTTCGACACGATTTCCTTGATTGTTCCTGAATTTGGCTTTGAAGCTCAAAATATTCAAAAGACAGCAATGCAGGTGATTGAAGAAACTGCAGACTTGGATGCCAATGCAGAGCTTGTGATTCGGCCCCCAGTGGTTGCAGTCATGGGTCACGTCGATCATGGAAAAACGTCTTTGCTCGATGCTATTCGAAAAGCCAATGTGGCGGCAGGTGAGGCCGGTGGCATTACTCAGCACATCGGTGCCTATCAAGTCACTTTGGATGATGGTTATAAAATCACTTTCTTGGATACTCCAGGACATGAAGCCTTCACTTCAATGCGTGCTCGTGGTGCCAATGTGACGGATATTGCGATCATTGTTGTCGCGGCGGATGATGGTGTGATGCCACAAACAGCGGAAGCGATCAACCACGCAAAAGCAGCTAAAGTTCCGATGATCGTTGTTGTGAATAAAATCGATAAACCAGGAGCCAACCCCGAGCGAATTAAGCAGCAACTCACTGAATATGAAGTGGTGCCTGAAGAGTGGGGTGGAACAACGATCTTTGCTCAAGTTTCTGCGGTTAAAAAGACTGGAATCAAAGAGTTATTAGAGCAAATTAAAGTTCTAGCTGAGGTGATGGAGTTGAAATCAAATCCAAAACGATCAGCTACAGGAACTGTGATTGAATCTCGTTTGGAAAAAGGTCGCGGCAGTGTTGCGACGATTTTGGTTCAAGATGGCACGGTTGAAGTTGGTCAGTACATGGTTGCGGGAGCAGTTCCGGGGCGAGTTCGCTCTCTGATGAATGATCTTGGTGAACGAGTACAGACAGCGGGACCTGGAATGCCTGTCGAAGTTTTAGGCTTGGATGGAGTTCCTCAGGCTGGAGATAAGTTTGACATCGTGAGAGATGAACGAGTGGCTCAAGATGTCGCTAAGATTCGTCAAGAAATTATCGATGCGGCTAAGAATTCCAATAAAAAAATGTCTCTGGAAGAGATTTTCTCTAAAGCTAAGGCCGGAGATGTTAAAGAGTTGTCTGTGGTATTAAAAGCCGATGTGGCGGGATCTTTAGAGGCCATTCAGGGAATGTTCCAAAAATTATCAACACCAGAAGTAAAGGTTCGAGTGATTCACTCAGCCATTGGCGGCATTACGGAAACGGATGTTATGCTGGCCTCAACTTCTAAGGGTGTTATTATTGGTTTCAATGTTCGACCTGATACGGGAGCTCAGACTGCCGCGAAACGCTACGGAATCGATGTTCGTACTTATTCTGTCGTCTATGAAATGGTTGATGAAATGAAGAAAGCCATGGCGGGCCTTTTGGCGCCGAATGTGGTTGAAACTGTTTCTGGCCGAGCAGAAATTCGAAATACCTTCACGGTTCCAAAAGTGGGAACCATTGCGGGTTGCATGGTTTCTGATGGTAAAATACTTCGCGCAAATATGGCGAGACTCATTCGAGATGGAAAAATTGTTTACGAAGGAAAAATTTCTTCGCTCAAACGTTTTAAAGATGACGCTCGAGAAGTGGCGGCAGGCTTTGAATGCGGTATTGGTATTGAGAATTTCAATGATTTGAAAGCAGGAGATATCATCGAAGCATTTTCCAAAGAAGAAGTCGCTCGTGAATTGAGCTCTCCTTCGGCAGGAGTTTAAAATAATGAAAAACATGGGCGATGGGCGTCGAATTGCCCGTGTTGAAATTGAAGTATTACGTTTGGTGGCCCAATATCTTATTGCGCACCTGCGCGAGGAATTACCAGGGATTGTAACTGTTTCTCGAGTTAAAATGCCAGCCGACCTACGCGCAGCAAAAGTTTATGTGAGTATCCTCAACTATGAGGGAAACTATACTGAGGTTTTACGTCTACTTCAGGGGCGGGCTCCAGAAATTCAAAAATACATCAACGAGCATTTACGCATGCGTTACTGTCCTAAGCTGACTTTTTTTGAGGATGAAGTAACGCAAAAAGTTCTTAAAGTGGAAGCGATCATTCGTGAACTTAAAAATGAAAGTAAATCTGAAAATGCAGTTTTGCGCCTAGCCGACGATAAAGCGAATAATACAGCTAATGACGAGCCTGATGATCAATCAGACAGCGAATAAAATTGTGAGTAAAAACATAGAAGAAAATTCATCAAAGGGAAGTATGACGGAACCATTCCATGGTCTTTTGCTTGTTCGCAAACAAGCGGGGTTAACAAGTCATGACCTGGTTGATCAAGTGAGAAGAGTTTTTCACACAAAATCAGTGGGTCACTGTGGAACTTTGGATCCTATGGCCTCTGGTCTCATGGTTTTATTGATTGGTGAAGCAACAAAACTTTCAAATTATATTTTAGAGCAAGATAAGGCCTATCGTTTGCGCGCGCAATTGGGGCTTGTGACCGATACCCTGGACACCACAGGAGTGATTCTAAAAACTGAGAAGGTGGATCTATCAGAGGACAAGGTTCGTGAAACCGCCATTTGTCTTCAAGGGGAATTAACTTTACCAGTTCCCATGTACTCCGCCGTTAAAATTGGCGGAATTCGGATGCATGAGTTTGCTCGTAAAGGTGAAGCGATTGAAGCACCTGTTCGCATGATGCGTTTTTATGATTTTAAAAACTTCAAACAGGGCACCGATTGGATTGAATTTGATATGGGTTGCTCCAAAGGGAGTTACGTTCGTGCTTGGATTCACGAATTTGGTCAGAAATTAGGCTGTGGCGCTGCGATGAGTGCATTAGAGCGCACGGGTTCTGCTCCTTACAGCATCACACAAGCTCATACCATTGAAGAAATTTCTGAATGTTTTGCCAGAGGTGAGATTTCGGAATACCTGCTTCCGATGGAAGTGGCTCTACCGAATTATAAATTTATTCGTCTTTCTGGTTTAGATGAAACCTTGTTCTCAAATGGACAAATTTCCTATGGTCTAAAATCTCAATTAATCTCTATATTTAAGCCCGGCCTGGATGAAGGTGTTAAAGTTCTTTCCCGGTCTACAGGGAAATTGATGGGGTTGGTTGGCATTGAGTCAGGTAAGGGTTTTGTCATTCGACGAGTTTTCAAATATTAACGCTGACAGGCTGCTTGGTTATTGTGGGTTTTTGCATTGACGCTCTCTGTGCTTAGAGGGTATTTATCTCCGCTGCGTAGATGAGTTAGATCCCTCTGGTGGCGACAGCCATGACGTCAGGACAGGGCCTAATTTTTTAACAACAGCTGATGGCTGAAGCCGGAAGCAACTAAATGTAGCTGATCAGCTGAAATGAAAACTAATCAGTGAAAAGAAAAGGAGACGATAATGGCCGTCACAAAACAACAGACCGCAGATATTCTAAAAAAGTTTCAAAGAAGTGATTTGGACACTGGTAGCCCAGAAGTTCAAGTGGCTTTGTTGACTGCAAGAATCAATGAAATGTCGTCACATTTCACAACTCATAAAAAAGACAAGCACGGTGTGCGAGGTCTCGTTCGTTGTGTTAATCGTCGACGTAAACTTTTAGATTATTTGAAAGATGATAATAAATCTAAGTATGAATCTTTGATCAAGGAACTCGATATCCGTAAGTAATCTCAAAAGGGCTCATGAGGGGCCCTTTTTTTTCATCTCAAATCACAATCAGGAGAATCATGAAAACCACAGTTACAACTTCAGTTGGTGGCAAGCAAATTACCATTGAAACAGGTCGAATGGCCAAGCAGGCAGATGGCTCTGTTCTCGTATCAAGCGGAAGCAATCTTGTTCTCGTGACCGCCGTGAGTAGCCGAAAAGAATCAACTCTCGATTTTTTTCCACTCACTGTTGAGTACCAAGAAAAATTTTATGCCACAGGAAAGATTCCCGGAGGCTATTTCAAACGTGAGGGAAAACCAACCACCGAAGCTGTTCTTAATGCTCGATTGATTGATCGTCCGATTCGACCTTCATTTCCAGAGGGTTATCGTTATGAGACTCAAGTGGTGGCAACAACACTGAGTGCGGATGGTTTGTTTCCGATTGAAGTTTTAGCAAGTATTGGAGCTTCAGCGGCTCTGCATATTTCAGATATTCCATTCAATGGACCAACGGCAGCGGTGCAAATTGGACGCGTGGAGGGTCAATTGATCGCCAATCCGACTCCGCTCCAGTTAGATAAATCAGATATGAATATTATCGTTGCGGGAACTCGCAATGGTCTTTTGATGGTGGAAGGTGAAACAAAATTTGTGACTGAAGCGGATGCTTTAGCCGCGCTTAAATTTGGGCACCAAGCTTTGATTCCTTTATTGAATGCTCAAGATGAATTGCGCGAAAAAACTGGTTCTAAACCAAAACGTGAGTTCAAACCTCCACAGATCGATGCGGTATTCCGCTCCCAAGTTGAAGGTTTAATTAAAGCAAAAGTCGTTGCGGCGATGAACATTCGTGAAAAAATGGAACGTTATTCGGCTGTTGATAAAGCAAAAAAAGAAGCGGACGCGGCCTTTGTTGCCACTATTGCTGATGACAAGGTGAAAGCTCTCCGCAGTAAAGATTTATCCAACATCGTTGAAGATCTTAAGTATCAAATCGCAAGAAGTATGATTTTGGATAAGGCGATTCGTATTGATGGACGGGATGTAAAAACTATTCGTCCTATTTCATGCGAAGTCGGAATTTTGCCACGGGCCCATGGCTCTGGTTTGTTTACACGTGGTGAGACTCAGGTTTTAGGAACTGCCACTTTGGGAACTGGTGATGATGAACAAATGGTGGATAACCTTTTGGGCGTGATTACGAAGTCCTTCCTCTTGCATTATAACTTCCCTCCATTCTGTGTGGGTGAAGTGGGTCGTTTTGGCGGTCAAGGTCGACGTGAAATCGGACACGGAAATTTAGCAGAGCGAGCGATCAAAGCGGTCATTCCAGAAAAAGAAAAATTTCCTTACACGATTCGTTTGGTTGCAGATGTTCTTGAAAGTAATGGTTCGTCCTCAATGGGTACGGTTTGCTCTGGCATTTTAGCAATGCTGGATGCTGGTATCCCGATTAAGGGAAATGTGGCTGGTATTGCCATGGGTCTGATCAAAGAGGGCGACCGCGTGGCGGTGCTTTCTGATATCTTGGGTGATGAAGATCATTTAGGAGACATGGACTTTAAAGTGGCAGGAACAGCGACAGGAATCACTGCTCTGCAAATGGATATCAAAATTGATAGCGTGAATTTTCAAATCATGGAAACAGCCTTAAACCAAGCGCATGCAGGCCGTTTGCACATTCTTGGTGAGATGGAAAAAGTGATGCGTGCTCCTCGGGGAGAAATTTCTGAATACGCTCCGCGAATTGAGTCAATTAAAATCAATCCAGACAAAATCCGTGAAGTTATTGGAGCTGGCGGCAAAGTCATTCGAGAATTGACGGCTGCGACTGGAACTAAAATTGAAATCGAAGATGATGGCACAATTCACATTGCTTCAAGTGATCCAGAGGCGACCAAAAAAGCCATTCGTATGATCAATGACATCGTCGCGGAAGCTGAAGTTGGCAAAACGTATCGTGGTAAAGTGGTGAAAATCGCTGAATACGGAGCTTTTGTTGAGATTCTACCAAATGCGCAAGGCCTTTTACACATTTCAGAGATTTCTAATGAAAGACTTCGAGCTGTGACGGATGTCTTGAAAGAGGGACAAGAAATTGATGTGAAGGTTCTTGATATCGATCGTTCTGGTCGTATCAAATTGTCGCGTAAAGCAGTGCTTACGACTGAGCATTAAGCGAGCGGCGCACTTGAGTTCCCTTGATTTCCGTAGGCAATCAAGGGAGGGAATACTTTTTCAAGAGTCAGCCAAGTGGAAGAACCCAGTGGAAGAACCAAGAGAAAGAGCCAAAATGCAATTCAAAAAGACTGAGCTAAAAAATGGAATTCGGGTGGTGACGGAAAATCACCCGAGCTCTCGATCGGTGTCTTTAGGGATTTGGGTTCTCACTGGAACGAGAGATGAAGAAGAAGAAAATGCAGGAATTTCGCATTTCCTAGAGCACATGGTATTTAAAGGTACGAAGACTCGCTCGGCTTATCAAATAGCAAAAAGTTTAGAACAACTCGGTGGGGAGCTCAATGCTTACACCACACGTGAATATACGGTTTACCACTGTTTACTCTTAAAAGATCATTGGAAAAAAGGGCTTGAAGTGCTCTCTGACCTTGTCAGCAATATGCAGATGAAAAAAGAGGACTATGAGCTTGAGCGTTCGGTGATTACGCAAGAAATCGCCATGTGCGAAGATGATCTTGAAGATATGATCTATGATGTCTACTTCGATAAAACTTTACCGAAGAGTCCGCTCGGGAAACCGATCTTAGGTAATATTAAATCCATTGCCCACATGAAAATGAAGCAAGTACAGAGCTATTATCAGAGAAATTATTCGGGAAATAATATCATTGTCGCCGGGGCGGGGAATTTAGACCATCATGATCTTGTTGAGGCCGTGGAAAAATTTTTAGGGCAAAAGAAAAAACGACGTTTTCAAGTGGACCGCACAAAACCTTCGCACAAAGCGGCTCGCTGTGTGTTGGAAAAATCCAGCGAACAACTGCATCTTTGCATGGGCTTTCCGGTCACGAGTTTTCGCGATCGTCATCGCTTTGATGCCTTTATTGTAAATACTCTTTTAGGTGGGGGAATGACCTCGAAGCTTTATCAAAGCGTTCGAGAGAAAAAAGGCTTGGTCTACACCATTTACTCTAGTCTGAATACCTTTGATGATTTTGGCAGTATCAATATTTACGCTGCTTGCGAAAAGAAAAATATGAAGTCCGTAGTGAAAAGCATCGGTCAGGAAATTTTACGTCTCAAACGTCATGGAATTTCTGAACATGATGTGGATTTATATAAAACACAAGTTAAGGGTGCTGTGCTTTTGGGTTCAGAAGATATTGATAACCGAATGACCTCGATTGCGGTGAATGAAATGGTTTTTGGAAAATACAAACCGATAGAAACAGTCATTGAAGAAATCGACGAAGTTTCTGTGAAATCAGTCAATGAATTTGTCCAGCGCCACATTGATCCTGCGGCTTTAGGTATGATCATGATTGGTGGCGGCGCGAAAGATCTTGAATCATGGTTTTTAAATACCGAAATTGGAAAATAATAATTCTAGAAACTTCAATATATAGAGTTTATGACAAACCCTAAGAGTCGATATTAAATAAAAGTTTGATTATAAACGGGAGAACTCAATGAAAAAAGTAAAAATTAAAATTAAAAAATTGGTTCATTTTCACGGTGAACTTCCGGCTTACCAGTCAGCATTGGCCTCGGGTTTTGATGTGAGAGCACAGCTGCCAGAAAAAATGATTTTGGCCGCAGGGGAAAAAACGATGGTTCCGACGGGTTTAAGCTTTGAGATTCCGGCGGGCTATGAAATTCAGGCACGTCCGCGGAGTGGCTTAGCCGCGAAAAACGGTATCACGGTGTTAAATACACCGGGAACGATCGACGCCGATTA
Source organism: uncultured Bdellovibrionales bacterium (assembly GCA_903926205.1). Classification (GTDB taxonomy): domain Bacteria; phylum Bdellovibrionota; class Bdellovibrionia; order Bdellovibrionales; family Bdellovibrionaceae; genus CAIYID01. The sequence continues at coordinate 66,272 of CAIYID010000001.1, forward strand.
CCGAGGCGAGGTAAAAATTATTCTGATTAATTTAAGTAAAAATGATTTTGTTATTGAGAACCAGGATCGCGTCGCGCAGCTAGTGTTAGCGCCAGTGGTGCAAGCGGAATTTGACGTTGTTGAAGCTCTGAATGAAACAGATCGCGGTGCTGGTGGTTTTGGCTCTACCGGTGTTGGCCGCTAGTGCGCCTTGGGTTCATTTCCTAATTGAACGGCGGGAGCGTCTTCGAGGGTTTGGTGCCAATGGTCCGTGGAGTGACTGGTTGTGTACCAAGCCAGGAGATAAGTTAAAACAAAGATAACATATATTCCACCGATCAAGCGAGAAACTAGTTTTCTAGGCAATTGAAAATTATCGACAAAAGCCACGATGAGTAAAATAGCAGTGAAGGCCAGTCCTACCAATAAAATGGGTGGGAAATAACCCATGACAATTTGAAAAATAAAGAACGGCACGTTGGCGAAGAAAACAGCTGTAAAAAGACTGCGAAATTCGACAGTTTTCTCTGAAAAAATCTGGAAAGTGTAAAAGAAAAAAAGACTGGATATGAAGGCGGTGATCAAACTTAAAATTGGCGTCAAAATCATATTGAAGAAGATGGCGAAAAGCGAGTGATGAATCACTCCAGAAAGCAGACCACTGAACATCGTGACAACGACTTGCGCTAAGATAAGTCTTCGCCATTCCCAGGTAGGAAGTTTTCGAATTTCTTGAACAGGGTGTTTAAGATAATTCCTGAGGGCTAAGAAAATCTCCCGAAGGTCGATTTTTAAATTCAGCATGAAGTGGTTCTCCTGTTGTTATGTCTTGGCTGAAAAAGTCTTTTTCTGAAATAAGGATAGCTTGGTCTAAAATTAAATCGAAATATGGTCGATGGTTATTTTTTAGATGTAAATAATGTCTTAAATCCAAAGTTTTATTTTGGCCAGTTTTCCATTCGTGCAGTCGCCACAACCAAGATCGCTTTTTTAGGGGTAAGCTGAGGTATTCTAAGGGCTGATTGAGGGGCTTTAGTGATGAAGACGTAATTCTTGTCGAGGTTTTAGAGGTCACGGATTTTTCTCCGGTGATCGCTAAGCAGGATTTAACACACTGATAATTTTGGCGAGAAAATAAGTTTTCTACGAGACAAAGGCTGGTTTCATCAATGACCAAATGAAATTTGAGGTTTTCCTTATTTTTTTCTAACAGAAATTGGTGCAATGATTCAAGTCGCTGCTCTTTTGCTTTCCAAGGAAGATCTAAGTGGAAAACTTCATAGCCGTGTTCTACTAAAAAGCAGGGGAGATCTCCCCAGTACCCCTTGAAGTAAAATAAAGATTTTTTTCCACCAAGAAATAATAGCGGATAGCGACTGATAAGACAATTGGGACGTAATGCGATTGGCGGTTTTCTTCGGACGCGATTTTGATTATCTAGGATTAGAAAAGCAATGATCGTTAAACTGATAAGAAAAAAGATTATTCCCATTAAAAGAAAGAATCCAATCTGAGGGTCAAATCCAAAGAGTCTCTATTTGCCGCAGAATTTAATAATGATGACCGATACCCGATCTCCGCGCCTATAGCGAAATTTCGATTCACTTTTCCTTCGATACCACCGAATAAAATTGAAGCAGGGGCAGATTCATCAATGTAAGTTCCGACATCCGTCATCGAGAGATATTGAGTGGCAAGCCCGGCTCCTAGCCGGAGTCCCAAGTCACTCGATTGAAGGGGGGCTCGATAGAGAACTTTCATATCGAGCTCGCGAAAACTATAATTTTGAGTTCCGGCGCTACCAGTTCCAAAATTTCTTATTGCTCCTTCGGCCACCCAATTGGGTGAAAATAAATCAATCCCAAAAGATAATTGAAACCCATTCAGTTGAAGTTGTGTGTGTCGGTTGATTTCATTCACTTCCATCGCAGACGTGAGTAATCCAAAGCCAGCGTGCAAAGTGATATCATCCAAAATACTAGGATTAGTGCTTTCTGAAACTCGAGATCTTTTTTTACTGATCTGATTGATGAGGTCATCATAGGAAACTTCATCATATTCTTGAGCCTGGACTTTGGTCTCAAGAAAAAGGCTAAGACTGAGAAGGAATAGAGTGGAAGCTAATAAAAGGAATTGTTTCTTCATTTCATAATTGTAACAAAATTATTGCAAAAACTAAATTCAGCTCTTTCCGACTAGACCACTTTTTTGGCAGAATAATCATATGGCATTATTTGGCACCAGAAAAAAATGTTTTTGTGCGTTTTGTAAATCCGAACGAATGGTTTATACGAAACGTCGGATTAACTTTATAAATATTCTAGCCGCTGCTGTGGTTTCTGTTTTAACAATGGCAGTCATCTGGCAAAGTTTTGATCCAAAAGTGATGCTCTTTTTTGTATTTTATTTGGCCTTAGCAGAAGCCTTTGTGCAAATTCGCTGGCGTTTGAATATCGTCTGTAAGTATTGCGGATTTGATCCTGTCCTCTATCTGAAAGACAGTGATCGTGCGGCACTCAATGTCAAAATTCGGTTGGATGAACGAAAAAATGATCCGGCCACGATTTTAAAAGTGCCTCTAGATATTCCCTTTTTAAAAAAGAAGAAGGATTCCTCTGACCCTAAAATTGCAAGCGCTTCTGATAAAAAAGGGGTGGAGTCCTCTAAAGGACGATTTGTTTCTAAACAAATCTAGTGCGCAAATCCAGTGCAATACTTACGATAAAACTCATTGTAAATCTGAGCTTGCCTCTCTAAGAGCCTTTAGCCTAGACTAAGGTCTCATTAAAAAGAGGAGCGGCAAATGATATCGGATTCAATCAAGGCGAGTGGTCTGTCGTGAAAACTCTTGTTGTTATTCCCACCTACAATGAAATTGAAAATATCACATCGATGAGTTTGGCGCTTTTTGCCTTGGGTAAAGATTTCGAAGTTTTGGTCGTCGATGATTCTTCGCCAGATGGAACCGGAGCTGAGGTTTTAAGGCTTTCACAAAAAGAGCCACGCTTGCATTTACTCACTCGAACAAAAAAGGAAGGTTTGGGCCGGGCCTATATTGCCGGATTTGAGTGGGGCTTGCAGAATGGTTTTGATGTTTTAGTGGAGATGGATGCAGATTTCTCCCATCGACCGGAAGATTTGATAAAAATTCTAGAAAATATTTCAACGGCGGATTTTGTTGTGGGCTCTCGCTATGTGGAGGGCGGACGCACGGTGAATTGGGGCCGTTTCAGAAAAATCATTTCACGAGGTGGAGGGATATATTCACGATTGATTTTAGGTTTTCCACTCAACGATTGGACCGGCGGTTTTAACGTGTGGAAAAAAGAAACTTTGAGAAAAATCAATCTTCCACTCGTTCGGTCCAACGGTTACAGTTTTCAAATTGAACTCAAATATCGAGCCTTCCGAGCCGGTTGCAAAGGAGTTGAATCTCCGATTGTTTTTGAGGATCGTCGAGTGGGACAAAGTAAAATGTCTTTGAAAATAATTTTGGAAGCATTTTGGCGCGTTTGGAAAATGCGGTTTCAGGCTTAATGAAAAAAAAGATGAATCATATTTTCCTTCGTTCTTTGTTTTTTATTGCGACAGCCATTCTTGTTGCGACCGTGATCGTGATTTCAGCACAGGCCGAGCCTGCCATGATTGTGAATGACGGGGCCGTTGTTTTTGAACAACCAGATTTTGATTCTCAAGGAAAATTTCAATTGCACGAGGGCGACAAAGTCGAAGTGTCGAAGCGGAGTTTTCTCGGAAAAAATGGCATGGGCGCTTTTGTTCGCGTGAAATTGCCGAATGGACAATTGGGATTTATTTCCGATGCCGAATTCGTTCGAGCCGGAGCCTTGGCTCAAGAAAAAAAAGAAAAAGAGAAAAAGGAAAAAAAATCTGAAATTCCGAAGAAAGATAACTCAAGAAAAAAACCTTTTGAGCTCACTCGTTATCGTGGTTTCAATATTGAATATGTGGGTTATAAAGAGCAAACCATGGGTTTTCAACCCATGTCGAATTTGGTTTTTTACGGTTTTAAAATGGTAGGACCAAACCTCTTGGTGGAAGGGGATCTGGTCACGGAACTTAACGTGAGCCTCCTTCCAGGAGCACCTCCATTTTACCAGGAGGCCACTGGAAATGCGGCCAATGGTTGGGTGCTTCATACGGATATGATGTTTCAGAGCGTTTTTCCTCAAACCAGGGAAATTGTTACCTATACGGGTTTTGGTCCCATGTTTAAATACAATCATTATAACGTGGCTTTAACGAGTGCCGGAAAAACAAAATCCTATGATGTGGAAGATATGATTTTAGGAGCTGTCTTTAACTTTGGATTTGGTGTGCGAATGGGGAGTTCCTGTTTACGCGCTGAGTTTAAGTATGATTGGGAAAAGACTCAATATTGGGGACTTGGAACTTCCCTGCTTTTCCAGTTTTGACAGACTTTCGAACCTAGGCGATACCCTTGCTATGATTCAATCACGCATCGAAATTTTGGATTCTGAAGTTGTTGACCAAATCGCCGCAGGTGAAGTGGTGGAGCGCCCGGCTCATTTAGTGAAAGAACTGATCGAGAACAGTTTGGACGCGGGTAGCACCGATATTAGCATTGAATTTTCTCAAGGCGGACGAGAAGTCATTATCATCGATAATGGTCACGGAATGTCTTCGCAGGATCTTCCAAAAGCCTTGGCCAGGCATGCAACGAGCAAGATTCGTCAAAGCGAGGATTTGTGGAAATTAAACACCTTTGGTTTCCGCGGAGAGGCGCTTGCGAGCATTGCCGCCGTGTCGAAATTGACATTAAGTTCAAAGCCTAAATCAGCAGACTCTGGCACTCAGCTTTTAAGCGAATTTGGAAAAGTAAGTGCTAGCGAGGGTATCGGTCACGCTCAGGGTACTCGGATTCAAATCTCGGATTTATTTGGAAATGTACCAGCACGTTTAAAATTTTTGAAATCACCCGCAGCCGAAGGTACGCAAATTAAAGCGGTCATCAAAGCCATGGCTTTGGCTCAGCCGCAGGTGAGTTTTAAAGTCACGAAAGAGAGAGAACTCGTTCATCTTTGGCCGAAGGTGGAGTCTCGCCTGGCCAGGGCCAAACAAATTTTTGAAATAGAAGAGCTTTTTGAGGGAATGGCGGAGCGAGATGGCGTGAAAGCATTTTCGATTTTTGCAGGGCCAGCCGACACAGTGAAGAGCTCTCGACAAATTTGGTTATTTGCTCAAAATCGCTGGATTCAAGATCGAGGATTGCAAGCCGCCGTGATGGAAGCTTATCGGAATTTACTGATGCACGGGGAGTATCCCATCGCAGCGGCATGGGTAGAGCTTGATCCTGCACAGATTGATGTGAACATTCATCCAACCAAATCCCAGGTGAAATTTGCTGATGCCAGTTTAGCTTTTCGAGCGGTGCAAGCCAGTCTTCGAGATTCGTTAGAAAAAGCGCCCTGGCTTTCTTCGGCGGCACGAGGGGCTGTTCAAAGTCAGAATCAAAGTTCAAATACAAACTCTTATTCCTTTCGGACCACTGAGGTCGCTCAACCATTGAAGTTTTCCGAGAGATTTTCTGATCATGAAATTTCCCGTGTGCAATTCAAACAAAAATCGAATAACTCACCAGCGCGGACGGAGTCGTCCTACTTAGCAAATCCAATCATGCCAACCATTCAACAGCTTCAGAGCTTGACACCGATGGTGGCACCAAACGCCGAGTCAATGGCCGCAACGAGAATAATGACCGAAGCTTCTGCAACACTAACCTCGACGGGGGGATACTGGTCTTCGCTGCAAGTGTTGGGGCAAGCGGATTTGACCTATCTGATTTGTCAAACTGACAAGGCCGTGATTTTTGTTGATCAGCATGCCGCTCATGAGCGGGTGATGTTCGAAAAATTGATGACCGCTTGGCGGGGTAATCAAATTGAAGTGCAGGACTATTTATTTCCTCTCGCGATTGATTTGTCTTTGGATAAAATTGAGTCACTTCTTCGTTTTGGTGAAGAATTGAAAAAAATGGGAATTGAAATTGAGGCCTTGGGCCCAGCGACCATTGGTGTGCGAGCTTCCCCTGTGGGAATTAAAGAGTCAGCTTTAGTCACGGCTTTGGAAAAAATGGCACAAGAGATTTTGGATCATGGCGGGTCTTATCAGGTGGAAAAAGCCATCGGAGAGATATGCGCTTTGATGGCCTGTCATTCGGCGATTCGGGCAGGACAGTCTCAAAGTTTTGAAGAAATGCAGGCCTTGCTTCGCCAGATGGATGAATTTCCTTTGTCGGCTTTTTGTCCTCACGGGCGACCCGTTTCTGTGGAATATCCTTTTGCAAAACTTGAAAAAGATTTTGGAAGAATTCTGTGAAAGTGGTTTTTGTGGTCGGAGCAACGGCTTCAGGCAAGTCAAATTATGCCCTGGAACGAGCTCTAAATAACCAATCAGACACATTTGCAATCAAATCGGCAATAGTGAACTGCGATAGCGTGCAAGTCTATCAAGGTTTAAAAATAGGCTCGGCTTTACCTAGCGCCGAGGAGATGTCGCAAGTTCCTCACTTTTTGTATGCCTATGTTCCGAAGGGTGAAAAGATCACAGCTGGGCAATATTCCCGAGCTTTTTTTGCGCTCATGGAAAATCTTAAAAATGATTTTCAAGAGGTTTTAGTCGTGGGTGGAACCGGTTTTTATTTTCAGGCCATTGAAAAAGGCATGTTTGATGTTGGCGGAGAGCATCCGGAAATTCGTGAGCAGCTGCAAAAACGAATCGAAACGGAAGAAGGAGCCGAGGCTCTTTATGAGGAATTTCGTCAGAGAGATCCTGAGTCGGCCAAGAGAATTTTTCCGAAAGATCATTATCGACTGGTGAGAGCCATGGAGTTGATGCTCACGCAAAATAAAACCTTGAGTGAAATTCAAAAAGAGTTTGAAAAAAATCAAAAAAAATTTCCTTGGCCATTAGAAAAAGTCGGAATCCAAATGAGTAAAGAAGAGCTTCTGCCAAAGGTTCAGCAGCGCACAAAGAAAATGCTACAAAATGGCTTGATTGAAGAAGTTAAAGAATTGCGAGAACAAGGTTTACGAACCTGGGCGCCGATGGAAAGTGTGGGTTACAAAGAAGTGAATTTGTTTTTGGATGGTTCACCAGAAATTAAAAATTTGGCGAGCCTCGAAGAACAGATTGTTATGAACACGATGAGGCTCGCGAAGAAACAAAAAACCTGGTTCCAACGGGACGCAGAGATTGGATGGCTCTGCGCCCCTTGCTGAAACGAAATTAATGATGCTGCCCCATCGCTTTTTTCAAGGGTTTTGAGAAAGCCCAAATGGAAAGACCAGTGGCAACGCCCAATGCCGTCAAGAACCAGAAAAATCCTGAAGCGGTCATGATGTGCTTTTCATAGAGCAAACCGATGTATCCGGAAAGAATATTTCCAAAGAAGCTGGAAAGAAACCACATCCCCATCATCAGAGAAACAATTCTGGCTGGAGAGACTTTTGTCACTAGAGAAAGACCGATCGGTGACAAATAGAGTTCACCAATGGTGAGTAATAAAGTACAGAACACGGGCCATAACCAACTGCCTTTTTCCGTGCCCATCACACTGACTCCGACCACCATCACGATGAAAGAAAGTCCAAGGATGATACTTCCAATCGCCATTTTTGAAACACTGGACGGTTCTTTATTTTCTTTGGCTTGTCTTAGCCAGAAAAGATCAAGAAGTGGTGCTAGCAAAAAGATAAAGAGGGGATTAAAGGATTGAAACCAAGTGGCAGGCACTCGAAATCCAAGAATCGTTGGCCAGATGGTTTGTTCATCGGCCCAGGTTTGCATGGTATTTCCCTGTTGCTCGTAAACGGCCCAAAAAACCACATTAAGAAGGCAAAGGCCAATTAAAGCCCACACTTGACGTTTTTCAGTCGTATCGAGAGGTCGTTTATCGACTTGAGTTTCTTTTTTGGTTTCTTTGGCTGCGGATTTAACAGAGGCTCCAACTGTTTCGGCGGCTAAGTATTTTTGTCCGAAAGTATAAACGATCAAGCCCAAGACCATTCCGACTCCGGCAGCACCAAAACCGTAATGCCAACCCACTGACATAGCCAGAGTGCCGCAAACAAGGTTGCATAAAAAGGCTCCGAGATTAATCCCCATATAGAAAATGGTGAAAGCGCCGTCTCTTCGAGGATCGCCTTCTTCATACAAATTTCCCACTTGAGTGGAAACATTGGGTTTGAAGGCGCCATTTCCAATGATTAAAAGGAGCAAGGCTAAGAAAAACATATTTTCGGCGGCCATCACAAAGTGTCCAATGGCCATCAAGATTCCACCGATAAAAACGGTTTTTCTTTGCCCCCAATATTTATCGGCCAAGTAGCCACCGAGAAGGGGAGTGAGATAAACCAAACCTGTGTACCAACCATAGATCACGGAGGCATGGGCTCCTACCGGAGTCGTCGGGCTTGAGTCAATTAAATTACGAACCGTTTCCCAACCCCAAACATGAAGAGGGTCACCCGGTGCTCTAGCGTCACCACCTTGTAAAACCTGGCGAGATGTCACGAAAAGGTAATTCACCATGTACAGTTTTAATAAGCCTCGCATTCCATAGTAAGAAAAACGTTCCCACATTTCGGTAAAAAACAGAATAAAGAGGCCAATCGGGTGGCCAAAGAAAGTGGGTTGGTCCTTGGGGGCTACATTTTGTCGCATCAATTTCCTCCAATAATTAGGTCGAGCTTATTTTGAGCATATTTATATAGAGTAGAGGTTTCTTTTTAAAGACCTCTACTTAGGTCCAGATTCTGGCAGGAGGTCTGAATGCTTTGCAAGAAAAAACTTTGACTGAAAATCCGGGGGACACAAGAATGAAAAGATGAAAAGCATGACTGGTTTTGGATTGGGTAAAGCTCAATCGTCACAGAGTTTAATCGAAGTGAGCTTGCGCGCCGTGAATGGTCGTTTTTTGGAACACCGATTTCATTTGCCGAGAGAATTTGTTCCTTTTGAAGCGGAGCTAAAAAAAATTATCTCCAATTTTTTTGACCGAGGTACCTTGGATATCTTTGTGAGCCGCAAAGCCAAGGCCGGAGTGACTTTGTCGCAAGTGATAGTGAATAAAGATTTGGTGAAAAAATATCAGGCGGCCTATCAAACCATCGCTAAAGAACTCAAAGTGCGAGCCAATTTGCATATTGAAAGTATTGCGCGAATGCCCGATGTGATTCGCCTGGATGATTCAACGGAGCCATCTCTCGAAGAAAAAAAAGCTTTGCTCGTGGCGATGAAAAAGGCCTGTGAGAGTGCGAATAAAGAGCGGGCTCGTGAGGGAAAGGGTTTGCGTTCGGAGTTGGAAGGCTTGCTGAATTCTCTTGAAACTGAGGTTGACGATATTCAGTCAGTTCGAGAGGAAGCCAATCATAATTTATTGCTCCGTTTTGAACAAAAAATCAAAGCACGTTTAGCTGGGGTGGAGATCGATCCCGCCCGCATTTCGCAGGAAGTCGTTATTCAGCTTGAGCGTTCAGATATCAATGAAGAGTTAGTGCGACTGAAAGAACACATTCGTAATTATAGAGAAGTCTTAAGTCTCTCGGAACCCATGGGAAAAAAACTTGATTTTTACACCCAAGAATTGCTGCGTGAGGTGAATACGATTGGTTCTAAATCCAGTGTTTCCAAGCTCACGCAAATTGTGGTACAGGCTAAAACACTCATTGAACGACTAAGAGAGCAAGTGCAAAATGTCGAGTGATGCCAATCCCTCCCCAAAAATTAAGCCAACAAAAACGAAAATGATCACCGTGGCGGCGCCCTCAGGTGCAGGGAAAAGTAGTTTTGTTGAGCGGATTAGCCAAGAAGATGCTCGGTTGGTGGATGTTATCACCTACACCACTCGCGAAATGCGTCGAGGTGAGACTCAAGGACATCCTTATTATTTTATTAGTATTGAAGAGTTCCAGAACCTTCTTGAAAAAAATTTCTTTGTTGAACACGCACGGGTTCATGGAAATTTTTATGGCACGCCAGAAGATCAATTGCGAAAAGCCTGGGAAGAGGGGAAATGTGTTATTATGGACGTGGACGTGCAGGGCGCTGAGACTTTCCGTCGTAAGTATCCAGATTCAAAATCAATTTTCATTTTACCGCCAAGCATTGATGAGCTGCGTCGTCGAATTATTAAAAGAGATGGAAAGGTACCGGCGGATCTGGAAGTTCGAATGACTAATGCCGAAAAAGAGATTTCTCGAGCCAGTGAGTTCAATTTTCAGGTCGTGAATGATGTTTTCGAAGCTTCTTACTCTCAATTCAAGAAAATCGTTGCTGAACTGCTATAACTTAAAGTAAAAACTGAGTTCTGTATTTTTCATGTTCGATATTCGAAGGAGTAGTCATGGCTCGTGTGACCGTTGAAGACTGTTTAGAAAAAGTTCCTAATCGTTTTGCCTTAGTTTTACTGGTGGCAAAGCGTGCTAAGCAGCTTTTAAAAGGTTCAGAAATGACTGTCGCGACGAAAGGCAATAAGTACATCGTCGGAGCGCTTCGTGAAGTGGCCATGGGTAATGTGGCTTTTAATTACGGCTCTGATACTCGCGGCACTCCAGAGCTGCAAATTGAAAAAGATTTGAACAAGGAGTAGGCAGAGGGCTTGGACTAAAGCCCGAAGTCGTCGAAATCAATTCTCTCACCGAGACAATTTTAGGCAAAAACGTTAGTATTTTTGAATGGCTCACTTCGCCGCCGGTGATCGTTTATCAGATAAAAACTTACGTAGCTTAGAGGATTTAACTCAACGGGTTCTTACGTATTTTCCCAATGCAGATTTGAATGCGATTGAAAAGGCTTATCTTTTTTCAGAACGTATGCACGAAGGACAGATTCGCCGTAGTGGCGAACCCTACATCTCCCATCCTTTGAATGTGGCTGGAATTCTCGCGGATTTGCATTTGGATATCGACTCTATCATCACGGCACTTTTACATGACACCATCGAAGACACCCATGCCACGGCGGAAGATATTCGTCGTGAATTCGGAGACACCGTCGCGGCACTCGTTGACGGTGTGACAAAAATTTCAAAAATGCAGTTCAAAACTTCCAATGAGCGGCAGGGCGAAAATATTCGCAAAATGATTGTGGCGATGGGAAAAGACGTGCGAGTCATTTTAGTGAAACTCGCCGATCGTTTGCACAATATGCGTACGCTCGATCATATGCAGTACGAAAAACAAGCAAGAATTGCTCTAGAAACTCTGGAGATTTATTGTCCCCTCGCTAGTCGTATGGGTATCAGTGCTTTGAAAATTGAGCTTGAAGATTTGGCTTTTCGTTTTTATCGCCCGGAGATGTTTTACGAACTGACTCAGTTGGTACAAAAAACAGAAAAGGAACACACTCAATATATTGACGAAGTGAAACGCTTGATTGTCAAAGAGTTGCACTCGGGCTTTCGTGATATCGAAATTCAAGGCCGGTCGAAGCACTTATGGTCGATCTATCGTAAAATGCAAGCTCGCTCGATTGATTACAATCAGGTTTACGATGTGCTCGCTTTTCGAGTGATTGTTGAAACCTTGCCTCAATGCTATGAAGTTTTGGGGCATATTCATGCGCTGTGGAAACCAATTCCTGGTCGTTTTAAAGATTTCATCGCCATGCCTAAAACCAATAATTATCGTTCTTTGCATACGACGGTGATTGGTCCAGGTGGAGATCGTATCGAAATTCAAATTCGAACCAAAGAAATGCATTTGATCGCAGAGCGTGGGGTGGCGGCACACTGGCGTTACAAAGAGCGTGGTCGCATCAATGACGAAACGGCACAGAAGTTTGAGTGGTTGAAAGATCTGGTGAGCTGGAACCAACAAGTGCGAAACTCCGATGAGTTTTTAGATACAGTCAAAACAGATTTATTTGAAAGTGAAATCTATGTCTTTACGCCCAAGGGGGATGTTCGGGAATTTCCGGAGGGATCAACGCCACTGGATTTTGCCTACTCTATTCACTCCGATGTAGGGAATCATTGCGTGGGAGCTCGGATCAACGGACGAATGGTACCGCTGAAACACCAAATGCAAAACGGCGACACGATCGAAATTGTGACGTCTAATACTCAGCAGCCTTCAAAAGATTGGCTAAAGATTTGCGTCACGAATCGCGCGAAATCGCGCATTCGGGTGTTTGTTAAAGAGGAGCAGCGTAAACGCTCACTTCTTTTGGGTAAAGAGCTTATGGATCGAGAATTCCGAAAATACGGAGCCTCTGCCACGAAATATTTAAAAGGCGAAGCCATGGAGCGCTTTAAAAAAGATTTCGGTATCCATGATGATGATGAAGTTTTGGTCCGCGTGGGCTATGGCAAATTAGAGCCTCGAAATGTGATTGAGCGTTTGGCTCCTGATTTGGTGGCGGCCCAAACAAAACAACCAACATCAGAGGAAAAAAGAGATCCTAACTTCATTCAAAAAGTTTTCAAATCGGCCGCACAAAAAATGAAAAAGTCCGGTTCCCTTATCTCGGTGGGGGGCATGGATGATGTGTTGGTCTATTTTGCTAAATGCTGCACGCCGATTCCAGGAGATCCGATTGTGGGTTTTATTACGCGAGGGCGGGGTGTGACAGTCCATCGCTCAGACTGTCGCAAAGCTTTCGAGTTTGATCAACTGCGACGAGTGGATGTGGAGTGGAATAATCCCAACGCCGATCAACAGCAAGAACGAAGTGTTCGAATTCAGGTGATTTCGCAAGATATTCCAGGCTTGCTCAAGATGATGTCCGAAGCCTTTGCTTTGGAGGGTATGAATATTGCCAATGCGAATATTCGTACGACTCGTGATAAAAAAGCTATTTCAACCTTTGAAGTCGGTGTAAAAAACTTGTCACAACTAAATCAAGTGATTTTGCATTTGCAAAAAATCAAAGGTGTTATCGGAGTGACTCGTCAGACCAGTTCCTAATGATCGAGAGTGAGGAGTTTTTAGTGAAAGAGGCTGAGCCCAGAAATATTGCAGAGACTTGGCGTCGATTGCTCGCTTACTTTGTGGACCAGTTCATTCGGGCTTTATTTTTTATACCAGTATTTATTCAAGTCTCAAGTGCGTGGTTTCATGATCGTTCCTTTCAAGTTTCCTGGTTTTGGCTCGGCGTTTGCGCTTTAGTTGATATTTCTTATCAAGTATTTTTTCTTAAAATGTTAGGCGCAACTATTGGAAAAATGATATTTGGATTGCGAGTTGTGAATTATCGCAAAACTGAAAATCTTCAATGGCTGCAATGCTTTTTACGAGTGTTAACCGATCACTTTTCCATTTTTTTTGGTCAAGCCTTTCGAATTTTGGCTTTTTTTCGATTTGATCGTCGTCATGTATCGGACTGGGTGGCGGAAACACAGGTTGTGCAATTCAAGCCAAGGGAAAATCTGGCTAGACCTCGTGTGTTTATGGGAACCTTGCTGTTTCTCTATTTTTTCATTTCGGGTTTTTATTCGGCCTATCGTCTGATCCAACGAAGCGAATGGGATCAACAAACTCTCACCCTTCATCCGGTTGAAGAACTTGGTGATGGCCCAGAGTCTGGATTTGATTAATTTTCTATTTCCATTAAGGCAATCACTGTTCACAATGGAGCAGTGATTAAAAAACCGCTCAATCCCTATAAAAAACGATTAATTTTACAGTGGCGACGAATTCGAGCGGTTCTGGTTGCAAATCCATTAGCGATGTCTTTGGTGTCTATTCTTGTCGTTTGGTTTGCCGTGAGTGGATTTGTTTTTCATTTTGAATCAACAGCCAAGGATCACAATATTAGCACTCGAGAAGATGCTATTTGGTGGGGAATTGTGACTTTGTTGACTGTCGGCTATGGTGACAAATACCCCATCACAAGTGAAGGAAGATTCTTTGCGGCTATTTTAATGATTTTTGGTGTCTGTGGAATTGCGGTTGTGACAGCAAAAGTATCATCCTTTTTTTTAGAACGAGCATTGCGAGAGCGGAGGGGCTTTGTGGATTCAAATACACTGAAAAATCATTTTGTCGTTTGTGGTTGGAAGGATGAGATGCTTAATTTTTTAATTCATCTCTTAGATTCGAACCCCAATATTAAAGATACAGATTTGGTTTTGGTGAATGCGGCTCCAGACAGTGAGATTGATAAACTCCATGATTTACCACGCTTAAAAAAAATCAAAATTATTCGCGGCGATCATTTTATGGAAGTGAATCTTCGCCGGTCAGCTCCCGAAAGAGCAAAAAAAATATTGATTCTTGCGGATGCCACTCCGGGACCTTCTGGGCAACGTCCGACCATCACAGAAGCTGATGCCCGAACAATCATGACAGCCATGGCTTTAAATACGATGGCGCGAGGAGTGCCTATTACTGCTGAGATCATTGATGCATCGATGGATCAGTATCTGCGTTTAGCTCATGTCAATGAGATCATCTATAGTCGTGAAGTTTCGCGATTGTTGCTGGCGTCCGCAACGGGAGGAGTGGGGATCGCTAATGTGTATCATGAACTTTTGAGCCCTCAGTGCGAGGCCTTTGTGACCACGAAGGAAATTCCGTCGCAGTTTTTGGGTTGTAAATACGAAGCCTTGCTGGAGTATTTTCAAAAAGAAATGTCGGGAGAGACTCTCATTGGAATATTGGAGAATTCTGGAAATAGCCACGCTGCAAAAGATGCTGCACTCAAACGTGCGCAGCAGACTCCGAACATGGCAGAACTTGTAAAAAATCTTCAGCTTGTTAAGGCACTTAAATTCAATAATCCAATTTTTAATCCGGAGCATGATCGAATCATTGTTGAGGGCTCTCGTTCAATTGTGATTGAGCAAAGAAAGGATTCTTCAAGTGTTGCCGGTTAATTCTCTCGATGAAAAAGCGGAAATTCTAACTCGAGTGGGACTGTTTAGCGGTTTGAAGGATAATCGTGAGGCTTTAGCTGCTTTGTCAGCAATCATGAACAAAGTTGAATTCTCAGAGAGAATGGTGTTGCTGACTGAAGGTGAAGCGGGGGCAGAATTTTATATTTTAATTTCTGGACAGGTGAGCGTTTACAAAAAAACCAGTGAAAATGATAATTATAAAGTGGCCATCTTGGCTGACAAAATCACGCCCGGGCTCGGCGAAGGAGGCTTGATTGAAAACGAAACTCGCTCCGCCACTGTCATTTGCGATAGGCTCTGTCAATTTTTAGTCTTGAATCGCGAGGTATTCTCTCAATTTTGTGACCAACATCCAGCTTGGGCGATTCCGATTCTTAAAAAAATTTCCGTCCAGCTCATCGCAAGATTGGCTCAGTCCAATCGCGACATTTTGCTGCTGCATAAGGCATTGATGAATGAAATCAGAGGCTAATGCCAAAATGACAGGGCTTGTTACATAAAATTAAATATTTTTATGGGTCTAGTTTAAAAAAAACTTTTTAGCCCCTCTTGCAAATCAGGTCTGACCTCGGCACACTAAATTCAGGACTCCAATCTGGCTTTTCAAGGCTTCTGTCGCAAAAACAAAGGATGTTTCTACGACGAAAGCAAAGAAGTACTGAAAAAAGTGATGAAAAAGGACCAGATAGACCGGGGCTAGCAAGACTGGACTTAAGTTTTAAAAGGATTGGAAAAAGAAGCAAACAAATGACTAACCGGGATGCCACATGACGGTGTCTCAAATAAAATGGGAGGGAGCAAGGATGCTCAGAGATGTATTAATACAAAAGGGTCTTTCGAATAGAGAAGCCGAAGTTGCAGAACTGGTTTCTAAAGGTTTGTCTAACAAGGAAGTTGCAAATCAACTGTTTGTTACAGAAAAAACGGTGAAATTTCACCTCACTAACATCTACAAAAAAATGTGTGTTAAATCTCGTGCACAATTGATCGTGTGGTGCCTTCCTCACTTGGGTTTTGTTGAGAGCGAAGCTCGTATTGAAGCAGCAGCGGCAACGCCTGCAGCAACAGCGACTCAAACAATTCCAGCTGGCAACGCAACTGTTGGCGGCGGAGTGAACATCATTCCTGGTCAACGCAATGACATCAACGGACGTGGCGCCGGTGATGTTGGCATGGGAATCTAAGTTTTCTAATGGCTGGGTCGTCAACAACTCCTGACAAAGGACAGGAAGGTAAAACTCCTTCTGAGTCGCGAGTTGTGATGACCCAACTTGTACTTCCCACAGACACCAACGCCCTCGACACAATTTTCGGGGGTGTTATTATGTCGTGGATCGATATCTGCGGCGCGATCGCTGCTCAAAGACACTCCTCAAAAGTTGTAGTTACCGCCTCCCTCGATGATTTGCATTTTATTGCGCCAGTGTATAAAGGCTGGGTCGTCAATGTTAAAGGGCAGGTAAATTTTGTTCATAAGACCTCCATGGAAGTCGGCGTCCGCGTGGATGCGGAAAATCCCCAAACGGGTGAGCACTATCACACCGCGAGCGCTTATTTGACCTTCGTGGCGCTTGATGTGAATAAACGTCCTTCAGTGGTACGGCCACTCATTCTTGAAACAGATGAAGATCGCAGACACTGGTCCGAGGCAGAAAGACGTCGGGAACTCCGTCTTAAAAGACGATTTAATAAAGCAGAAATTAAGTCATAAAAGCTTTCGAAATCCACAAACCTCAAGCTAAAATTGCTTTATGAAAAATATTCGATTTATTGATTCAGTTCTTAAAATGCCATTCATGCAACTTCCAGTTCGTACCGTGATTGTAAATATTAATGGTCAGGAAATTCTAATTTCTCCTGGCTCAAAAATTCCTTCAGAGCAATACGATCCAAAATGGAATATCTCCGATATCGTGGCTCCCAATAGTTATCATCACGGTGGAGTGCCCAAAGCCGCCTCTATTTACAAAAATGCAAAGCTGTGGGCCGTGCCAGGTTTGGAAAAAAAACGAGCAGATATAGCCTGGACAAATATTCTTGATGAAAAGAGCTGGCCTTACAAAGACCAACTTGAAGTGGTGCCATTAAAAGGAATGCCAAAAATGAACGAATTTCTTTTTGTGCACAAAGAGAGTCGCTCCCTCATTGTCACTGATATGTGTTTCAATATCGTGGGAGAGCAAGGTTTTGGGCAGCGATTGATTATGAGTTTATTTGGTACTTATAATCGCTTCGCCATTGGTCGACTTTTTACCAAGGGCATTCAAGATAAGTCGGCCTTTAAAAAATCAATCTCCAAGCTTCTCAGTCATGATTTTGAAAATATCATCGTCAGTCACGGGAGCATGGTTCAAGGAAATGGTAAAGCGATTCTGGTGAAAGCTTTAGCGGAACGTGGTTTAATGGAACCCTGACGTTCCGCTCTTTTGATTTTTTTACGTGATCAGATCAACGTCGGCTTTCGTAATACTCTTCAACTGGCCCCCTATCGTGGTGATGGCTCAGAGCTTGTTTAAACCCCGGTGAGACTTCAGCTTTTTATGAGCTATTGGGAGGATGCCCCCTTGGGCTTCGACTTATTAACAAGCTCAACGAGATGAGCCCAAGAGGTTCGACCGAATACAAGAATCTGATTCCTGCTTCTTCGGTTGAAGTAATACTAAATTGTGAAATAAAGCATAGATTGCGATGTGGTAACTTAAACGATCCTGAAGCTTTGTTGTGCACCAAGTTCGCCGAAATAAACGATTGATATTCGCACGAAGCATAGCGCAAGTATGATTCAAGCTAAAGAGCGGATCGAATCCACCA
>CAIYID010000002.1 GCA_903926205.1 uncultured Bdellovibrionales bacterium
AGTTTATTTGAAGTGATTAAAATAGCACCGAAAGCGCTTCTGATCATTGGTTTTTTTCTTGTTGAAAATTTTAATGAAGCAAAGGCCTTTGTGATGGGTGTTTTTAGTGATTCAATTGTAGAGTATGCAGTAGGAGGTTCTTTGAGCGATCCAAAGCTGCGCAGCTTTCCTTATAATTATATTTTGATCTGGAAATTAATTGAAGAAGCCAAGGCAAGAGGTGCATTAATTCTTGATATGGGTGGCATCACAGATGAATCGGAGTCAGATCCTCTTGCTGGAATTTCGAGATTTAAAAGATATTTTCCTGGCTTTGAAACAAGAATTGGCTGCGAGGGGCTCATAAGAATAAAAACTTTACACTATTTTTTATTTTTTTTCCTGCAAAAATGCAGAATTTTTTTTGGCGTTAAGCATTTGATTGTTAATTTAAAAGTAATTCTGAGACTTGGGTAAATAAAAAAACTTTTTATTGTGTGCTGAATAGCCTGAAAGTTTTTCCCTTTTTGCAATAGTTGCTCTGCCACCCACAAGTGGGCCTCTGAAAGTCCCTTGCGAATAAGTTTTCGAGGAAGTTGAATTTTATGAGAATGATTCTGAAAATTACTCTCAATTGTAGAAAGAAAATTTTGGGAGATTTCCAATAGGTTTTCAGGTGACGTTAAGGCATCTTCAGAGCCAATTCGATAAAGAATTAATGGGGCATCGATAAACACGGCGGGCCCAAGTGAACTCATTTTGAGGTGGAAGGGGTAATCTTCCCCGGTGCGATAAAGTTCATTAAAAAAGCCCACCTCTTTTTGGGCCTGAGCTCGAATCAAAACGGTGGACGTATGCACCAAGTTTCCTAAAGACATACCTGAGAAAATATTTCCCACCCAGAAAGTGATAAATGGAGAGAGGTTTGGAAATATTGTTGGATTTAAATTTTTTAAAAAGCGAGAAGAAGAAAATAAGGCCTCAGGTTGAGAAAAAAAACGATAAGTTTGATACATTTTTCTTAGATATTTTTCATGAAGAATATTCCCTTGAACATCGATGGCCGACATTTCGGTCCAAACCATCTTCGCATCGGGAAAAGCTTGTAAGGCGAGAAGTTCTAATTCCAACTTTTCCGGATACCATCTGTCATCTGAGTCAAGAAAGGCGATGAATTCACCCTGGGCCACACGAAAGCCATGGTTTCTTGCAGAGGCAACGCCGGCGTTAAATTGAAAATAGTATTTAAGTCTGTAATCACTCAGCTGTTTGATTTTTTCTTTGGTGTCATCATTAGAACCGTCATCAATGATCAGCACCTCGACTTGTTGATAGGTCTGGTTAAGTGCACTTTCGATGGCTGCAATAACCAAAGAAGAACGATTGAAAGTAGGAATAATAACGGAGACAAGACCTTTTTGCATAGAGAAATTCTAGATTAGCTAGCTCTCCGGTGCAAACTAGTTTTTCAATGCTTTGCGAATAAAAAAAAACTATAATGTACAGGCCTGTATTTTTGTTTTCCCGCAGGACTGACTTAATTTGAGTGTCAGAGAATGAATGAGAATATGAAAAAAGTATTGAAAAGCTTAATCTTGAAGTCGCGAGTTTTGAAGCTGGCGAAACATTCAAGAAAAGGGCGTTTGTTTGTTTTTAATTATCACCGAATTCGCGAGTCAAACAAAAATATTTTGTTTGACCGGGGAGTGTATGGCCCCAATATAAATCGCTTTAAACAAGAGATGAGGTGGATAAAAAAAGAGACTCGAGTGTTGAGTGAGCCTGAATTGATAGAAATCTTATCTCACAACCGCCCCCTCACAGAAAATTGTTCTTTAGTGACTTTCGATGATGGTTATCGTGATAGTTTTGAATTGGCTTTTCCGATCTTGCATTCTTTAAAAATGCCGGCCTCGTTTTTTATTCCTACTTGGCATTTGACTGAGAGGAAATTGGGTTGGTGGGATATTGTTGCTTATCTTATTAAACAATCCAAGAAAGATTCTTTTACTTTTAGAGAAGAAGAGATCTGCTTAAGCAAAGGTTTATTTCTAATTAACAAGTTGATTGGTCAAATTAAAGAGATGGAAACCACGCGAATAAATGGTTTTATTACCTCTTTGTCAGAGGCCACGGGCGTGCCTATGCCAAGTGCAGAAGTTCAAAGCAAAGAGTTAATGACTTGGGATCAGATCAGAGAACTCAAAAAAAATGGTATGTCAATTGGTTCGCACTCTCACAATCACATCATTCTATCCAAAGAAAATATTTTTGATTTGAGAACAGAATTAAAAACTTCCAAAGAAATATTGGAAAAGGAGCTCCAGTGTGAAGTGAACTCAATTGCCTATCCTGTTGGTGGTTACTCCCATTTTGATATTGAGACTAAAAATATCACAAAAGAACTTGGTTTTAAAATCGGATATAGTTATCTCACTGGTATTAATTATTTTGGAAAGATCGATCCATTTGATGTGAAGAGGATTGGCATTCAGCCGCAATGGCCGAATTTAGATTATCTATTGGCCTTTCCGGAGCGAGCCTTTCCTTCTCCAAGGACACCGGGATGAAGCGCGAAGCAGGAACTCATTGGCCCATTTCAATACTTAACGGTCTTTCGGCAATGGTCGCTTTGTTTTTACCAATGCTAATGAGTCGATATCTCGTTGCCGATGATATTGGAAGATACAAAATTCTATTTTTATATTTAATGACCGTTCCGGCTTTGTCGCTGACCGGTGGTATTGAAAATGGTCTGTATTTTTGGGCCGGCTTGGGCGAAGAAGGTAAATCAAAAGTTCGAAGCGGCTGGAGTTTAACATTCGCTCACTCTTTGATTTTCTTTATCATAGTGATAGTCACCTTTCCCTGGTTACCTCAATGGTTTGGCTGGACAATGCGAGAATCATTGGCCTTCGCTGTGGCCAGTTTTTCTGTGGCACTGAGCACTTTTTATGAAGCATTATTGATAGCAAGAAATCAAATTTGGAAAGGTGCCATTTTTTCTTCTTCATTTGATACTGTCAAAACAATGTCAATCCTTGCGGCTGTTCTCTGTTTTAAAACCGCAGAGTCCGCAGTATGGGCTTTTGCTGCGACATCTTTTTTGAAGATCGGAGTGACTCTTTTTTTTGGCGCTAAAGATGGGTGGATACCGCGTTGGCCTGATTTTTCCTCTGCTCGTGATGTGATGAAATACTCTTTGCCGGTTTCTTTTTCAGGAATTTTTGATTTGCTTATGAATTATTCTGATCGGTTTTTGCTCTCAGTTATTATTACGCCTGCGCAATTTGCCATTTACACTTTTGGGTGTTTATCTCTACCTCCCCTGCAAATCATTGAAAGATCGGTAAACAAAGTACTGATACCTAAATTGACTTTGGCTATTAAAAACAAAGATAGCGAAGAAGCCTGTCATCTTTATCGTGAGGCTTTAGAACAAATCATGATGATCTATATTCCAGCAGTGATCGGATTGTTTATTTTTGCAGAGCCGATCATTCATCTTTTGTTCACTGAAAAATACATAGGCGCGGCAAGCTTTTTGCGTATTTATTCGATCTGGTATTTATTTTCGGCCATTCCTTATGATGTAGCCGCTCGAGCCAGCGGTGATGGAAAATGGATTCTTCGCACAAATATAATCATGGGAATATTCTCATTCTTATTATGCGGCTTATTGACTTGGCTTTGGGGAGCTTATGGTGCGTTGGCGTCTCTTATTCTCTCTGTCGCGATTTTACGTATAAGAGGACTAGCGATGATGTTATTTCAGCTTTCGTGGACCTTTAAAAAAATGATCCCTTTCCGGTCCTTGTATTTTTTTCTTGTATTATCTTTGTCATTAGGGATTTTCAGTATTGCCGCCAAGGGAATGTTTAAAAACGATCTTTGGTGGTTTTTTATTTGCGGTGGAATTTTTGCGATTATTTACTTCATGGCCTTATTTTTCATTAAGAAGGAACTTTTCGGTTTAAATAAAAAAACAAAAAATAAAAATAATAACAACTTCGACGATAATAATCAGGGGCTTGGGCGATGAAGAATAAAAAAGTACTTATCGTTCTTCAATATCTTGAGCCTGGTGGCATTGAATGGATGGTGGCGCGATTCTCAGAATCATTATTGAAGGGAACTAGCAAGTGGCGCCCTTTTGTGATGGTTTATGATCAAGGCTTGGCAGAGCCGATCGATTCATTTTTTCACTCGAGAAATATTCCTTTATTTCGAATCCAAAAAAACGAGGGCTTCTCTTTAAAGGTGGTTTTTTCGATATTAAATCTAATATGGAAAGAGCGGATAGAGGTCATTCATGTGCACCATTTAGGAGCCCTGATTTATGCCGTCATCGCGAAGGTGCTTTGTTTTTTTCAAATAAAAATTATTTATACACAGCACAGTTTTATTCACTTAAAAAAAATTCCAAGATATCAAAAGTTAGAAAAAATATTTTGTCATTTCGCCGATAGGATCACCGCCGTTTCTGAACAAGTTCAAAGAGAGTTCAAAGAATATAAGATTCATCAAGGTGCCGTTGACCTTATTCCAAACGGAAGCTTATTTCCAAATCGCGTGCTTTGTGATAAAGATAAGCGGCAAAGGGAACGAACAGTTTTAATCACAAAAGAAGGTTTGCAAGAACGCTTGTCGGCTCAAGTTAATAAAAATTGGATACTGTATTTAGCGCGAATTCATTCAGGAAAAGGTCAGGATACAGCGATAGAGCTTTGGAATCAATGTTCTGAGCATCAACGTGAAAACTCGCTTTTGATATTTGTGGGACCAATTCTTGATAAAGATTTTTTCCAAACGTTAAAAAAGCTAATAGAAAAAGCTCAGTCTTCAAGCCAGATTTATATTTTACCAGCCTCGATGAACTCGATAGACTGGATGCGAGTTTCTGATGTCTTTTTATCTTGTTCAGAGTCTGAGGGCTGGCCGATCGCTCCTCTCGAGGCCTTGGGAGCTGGTGTACCGGTATTACTCAGTCAAATTGAAGGTCATGAAATGTATAAAAAATATTGCCATCTATTTGACTTAAAGAATTTGAAGGAAGCCGCCACAGCTATCGAAAAGATTCTCGATCAAAATTTCGACGCCATGAGAAATCAACAATGGCTCAAGACAGAGGAACTCCGTCAAAAGTATTCTGTGGAGACTATGGCTTTGAGGTACTCGAAAATTTACGATCAAATGTTCAGCTAGCTCCTGTTTGAGATGAATTGGCCGAGATCATCTGACGACGCGTCTGTCTGCGCAAACAGTTTGTATTTTAGCAGAGCTGGAGACGATTCAAAAATAAGTTTTTCCTTGATTTTTTTTCCCATCGGAAATCGAATGTATCTATGAAAAAATACCAATCTGATTTACGGCAAAGAATTCGTGATTTACAACATTTCGGTGAAGAGGGCGGTGTCGTTCCGGTTATTGATGTGGCCGCGACCTCTACTTTTTTAAATCCCGACGATATGGTCAAAACATTTAACGGAGAAAAAAAAGGCTGTTATCTCTACAGTCGCCAGTCCAATCCATCGGTAAAAATGTTTTCAGAAAAAATGGCTGCTTTTGAAGATATGCCTGCGGCTTTAGGTGTTGCGAGCGGAATGGCTGCGATTTCTGCCAGTGTTGAACAGTTGATGCCCGAGGGAGGAGAACTGATTTCTGCCCTTGGTGTTTACGGTGGAACCTATGCCTTGTTTAAAAATGTTTTTCCAAAACAAGGAATCGAAACTCATTTTGTGGATATGGACGATTTGGAAAAAGTAGAGAGTTTGATCAACCCTCGAACGAAAGTTCTCTATGTTGAGACTTTGAGCAATCCTTTGCTGAAAGTTGCGAATTTGGTGGGTCTGGGAAAGCTCTCAAAAAAATATGGATTGAAATTAGTGGTGGACAACACCTTTGCTCCGGCTTTGGTTCATCCCGCGCATTTTGGTGCTGATGTTGTTGTTCATTCCTGCACTAAATTTATTTCTGGTTCTTCTGATCTTCTTGCTGGAGTCATTATCGGCTCGGAAGAATTTATCGCTAGTTTGGTGGATGTGAATACCGGTATAGTGATGTTAAAGGGCGCTGTGATGGATTCTCGGGTCGCTCACGAACTTTACGTGAGGTTGGACCATCTTCCTATCCGCATGCAAGCGCATTCAAAAGCCGCTTTATTCTTAGCAGAACACTTGGAGCAAGCGGGTCTTAAAGTGACTTACCCTGGTTTTAAGAAGCATCCGCATTATCAGCGAATGATAGAGCTGATGAATTCTGATTTTGGTTTTGGTGGAATGCTGGTTGTCGATCTTGGCTCAGCAGAGCGTGCTCAGAAATTAGCAAAGAGCTTGCAAGATGAAAAATTTGGACTGTATGCCGTTTCCTTGGGTTTTTCTCGCACGCTATTAAGTTGTCCTGCCGTGAGTACTTCCAGCGAACTTTCAGAAGAGGATCAAGAGGAGCTTCATCTGACTCCAGGACTTTTGCGTGTGAGTGTTGGGTACACAGGAGTGGATTCAATCATGTTTGAGCGCTTTATGAATTGCTATAAGAAACTTTAGTTTCTGGTTGTAATTCAATAACCGCTATTTCCTTAGGGATGGCAAAGCGGAGAGGCGGGCCCCAGAAGCCAGTACCTGTGCTCGTGTAGATCAGCAAATTTTCATGTTGATTGAGTCCGCGGTAATAGGGCTGGACGACGGCGACAAACAGACTCCAAGGGAAAAATTGTCCGCCATGTGTGTGTCCTGATAGTTGTAAATCAAACTTCGCTGAATTTGCCGCTTTATAACTTTTAGGTTGATGTGCTAAGAGAATTTTTTTAGCGTCGTTTGGCGCGCCGATCAAGGCTTTTGCAGGATCGCTGGCTTGGCTCAAGTCATGGCGACTGGCATCGAAATCTGTAACACCGGCGAGAACAATTTCAGCGGAGTCTTTTTTAAGTACAACATGTTGATTGAGAAGGATCTTAAAACCGAATTTTTCGAATTGTTGAAGCCAAAGTTCCGTGCCCCAGTAGTATTCATGATTGCCGGTGATAAAAAAGACACCTTCTTTTGCCTTGAGGTTTTTAAGAGGAAGAACTTCATCAAGGATTGAAGTGAGAGGACCATCGATGATATCTCCAGTGAGAGCGATGAGATCGACATTGAGCGTGTTGGTGAGTTCAACCACTCTTTGGACATAATTTTTTCCGATCATAGGTCCAATATGAAGGTCAGAGATCTGCGCAATTTTAAATCCTGAAAATTCTTTAGGAAGATCTTTCAGTTTCACGACAAAATGATTGATCTGCGGGTCTTGATGCGCTTGATAATTTCCAACGGCAACGGAACCAAGTGAAAGCGAGCTCAAAGAAAGAAAACGGCGACGATCTTGGTTGATCTCTTTTGAACTTAAATTCGATTTGGAAAAAAGATTTTTTTTAAGGAGATAATATTTTGTTAGACTGTTTTTCTGAGTAATAAGTTTTAAAAACTTTTGTATAAAAAGAACCATGTCAGCTATAAAAGTATAAAAAATAAGACTCACCAACAGTCCCATTATTAAAAAAACAAGATTGTAATAGTTAATCCATTCGCGCATATGCTCTGGGAACTGACGAAGATAAAGCATCCCAAAAATAACGCTCGCGAAAGAGAGCACGAGACCACTCATAAGGAGAAAAAGTTTTTTACCCTGCCAGTGGGACCATTGTTTAAGTCGAAAAATCAAATAAATAAAACTAAGCCCGAAGCCACAAAGTAAAAAGGCCATGAAAAAATAAATGGGTTTCAAAAAAAATCTCCGAAATTCTAAAGTTGATTGCAAGGGGGGCTAATTGTATTGAAGCATTTGCTCTGAAGAAAAAACAGCAGATGATTTATTTCTTGCAAGGGATCACTCGCCCTTAGTCTTGCGATCAGTTCTGGATGCGGGGGGGACTTGTGTAATAGGAACCCCGAAGGCAGGATGGCTGAGTATGGATTTGAGTTTTTCTGGTTTATTTGCAAATTTACTTTTTTCTCTCATTGGGCTTATTTTTTTTAGAAGAGGAAAAAAGGAAGCTGAGTACAACTTGATTTTTCTTGGGCTGGCTTTAATGATCTTTCCCTATTTTGTGGAAAATCATTTTTTACTCTGGGGGATTGGCCTTGGACTTACAGGTTGGGGCTATTATAAGATCAAGGGATATTAGTCCTTGAAAAATTTTGCTGCTGTCAAAAAGTTAGACAGAGCTTGCCGTTTTGGGTCTTTTTTCTCCTGCGAAAACTAAGTTGTAACTATCTGTCATATATCGATTTTCAAGACCATTTTTCATGGCATGCCTTGCACTTAATCTATGAGTGAAGTTTTACGTTTTATTTATGAGTTGTCATCCTGAGGAGGAGCCCATGCATCCAAACAGAAGTTTAAAACCGCTACTGCCAGCAGTGATTTTTATTGCCTTAGCGATTGCATTAAGCATGACTGCGTGTCAGCAGCCAGGTGGTGATGGTGCTCATCTTTCTTCGGCGAATAAAACGGGGAAACCGAATGCTCCAAGCCCTCAGACTCCACAGAATCCATCGAATCCGCAGGAACGAACGGCGACACCACCGGCTTCATTGAATATTGAGAAATTGGTCCCGAGCGGTAATGAAAAACTGATTTCAACTCCCAAAGACCTCCATCAGCCAATAATTTCAGCCATACAGCAAGCCCAGAAAAGTCTAGATATTGTCAATTTTCATTTGTCCGATCCAGATGTGGTGACGGCGCTGAAAGAGGCCGCAGGACGTGGCGTGACTGTACGACTTCTACTTGATCAAAGCATCTTGAGCAAAAGCACAACTGGAACAGCGATTTTTGATGAGCTAAAAAAGAGTGGTGTTTTGGCGAAAAAAAGTACTTCTCAATTTTCAATCACACACCAAAAAAGTTTGGTGATTGATAGAGAGTTGGAAGAAAAACGAACAGCCTTTATTACAACCATGAATTTAATAACAGTTCCAGGGATTACCCGCGATTATGGTTTAATCACACAAGATAAAGAAATCATCAATGAAATGACAATCGTCTTTGAGGTAGACTGGACTAATGCCGACAAAAATACAAAGGAGACTCCTATTCTTGCGGAGGAGCGTCTGCTTTGGAGCCCAGTGAACTCGAAGCCAAAAATTCTTGGCTTGATCAATTTGGCTCAAAAAAATATTGATATTGAAGTTGAAAATTTTGGTGATGATGAAGTCATTGCCGCACTAGGCGCAAGAATCAGTCAAGTCCCAGGCCTAAAAATTCGCACCATCACTCCTGGGTGTAGTGCCGGAGGAGACCCTCTATATAGTCGCCCCTTTTTGGAACGATTGAAAAAATTGGGCGTAGAAAATCGAGTGATGGCGGCAGAGCCAGACGAAAATCATCCCTTTATGCATGCAAAAATGATGGTCGTCGATAATCAGATTTTCTATTTAGGCTCTGAAAATCTCTCGTTTAATTCCCTGACTAAGGCCCGCGAACTGGGGATTTTGACTAATAATGCAGAGCTGGCGCAGCAATTAGAAAGTAACTTCTCTCTAGATTGGACCAGTGCCTTCGCTCCTGAAAGTGTCACCAAAGCAATGTGTGCAGCGGCAACGGGCCCTTATTCCGGTAAACCTCAAAAACCAATATCTCCGGCGCCAAAGACTCCTACTGCCGGAGCCAACACGCCTGCTGCTGATAACAGCGCAGCAGCGGCAGAAATCAGCGAGCTATAGGCGCGTCTTTTGTGCAAAAAAACCTGCTCTTTTCAGAGCAGGTTTCGTCGAAAATACTTTTTAAAGAGAAAAATTAATCTTCTGATTTACGAAAAGTTTTTCGAGGACTTTTGCCCTTGAATGGGCCTGTGGAGGTGGTCTTTTTCTTAAAGCTAGATTTTTTGGCTCCCCAGCTTCCACCCTCATCGTCAGTTTTTCGTTTTGAGAAAAAGCCCTCAGATTTAGGCTTTGCACGATATTCTTCTCTCGCAGGTTTTTCTCTGCGTGGAGCGTGAGAAGCTTCGCCTCTGGTTGAATGAGAAGCTTCGCCTCTGGTTGAATGGGAGGGTGAATAAGTTTTTTCTCTGCGAGGAGCAGGGGAATCTTCTCTTCGAGCAAAGCTTTTCTTCTCGGCAAAATCTCCTGCTGGCTTTGGTCGCGGAGTGTATTCTCTTCGTGGCTGAGTTGGAGTTTCGCTTTGGCTCTCCGAGCGATCTCGACGGAACGCGGGACGTTCGCTGCGATATTCGGTTCGTTCGCCTCCGCCACCAAATTCAGCGCGTTCACCACGAGGTTTGTAGCCTCCGCGATCTTGACGGAATTCTTGTCGATCGGGACGACGATCTCGACGGAAGTCAGAACCACCGCTGCGTTCGCGGCGTCCTTCAGAAAACTCACGAGGGCCTCGAGTGTTTGGTTGGTTGTCTTTAGAAATATATTTTCGTTCAATCAAACGCCAGAGACCCCGATCTTCCCCAGAAACCAGAGAAACCGCGATTCCGGTGCGACCTGCGCGACCAGTTCGACCAATTCGGTGAACATAGTCTTCCAAAACTTGAGGAAGATCGTAATTAATAACAAGAGCTACGTGATCGATGTCTAGGCCTCGAGCGGCAACATCTGTGGCCACCAACACTCGAACTTGCTCACTTCGAAAAGCTTCAAGAGCGCGTTTGCGTTGACCTTGATTTAATCCTCCGTGGATAGGAGCTGTTACAACACCGAAGTCTTCAAGGGCTTTTGCAACTCTTTCAGTCTTGATTTGTGTTTTAACAAAAATCAAAGCAGTTCCCGTATTTTCTTTCAAGAGTTCAAGAACGGCCTCGTTCTTTTTCGAGGTTTCAAGTTGAATGACTTTTTGAGTGATGTTTTCGTGAGCACGATCAGTTTCTCCCACTTTTAAGTGAGCAGGATTGACTAGGTACTTCACTGACAATGATTTTACGCCAGCAGATAAAGTGGCAGTGAACATCATTGTTTGTCGTTCTTTCGGAAGATACTGAAGAATCTCGAGTAACTGTGGTTTAAATCCCACATCGAGCATGCGATCAGCTTCATCAAGAACCAAGCTTTGAACGGCAGAAAGATTAACGGTTTGCTGCCCCAAGTGATCGATCAAACGACCTGGAGTCGCCACAATGATACGATGAGGTTCATCAAGACTGCGAAATTGATTGTGGTAGGAAACTCCACCAATCAAAATCACTGGTAGGCCTAAATTAATCTTTTTTGAAAGAGGCTTAATCACTTCTTCGATTTGCAAAGCCAATTCACGAGTAGGTGCTAAAATCAAAGCCTTAGAATCAGGTTTTTGCAAAAGCTGATTCAAGAGTGGGATTACGAAGGCCAAAGTTTTTCCCGTTCCGGTTTGAGCACAGCCAAGAATATCTCGGCCTAAAAGGCCCAACGGAATGGCTTCACTTTGAATCGGAGTCGGGTTTTCAAAAGTTTCGCTTTTTAAGGCACCTAAGAGTAAGGACTCCATTGGTAACTTAGAAAAACCGGTTTCTGCCGTGACGGACTCTTGGGCTAATTGCATCAAATTATCAATTTGGCCTTGAGTGGGTGGACGATAGGGTTGATGCCCCCGGAAAGGTCCTCGGCCACGAGGTCTGAAATTCGAACCTCTTCCTGCTCGATCACTGTTGCGTTCGTTTGAAAAAGAAGACCTATTTGAATTGAAACCTTGGCGCATTTGACGTCCTATTGTGAAGAGTTGCCGACTGTAGTCGCACTTATCGGTATTTCCCATCGAATTCACGGCAAAGGTAAAGATTTCACAAATTTAATGTGGTGTGGCTCTAGTTTTGCCAACAAAGTCAAGAGTTGCGGGCTAAACTGTCAATTGATAGTCTATGCCAATGAAATATCAATTCAGCACCTATCAAAAAATTGTTCTCGCCATCCTTGCTTTTCTGCAGTTCACCGTTATTTCTAGTTTTATGATTTTTACCCCCCTAGGGACCCTGCTAGAGAAACAACTCAGCATCATGCCTGCGGAGTTTGCCAATCTAGTTTCAGTTTATGCTTTTTGTGCTGCAGGGTCTGGAATTTTAATGGCAGGATTTGCGGATCGATTTGATCGAAAAAAAATGCTTTTGTTTTTTTATCCAGGTTTTCTTATGGGAACTGCTTTGTGTGGCTTTGCGGATGGATATGAGTTTTTACTGAGCGCGAGAATACTCACAGGAGTCTTTGGCGGAGTCGTTGGTTCTATAGTTTATGCGATCATGATCGATCTTTTTCCAATGGAAGTTCGAGGTCGAGTGATGGGCTTTGTGCAAATGGCTATAGGTGCTAGCCAAGCTTTAGCAATTCCTGCTGGTATTTATATAGCCTATTATTGGGGATGGCGTTTCCCTTTTTTTATTATCGCTGGGCTTGGGTTAATTGTAGGCGTGATGCTTTGGTATTTTGTGAAGCCTATTGATGCTCACACGAGGTTGGCTGTGGAAAAAAATCCTTTGCACCATCTTCTGAGGACCTTGTTTCAACGTCCACATCTGCAAGTTTTTTTAGCCGTTACTTTATTAAGTCTAAGTAGTTTTATTTTTGTCCCATTTGGGAGGGAGTTTTTCACTCACAATTTAGGCATTGATGCTAAATTTTTACCAACCGTGTTTATTGTGAACGGAATTTTTTCTTTATTTATGAGTCCACTTATTGGTAGTGCCAGTGACTATTTTGGAAAGAATCGGGTTTTCTTTTTGGCGACTTTAGTCAGTGTCATTACAGTTCTCATCTACACAAATCTTGGAACGACATCTTTGGTCACCGCACTTTTTATCAATATTTTGATGTTTGTAGCTGTTTCTTCTCGAATTATTCCATTCCAAGCTCTGATCTCCGAAATTCCCTCCCAATCGGCCCGCGGAGCTTTTATGTCGATTAGCTTTTCAATTCAACAGCTTTCTATGAGTTTTGTTTCAGTTTTGGCGGGTTATATCGTTACCACGAAAGCGGATGGTTCTCTTGAAAACTTCGAATATTTGGGCTATGTGGCTGTCGGAATGTTTTTAGTTGTCTTATTGTTGTTTTACCGAATTCATCGACGAACTCTTGAAAAAACGAAGTGATTGATTTTTTGGTTAGGTTCACTTTCTAGTGCAATCTGGGTGGAAGAAATCTTAAATTTTCATTTTTTTTATTTCGTCCGATTCATAAATAAAAAAGCCGGGCTTTTCCTTAATTGCAGCGAGCAAAAGGGCCTCCGCCACTCGGGAACTTTCAATGGCTTGGAATTTTTCAAAGTTTCCTTTAAGTAAAACATTGAAAGGGGATAAAAGTTTCTGAGCCACAAATTCTGCGGGACGGAAGGAATCTCGTTTTCCAAGCAAAAGAGAGGGCCGAAAGATTTGAACTTGTGGAATATCCAGAACGCGCAAGGATTCTTCCATTTCTCCTTTGATTCGATTGTAAAATATTGAGGATTTTGGATTGGCTCCGCCGGCAGAAATCACCAAAAATTTTTTGGCTTTATTCTTGGCTGCAATTTTTGCAAATCGTATGACATAGTCAAAATCTACTTTTCTAAAAGCTTCTTGGGAACCGGCCTCTTTGATTGTTGAGCCCAGGCAGCAAATAAAAGTGTCCTGTATTAATTGATCCGAAAAGTCTTCAAGACGATCCCAGTCGATAACCAAGCTTTTTCCATTGCCGGGGAGTGAAATATTTTTCCGAGTCAAGGTGAGGAAAGATAACTCCGGATGTTGACCTAAGAGGCGAACGAGCTCTGAACCCACCAAACCTGTCGCGCCAGCAAGACAAATAGACATAACAAACCTCCATCAAGGCATTGTAACGGAGACTTTGAACTTCTGCGAATTGAAAATTATTGATAAAAAATTATTGATGCACAAGATGTACAATAGTTACTTGGTGACTTGCTGTTATGCGGAGCGTTTGTTACGTAATGATTAAAGTTTAATGGTAGGCACCTTAATTAGAGATTCATTAAATACATAAATAGCTCAGATTGGATTAGACTTCTCTATGGCAGTGAGGAGGTCAGATGGTAGAAATTAAATTCATAGGTGCGGCCCAAACAGTGACGGGCTCCAAACATTTGCTTCAAACCTCGCGAGCCTCTGTTTTGATGGATTGCGGTTTATTTCAAGGCCATCGACAAGAGTCCTATGAAAAAAATAGGAATCTGAAAATTGAGACTGGTAACATGAGCTTGAAACTAGATGCGGTTGTTTTGTCTCACGCTCATATCGATCACTCAGGGGCGCTACCATGTCTTTACAAAATTGGTTTTCGTGGGCCGATTTACGCGACACCAGCGACACGGGATCTTTGCACTCCTATGCTGCTGGATACGGCAAACATCATGAGGAGTGATGCTGAACACATTCAAAAATTGATTTCTCGAGGTGTTCAGCATCTTGAGCCTGTCGAGCCGCTTTATAATGAGCTAGAAGTCTTAGCAACCATGGCCATCTTCAAAGAAGTTCCCTATCATAAGAAGCAGGAAATTGCTCCTGGCATCTCTTTGACTTTCTTTGATGCAGGTCATGTACTAGGTAGCGCTATTTCTGTTTTTGATATTGAAGATGAAGGACGAAAACTTCGATTAGCTTTCACCGGCGATTTGGGACGCCGACATTTGCCTATTCTGTGTGATCCCGAAATTCCAACAGAAATTTCATGTCTGCTCACCGAAAGTACTTATGGAAATCATCTGCATGAGCCGATTGAATTATCAACAGAGATTTTTGCAGAAGTGATTAATCGGACGGTTCAGCGAGGCGGAAAAATAGTGATTCCCTCCTTTGCCTTGGAACGAGCACAAGAAGTTATTTTTGCGCTAAAAAAATTGCATGATCAAAAGCGAATTCCCTCACTTCCTGTCTATGTGGATTCCCCACTCACGGTCAAGCTCACCGAAGTTTTTAAAAAGCATTCTGAATGTTATAATTCAGAGGCTTTTAAGCTTCTTGAAAGTGAACATTCGCCTTTTGAGTTTCCTCTGCTAAAATATATTTCGAGTGTCGAAGATTCAAAAATGATTTCGACGACTCAAGAATCGTGCATTATTATTTCAGCCAGTGGGATGTGTGAAGGTGGGCGAATTTTACACCACCTGATAGCCACTGTCGAAGATCCAAAAAACACGGTGATTATTGTGGGTTTTCAGGCGGAAAATACTCTGGGGAGAAGAATCGTTGAAAAACGCCCAGAAATAAAAATATTTGGAATTATGCACAAGCTACAGGCAGAGGTTTGTGTTCTTAACGGGTTCTCAGCTCATGCCGATCAAAATGGAATACTTTCCTTCGTGGAAGCTGTGAAAAAGCAAGGATCATTGGAAAAAATATTTTTGGTTCATGGTGAGCCCGCTCCCCAGCTGGCATTGAAAACAAAGCTTCAGGAACAAGGTTTTTCTAGTGTGGAGATTCCGGCGACTGGGGATGTGATTAAGTTGTAATTACACAGGAAGCTTTAGAGTCCGTTGGTCATTTCGGCATAAACATTTCCGCCAATTGCCTTGAAAGTAAATAAAGTGTGCTTTGAAGCGATGCTAGTACCAAAGCCTGTTGTGGTTCTAAGAGGGAGCAATGTTGCTCCTGCATCGCTATAGGCATTGAATAAGCAGGTCGTGGCTGAGGATCCTTGCACAACAAAAGTGTAAGTTCCGCCATCTTTTATGTTCCATAAATAAAAAGTAGCACAATAGCTACTAGTGTATTGCAAGTTGCCTTTTGCGAAGTCAATTGTTGAAGTGCTATTTGAGATTGAAGCAGCATTTGAAATAGCACCATTCACAGAAAGAGTGGTATTGGGGGAAACAGTTCCAATACCCACATTTCCAATTGTCGAAATGATCATCCTCGTTGCACCGGCCGAATTATCCCAAATTTGAAGGGCTCCGCCTCCTCCGATGTTGCTAACGGTATTGCTGATGATAGACCAGGAGTGGTTTGCGACTGAATAGGGCGTTGAATCAAGTGTGATGGAAGCTCCGGCGGTACCACCCTGGCTTGATTGAACCACGAGTTGATTGCTCCAACTTCCAGAGTTAGCTGAAGTGGCATAAATGCTAAGAATTCCAGGGAGCGCTGTCGTTCCTATGCCAACTTTTCCCGCAAAATAATTTATATCTGAAGGACCTGCTTGGTAAAAAGCGTAAGCTTGAGGTGCTGCTGGAGCCTGCGGTTCAACGTAAACACCATAAATTTGAGTGAAATTGGCCCCAGAGGGGGATTTGATGAGAGCGCCATAACCATTTGTAATCGTGCCGCTGCTAGATGTGGACAAGCTTCCTTCCAGGCCGACGGCCGTTGTTATATTTGAACCATTTTGAACTGAGGCCATTCCTCGTACACCAATTCCCAACGAAATTGAGTTTGAATTCGAGGTGGAAGTTCCAATCTCTCCGGAGACTCCAATCGCTTGAGAGATGGCTTGATTCGTTATTTGAGTAAAGACGCCTCGGTTGGCAATAATGGTATTTGCCGAAGTCGTGCCTGCACCATAAGTCAGGTTTGAAATAAAACCGTCGTACTCAGCGCCATTGGCAGTGCTGATTGAACCAACTAGGGACATTGGAAATGGTAAGTCTTTTGAGACTATAGTTCTGAATGTGCCGACTCCTGCACTACTATCTGGCGCCGCGAAGAAGGTGTTTGCGGCTCTTGTAAGTGTTGCTGTGACTTGAGAATCTGTGATCGCAATATCTTGGCAACTCATTAGATCGCCCACAGAATTATAAGTGAGAGTCTGATTGCTCGTACAAGAATTGGCAAGCTGATTTGAACCGGTAATTGATGATCGCAAATCTGTAATAGCTATAAAGTTTGGGGCCCAAGCGGAGCCATTGTATCTCAAAACCTGACCGCTGGCAGTAGGAATAGTCGTACTAACTGCCGTTCCTTGAATTTTTGCAACAGTCGGACTTGGGTAAGTGGCTGATAAGTCGCCTCCGGCGGCACCTGTCGGAACAGGATTTGCCCAAGAGAGCACCCCAAATCCATCAGTGTATAAAAATTGTCCAGAGGAGCCTGCAGTTGTTGGAAAAGTTAGCGTATAGCCAGCTCCAGTGTTGGTAGGACTTTGCATCGCCACAAAGCCTGGCCCCGAACCCGCATGATCATAGAGATAAGTTTTCGTTCCTGAGAAGCTACCACTTGTTTGAATGTTTCCCGAAGTCAGAATCGCTGTGCCGCCGCCGATGGTGCCACTAGTAATGGCGCTACCATTTAAATAGGTGAGTTGTGAGCCATTTACTGCGGGTAATTTTGCGGCGCTATCCAATTGTACGATTTGATTTACGCCGGTTCCTACATTGATATTCAAGGTTCCGCTATTAGTGATGGTGCCACCAGGCCCCGCTCCCACATTGAGTCCAGTGCCTGCAAATACCGAAGTCACACCAGCTCCTGCAATTCCCAATGTCTGAGTTGCTGTTCCATTGTAATATTTAATCAAACCCGAATCGTACCAAATCTCACCAGCGGTTGGTGAAGTTGGATTGGTTGTCATGGGTAAGGGTGTGGTGCCATTGGCGGCATCTTTTTTATAGAGCGAACTTGTGCCTGCAAGTAAATTGGTGAGGATCGGATAATTGGTGGTAGAGAAAATATTTTCTACATTGAATTGAGATAAACTCGCGGGTGAATTTGTATTTACTTGTAAAAAATTATTGGCAGTCAGGCCCTGTAGATTTTCAGCATTAGCCGCTGTTGAAGCAAAAGGCACTGAACTGATAGTAACAGCTCCCATCGAAGTGCCGTTCACAATCACATTGACGAACCAACTAGCACTGGAGGAGGTTCCATTAAAAGACAGACCAGGACAAGTCGTTGCCATTCCAGCGACCGAACCAGAAGCCCCGATAATGGCTGAATTATTCGTATTGAAGAGATCTTTTAGTGTGTAACTTGAGTGAACGAAATTGCCAATGTTTGCGCCAAGCTGCACTGAAAAATCACCGGGAGTGTTAAAGGTGATGGTGTCAGCTTCTGAGTATAATTTACAAGTGTTTGATCCGTCAGAGCCATAGATTTCAAAAGTCATTGAAGTCGGAGTCGTCACAGGGCCATTAGAATTAGTGAGATAGCCATTAAAATTTAAATAACTTGGAGCCGCCAAGCTTATTTTCGAAATAAATAAAATAAAAATTAGAAATAAATAATTTATTTTACAACTCCTGCCATTAAAGAATAATTATTTGGATTATTACTTGTCGGATTGTAAATAACAGTTTGAAGAGGTTTTATTTGCGCCCGCAAAGAGTAATTGTTAGGATTATTTGTCGATGGATTGAGAATGGCATTTCCTGATGATAATTGAAAGTTAGTCGGTGCCGATTTAGCATGAAAAAATGATTTTAAACCTGTCACCGTGACATTCGCATTCTGACAGGCGGTCGTAAAAAGAAGAAAATTAACCACAAGCAAAAGAGTTTTCATCAGTTTACATATCGGTTTGTTCTGTTTAACTCTTGAGGTGTAGTCTCTGTAGCATAAGAAGTATATCTCTTAGCAGAATATAAAATTGGAGCTGATTCAGTTTGAATGTCTCAAATTGAATCGGAAGACATTTATTGTTTGAGAAATTTGAAAGACTTCTAGAGAATTCCCTGGTACGAATTAAATATTTATTTTTGGCTATGAGGGCATCTTTATGAAAAAAACATTTTCCTTTCCGAAGAATTTCAAGTGGGGAGTGGCAACGGCTGCTCACCAGATAGAAGGAAACAATATTCACAGTGATTGGTGGCACTGGGAGCAAACTCCAGGTCGTGTTAAAAACAATGAGCGTTCGGGTCTAGCCTGCGATCACTGGGCACGAGTTAATGAAGATATTCAACTGATGAAAAACTTGCATATCAAACAATATCGATTTTCTGTTGAGTGGGCGCGAATTGAAACAGCCCAGGGCGTTTGGAATGAAGAGGCGCTCAAACATTACAAAGAAGAACTTGCGCTACTACGAGCCGCTGGAATTGAACCCATGGTGACCTTACATCACTTCACCTTGCCCTTCTGGGTGGCCGAACTCGGTGGTTTTGAGTGGCATGGTTTTGCGGAAGCCTTCGCGAAATACACAGAAGTTGTATACGAAGCCATTGGCACTCAGGTCATAGATTGGATCACTTTCAATGAACCCATGGTGCTTTTTGCAGCCTCTTACATTGCTGGAGTTTTCCCTCCGCAGAAGAAAGGAAGTTTGCAGAGTCTTCAAGTTCCCATGGTGAATTTGTTGAAGGCTCATGCAAAAGCTTATCAGATTCTTCATGCTCGAGCGAAGCAGGCGTCGGTGCAAGCGCGCGTTGGTGTCGCTCATCACCTTCGAATTTTTGATCCAGCTTGTGCCTATCATCCTTTGGACTTATTGATGGCAAAAATTTCGGAAGACTTTTTTAATTGGACAATTCCCCAGGCGCTTCGCACAGGGCAACTTCAATTTTATGTGCCTTTTCTATTGTCAATGAATGTGTCGATTCCTGACTTGGCAGGAACTCAGGATTATTTTGGTTTTAACTATTATAGCCGGGATTTTGTGAAGTTTTCTTTTCGTCCACCGTTTTTTAAAATTAAAGTTCCAGCGACCGCGCCTAAAAACGATCTTGATTGGGAAATTTATCCAGAGGGCCTGAACCGTTTATTACTAGAAATTCATGATCGATACCCAGATCTTTCGATTTCAATCACTGAAAATGGAATTGCGGACGCTAAAGATTCGCAAAGAATAAAATTTCTTAATGATCACCTTTGGCAAATGGCCGAGGCAATGAAAGCCGGCGTTCCGGTCGAAGGCTACAGTCATTGGTCGCTACTAGATAACTTTGAATGGAACAGTGGGTTTTCACCAAGATTTGGTCTTTATGAATTGGATTATGTCACTATGAAGCGAATCGCGCGGCCAAGTGCGCTCGTTTACGCAAAAATTGTGGTTGAAAATCAATTGCTTACTGGGCAAGAAACAAGATCATAAACTTCCACGATTTTATCGTTTTCTAAGATTCTAATTTTTTGTGAATCAATGCTAATCAGTGCAGGGATTTGGATAAAATCTTCATCATCGCCAATAAGGCTTGAATCCAAAAAAGCTTTAACGGTGATAAGTCCATTTCCTTCGGAATAAGAGCGAAGTTCCCCTTTTGTTATATTTAAATCTTTTTCTGTGGTCAGTTCACCATTGAATTTAATGGCTTTTGAGCCTATCAATTCTGAATTAATAGTCAACTTTCCGATGGATTTTTCTGTTTTGTAGCAGAAAACAGCGGCCTCAGAATAACTTGAGATGAAAAAGAAAGAAAGTAAACCAAGCATCGTCACAGTTTTTTTCATACATTATCCAATCATTCGAAACATTGGGGTCAATTTTTAGTCCGTCTTTAGAGTTCTTCTAAGAATTAGCTAGCTAGAATCAGGCCAATTGTGGGTGACCTTAGAATTGATTTCATCGAAAGACCCTGTTTAGACTCTAGACAGAGTGACGTCTCTTGTCTTTAAAGTCGCATTTTCCCGTGATATTTTATTGTATTTTTTTGAAGAATTCTCTTTGCAGAATCTAAGTTATTGGGTACCTATTAGCCGAAAATGAGGGATTCCGATGGGAATTTTATTTTTTTCATTTCCGAGTTTAAATATGATTCTTTAACTCTTAATCTTATTAATTTTAATAAGAGGAGCTATTCATGAAAATCAGTTTGCACCTATATTTTTTAGTTGTGATGAGCTTGGTTGCTTTTTTTCAGCCAACTCTGGCGGCAAATGCGATATTGCCACTTGGAACTCAAACGACTGCGCCTTTTCCAGAGATCATTGATCAGTCGGCATTGAAAGAGAGTGTTAATCCCTGCGAGGATTTTTATCAATTCGCGTGTGGTTCCTGGATTGAGCAAACCCCGATTCCTCCTGAAAAAACGGGCATTAATCGGCAGACGACGGCAATGACCGATTCTGTTGATCTCCGATTGAATCAAATTTTAGAGGCATATGTCCGTGGAGATTTTCAGACCCCTGCGACGGAGGCGGTTCGACTTGCTAATTTTTACACGAGTTGTATGACCCTTGAGCGACAACCTGATGAGTCGATAAAATTGATCAAATCAGAAATTACAAAAATTCAAGAAACTCATTCAGCGGAAGATGTGGCTTCATTGTTGGCGCAATTTCAATTGAACGGAATCAGTGGTTTTTTTGGCGTTTATTCGATGCCCGATTACAATGATTCTTCTCGAATTATTCTTGATGTTTCACAAGGTGGAATGGGCTTGAATAATCCTGCCTATTATTTAAATCAAGATGTGAAGTCGGTAGAAATCAGACAAAAATACACTGAATACATTGCGAGTCTTTTTCAGTTAATTGGCATGGAAATCGTTTCTTCTCATCAAACTGCAAGCAGAATTTTACAGATTGAGACATCATTAGCCCAAAAAGCTTATTCTATGACAGACCAAAGTGATCCCGACAAAGTTAAACATTTGATGGGTCTCCAAGATTTGAAAACCTTAATGCCTCATTTTCGCTGGGACAGTTATTTTCAAAGCCTAGGGTTAAATCCTATTGATTTAAATGTGGACGAACCAGAGTTTTTTGCCAATTTGGACACAGTCTTGGCTCGCCTCAGTAAAAAGGATCGTGATAATTATTTGATTTGGAGTCTTCTCAATAAAACCTCGAGTAAAATGGGTGGAAACTTTGAAACAACAAGTTTTTCTTTTTGGAGCACCTACATGAACGGAGCTGCGGTCATGGCGCCACGGTGGAAAGTTTGTACCCAAGCCACAGAAAAATTTTTGGGGTATGCTTTAGCAGAAGCCTATGTTCGAACTCTTGATGGAGAGGCCATTAAAGTAAAAACGAACGATATGATTGATCAGATCAAGGAAACTTTTCTTACAGATTTGACCTTGTTGAGCACTGGGTTGGGAGCTTGGATTGACGGTAGCACGATGACGGAAGCTATTAACAAAACCAAGGCGATTGCGCGTAAAGTAGGCGGGCCTGAAAAGCTGAGAGATTATAGTTCACTTCAAATTTCTTCAACGAGCTACTTAGAAAATTGGTTTCGAATTAGTTCTTTTGAAAGCCATCGTGATCTGGCCAAAATTGGCCAACCCGTTGATCAATCTGAATGGGACATGATGCCTTGGGAAGTGAATGCTTACTATGATCGTTCAAAAAATGAGTTTATTTTTCCTTTTGGAATATTACAACCCCCTTCTTTGGATCTTACCGCAAGCGATGGGGCTAATTACGGAGCTTTTGGCGGAGGAACTATTGGTCATGAATTGACCCATGGTTTTGACAACAACGGCAGTAAATTTGATAGTCATGGCAATCTAAAAAATTGGTGGTCACCAAAGACACAGGATAATTTTAATAAAAAGGCTCAATGCTTTATCGATCAGGCCAATGCCTACAAAATTACTTCTGTGGGTTTAAATGTGAATGGCGAGCAAACTTTGGAAGAGAATTTAGCAGATCAAGGCGGGGTGAGGTTAGGCTACCTGGCTCTAACGAAAATTTTATCCACTCGTCCTGAAGGGCCAAAATGGCTTGGAAAATATTCTGAGCGCCAACAGTATTGGGTTGCCTATGCGCAAAGTTGGTGCAGCAAATATACAGACGCCTCACTCCGTTCTCAGATGACTAACGATGAACATCCGCCGGCTGAATTTAGAGTCAATGCCGTGTTATTAAACCAGCCAGAATTTGCAGTTGATTTCAGCTGTGCCAGTCAGTCGCGAATGTCACCTGTTAACCGCTGTTCGATTTGGTGAGTTATTGGTAAGGTTTGAAGAATTGACTTTTTTCTAAGTCGGGCTTGGCTCAATCGACGGACTTGTTAATTTTCCTGAGTCATTTTCCAAATGAGTTTCTCTTGCTGTTCCTTTTCGTCGGACGGTGAGAAGTGTCACATCGTCAGGGAGGGGTAACTCTTTGCGATGTTCTTCAAATTTCTTAAGAACTAATCCCGTAATGGATTCTGCGCTAGTATAGAATTCGAGTTTCTCCGCGATGGCTTTTCCCAAGCGGCGCTCACTGAGTTTTTTTCCTTCAGAATTTTCTACGGAGAAAAGTCCATCTGTATAAAGGACTAAACTCGAATTTTGATTGAGTTGAAAATGCTGTTCTTCGAGGTCACATTGACTTAAATCCTCGCCAAGCACTGGATGAATATCCAGGTCTAAAAATTCACTCGTGTAGACATCGTCTGTAGAATTAAAAAGGAAAGGAGACTCATGACCAGCAGAAAGGTAGCTCCCGGCGCCTGTTTTTGAATTGATTTTCATTAAGAGACCCGTCATGAAAACTCGTCCTTTTGAGCAACTAGAAACGGCAAAATCCCAAGCGCGCATCATTTCTGATAAGGACATTTTTTCCATTTCTAACCGTGAAAAAATGGATCTCGCTGAGGCCGTAATCAAAGCGGCAGGTGTTCCGTGACCAGTGGCATCGGCAATCGCAATATAGACATCATCACCTTGTGTGAAATAATACCACCAATCACCGCCACACTCAGTGGACGAAACGATCATGCCATTGATTTCAATTTCATTGATGGAAATGCTGGCGTCCGTTGGAAATAAAGATTCTTGCACCAATTTAGCTGTTTTTAATTCTGACTCCATCCGGGCTTTATCTCGAGTCTCTTCGAGTAATCGAATAATTTCTTTCGACATTTTAATAATAGCTTTTGCTAACACGCCCATTTCATCATTTGTTTTGATCGCGGGAGTCTGGTTAAAATTACCTTGACCGATTTCAGTGGCAGTTAAGGTCAAGATTTCAAGATTCGAAGTCAGTTTTTTTGCTAAAAGTAAGGAAATAATAATTAAGCCAAAAGCCGAAAAAACTAAAAAAATTAATGAGCGATAGAAAAGAGTTTTCAATGCGCCTAAGGCTTCTTGTTCCGGAGTGAAAGCGATCACTTTCAAATGTCCCAAAACAAGAGTCGCAGAAGAAACTAAAAAACTTTGAGTCTTGTATTTCCAAAGGGAAGTGTGCTCGATCTCGTTGTCATTTTTT
The DNA here is from genome assembly GCA_903926205.1 of uncultured Bdellovibrionales bacterium. Classification (GTDB taxonomy): domain Bacteria; phylum Bdellovibrionota; class Bdellovibrionia; order Bdellovibrionales; family Bdellovibrionaceae; genus CAIYID01. Next base: position 23,930 of record CAIYID010000002.1, read on the forward strand.
AAGGCTTGAACTAATTCTTGCACGACATCACTTCTGAAATTAGCGGTGGAGACGGAAGAAATAATTTCTCCATCTTTGGAGAGGACTAAGGGCTGATTCACTGAGTTTGGAGGTAAAAAATCATGACCATCCATTAAAACTCGTGCCAAAAGGAGGGTGCCTTTCTCTTCATTAAGATGATAGAACAAAAGAAAATTTTGATTTTTTAAGGGTAATAATTTGACTTCACCAATACCAATTTTTTCTGGAGGGCCGTCCTCTGAAGACAAAAGACCAGTTGATTTTTCTGCCTTGAACAGGGACTGATTTGTAGCTTCATTACGAAGTTCAATGGCAAGAATTGAGCGATCCTCATTGAAGAGATCCATCGCCGCCGCAGACATTTTTCCTAAGCCATCAACGGTCGTGAGTAGGGCTTTTGAACTCACGAGTGTTTGCTCAAAACGGTGATCCATTTCTCGTTTTAACGAATTTAAGCGAGAATTCTGCGCCTCAAATACATAAGAGATTTTGTCGGACTCGAAAACTTTTTTTGCGATAACCACATAAATAACGACAAGGCTTAGTCCTGTTGCGATCAGAGCTAAACTTAATTTCCACTTGATTGAAAAATTGACAGGAGTAGACTTCATTGATTCATAGGCTTTATGGGGTTGACGGGCCAGCGCCAGTTCGCCAGCGACTGATGGAAATATTAGCGCTAATGTTAGAGGTCGTTGAGGTTAAAACTTGATGAGTGGGTGTGACATTAGCATTAATGCTCATAGGTCCTGATGTTCCAGTAGCAAGAATATGCCCCGGCGAAACTTTAAGCATCGTCGGTCCGTTCGACTCCAACACAGTTCTTGTATGAGTCGACGGGATTGCGCTTTGAACAAAGGTGGCTATTTGGGAATCACATCCAGTGAGTAGAGCCGTTGCTAAGGTTAATATTCCAATGAATCCCTTTGAATTAAGTGTATCTAAATGTTGTTTCATAGTCCTCTCCATATTAAATAAAAAAACTTCAGAAATCAGCCTTTATTTTTTAAGCGTCTCTATTGCTTGATAAGGTCTCATGTTGAGACCTAACAGAGATTAGAAATGATAATTCAGTACTGAATAGCCCTCCGTATAGCCTTCGCGATAAGGCAGTATTCCTTGTGGCGCAGAATCAGCACTTCCTGCTTGAATAAAATTAAGTCGGTAGCCTGCTCCAAGGGACCAAATTCTGGAAAAGAAGTAATTGAAGTTTCCAGAAATCTCTTTTTTTGTGGTGTTGTCAGAGCCCAGACCATAAACAAATTCACCACCGGCGCTCCATTTGTTGGAAACCGGAAACTCAAGCGCTGTTCCAAATTTGATCATTTGATATTGATTCATATAAACAGTTCCAGTGTTTTGATAAACCTCATATCCTGAAAAAAGTGTCGCTTGCAATTCACGGAAAAAGCCAAGTGGAAAGCCTGTGATTAATCGATAGTGGAGGCGAGCTTCTAGATCTTTCATCGAAGTCTGACCACCAGCTTGGTTGAGCGCAAAGACCCCGGTTTTGGCAATGCCTTCTGCTCCCCATTTGTTCCACCAAGCAACCGCATCAACGGCAATTCCGGTAGATATTGGCACGGACTGATTTTGCAGATGTTGTTGGCTCGATTGTAATGTCCATAAAAAACCTTGTGTTGAGAGATGGCTACTTTTGTATTTTTCATTCGGGAAATCTTCAATTTTTGGAGGATCTACTTTCATCGTGTTGCTTGATTCCACGGCGGCGGGAGTTCTTTTTTTCTGGTCAGAGCTCTGTTTGGCTAAGGCCACAGGAGGTAGAACTTTTAGAATTTCAGTTTTTGAGGAGGGACTCGCTTGGCCATATTTATTGATGGCATAGGATTTGACTTTATATATTCCAGGCAAGTTGGCAGACCAGACAAGTTGAGTGCCTGAGAGTACGCCAATTTTATTATTATTTTGATCAAAGAATTCTGTGATCGTTTTTTCTCCGGGCGAACGCCAGGAAATTTGAAAATTTGAACCCAAAGGGCCTTCATGATGGTTGAGTCGACTTAAAATTGGAGCGAGCGGACGATCTGGAGAGAAAACATTCAATTTCAGAGTCTCTGACCAGTCAGAGAGCTCCTGGCTTTGGCTGACGGATCTGAATCGATAATAATAAGTTCCTGGTTTATAAAATGAAAGCTTTGGATGAATATCTGGTGACCAAAAAAGTCTGGTATTTTGTGGTTTAAAATCAGTGGAAAGAGAGGCTTCCGCTACATAACCTTGTGTCTCACCGGTATTTTGAAGTGCAAGTTCAATCGAGGTGGAATCTCCAACTAATGGTATGACAATAGAAGGTGTTACCAATTTCGGCTCAGCCTTTGGTTTAAACTGTGACAAGACCATAAAATTTTGTGGCAATGACCAATTGGCACCATCGTCGGTTGATACGCGCCAGTAATTCAGTCCTGGATGCACGAATTCGAGAGCCAACTTTCCTGAGACTGCTAGGAATTCCTGTTTTTCAATAAAATCTGGGAGGCCTGATGTCTGCACGAAGGCATTTTTGGAAGAAGCTTGTACCCATTTAAGATTGATTGGGTGTCGAATTTCTTTTGGTAGCTCGCTCCGATTGACGATACCGAGCTCACCTTGTTCGTACAGATCGTAAAGATGCCAGATATAAACTTCTGATTGAGATTCAAATTGTGTCGCAGGCTCGGCAGATAGACCGCCGATATGAACTGATTTCTTTGAATCCTCTTTAACTAGTTTTTCATTTTTATTCTTTACGATGACATCTCCTTTAAGAGTTTTGATTGTGGCGTTATTGTTCTTGTCGATGAACATTTGAATTTCAGAGTTGTTGCCTTGAAGGGTAATGATTTCACCATTGATGGTAATTTTGAGAAGTCCATTGACGTTCAATCGGAAGTTGCCGCCCATAAAATTGGCCAAATATTCGTTGTCCAAGTCATAGAAGGAAATAAGAGAGTTTTCTCCTACATCGATTTCATTACCTGCTTTCATCTCAAGGCGAATTTGTGAGTTGTTTCCAGAATAAACAGAGTCCCCGAGTCGAACACTTTCCTGCTCTTTGGTTTTTAACCAAGTCAAATTGTTACCAGATTTATGTCGCGCATCGTTTTCTACGAAAGTGATTATGCCAATTTGAGGTTTATCAGAGTTGGCGCCATTGTTATTCCAAAGAAGGCCGTCACCAAAAAACAATAAGAACAAGCAAATGACCATAGCAACCAAGCTGCTGGTAATAAGTCTTCGCTCTGTTTTTGATAACGACGTTATTTCATTCATCAATATTTAATATCTACAAAATAGATTCCTCTCTAGGCGATTTCGGCATAATTCTTCAAAAAGCTGAGTTGTTTCGAGTAGATTGCTGAAAAACTCGACGAATATGTTGGTTCCGTTTAGCCTTAAGGAGAGGGAATTCTTAGACTAGCTGCACTTCTGTCTAGGGTTTGAGGACTATAGTGAATGGTCAATGGTGAGGTGCGAAGAACTGACCGAGAGCGTAATGAATAAATAAGAGATTCCTTTTTTCGATGGATGCGCAGAATATATCTGCATTGCAAATCGATACTAGGTAGGAGAAGGAAGATATGGAACAAAACCCTTCACTTGACTCGCAAGTTCGGCAAAAAGTGGTTCAGCTAACGAAGTTTTATCAGCAGGACAAAACGCAGCTTTTAGCCATGCTCCGAGAAATTCAATCTGAATTTAGAATGATTCCAGGTCCGGCCATTGATTATTTAGCAGAAGAACTTGATATCCCTCGAATACAGGTTGAGGGAACGGCCTCTTTTTATCATTTTTTTTCATCGAAAAATCGGGGCCGCTACACGGTTTATATGAATACCAGTGCGACGTCAGAAATGGCGGGAGCGGCAGCGGTAATGCTGGCCTTTGAAAAAGCTGCAGGAATTAAATTTGGTCAGACGTCAGAGAATCAGCAGATTGGCCTTTTCACAACTTCTTGCATTGGCATGTGTGATCAAGAGCCCGCAGCTCTGATCAATGATTTTGTTTTTACTCACCTGACTCCCGCGCGCGTGGAAGAAATCGTTAAGGTGATAAAAGAAAATGGGTCATTGCAGAGTTTAATTAAATCCGGTGAGGGAAAGAATTCTTCCGCCTTAGTTAGCGCTGAAGTGAAAAATAATATTCGTTTTAAAGGCCCCGTCTTTTTTACAGATTATGCACCAGGTGAAGCTCTCAAAGTGGCGATGGAAAGTGGTAGCTTGGAGGTTATCGAAGCGATCAGGAAATCAGGTCTGCGCGGTCGCGGAGGAGCGGGTTTTCCAACGGGACAAAAATGGGGATCTTGTCGTGCCACTGATGCGGAATCTCGTTATGTAATTTGCAATGTGGATGAGGGCGAGCCTGGAACTTTCAAAGATCGAGTGCTTTTAACGGAGAGGCCCGAGCTTATTTTTGAAGGGATGATCATTGCAGGTTATGCGATTGAAGCCAAACAAGGGATTGTTTATTTAAGAAGTGAATACAGCTATTTGAAAAAATATCTTGAGCAAGTACTTGAAGGCTTGAGAAGTCAAAATTTACTTGGTCGTCGAATTTTAAAAAGCAGATTTAGTTTTGATATTCAAATTAAGTTAGGAGCAGGGGCTTACATTTGCGGAGAGGAAAGTGCTCTCATAGAATCTGCAGAAGGAAAGCGCGGACAGCCGCGAAATCGGCCGCCCTTTCCAGTTGTATCGGGTTATTTACATCAACCGACGATTGTAAATAATCCAGAAACTTTTGGCTGTGCTGCAAAGATTATTTTGAAGGGCTCTGATTGGTTTAAAAAAATGGGAACCTCCGCCTCCAGTGGGGTTAAACTATTAAGCATTTCCGGAGATTGTGAAAAGCCTGGAATTTACGAAGTGCAATGGGGTCATACGGTCAGGGAAATTTTGGGATTTTGCGGAGCCACAGAAGTCTTGGCTGTTCAAGTGGGCGGTCCTTCGGGAAATTTCCTTTCAGAAAAAGAGTTTGATCGAAAAATTTGCTATTCAGATTTGAGTACGGGTGGCGCTTTTACCATTTTTAGTAAAAAGCGTGATCTGTTTTCAATTATTCACAATCACATGGAGTTTTTCACCAAGGAAACCTGTGGATTTTGTGTTCCCTGCCGAGCCGGTAATACCTTGCTCTTGAAACAACTCGAAAAAGTGATGATTGGCAATGGAACCGCGTTGGATCTCAAGAAAATTGAGGAATTAGGTCTTCTTGTGAAAAAGGCGTCCCGTTGCGGATTGGGGCAATCCTCCCCGAATCCATTATTAACGAGCTTAAAAAATTTTCCGGAAATATATCAAAGAGTTGTTCGGCAGGATGTTGATTATATGTCGCAGTTTAATATGGAGTTTGCAACTTCGGACTCTGCGAAAGTGGCAAATCGAAAACCGAATCTCGAAATTGGGGATTAGAAAAAAAGGTTATTGCTATGGAACAAGGTCATATAAAAATAAATATCGATGGACGGGAAATTATCGCCAAAGAAGGTCAGAGCATTGTTCAGGCGGCACGTGACAATGGAATTTTTATTCCGACCTTGTGCGATTTTAAAAGTTTACAGCCAGCAGGCACTTGTCGGATGTGTTTAGTGAAAGTGGGAGAACGATATGTTTCCGCTTGCACAACCATTGTTTCCCAAGGAATGTCTGTTGAAAATGAATCTGTAGAACTTAAAGAAAACAGAAAAAGTCTTATAGAAATGCTTTTTGTCGAGGGCAATCATATGTGTCCAAGCTGTGAAAAAAGCGGAAATTGTCAGCTGCAAGCCTTGGCCTATCGTTACCAAATGACAGCTCCGCGATATCCATTCTCTTTCACGCAGCGAAAAATAGACGCCAGCCTTCCTTATTTAGTTGTTGAACATAATCGTTGTATCCAGTGTTTGCGTTGCGTTCGGGGTGTAAAGGCGAAGGATGGTCACGACATTTTTGGATTTATTGATCGCGGAGGGGCGATTCATATTAGCGTGGACACAACGGATACTGAAGCAGCCACGGAAGTGATCGCTCAAAAAGCCATGGATATTTGCCCCGTGGGAGCGCTAATAAAAAAAGGCGGGGCTTACCGAGTGCCGATCGGAGAACGTAAATACGATAATGAGGTTATCGGCTCTGATGTTGAAAAAGAAAGAGACAAAGTATGAGTAAGACAAAATTAATCGTAGCTACGACCTCTCTTGCTGGCTGTTTCGGATGTCATATGTCTCTTTTAGATATTGATGAGCGAATTTTAGAGCTCGTTGAAGTGGTGGAGTTTAATCGTTCACCGATTGATGATTTTAAGGAATTTACTAAAGAGTGTGACCTTGGTTTGGTTGAGGGTGGTTGTTGTAACGCAGAGAATGTTCGAGTTCTTCGTGAGTTTCGAGAACACTGCAAAATTTTGGTAGCGGTTGGACAATGTGCAATCACCGGCGGACTTCCCGCCATGCGCAATGGAATTTCCATGAAGGAATTATTAGAAGAAGCTTATTTTAACGGAGTGACAGTCGGAAATAAAATGATTCCGAATGACGAGGAAATTCCTGCAATTCTTGATCGAGTTTATCCTTGCCACGAAATTGTTAAAATTGATGCCTTTCTTCCTGGCTGTGCCCCGCGAGCGGATTTAATTTGGGAAGTCTTAAATCGAATCATCGAAGGAAAAAGTTTAGACAATTTGACTTATAAAAATTTTAAATACGACTGAAGGCGAAAATGTCTCGAAAAATCACAATAGAACCGATCACACGAGTCGAAGGTCATGGAAAAGTGACCATTAAATTAGATGATCAAAATAAAGTTTCTGAGGCTCGACTTCATGTGGTCGAATTCCGTGGCTTTGAACGTTTTGTACAAGGTCGGCCTTATTGGGAAGCCTCAGTGCTCGTGCAGCGCTTGTGCGGAATTTGCCCAGTGAGTCACCATCTTTGTGCCTCAAAAGCCTTGGATCGAATTGTCGGTGTATCTTCGGATGAGTTAACTCCGACCGCAGATAAGATGCGAAGGCTTATGCACTATGGACAGTTTTTTCAGTCTCATGTTTTGCATTTTTTTTATTTAGCTTCACCGGACCTTTTATTTGGAGTGAATTCCGATCCAGCACAAAGAAATATTGTTGGTGTGATCAAAGCTTTTCCTGAGCTTGCTAAAAAAGCGGTGCTGATGAGGAAATTTGGACAAGAAATTATTCAAGCCACTGCTGGAAAAAAAATTCATGGTACGGGCGCTATTCCCGGAGGAATTAATCGACATTTGACCGTTAAAGAAAAAGATCATTTTATCTCAGGCGCAGCTGATTATAATGCCAATTTAATGGTTGATTGGGCCCTTGAAGGTTTGGAGCTTTTTAAGAGTTATCATAAAAAGAATCAAACTTGGGTCGATGGCTTTGCCAGCTTTGAGTCGAATTACATGAGCCTGGTTCGGAAAGATGGTGCTTTGGATCTTTATCATGGGGGTTTGCGGGCCATTGACAGTGAGGGAAATAAAATATTCGATCACGTCGATTATCAGGAATACCACAAGTATATTACAGAAGAAGTGCGAAGTTGGAGTTATATGAAATTTCCTTTTTTCACTTCCCTCGGGCCGAGCAAAGGCTGGTATCGAGTGGGACCTTTGGCACGATTAAATACCTGTGATTTTATTCCCTCCCCCCTCGCACAAAAAGAATTTGAAAATTACAAAGCTTATACGAGTGGTAAGCCTAACGGAAATTCCATGCACATGCATTGGGCGAGGCTTATTGAAACTCTCCATGCCGCAGAAATGATCCGAGACCTTTTGATTGATCCAGATTTGTATTCTGGAGAATTAGAAAAAAAAGGCTCGCGTCGAAGTGAAGGCGTCGGGGTGCTAGAAGCTCCAAGGGGTACACTCTTTCATCATTACAAAGTGGATGAAAATGATTTGATAACAATGTGTAATCTCATTGTTTCCACCACAAGTAATAATGAGGCCATGAATCGGTCCGTGAAATGGGTGGCCGACCATGTGCTTGATGGTCAAAGTGAAATTCCTGAAGGAATGTTAAATCAAGTCGAAGTGGCCATTCGGGCTTATGATCCCTGTTTAAGTTGTGCCACTCATGCCGTTGGACAAATGCCTTTGATCGTCAATCTAGAAGATGAAACTGGAAAAATTTTGGATCAAAAAGTGAGAGATGGAGTTTAATTCTGTGGAATCTCCTTTTGAAGTTCTAGCGATCAAGACTGGTGAAAGTATTTTAATTTATGGAATTGGTAATGTCGGACGTCAGGATGATGGTTTAGGACATCGAATGATCGAAAATCTTGAACAAAAATCATTGCCAAAAAATTGGCAACTCGATGCAAATTACCAACTGAATGCTGAAGTTTCGCTACAAATTTCTGGATTCGATGTGATTCTTTTTGTTGATGCGGATAAAAGTTCTGAATCGAAGGGGCCTTTTTGGATTCAGCCAATAGTGGCTCGTGCCGGGCAGGTGGAGTTTTCTAGTCATGCGATGTCCGCAGCTTCTGTTGTTGCTCTTTGTGAGGAATTGTATCACAAAAAACCCCGCTGTTACTACCTTGGGATTCCTGGCTCTGAGTGGGAAATTGGGGAAGGCCTTGGCGAATTGGCGGAAGAGAACTTACGAAACACTCAGGTCGCTTTTGAGAAGTTCTTGGAAACGTTGGTTTGATATTTTTTTAATTACTCAGCCAACCTCTCAACCGAAGTCAGAGGTTGGCTATTTGTGAGAAGATTAGTTACGACAGCTTGATGAGTTGACTGCATAGTATTCGCAGTTTTGAGCCATTTCACCATGCGCTTCACATTCTGAAATTGCATGCATGCGGTTCACGCCTGTGTAGAATGCATTATTTCCTGTGACTGAGAAACCTGCTGGAACAACAAAAGAGCAAGAAACTGGAATTGGTGCAGGCAATGGATAAGTCGGATAAGTAGGGTAAGTTGGATAGCTAGGATAAGTCGGATAGCTAGGGTAAGTCGGATAGCTAGGGTAAGTCGGATAGCTAGGGTAAGTCGGGCGACCAAAGCGTCCATCGTCTCTGTCTCCACCATGACCACGATTATCGCCGCCGCGGCCAAAACGGCCATCGTCTCTGCCGCGATCACCGCCACGATCACCGCCACGATCACCGCCGCGATCACCGCCACGATCACCGCCACGATCACCGCCACGATCACCGCCACGATCACCGCCACGATCACCGCCACGATCACCGCCACGATCACCGCCACGATCACCGCCACGATCACCACCACGATCACCACCGCGATCACCACCGCGATCACCACCACGATCACCGCCATCGGCAAAGCTCATCGTAGAAACTAAAGTTGTTGCCGCAAAAACAGCTAGAATTGATTTTGAGAGGCTAGATAATTTCATATTTTTTCTCCAGTGTGATGGTTATGGAACTCAAGCCATCTCCATAGCAAACTTGAGGCCAGGCTTTAACTATTTGAAATAACTTCAAAAATTAATTTGGACAAAAATATTTATTGTAAATTTGATAAACCGGTTACCTTTTGCACCAGTTCTCAATGTTCTCAATGTTCTCAATGATTTTAATTAAAGACTTTGCAAGCTTCTCATCCAGCCAAATTGATCGGGAAGTGTTCCCATTTGAATGCCCGTGAGGGTATCAAGAATTTCTTGGCTCAGCTGATGTTGCTCTCCGAGGATCATACGCTCGGTTTTCCATTGGAGTTCGCCGATTCGAGAAATCGTCGCCGCAGTGCCAGTTCCGAACGCTTCGACCAACTCACCTTTGAGGTGTCGTTCATGAACTTCGCTGATGGTGATTCGTCGTTCCATCACAGGCTTATTCCAATGGCGAAGAAGGTGTAGGACAGAGTCTCGCACTCCTCCAGGCAAAATGCTGCCATTTAAAGCCGGTGTCACAATTTCATTTTTAAAAACAAAAAATACATTCATCGTTCCGACTTCTTCAATGCCTTGGTGATCCACATTGAGCCAAAGCACTTGGGCATAGCCTTGTTTTTTTGCATGAAGAGCCGCTTGTAAACTTGCTGCGTAATTGGCTCCAGCTTTGATGGCGCCTAAACCGCCGGTCGCCGCACGAATTGCATTGTGTTCGACCCAAATTTTAACAGGAGCAGACCCCTCTGAATAGTAAGACCCAACGGGTGACAAAATCACAAAGAAAAGTTGTTCATGCGAAGGACGGACACCCAAAAAGGCTTCGGTACCCACCAAAGTTGGACGAATGTAAAGAGCGCAGCCAGATTCTTTCGGCACCCAACGAGCATCAGCCTCTACGACGGATTTTATACCTTTCAAAAAGAGTTCTTCCGGTACGGATTGCATACAGAGTCGTGAGGCTCCATCATTAAACCGATGACTATTAAACTCTGGTCGAAATAACCAAATACTTCCATCGGCGCGACGGAAGGCTTTCATCCCTTCAAACAAGGCCTGACCGTAATGAAAAACCGCAGCAGCGGGGTCAAGGCTCATGTTTTGATAAGGTTCAACCTTTGCTGAGGCCCAGCCTTTTGTTTCAGTGAATTGAGCACTAAACCAATGGTCTGAAAAGTATTTTCCAAATCCCAGTTGTTGATAAGGAGGTAATGTTTTCCATTGGGATTGATCTTTAAGCTGAACCTTAATTGAAGGAATTTCCATGCCCAGTAGTTTTTGAGGATGGGGCATGGAAAGTCAAGTTTGATTTACTGAATCGGTGATTCGTTACCTAACGTGCTCAAAGTCTTTTTTCATTTGTCTGCGAGATCTTTAACAATGCGATCGGCGTGGTAAACATGGGATAATAATTCCAGTATTCCAGCTGAGTGAACGGCGACCGCACGATTGACTTTCTCGTCATAGCCAAAATTTCCGCCCAGAGATTGAATATTTCCATCAAAGATCAAACCCACGACTTCGCCAGCCTGATTGATGACCGGTGATCCTGAATTTCCACCAATGATGTCGTTGGTGGTGCAAAAATTAAGGGGCGTGTTTCCGTTAATTGATTTTTCACTTTTGAGCCAGGTTTCGGGTAGCGCAAAGGGCTCTTTGCCGGTGTGTCGAGTGAAAGCTCCCGCGATTTCGGTCTGTGGTTTTACAAATTGTCCGTTCTCTTCATAGCCCTTCATTTGACCGTAGGAAAGACGGAGCGTGAAGGTGGCATCAGGATAATTTTTATCACCATGAACAGCAAAATCCGCCTGAGCTACTTTTTCATCGGCTTGTTTGATTTTAGATTCAATCTCATCCTCATATTTTTGGCGGACAGTTCGGGCTTCTGGGTCAAAAAGCCGGAAGAACTGAATCATGGGATCTTGAGATTTTTCAATGGCCGCGACGCCGCCTTCAAAAAGTGCTTGGCGGACTTTAACGTCAGCCAATTGGGTTCCTTTGATCAATGAAGTGGCTAGGTCGCGTGGTGAATTTTTCCCAAAAACCTGCTGAACAAAGGAATCGTCGGCTGTGAGTTTTTCTCTAAATTTAGTGAGGTAAAAAGTCATCATTTCAATTTCAAGCTCTTCATGAATTGGAGCTTTGCTCTGCACAAGCATTTTAACTTGTGGTCGATTTGAATCACTAAATTCACGTAAACGTTTTTCGTTTGGTTTTAGATATTCCGCTGAAGCGCGAGTTAAGGTCTTAGCATAAGTGAATAACCGTGAGCCAAAATTATTCCATTCAATCTCTGAAGTTCGGGTGAAAGATTTTCTCCACTCATTGTGGGTTTTTTCTAGATCAGTCCACGCTGAAGAGTATTCTTTTTTCCATTGAGGATTTGAATCAATTTTTTGACGAAAAGCTTTTTCTGCTTTCATTTTATTTTCCATAAACCCTTTTTCTTTAAGGGCCGCTAAATGACCCTTCAGGGCCTTCAAGCCGTTTTCGGTGGAAAAAAGCGGAGCATTCGCTGTTCGTCGTTGTTCTGGGCCGCGCTCGCTAAATTCCGTGAGCATGCCGCGAAGTTCTGACATCGTGAGCAAACGTTCGATCACTTGCACATCTCGATAAAATTCAAGTTCCGCCACGGTCAATAGACGGGAAGTTTTCCCTGGGTGACCTGCAACAAAGGTTAAATCATTTTCTTTAGCTCCCAGGCGGGAAAATCGAAAATAATCGTTGGTCGCAAGGGGCTTGTTGTTTTCATAAACCCGCAGAAAAGAAATATCAAAATCATAGCGAGGAAATCTGAAATTATCTGGATCTCCTCCAAAAAATGCCGTGGCAAATTCAGGAGCAAAGGCTAAACGGACATCTTGGAACCGACGGTATTTATAAAGATGATATTTTCCACCGTGATACAAAGTCACAACATCGCAGCGAAGCTTGTCTTTTTTTTCGCTGCACTCAGTTTCTAATTTCGACATGGTCGCCTTTAGTTTTTCATTGAAGGCTTTGTCTTTAAGGTCTTTTGTCGCGGCTTTGATCTGAACGGTCACATCTGTGATTTGGGTGAGTTGATTCACTTCAATTTCCGGACATTTGACTTCATCTTCGAGTGTTTGAGCATAAAAACCAGATGCAACATAATCCTTTTTTGCATTTGAAAGTTGCTCGATGCAAGTGTGAGCACAGTGGTGATTTGTCATCACTAGACCATTTGGCGAAACGAAGCTTGCCGAGCAACCACCAGCCAGTCTCACAGCGGAAAGGCGCACATGGTCCAGCCATTCTTGTGTTGGTTTGAAGGAATATTTTTTTTCTATTTGCACAGAAGGAAAATGATTTAAGAGCCACATTCCTTCGTCGGCTTTGGCGAGTTGTGAAAGGAGAAACAAACCCATAAAAAATTTTAAAAAAAGACTCATGTGACCTCCGGAAGAAAAGGAACTAAAACGGGAATTGTCCTTGAAATCAATCAATTCTCTGTGAAGAGAGGAATATTAACACAGAGTGCCTCCGCTTTTTGGTTGAAAAAGGCTTTTCAGAAGAACGATTTTAGCCCAAAATCAATGAACTTGGTGAATAAGCTTGAGGGAAACAGATTAAAATGAAGCGACAAAAAAAATCGCAAAAAAAAATCACCCAACGTTGGGTGATCAAAGCAGGGAGCAGCATGGTGATCAATGGCGGTGTGCTATTGATTCGCTCCTGGATGCAACAAGTTTATGATTTAAAAAACAATCATGGCATCGAAGTCATTTGGGTGACCTCGGGCGCGATTGCCAGTGCGACTCGACGAACGAAATTTGAGCGAAACCAACGAACTCTTCCTGAAAAGCAAGCGTTAAGTGCCATTGGACAACCGATGGTGATGGAACAGTATAATCTTTCATTGCAGACGTTAGGTTTACTTGGAGCCCAGGTTTTATTAACGGCGGGAGATATGAATGATCGAATTCGGCGTACAAATTTACAGAACACTTTGAATGAACTTTTAAAATGGAAGATTGTGCCTGTTCTCAATGAAAATGATGCGGTCGCCACTGCGGAAATTAAATTTGGCGATAACGATCATTTAGCCGCTCAAGTTTCGGTGATGATGAATGCTGAAAAACTGATACTACTGACAGATGTGGACGGCTTGTATGAGTCTGATCCAAAAAATATTCCTGACGCAAAATTAGTCAGCTATTTGCCAAGCATCAAGGCTCGTGATTTAAAATTGGCAGGAGCGGGACAAAGTGCGGGAGTGGGAACTGGTGGTATGCGATCAAAACTTTTAGCAGCACAAAAAGCCGGCCAAAAACAAATTGTTACTCACTTGGTTCGCGGTGATATTCCTCACAATCTATTGTCGATTGCTCAAGGAAATTCTTTAGGAACACAAATTGGTGGCCGAGAATGAGTTTTGAGGCCTTGCCCTTAGATCTTCAGAATCAATTAGCAGCTTTAAAAAAAGCGACAAGACTTCATGGCACGAGTTCCGACAAGGCAAAAAATGAAGTATTAAAAAAACTAGCTCTAGAATTGAATTTACACTCTTCCGAGTTATTGAAAAACAATAAATTGGACATTGAAGCGTCTTTTTCCAGTGGTGCTCCTTCCGCTTTTTTGGATCGTCTGACTTTAACTCCTGACCGAATCAATAACATGGCTTTGAGTCTTGAAACAGTGGCTGGGCTTTCTGATCCCGTGAACGAACTTATAGAGAAAAAGATTCTTGAAAATGGGTTAATTCTTCAAAAGATTCGAGCCCCTCTGGGTTTGATTTTGATGATTTTTGAGTCTCGTCCTAATGTTATTCTTGAGGCTTTTTCACTGGCCTTTAAGTCCGGCAATGGGATTTTATTGCGTGGAGGGTCTGAATCAAAAAACACGGCGAGTTTTCTTTATCGATTGATCGATGAGGTTTTAGAACAAATGGGTTTTAAGCAAAAACCTTTTTTGGGCTTGCAGAATTATGATCGCAAAATAGTTGAAAATTTGCTTCATTGCAAAGGACAGATTGATGTGGTTGTCCCTCGGGGGGGCGAAGCCTTGATCGATTTTGTACAAAAAACCTCTTTGATCCCCATCATAAAAAATGATCGAGGGCTCTGCCATGCGTATGTCGATGCGGATTGCGATCTTGAGATGGCAATCAATATTGTCAAGAATGGAAAAACGCAACGACCGGGCGTTTGCAACTCTCTGGAAACAGTTTTGGTTCATCGCAATGTGGCTCAGGATTTTTTACCCAAGTTGTATTTGGCGACAGAAGAAAGTCAACTTCAATGGAAAGTGGATGCAGATTCAAAAAAAATTCTTCTTGGAAAAGTCAGAGTGGAATTAGCTGAAAGAATTAACTGGGACACGGAGTATTTGGATCAGATTCTTAATTGTAAAATTGTGGAGTCCCTCGATGAAGCCATCGACCATATCGCGCGGCATGGCTCTCAACATTCAGAGGTGATTATTACTCGTAATGAAGCCTCTGCAAAAAAATTCATGGCAGAGGTGGATGCGGCCGCCGTTTATTGGAATGCCTCCACTCGATTCACTGACGGTTTTGAATTTGGTTTGGGTGGGGAACTTGGAATTAGTACGCAAAAGTTACACGTGAGAGGACCTGTGGGTTTAAAAGAACTCACGTCTTCTCGTTGGTTGATCTTTGGACAAGGACAAATAAGAAAGTGAGGCTTTAATGAAGACGTATTCTGATATCACAAAAACAGTGGGAAAAACTCCTTTGGTTGCCATGCAGCGAATTGGAAAAGCTCTTCCAGGAAAAATATTTTTGAAATTGGAATTTTTTAATCCCTTAAGCTCGGTGAAAGATCGAATTGCAAATCATATGATTGAACAGGCAGAACTTAAGGGTGTTTTAAAAAAAGGAATGACCGTGTTGGAGCCCACGAGCGGTAATACAGGCATCGGCTTGGCCTTTGTTTGTGCAGCAAAAGGTTATCCGCTCACTCTCGTGATGCCAGAAACAATGTCGATGGAGCGTCGGACGATTTTACTTTTACTAGGGGCGCAAGTGATTTTGACTTCAGGCCCTTTGGGAATGCGGGGTGCAATCGCTAAGTCGATGGAGCTTGCCGAAAAAGACACTAAATATTTTATTCCACGACAATTTGATAATTTGGATAATCCCGCGATTCACCGGGAAACCACAGCACTTGAAATTTGGCAGGATACTGACGGCGCCGTTGATTATGTTGTGAGCGGAGTTGGGACTGGTGGCACTATCACCGGTGTTGGACAAGTTTTAAAAGCCAAAAAACCGAGCGTGAAAATGGTGGCGGTAGAACCAGTCGAATCTTCAGTCTTGAGTGGTGAAAAACCAGGTCCTCATAAAATTCAAGGAATTGGCGCTGGATTTATTCCGACTTTATTGGATCGTCAAGTGATTGATAGCATTGAACGGGTTTCCAGTGAGGAGGCGCTTAAGACGGCCAGAGAAGTGATTAAGTCTGAAGGGATTCCTGTGGGTATTAGTTCTGGCGCTGCCATTGCGGCGGGTTTGCGAGTCGCGGCACGGCCAGAAACTAAGGATAAAATTATTGTGGTAATAGTTCCCTCTTCTTCAGAGAGATATCTCTCGACTTTGTTAGCGGAGCAAGAGCGAACCTTGGCTCAGAATTTACCAGTTGAGACTGTGGCCGAGGACTTTTTGAAAAAAGTCCCGACTCAACTTTAATTTTAAAGACTTTGAGAGGTGCTTTGGATCCAGTCCGCGAGGGCTGGAACTGAGGTGTAGGCACCAATGTGTTTACAGGTCTTATCGCCCCAGCTAGTGACGCCGATAACTCCCAAATCACCATTTGAAAGTTTGACGTAAGCGGGACCTCCAGAATCTCCTGAGCAAGAACTTTTTCCTTTAACGACTTTGAAAGTGAATTGGGTTTTAGTGATGGAAGGATTGTCCACTTGCACGTTCACTTTCATCATTTTAGTTGTTTCCACCATTGGTTGAGCACTCAACAGTCCGAAGCCGGCGAGAGTTAGCTTTAAGCCAGCTTTTAAAATGCTTGCATCTGTGATTAATTGAACTGGTTTTGCAGAGCCCGGAGCAGACTGGTCTAAACGAACCAGTGTCATATCATACATTGCTTCTGTGGTTGCGTGGGCAATGGATCCGACCACGTAATTTGGATTTACTTGGAAGTTTGCAACGTGACGGAAAACAACTTCAGGGTCAGAGGAATCTTTCGCATCTTTTAAGCCAAAACCGATCAAAACATTCTCTTGTAAAATTTTAGGAGAAACTTTGATCTCTTTTGCAAAATCAGCAAAACAGTGACCAGCAGTTAAAACCAAGTCTTCGCTAATTAAAACACCTGTACAGAAACTTGAAATAGCATTGCCATTTGCTGATCTAGGAAAATAAAGAGCAACTGTTGCTAAAGCTTCGGGGGAGTCTTGTTGTACTTCGACACCATTGACAATCGATGAATCGTTTGGTGAACCATTGAATTGCAACTGCATGCCCGAATTGTGACAAGCACTAAGAGTCATTGCAGCTAAAGAGATTAAGAGTCCCTTTTTGAACTGTACTAATTGAGAGCAGCTAGTTTTTACATTATTAACAGTGCTATTTTTTTTCTCTACTGAAATTTTCATTACCCCACCTTGTCGCTTTAACTAGTGCCACCGAATTTGTGTCACTATAAACTTTATCAAAACTGTCAAATCCCCGAACAGCTTCATATCGCGGTAAGGCTAAATTAAACAATTCGAAAATTATTGTTGGATCCATAATGATTTCTTATCAAAACTGCGCTAACTATTTGTTTCGTGGTTGAATGACTCCTCGGGAGAATTGTGAAATCGAATAAATCGCTCATGAAACTTAAATGGTCTGTAATTTTTACAGCTTTGATTGTTCAAGTATTTATCAGTTGGAGTGAAAAAACTTTAGCTGAGGATCATTCTGCGGGTTGGAAAAATCCAAGTACCTCTCCTCAGGGAATATCCGACTTTAGAAAGAAAGCCGAGGAAAAATCCAATTCCCGCTGGACCTTGGCTGATTGGTTAGCGCAGAAGGAGCGCAATCGAATGATGGATCTATGGCTTGGAATGTACTCCCCAAGTCCTTATGAATTGATCTTCGGTGGCCGCTATCAGAACGACGCGCTCTCTGTAGACAATCCGGTCTCACAATCGAATCAATATTCGATGTCGGGGACCTTGGCTTTTTTTGCAATGGCCTTCGGCGTAGAGGGTTATTATGAAAACAATTGGAATGAAGGATTTGTGGACTCCGGAGAGATGCTGGCGCTACGAGTGGCCGGAAAACATGTACAGAACACGCACTTGATTTTGGATTATGGAACTCGGACAAAAAAAACTTCCAGTTATAACTTACAGCAGCAGTTTGCGGCGGCTGATCTGGATCTTTATGTTGAAAATCATTCGGGTCTTCATGGAAATTATCGCTACTTTTTGCCGACGACAGATTCTTTTTTGGGTGCTGTGACCGGCTGGAAATGGGAAGCTGGGCTTTTTTGGGATATTGGTTTTGTGAAGGTTTTTGGAGGCTGGTTCAATGAGTCCCAAAGTAGTCAAACACCAATTATTGTTAATCAAAGTCGACAAGGATTATATTCAGGAATTAAGTTTTTCTTTTAAATTTTGTGAGTGGAGGAATTTACAGATGAAAGTGAACTTGTGGTTATTAATTATATTGATTCCTGTCTTTGGGGTGAGCCAGTCTTCGGTTCAAAAAAACTTGGCATTTAAAGCGGAACTAAAAAAAACAAAACCCATTGCTATTGAGTTTTTCCCGCCCGGGGCTCATCATTTTAATCAAGAAGCTCCTTCAAAAGTAGAAATGAAGAATGGCGTCGAGGTCATTGTAGGTCATTTGACTAAAACTTTGCAAAAAATCACTTCTGACTTTCCAGAAAAAATTCAAATGGAAAAGAATTGTCAACTTTCGGTTCAGATGTATTTGTGCAATGAAAAAAACACTTACTGCGTTCCGGTGAAACAGAAGTATCAATGTCAGGATCTTTCAAAATATGAAAATTGATTACGGCCCACTTAAAGGATTAATCGCTGATATTAATATCACTGAAGTGATGGTCAACGCCTGGGACCGTGTCTTTGTTGAATCAGCGGGCATTATTACGGAAGTGCAGAATCGTTTTGTCGATGAACGACAATGGAATGAATTTATTCAACAAATCCTTCATCATTGTGGACGTCGGCAGGCTTCGGAAGCTTTATTTTTCGATGGAATTTTGCCCGAAGGTCATCGTTTTAATATTACCTTACCTCCTTCATCTATGACCCCAACGCTAACTATTAGAAAGTTTCGCAATAAACACATGACCTTGGATGATTTAGTCAAAGCTGGCAGCTTGAGCGATAAAGCGGCTCGCTTTTTAGATGCTGCGGTAAAAGCCAGGCTTTCTATTGTTGTTTCAGGCGGCACGGGGACAGGTAAAACGACAATTCTTAATTCTTTAGCCGCTTGTATTCCCGGGAACGAGCGAGTGATTAGCATTCAAGATGTACCGGAATTAAAATTGCCATTGAGGAATTGGGTTTCCATTGTAACGGTGGATCAAC
Source organism: uncultured Bdellovibrionales bacterium (assembly GCA_903926205.1). GTDB lineage: Bacteria > Bdellovibrionota > Bdellovibrionia > Bdellovibrionales > Bdellovibrionaceae > CAIYID01. The sequence continues at coordinate 42,848 of CAIYID010000002.1, forward strand.
CGAAGACTTTGTCCGCGAGGGATTGCCTTGTGAATTCGCTCCGGATGCGTCCTGATCGTATTATTATTGGCGAATGTCGGAAAGACGAAACCTTTGAAATGTTGCAGGCCATGAATACTGGTCATGAAGGTTCAATGACAACTATTCACGCCAGCACAGCGCAAGATGCCTTGATTCGAATAGAATCCCTGATGATGTATGCCAGTTTTGAGATGCCAATTAAAGTTTTACGATTTCAAATTTCCCAAAGCATTGATTTGATCGTGCAGGTGCATCGTACGGCCTCGGGAAAAAGGGAAATTTCAGAAATCATGGAACTCACTGGGATGGAGAATGACACCATTACACGCGCGCCAATTTTTCAGCGAGATAAAAAAGGAATTTTGGCACCCATGGGCTATGTCCCAGAGTGCCTTAAGAAAATTCACGAAGCGAAGATTGAACTCCCAAGTCAATTTTTCTAACTATTAAGGACAAGCGTGTCCCGGAATAACGTCGCTGATATTGATACCACTTGCGGGGTTATTCACGTTTGCAAATTGTCCTCCTCCGAAACTTGCCATTCCTGAGAGCATGTTAAGCGCTGCTGATGAAGACGATGATGTTTGACTGCCATAGAAAATTGTACTGAGGTTCACTTCCGTTGGTGCGGCGCCAAGCAAACTTGTCAGGAGGGGTTTTGCATTTGTCGGAGAAGAAAAATCGGAAGGATAACCGTCAGTGATTAACACGACAAAATACTGAGGATTTGCGGCTGTATTTCTATCTTTATCACTGTGAATCGCATTGGTCGCAGCCGTGAGGGCTCGGCCGTAGGGAGTGTCTCCGTCGTCAATTGATTGCGCGAATGAATTTAAAGCGCCTTGCATGACTCTAGGGTCAGCGGTGAAAGAAGCTCCGCCGTGAGGTGCAATATAATTTCGAGTTCCACCGTTCGCAAAAGTGATAAAGCCCCACTGGAAATTTGATTTTGATTCATATTGGTTTAAGAAATTTTGAATCGAACCAAGTCGGAAGTTTTTTGTTGGATCGGTTGGTGGCGCATCAATCCACTCAACGTTTGAATTCGAAGTGTCCACTAAGAAAAGAATCTTTGTTAAACGTGTGATGTCTGCGACTGGCACGCAGCTAGGAGCAGGAGTCGGTGTTGGGTTTGGAGTTGGTGCAGGTGTTGGTCCTGGAGTCGGACTCGGACTTACAATCACGGGTCCAATATCCTGAGCCGCAGTGGTCGTTGTTTGTGGTTTGAAATTGGTCGCTGAGCAGCCACTGAGTTGGAAGGCCGCGAATGGGAGCACCACTCCAATTAATAAAGTTCTCATTGAGTGTAATTTAAAATTCGACATACAAACCTCCCAGTCTAAAGTCTTTGTCGGTAGCTCCGCTCAAGACTTGAGTCGAGATTTTATATATTTTATGATTTTGACACTCTGTAGTTTCTTGTTTGATCGACTCAAGAATAATCGTAATAGAGTTATAATTTATGTCGAAATTTTTCGCAAATTTAAGAACTTTTTGAAAAATGAAATGTTCAATTGTTCGCCGAAAATCTCAATAAATTGTGAGGAGCAAAGTTTTCGATCAGACTTGATGGGCAGTGAATTGTAGTAGCAACAGCCAAACTTCAGCTTATTATTCATAAATAGAATAATAATAATCATAATATTCATTGGAAAAAATGCTGCGATGGGTGCATAAAGGCTTCATAGCAAGGAGTTTTTATGGCGAAAAATCTTGGGTTCAGCATTGTATTCGTGGTGTTTTTTTCAATGAGTGTCCTTGGGGCGGTTTCGTTTCCTTCTGAGCAAATCAAGGCCTTGTGTGGGGTTGATACACAATTAGTCAATTGCTCCTCAGTCACATTGTCAGAAATTTCAGGTTTTTCTGCTGAGCAGTTTAAACGAATTTATAAGCATATAGATAACTCCATGGATATTTGGGGAGACACTATTTTAGAAGGTGATTACACTACGGACTATAAAGATGTAAAAATTGAGTCTTTTCAAACAATGAGGACTCCATCAGGAACGGTATTGGGTTACCGAGTCAGCTTTTCAGTGAGCGGTTGGGAAACTTCAACTTGTACCAATGAGAATTACGATTCAAGCAAGCCAGAAACTATGGAAAATTGCACTCAAGGACGAATAAAACAAGTCATCTACCTAACTCCGGATCTTAAAGAATACGAAACTAGCGAAGAAAATTTCGAAAATCCTTTCTTTTTGAAAAACTAATCGACAGGACCTTGAACTGATCGGACCCTAGATTAGCTTCAAAACTTGTCAAGTGTGACTCACAGACATCCGAAAAGATCTTGGATGAGCCAATGATGATGGATTCATTCTTGGTTGTTCAGATCGGGAGGTTTTGTGAGTCGAATTATTTTGGTAGATGATAATCCTACCACTTTGAAACGCTGGGAGTTTTTGTTGTTGCCCTTTGGGCACGAAGTGATCAGTTTTAGTGGAGCAGAGCCGGCGCTGCAAGTATTGAAAATTCATCCAAGTCATTTAGTGGTTTTAGATCTCGCGATGCCGATTCACTCGGGCTATGATCTCATGCAAACTCTGAAGACTGAAGCCATCACTTCTCCCGTTCTTGTGGTTTCCGGGAAAAATAATCAAGCAGATATTTCCAAAGCCCTATCTATGGGCGCCGTTGATTATGTTCTCAAGCCTTTTGATGACGATATATTTTTAGCAAAAGTCGAAAATATTCTTAAATCACAAACGCTCAAAAATCGCAATCCGATTCAATTTGCGGAGGCTATTGATAGTCAAGGGTCTTCATTTTCCGTGAGTGTTCCTGATATCGTGGTCAGTGAGATGGGATTTAAATTTCAGACGCAATTTTCCGTGCCCCGAGGTTTTTTTCTCAATTTTAATTCTCCTTGCTTTACGGAAATGGGGATCAAGGACACTCGCTTCAGGGTGACCTCTGTTTTTGAAAATCCTCCCGGGCAAGAAGCTAAGTACACCGTGTTTGTGAGTTTTGTGGGGTTGAGTCTTGCTCAGTTGAAAGATGTAAGACTCTGGGTACGTCAAAACCAAATGCGAGCCAGAAAAGCAATCTAGGAGTGGAATGAGTCAATCAAAACAAAATTCCATTGATGGCGAGGGCTTGTTAAGGATTCAAAAAGGTCTGATGAGGATATCAGGTGATAAGCCGCGTTTTCAGTTAGTGTTTGAATTAGGAATTATCATTTTGATCGCCGTTTGTTACCTTTCTTATCGTCAAATATCTAACTATATGAGTTTTGTCGCAAAAATTTCTCAAGTCGATGAAATGCGCAGCAATCTTTTGCAGGCGCGACTGAGCCTCAAAGAGGCAGAAGCGGAACACCGGGAATTTGTTCTGGCGGGAACTCGGAATTCAGTTTTACGTTATAACGAGGCTCAAACTAAAATTCTAGAACAGTGGAATAGTTTGGAAAAATTAGCAAAAAAATCCACACTCAATTTCAATCAACAAAATGAAATTCGTCGTGGAATTTCTGAGAAATTTGTCTATATGACTGAAACCATGAAATTCGCCTCTGCCGGTCAGCTTCCTTTGGCAAAATCGCGATTCATGGCCTCTGACGGAAATGATATTTTGCTCGATATTAATTCACAATTTGATAAAATTGATAAAGAGCTTTATCAGGCGGTCAAAGAGCAGCGAGAATTGCTGGCGAGTGCGGGCTCGCAAGTGAATTGGGTGATTTTTTTAGGCACAGGTTTGGCCATTTTACTTTTGTTTATGTGGCGGAATTTATCTTCAAAGGAAAAAGCTAAATTTGAAGGGCTTTCGATTCTACTTGGTTCAAAGCAGAATGAGCTCGTTGAAGCTCAAAATAAGGCCGAAGAAGCCGATCAAATCAAAACAGATTTTTTAAATAATATGTCCCATGAAATTCGAACTCCCTTGAACGCGATTTTTGGTTTGGGGCAACTGATGAAAAAAACCAACCTTAACTCGGAACAAGATCATTATCTCGATGGAATTCAAGGCTCTGCTCGTTCGCTTTTGGATTTGGTGAATGGCGTTTTAGATTTTGCTCGCATTGAAAATCATGGCCTTGATCTTCATATGAAATCTTGGCGGTTGCCAAGTTTGTTGAAAGAGGTCAGGGATATTCTATTGGGGCAGGCGGAGTTGAAAGGTCTTGAACTTCGAATCGTTAATCAAGTTGAGCATGAAAATTATATTTCAGATCCTGTGCGTTTGCGCCAAGTGCTGCTTAATCTTGCCGGGAATGCGCTCAAATTCACCCAGCAAGGCTATGTCGAAATTCGAGTGAGCGCCTCCTTGTCGAATTATGGATCTCGTCAGGGTATTCGCTTTGAGGTGATGGACACAGGAATTGGAATTTCAAAAGAAGCAAAGAATAAGCTCTTTCAAAATTTTTATCAGACGGATTCTAGCATTAGTCGAAAATTTGGTGGAACCGGCTTGGGGTTAGCGATTTCGAAAGCCATCGTTGTTAAAATGGAAGGACAGATTGGTTTTGAAAGTGAGCCTCAAAAAGGCTCTACCTTTTGGTTTGAAATTCCGATGGAAGTGGTTTCTCCCGAAATTGTGCTTGATGAAAATTTGAAAGAATCTATTTTGAAGGATACTGATTTTTCATTTCCTGGCTTACGAGTTATGATTATTGAGGATAATCGTCTCAATCAAGTGGTTTTAAGTGGATTTTTGAAACAGCTGGGTTGCGAAGTTTCTATCTATGAATCAGGGGCGCTGGGGCTTCAGGCGCTGACGGAAATGATGAAGAAAAATGTTTTTCCCGTGGTTTTTGTTGATTGTCAAATGCCCGAGATGGATGGATTTCAGGTCACTCGCGCGATTCGAGAATTAGACATGGCAAATAAAATTTGGGTGGTCGCAACTACTGCGCACACGGCAAGTGGTTATAGAGAAAAATGTTTACAAGCAGGGATGAATGATTTTCTGTCAAAACCGATTTTACAAGAAGAACTTGGAATTATCTTGAAACGCACAGGCGCGCTATCTTCGAAGTTAGACGTTTCGCAAGCTCCAGTTTCAAGAAAAGAAAAACTGGATAAACGCCGTTGGGAAAAATGGCAAAGTGTACCTTCCGAAACAGGAAGCTTTTTGCAAGAGATCGTTAAAATATTTATGGAAAGCTTTCCTGTCAAATCACAAGAATTGAAATTGGCTAGCGATCATAATAATTTTCCAGAAATTCGGGACTTGGCCCATTTTTTAAAATCCAGTTGTGCGGATATTGGTGCAATGGAAATGAGTGACAGATGTTCGAGAATTGAATCCTGGGTAGAGTCTCAGAAAAATCTGGATCAAATCCCGATCGAAGTGGATATGCTTTTACAGGAATTTACTGAAATTTCAGCAGAACTTCAGCAAGTCATTACTTGCGGGTATCTTGAAAAGAAAAATAATAAAGTACGAGTGGCATAAAGAAAAACTCTCATTGACTCTGAACCCGAAGGTTTGGAGTATCGTCTAATCATGACTGAAGAGTGGAAAAAGAAATTACCAACGCGAATTACCTGGTTTCGAATTTGGATGGTGCCCGTGATTACGGCTTTTTTGTGGCCCAATCAACTCACCTGGAATTTGGTGGCGGCAGGTCTTTTTATGATCACCTCGATCTCTGATTATTATGATGGATATTTTGCTCGCAAGTACAATGCGAGCACAAATATGGGAAAATTTTTAGATCCTATTGCAGATAAGATTTTGGTTACCAGTATTTTAGTCATGCTGATCCCTACTGATAAAATCGATCCTTTGATGGTGATTGTTATTTTGGCTCGGGATACTTTCATTGGAGGAATTCGATCGGTGGCGGCGGCGGATGGGATCATAATTGACGCGAAACCCACAGGAAAGTGGAAGACGGCGCTGCAAATGGTGGCGATTCCTGCGGTCATGATTGATGACCGGGTCGGGGGGATTCCCTTTGATAAGATTGGCTACTGGGTGCTTTGGGTTAGTGTGGTGCTTTCGGTGACGTCAGGGGTTCAGTATTATGTTGGTTATATGAAGGGTCGGAAGAATCGGCCATAGTTAGATTCGCTTGATAATTTCGATAACCTAAACTGATGCCAAGGGCGAAGCAAAAAACATCGAGCAAAATAATAAGTGCCCATTTTAACAGCATTTTCTGGGCTTTTCTAACAGGATTTCTTTTTTCACGGAACAAGATTTTCATTGAGATCGATTGAATCATGAAAGAGTTGACATGGGTAGTGAGTTCATGGTCTTTTGTTGGCTCTTTTAAACGTGCGCGGGTGTAGCTCAGTTGATAGAGCGTCGCCTTGCCAAGGCGAAGGCCGCCGGTTTGAGCCCGGTCACCCGCTCCAATCTTTCTTGATTGGATAACCGCGCACGACACAAAGAGGGTTGGTTCTTCTCACTTCATCGTTTATCACTCAGCGCGGTTCTTCTCACTTCATCGTTTATCACGGTTCTTCACCAAAGGTAGGGGCAGTCACGGTTTCTGTTAGCTACAATATGCTTTCACTCTGATTCTATAATTTCCAAAGTTATGCATTCCATAGGCTCTATTCTGTATCTCATCCATTCTTCGATGTAAACCCTCGGTTA
>CAIYID010000003.1 GCA_903926205.1 uncultured Bdellovibrionales bacterium
ATTCGGTCGAACTTGTTGAGTTTTTCTCGTGGAACTTATTAATAAGCCGAAGCCCAAATCCAAACAACTCGTATGAAACTGTAGCCTCACGGGGGCGGTTCAGTAGGCTCTAAATCATCACCACGATAGGGGGCCAGTTTTTGCGACTTTCCTCAATTCTAAACTAAATATCGTCTTTGTGTTCCTGAACCAAATTTAATATTTTTTGATAGAGATTTTGCCTTGGCACGATTCGAAGGCCTTTTTGATAGGAGGAGCTGAGACTAACTTCCGGCATTCCAATTTGAGTGTAAATGAGCTGATCAATAATTTTTTGAACATCCGTGGACGGCATGCCTTTTTGTACTTGTTCCATGATTTCATTCACAATCTGAATCAAGGCGTTGCCGGTGATGCGATCTTCGCGATTAAGCTGGACCGCTCTTTCAGAAATTCCGGTTAATATTTTTTCTGGTTTTTGTTTGCCGGCGGAGGCTAAAATTAACAATTTATATAAAAATTGAAGATTTTTTATGTGCGCTTGATGCTTTGGTCGAATTTTCATATCCTTAGATTTTGCAAAACTAGAAAGAATTGATTTGAAAAATATCTTTTCTGGAATGGGCTCGCTGTCGAAACCAGAATCTAAAAGATGACCGGGGAAGGTCTTTAAAAAAATTCGCAAATTAAACAAGGCGGGATGGTTGACTCCATCCGCAACTTTTTGAACAGTGCCGCTGACTTTTGCTTTTTCAAAATAGGAGAACTCTCGATCAAAACGATCGAAGAGGCCTTTTTCTTTAATGATGTTGTTGCGCTGAACTTCATTGAAGCCCATTCGATAAAGTAAGCGATGAGCTCGGTGAAAAGCGAAATGCTCATTGAATTTTTGCACAGCAGGATGTTTAGCGAAATCTTTAAGTTGTTTGCGTTTTCCCGTTTTTAAATAGTCTGACATCTGGGCAAAAACCTGAACCATTAGTTTAGCCTTCAGTCTTTGCTCATTTAAATTTGTCGAAAATCTTTCCACATCATCGTAGCGATATTGGTCATGACGTGCTCCAAACTGTCGAACGCTTCCATAATCAATAATTCCTGCATCCATTAACACATTGTCACCATCCCAGTCTAACCAGGCAAAGATATAATCAATGTCAAGCTGTGCGGTGAAGCGAGCAAAAGAGTCTGACATTCTCTCAACTAGGGTTTCATATTGATTAGTTTGAGAAAACTTTGCATTCCATTTTCCATTTTGAATTTGTCTTTGAATAAAATATTCCACAGATTTTTTTAATTCAGATAAACGATTCTGCTTCAGGTACATAAACAAATGTGCGGGACGGAGAAGATTTTGCGCCGCGCGGACTCCGATTCCATAATTATTTCCAAGATCGATGATGCAAAGAACGCGTTCGGTCTGAATTCCTTGCAGATGCATTATTTCAGCCATGATTGAAGCACCATAGAGCTCGTCAATTTCTGCAAGACCACAACCATAGCCAAATTTCCCATCACCAGTTTTCAAGGGTCGATTGGCTTCGACAGCGCCAGGAGCTAAACAGGTGACTCCTGTTCCTCGCGAACTTACATCCCAAGTTTTTCCGTGGTGTTTTACTATTCCGTTCCAAATTCCACGACCATCTCCAGAAGTTTTTCCTTGTTTATTGAAGTGTTGTAGCTGGAGATATCTTGAAGCCATGAACTTTTTGGGTTTGATGCTGTTAGGATTGATTTTTTTTTGATTAAGCTCATCGTATTCATTGATGATTTGAATGGAAAAAGTTTTGATCACTTTTTCTTTTAATTCTCTGGTCATTAAATGAGGCTGAGTTTCCGGAATAAGTCCCATTTCTTTGGCTAAAGCAAAATTGAAATAAGAAATATTTCCAATACCGAGCTCTCGGACTCGATAGGCCACATATCCTTCAGGCATCTGAGTCATCCAAGGATGATCTCCATCTAAATTGTCGAACTTTTGAAATGGACCAGACGATATTTCGCTGACCGTCTGGTTTTTCTTATGTTGTCGTAAACCCATCTCTGCAGAAGCCTCCACCTATTTGACAAATATCTTTTCGGCTTTTACGCGGTGTCCTTGAATGGAACAATAAAAACTGGACTTAGATCGCGTCTAGAAATCTGGACCATTGTCCGATAGAACTGATAGAGTCTTTACACAAAAGAGGCGCACATGAAACCACTTAAAAATATCTTAACAATTGTTTTTTTTCTAGCGGTAGCGATCATTGCGCGTGCTGAAGAAAAGCCAAAAGAAAGTTTACCAAACTGCGCCGCCTCAAAAATTTCAGAATTGAAAGAGTCTGGAATTTTAGTCTCAATTTCAGACTTACCATCGGGAGCCCTGCTAGCCCGAGACGCAAAAGTATTTATTGAGAGTAAGGATCTTCACTTACAAGCAAGTCAGGATTTTATTAAGCCTAAATCTCAAATTCTCTGTTTTTCGGGCCCCGCACAATCAAAATTTTCTGTCAGTTTAGATGTTCCAACTTTAATTGATCTCACTATAGAAAAATTAATCGGCAACAGCATTTGGGAGTTCAATTTAATGGTGGATGGAAAACAAGTTGGCATTTGGGATCAAGTGAGCCACTTGCAATCAAACTCATTTAAATTGAGTGAGCTCACAACCACTGCTGATCAAGAGGTCCTCTTTTCACAGGTTAATCATGATCAATACGAATTAATCATTAAACAACAAACAAAAAATTTACTTAAAGCGGTCGTTATTACTTTTGATTCTGTTCAGCCTTGAGGTAAAAACTTCACACAGGCAAAACCTCCGTGGGGTGTTTTTAAATTGGTTACTTGTCCTTGGTAAATTCTTGCAACCACCGATTGAACCCGGCCTTGATAGGCAAAAAAACGTAAATCATATTTGAATGATTGATCCCCGGACTCAGTTTGGAAAACTTTTTCCGGCGCGGCAACAAATTCCTGCGCGATAAATTCTTGGGTAGAAATCTCATCAAAAAGCCGACGAGAGATTTTGGCGCCTTTGTAGGTTTGTTTAGAGCCAAAAGATTGACGAGGCTTGAAAAACAAAGTTTTTCGTTGGGCCCAAATTTCTTCGGCGTTACCAGGAGTTAAAATTTGCGATTTTGGTAAGTGAGTTGAGATAGGTGCTGGATAGTTCTTTTGACTCCACTCAATCATTCTGGTTTTATCCGCCAGTAATAAATATTCCACAGGATTTGGAGAAAGGGTTACTTTGCGAGAATTAAATAGTTCGCGCAAAGGTAAAGATGAAGAGTCACTAAGAAAAAAATCGGTGTAGCGGTTATAAATAAAGTCAGTTTTTTCGGGCAATTTTCGATAATCACAAATTTGGGTATCCCAATCCCAAGATTTAAACAATTCTGCAAAAATAAGAAATTCAGCAAATAGGCGCTGCTTTTCGGGATCATCATCGATGATCGCTATCCGTGGTTTAGTGATTTCTCCATAACCATTGAGCGCAAGCTCTTGTAAAATGTTGCTGCGAATTTCTTCAAGCGAAAAGTCTTTCACGGGCTGAGGAAGATTTTGTGCTTCGTACATCAAGGACCCCAGCGCCAAAAAAGAGGCGTTGGTGTTGATTTCAATTAGTTTTAGATTTTCAGATTCATCGATGTGAAAATCATAGCTCATTAAAATTGAATTATTTCCTGGAATTTTAAGTGTGCGTCGTTCGAGTTCAGCAGAAAAAGAAGAAAGATAAGCAGAAGTTTGTCTTTCGTTAAAAATCGCGTCCACAAAACCTTGAGCTTGCTCCAGAATTTTTTTTGGCAATTCGATCACGAAGGCTGAAAGCAATTGGTCTGAAATTAAAGGCGCTATCTTTTCTAAAGATAGCGCCGGAAACTTCGACTCAATTTGTTTAATAAATTTTGATCTGAGCTCAATAGGGTTCAAATTAAGCCTTTGGTTTTAAGCCAGGATCGCCTTTTTTCCAACCAGCGGCGCAAAGTTCACCAGATTGAAGGCCTTGCAAAACACGAAGAATCTCCCGCGCATCGCGACCAACATCAGTGTTATGAAGTGCCATGTATTGAATTTTTTGTTCTGGGTCGATGATGAAAGTACCACGAGTCGCAATTCCTCTTTCTTCTAACAACACGCCATAATCACGTGAAATACGATGAGTGAGGTCGGACATCAGAGGATAACCAAGATCACCTAAGTCGCGCTTCAACCAAGCTTTATGTGAGTGAACAGAGTCAACGGAGCAACCCAATACTTGGGCACCGGCGGCTGTAAATTCTTTGTTTAGATCACGAAATTGCGTGATCTCTGTTGGACACACAAAAGTGAAGTCTAAAGGGTAGAAAAATAAAACAACGTATTTTCCTTTATAGTCAGACAAAGAAACTTTTTTAACTTCTCCTCCGTTGATAACGGAGTCTGTTGTAAATTGTGGAGCGGGTTGATAAATCATTGGCATATAAAATCCTCTCTTTCAGAATGAATATTGTTGCCACAGGATTGGAAATAAGCCAAGAAAGACCTCGATATGAAAATTGTGTCCTGGAACGTCAATGGAATTAGAGCCTGTTATAAAAAAAATCTGACTCAGTTTATTCAGGAACAAAGGCCTGACATACTCTGTTTACAAGAAACCAAAGCCCACATTGATCAAGTAGAAGAACCTGCACGAAAACTTAATTTTTCTCAGAGCCTTTGGTCCTCAGCCATAAGAAAAGGTTATTCTGGCGTAGCGACCTTTTTCAACGATACTGTCAAAGGACATTCTTTGGGTACAGGTCATGAGCATTATGACAAAGAAGGCCGATTTGTTATTACGGAACATAAAAATTTTGATCTTTATAATATTTATTTTCCAAACGGGGGATCAGGCGATGAGCGGCATAATTTCAAACAAAAATTTCTTAAAGATTTGCTCGTTCATTTAAAGGCAGAATTAGCCAAAGGTAAAAAGATCGTCGTGGTGGGCGATTACAATATTGCTCATGAAGAAATTGATGTTTACGCCCCGGTGAGACTTTCCAAGGTCAGCGGCTTTTTGCCAGAGGAGCGGGAGTGGCTCAGTCAATTCTATCAACTCGGTTTTATTGATAGTTTTAGGAAATTTCATTCAGGCGAAAAAGAACGTTATTCTTGGTGGTCATATCGTGAATTAGCAAGAATCAGTAACCATGGATGGAGAATTGATTATATCTGTGTTTCAAAAAATTTAGAGAAAAATTTAGTGTCAGCTGATATTCTAGATACAGTTGAAGGCTCTGACCACTGTCCGGTTATTGCAGAATTGGAATTTTAAAATGGGACTACTCTTTTTTCTTTATCCTTTTGGTGAAATCTACGCTTGGTATTTATTCATTAGTAAATATAGTTTTGGTGATGCGATCTTTTTGGTTATAACGACCGGGGCGCTAGGTTATTTTATTATGACCCTTCAAGGAAAGGCCACGTTGCTTTCGATGCAAGCCTCCCTGACTCAAGGAAAAATGCCGGCAGGAGGTATTTTAAATCGTGGTGCTATCATGGTAGGCGGAGTTTTTTTAATGATTCCGGGCTTGATCAGTAAAGTGATGGGCGTGCTTTTTGTGCTCCCTGGGTCGCGGCATATTCTTATTTGGGGACTCAAAATTTATATTGCGGAGAAAATTGCGAAGGGTGCTTTTCAAGTTTTCACTAACGTTAGCGGCAAGGCTAATGACGGAAACTTTCACGGAGGTTTTGGCAGAGGCTTTGGTGGCGGTTTTTATCGAGCCGGCGGCACGTCAACGACGACTGAAGTTTCTCGTGAAATGCGCGACGTGGTTGATATCCAGCCGACCCGAGTTGAGCATCAACCAAAGACTCAAACTGAGGACGAGTAACTTCACTGTTGTCCGTGATCCAAACTAGCATTGAAGAATTTTTGATTTTGCAGAGAGAATTGGTCTTTAAAATGCTTTTTAAATAAAGATTGAGCCAGGTACGACGACTTCACGGTCCAATAATCTCTATTTACGGTGATTGCGCCGATGGCGAGTTTGTCGTTCTCTCCACCAATGGCGTAGCCCACAAACCAATCCACTTTTCCCTTAGGATTATCGCCATGAAGTGAGCCCGTTTTTCCACCCAATTCTAGTTCGCGAAACTTTTTATCGCGCACCAGAGCACGGAAAGATTTTCTTGAAGTTCCTTGAGTGATGGTGGCCTCCATCAATTCTTTTAAGCGCTCAGCGCCTTGACCGGTCATGGTGACGGCCGCTGTGACGGGTTCTGGCTTCCATATGATTTTTCCAGCAGAATTTTTGAGAGACTCTACTATGTACGGCACGCGCATCACTCCAGTTGCAGCAACGGAGCCGGCAATCATCGCGCCTTGGACAGGGCTCATTTTTGTGATTTTATTGTAGCCAGAGACCATCTCTGCCAAGTGAAAACTTTTCTCCTGCGGAATTTCAGTGAAGCCTGTGTCAAATGGCAAATCAGAAGCAATCGGTTTATTGAAGCCAAAACGGATCGCATATTCTTCGATGTCTTTGGGCTCCATATGTTCAAAAGTGAGTCTTCCAAAAACCGTATTGATGGAACGAGCAAAGGCCTCCTTCAAGGTGATTTCTCGGGTCCAACGATTCACCTTAGTATAGAGAACATTTTGTCTGTAAAGGGTGTGGTTTGCTCCATTGTACATCACTAAAGTATCTGGAGAGAGCTTGTAGCGATCCAAAGCGGCGGTGGCTGTGACAATCTTAAAAATTGAGGCCGCGGGATAAGTGCCTCGCAGAGCTAAATTATCCGCTGAGGGCTTGCCTTTTTCAAAGCTGGCCATGGCTCTTACGGCTCCTGTTGTTGCATCCATGATGACCAAAGCGCCGTAGTCAGGTTTGTAAGATTTAAGCAATTGTTCGGCTTCGTCCTGTAAATCCTCATCAATCGTGTAAGTGACCTGATAGGGTTGGGAGCCTCGATCGAGGACAAGGTTGATTTCTGGAATCAATTGATTGTGTAACAAATACGGAGCCAAAGCCTGAGAAATCTTTTGTCTAATTTCCTGAATGCCTTCAATTCGATTTTGCTCTTCAAGCTGAGCACGATGCCGAGCCCGTTCCTCGGAACCCATTGACCAAAAAAAGCCAAAGGCCAAGAGAAGAGGCAAAAGCAGGGCTATATGAATTTTTTGTTTTCTGTTAAGCATACCAGCTTTCAGTTTCCGGACTTTCTCTTGAGAGCGCAAGAAAAAAGGGCCGAAAAGCTTGTCATTTCATTATATCAGAAGTAAGAATTCGCTGCATGAAGACTAAAGACAAAATCGTCTATACTTCCATTGATTTATTTAACAAGAGTGGCGTCTCCGCCGTGACCACAAATCATATCGCTAAAGAACTGAACATTAGTCCAGGAAATCTTTATTTTCATTTTCGTAATAAAGAAGAAATCATTCAGCAAATATTCCGCATGATGTGCAATGAAACCTACAAGGTTTGGCGAGTAAAAAAAGGCCAGAAAGCCATTCATCCTCTTGAGCTGATCGAAAAAAACTATGAGCTTTTTTGGAAATATCGATTTTTTCATCGGGAAATGTACTTTCTTCGTCGCCGCGACCTAATCTTAAATAAAATGTGGAAAACTCATTTGACCAAAATTCAGAAAATGATGGTGGTTGTTTACAAGCGTTGGCTGAGAGAAGGCTGGATGGTGCCGATGCAGTCTCAGAACGAAATTGAATTTATGGCAACCATACTGTTGGCGACAGCCTCTAATTTTCTGCAATACTTTGAAAGTGCTGAACGACTTCCAGTAAAACAACATATGATCACAGGAAAAAAATACGTTTCTTGGCTTTTAATGCCTTGGACTCAGCCTGAAATGCGAAAAGATTTCGAGGCCTTTGTTTTCTCCGACACGCTCTCTCCACCGCATAATCCTTGATTGATGCACGAAAAACAGTTTCAGACAGGTCTTTTCTTTTCTTTTGTTTGGTGCAGATTTTCGCCAATCTGCTAATTTATTGAAATGACGCACAATTTAAGAACCCTGAGCCTCAGTTGACCGTGGGCTTAATCCTCGTGTTCCATCGAAGATGAGAACAACAAAGGTGGGTTATTTTATGATTGGAATTTTTTCGTACACAAATCTCATTGAATTTTTACTTCGATGGCTTCATTTGTTTTTTGGAGTGCTGTGGATTGGGCATCTCTATTATTTCAATTTCACACAAGGGACTTTTTTGAATGACTCAGAAGTCGATGCCGGAGCAAAATCAGCCCTTCGACGCAAACTTCTTCCTGTGGCACTTTCTTATTTTCGCTGGGGAGCCATGTGGACTTTTGTCACAGGTTTGATTTACTACGGACTGCTGGGGCATTTGGCTGGCGGCTTTGGAGCTTTCTTAGCTTCAGGGCATGGTTGGGCCATAAGCATCGGAGTTATTTTAGGAATCACAATGTGGTTCAATGTATGGTTTGTGATTTGGCCAAATCAAAAAATTGTTATCAAAAATGCTGAAGGTTTGTTCAAAGGGGAGCCCGCGATTCCTCAAGCTGCGGAAGCGGGAATTCGAGCGAATGTGGCTTCTCGCACGAATACCTTGTTATCAATTCCAGTTTTGTTTTTTATGACGACGGCGCGATTTTTACCGCTTCCCGTTGATCCAGAACACACAAATTACACATTTTTCTGGATCGCTTTTATGACCCTTTGGGGAATTATCGAAGCCAATGCTCTTATCGGCAAAACATATAAAGTGATGACGACCGTAAGACAGGTGCTTCATTCAGGAGTGATGTTGACTATTGTTTTGATTGGCATGCTACTCGCGAGCGTTTAAGTTTGAGTTCATGTTTAAAGAACTTAAGAAAATATTTTTCATTTTAATTCTTTTTCTAACGGTCTCTTGTACAAAAAAAGGGACCGAAGATTCTTCAGCAAAAATTTTTTCACCGCTCACTCCGCTACAATTAATCGAGCGCGGAAAACAAATTTTTCAGTTGAATTGCGTTTCTTGCCATGGAGCTGACCCCTTGAAAGAGGGCCCCGTTGGGCCTTCCATCGCGGGGAGTGCTCTAGAGCTGGTTGAAGCGCGAGTCATGCGCGTTCAGTATCCCGCCGAATATAAACCTAAGCGTACAACACATTTGATGGTGGCCTTACCTCATTTGAAAAAAGAGATTCCCGCTCTTCATGCGTATTTAAATTCAGTGAAATGAATTTTTTTCAGAAAGAGCTTTTCTAAAGAGACAAAAAGTGGCACGCGAATCGCAATACATATTTTTGGAAGCGTCTAAGGAAATTTAGACTTTCCCTGGGGTGAGTTCTTTGTAGAAATAACAATTGTGTCGAAGATTTCTGCACAGAATACGAATGGGTGTATAAAGGGTAAGGGGTGTGAATGGTTTCGTTGAGGTGGGGACTTCATAGAATCGTAGTTGTGCTGAGCTTTTTACTCGGGCTTGGTAGCTCGTCAGCATGGTCGGCAACAGATTGTATGAAAATTCAATTGCAGCTCGAGGAAATGCAGAAGGCACAAGCTTCACTGCTTGAGTCCATGGTAAAGAAAAATGATTCTTTAGCAGGAACTCTTGATCAATTTGCGGACGATTTAAAATCCCATGAAGACCGGCCCACTCAGGTCGACATCATTAATTTGAGAAATTCAGCCACGGCCTTTCGTGGCCACAGTGATCGCGAGATGATTCTTATTGGAAAATTTCAAAAAAAATCACAAGAGCTTATCGGGCAAACGGTCGAATGTTTGTCTCAAAATGGAACAAAAGGAAAGCTGCACCAGCCGAGCAGTCAGGCCTCTGCGCAGCTGCATTGATTTTGGCTCTATTTTGTCCAGGTATTGATCAAGTTCTGAGTTTCCACAGCCGATAATATTATTGATGGTAACAAAAATCATAAGTGGAAGCTTATTTTACTTTTTTGTATTTTTTTTGATCGCGTGTGGAAACGCCAATGTCACTATCACAGGTCTGAAAAAAATTGTTAGCACTCCCTCAATGCCAAGTTTTAATATTGAAACCACCAGTGGAGCTCTGTCTGGTGGTTCTCTCATGTTGAAAGCTAGAGTTACTTCTGTTGGTTCTCCAACGCTGACAGGCGGAGGCGTCACCCTCTCTCAAGGGGTGGTAAAATGAGGATAATTTTTGGTTTATTTTTGCTGCTGAGTTTAGATTTTTTTTCTGTAAAAGTTTTTGCAGGGCCCAGTTCTTTGTCCTTCAATGGAAATTTAGCAGGAGCAAGTTCAATTTCTTCTCTTCAGCTAACAATTTTTAGTGGAAGTTGTAATCTTTATTCTCAAACCTATCCTTCAGTGCCAATGGACTCGTCGGGTGATTTTTCGGTTACATTGGATGGTTCAGGAATCTTTTCAGGATCGGGTGTTACTAGTCTTTCACAGATTTTTGATCCGTCGAACATTGCTATTCCAGGCAGTGTGTCAGGCAGCCCCTGCTCCGTGGATGGGACGAGTGCTTCATGGGCCGTCTCAGTTGTTGTCAATGGAACTACATTATCAGGCAGTGTGCCTATCAATGCGATGCCTTTTGCGATCAATGCGGTCGTGGCGCAAACCGCAGTTACCGCGCAAAACGCGAAAAAAATCGGTGGAACACTGGTTTCAACAGCTTCGCCATTAACAAATCAAGTCTTGCAGTTTAATTCCGGCTCTTGGGTACCGACGACACTCGCGGCAGCAGGTGCTGTTACAGGTCTAACTTCAACCGCACCAATTTCTATCTCAGGAAGCTCAACGACACCAAACATTGGAATCACACAAGCAAGTACGGTAGCCAGTGGTTTCTTAAGTTCGACAGATTGGACCACCTTCAATAGCAAGCTTGGTGCGGTCACAGGTTCAAGCTTAGCCTCGGGACAGATTTGGGTTGGGGACGCCAGTAATTTAGCTCATGCCGTATTATTGAGTACGATCAGTGCAACGCCCAGTGGAGTGGCCGGAGGAGATCTCAGCGGCACCTATCCCAATCCAACCGTAGCAAAAATTGGTGGGATTTCAATCAGTGGGACCTACAATGTAGCAGGAGGAGTTCTGATGTACGATGCATCTAGCGTCTCTTGGAAAAGTAAGGCCTTTCCCACTTGTGCCGTCTCACAAACTCTAACCTATGTGAGTGTTTCCGATAATATTCAATGCCAAACAATTTCAATTTCTTGGAATTCTGTCACGAGTTTGCCGACGACGTTGTTGGGATATGGCATCACTGACGCTGTAAAGAAAATTGGCGATTCCATGACAGGAAATCTTGTCTTGGGAGGCGGTTCTTCTCTTGTTTTTGATAACACCGCTAATACTTTTGGGGTGTCGATGAGGGCCCCTTCTTCTTTGACGTCGAATTTAAATCTTGTTCTTCCCGTCTCTAACGGAGCTTCGGGAAATGTTCTTTCTACTGATGGATCAGGAACTTTATCTTGGATTCCACCAAATCAAGGAACGATGACCGGCCTTGTCGCTCAAACGCCTCTGGCTACTTCGGGAGGCTCCTCTCCTACGATTTCTTTGGGCGGTTTATCAAATTTAGGCAGTTCCAATCAAATTCTAGGAGTCAGCTCTTCTGCTACATCATTAGAATACAAAACAATTTCTGGTACCACGAATCAGGTAAGTGTAACAAGTACGGCCGGAAGTGTAACTTTTTCGACGCCACAAAATATTCACACTAGCGCTTTCCCTATATTTTCAGGATTAACTCTCAGTGGAATGAACACAGCGGGAGTTGTTATGAACTCTGCCAGTGGTGTTTTAACTGGTGGTAACTCTGTGAATCTAGCCTCATCAAATGTTGTTGGTGTTTTGCCTATTGGCAACGGCGGAACAAATAATAGCGTTGGATTTAATGGGGGCGGAATAGTTTATTTTGATGGATCAAAACTTAATTCAACAGTAGGAACCTTAGGATATGTTTTAACAAGCGGAGGCGGCTCCGCGCCCACCTGGACGCCAGCCACTTCAGGGAGTTTAGCAAGTACAATTGTAATGAGGGATGCTAACTATAATATCAACGCAAGCACAGTCACTTTAAATTCGATCACTTCGGCAGGTACGGGAATAAGTTTGGGTTCTTTCAGTGGAACTAATATGAAAATTCAGGATCCTGGCGCGACTCCAGCAAATTATTTTTCTGTCACCAGTGCTGCAGCAGGAAGTGCTGTGACAATTGGAGCTGGCGGATCAGATTCCAATATTAATTTATCTATTATGCCTAAGGGGACAGGTGGTGTTGGAATAGGGACAACAAGCCCTGCGGCTGAACTTCATGTGCTTTCTAATACATCAAACAATGGCGCGGCAATCATTCAAAATTCGAATTCGACAGGATTTAGCAGTATAAACTATCTCGATAATTCTGGAGCTGTGAAGTTTTTCAGTGGATATGGTAACCCCTCCTCCGGCATCTACGCCAATAGTGCCTATTTTGGAACTCAAGATACAACAAATGTGAGTGTTTATACAAACGCGCTTCAGCGAATGGTGATCCTTGGCACCGGCAGCGTCGGAATCGGGACTGCGGCTCCGACGGTGGCTTTGGATGTCAACGGCTCGATCGCGGCGGTGGGGTCTTTGCAATCACACTCGGATGAACGCTTGAAGAAAAACATTGTGAATGTCGATGAGCCTTTAGATAAGTTACAGGCAATCAATGGTGTATATTTTGATTGGAGAAAAGATGAGTTTCCAAAAATTAACTTCGAAGGCGAGCGACAAATCGGTGTGATTGCTCAAGAAGTTGAAAAGGTTTTTCCCGAGGCCGTATCTGTCAATAAAGAGGGGATTCGTTCAGTAGCGTATTCTATGTTGATTGCACCTCTAATTGAGGCGGTTAAAGAACTCCATTTAAAATGGAAAGAACAAGCTCGTGATATTTCCTCACTAAAGTCACAGAGTAATTCAAAAGCAGAGCAGGCGGAACTCGATCAACTTAAACAAGACAACGCGCTTCTTAAAACCGAACTTTGCAAAAAAGATTCGACCTACTCTTTTTGTGGAAAGTAAGAGCTCTTTTTTTATACAGGATGACACTTAATATTTTTCTAGTATAATTATAAATTCTTCTTCGAGGGTTTATAATGAAGTTTTATTTTCGGTCATTGAGTTTTTTTATGCTTCTGCTGACAATTCAAAGAATTTTTTTTGTAATTATATTTTTTAATGAGTGGAAAGTAAATTCATTCTCTGAATTGGCTAGGGTTCTAATCACGGGTGTTCGTTTTGATTTTATGACCGTAGGTTATTGTCTTATTCCCATTCTTGTTTTTTTTATTCCTTTTTTCCCCAGATTTTTTTTAAACAAAATATTTTCAGTGCTTATTTTTAAGTCGACAATATTTCTTCTAGCAGTTCTTCTTTGTATCATTGGTTTTTTTGATATCGAATGGTTTCATGTTTTCGGAGATCGATTTAACTCCGTAAATTCTTGGGAGCTATTTACTCAGAAGTTGTCCATTGACGGAATTTTATTTGTGAGCCTTTTGTTTTTTAGTTTGCTCCTTTTAACTTCAGCGATTTTTATTTGGCGACGTTCCTTCCCTATGGTGCAAGCTCTTTCAATTTGGAGCTGGCTGCTTTTAGTTTTTTTTACCGCTGTCATGATCCGAGGCTCTTTTGATGAGCATCATTTGGATCTTCGACATTCTCATGTGACAAGCTCCAGTTTTTTAAATAAGGCAAGTCTTTCGAGTGCCTATGCTTTAGACCAAGCGCTCCGCCATCGTCGGTAAATAATTTTACAAGCAAGGCTAGGGCCCGAGTCATTCATAAGGTCACGGTGTCCGAATTTCGAACTTCAGCTGCAATCTGCTTGCAAGGAATTGTGATTCCCCTAGAACAATAACCTTGCACCAGACCTTCAGAAAACTGGAGGTAAAATGAAAGATTTAAATTATCAACTTATTCAAAACAAAGGGCTGCTTATTTTATTAAGCTTAGCTGTTGGAGCACTTTCCGCTTGTGGACCTAACTCACAAAATGAAAATCAACCGAAAGATTCACGTGAATCTATCACTCAAGGTAAGACCGTCAAATCCAACAGTGATTTAGGAAAATCCGTTGTCGCGGTGGTTTCCGATTTGTCGACAGGGCAAGCCCTTTGTACGGGCTCGATTCTCTCTCATAATCTCATTCTTACCGCGGCTCACTGTGTGGATCAAAACCCGATAAAAGTGCATATTGTTTTTGCGAACAATGTAAAGCAAGCACACGAAGAACATATTCGAACAGTCACTGGAATTTACCAAAATCCCTATTGGAAAAGACCGAACACCGTTAAACAAGGAGATCTAGCGATTCTTCAATTTGAGGGGGAGCTGCCGGCAGGATTTACTCCTGTTCAGCTTGTAAATAAAGATTATAAAGTTGAAGAAGGAGACTCGGTGCTTTTTATGGGCTACGGAGTAACAAATGGGACTTCCCACGCTGGAGCAGGGCTTCTTCGGATGACGAAAACGACTGTCCTGGGTATGCAGTCTCCGACAGAGGTGATAACGAATGGTCGTGAAACAAGCGTCTGCTTTGGTGATTCCGGTGGGCCTGCGTTTGTCTACGTGAAAAACAATTTTATCCAATGGGGAGTAGCGAGTTCAGTGCTCAATCAAACTTGTAATGAAGCTTCGATACATACCGCTGTAATGGAGTATGATTCTTGGATTCGTACCGCCATTCAAAAATATTCCAAAACACCGAGTTATCCAAAAAAGAAAACAGAAGTGCCGCGACCGCCTTCGGGCTCAAATGAAGGGCATCATAAAAGGTAAAAAATAATAATTAGATTCTCGGTTCTTTGAGAAAAATTAAATAGCGCTCAGGAATAAAATCAATTTCCATACTATTGCGACATTTATGGCAAAGTATTGATTTTGGTAGCTCAATTTTCATGGGCGCTGTTGTTGTGGTGTATTCATATTCAGCTCCGCGTTTAATATCCAGCAATCGTTCAGCTCCGCAATTGTCGCAGAGATAGGGGGCTTTGAAAGACTCAATGGACGTTGCTCGTGGTAAAAAACCGAGCACTGTACTTGCTTGATCAAGTATGACGATGGGACAATTATAAAACTTTAATCGACAATTTTCAGGTCGCATTGACATCCAGGAAATCCAATTCTTTATTCCTATAGAACTAAGAATGGTCATTTTTCCTAAATCGATTAAAACAATTTCATCGTTCGGTAAGTCAACGGTAAATAAAGGAGAGGATTCTCCGACAGACCCTTCAATGTGATAAACTTCACCAATTCTTTCCATTGCGGCTCCTACAAACTATAGCTAATGACAAAAGAGATTGTTTTTAATGATACGGTTTGCGTTGGGTCAGGTTTGTAGTGGAGAGTGTAGTACCTTAAGCCCACTTCTCCTCGATGGAGATTCGATAAAATCCAGCTTTTTGATATTGAAAACATTGTTCCTAATTGGTTAAGATCCATTGATGAGTTAAGTGGCATGAGTCTTAACTCTGAAGCGATATCTGATTTTGTGTTTAATATATATCGACTACGTAGGCCAAGTTCTGTTGAGATGAGATCCTTAAATCCAAAAGGCGAACCATTAGTAATCATCGTAGAATATTCAATTCCGGCGAGGGCTTGAATTCGCCAAGGCGTAGAAAGAGACCAAGGAAAGAAATAGATTCCATTCAAACTGCTCTGTATAATTTGAGGGCCATAGTCGCTTTGATTGGAAGTCAGAGTAATGGCGGTTACGTTTGCGTCTGCTATATAGCCAAAAGCCGAGGCTTTTTCAGGGCTATGAATTTGGACTGAAAGCAGACCACTCCATGAATAGAAATCATTGTAGCCTGTTTGCTGGTAACCTAGATAAGAACTTCCTATTGTCAATTTAACAGCATCCCAGGGTGTCACTACGTTAAATTCCTGAGCCTCTGGTGTGTAGATATAAACAATCTCAGATCTTTTTTTTCCTGAGGGACCGTGGGCAACAAGAAGCATTTCATTCAGTGGGCCGTTCATGTATGCAAAAATTTTAAATTTTCCGGGCTCGCCAGTGGGAGTCACTTGAATTTTATCTTGAATGAAGAGCGTCCAACCGCGAGCTTTGAAGCTCACCGGAATCTCCACCATGGGGCGAAATTTTGTCCCTGAATGAACCATAACAACTGGAAGTTGGATCTCAGGTAATCCAAGATTTTCCATTAATTCTTCTGATTTTTTTGAGCGAATGATTCGAGCTTGCCAGTTCGTTCGCTGAATTGAATTTTCTGCTGGTGGCTCTGAAGCACTGGGTGAATCTGAACTAACAGCTTTCCCTTCGGGCAAAGGAGCACTTGGGTCGAGTGCGTTTGAGGAACTAGAGCCTAGTGCTGCAAAAATTAGAATGAAAAGGAAGGCTCTCTCCAAATAAATCATTTCTTTTCTTTTGGTTGATAGTACAAGGTGAAATCAGCATAAATCTTGTCAGGGTTATGAATCAATTGACGATTATTTTCCCAGAGACTTTTCCACTCTCGAGAATCCCCATATAGCCATTTTGAAATTTTAACCAAAGTGTCATTTTTCTTGATCAGATATGGTTTTCCATTTTTTTCTATCACTATATATTCAACCCCTAAAATAGTTAACATTGTTCCAGGAACAAGAACATTATAATTTTTTATAGTGTCTTTATTAATGTTATAAATCTCTCTCCAGCGATAAACGTTTCCATATTTTTCAAAAGAAATTTTCATTAACGTGTCGCCGTGCTGGACTTGATAGGAAATTTTCTTCCCTTTTCCAGAGACATTATTATCATTAGGACCTTTGTCAGAGCTGCCGTCTTTTGCTAATTTTTCTTGGCTGGCGGGGTCGTCGCCATCTTTTATAGTCATTGATTTTTTATCTAGACCAGAGTCCGAAGCACCCTCAGAAGCAAGATTCCGTGGAGCCACTTCATTTTCGTCCGACATAATATTTGGCGAACGATGAGCTAAACCAGAAGCCAAAGCAACATCGGTAGCAACATCAATAGGTACCGGTACTTGATTTTTTGAACTTGAAATGGTTGAGGAGAAAGGTTTATTTTCTGTCAGTTCTGGCGAATCAGACTTCGTTGAAAAAAAAGAACAACCCTGAAGTAAAGCTAAGCTGAAGCCAAAGGAAAGCCAAACTTTCTCCATCGACTTTGCCCAATTTATTTTTATTTTATACTGAGCCCACATATCATTGCCTCCAAAAAGTGCTTGGGTTGACTTTGGTCATCCCTTTGATCTATCGGCAGGCCAGTAAATTAATGGAATCCTTTTGATAAATCTGGTCTGGGGTCTAGATTTTTCAATTTCGTCTTTGGTTGTCTCAAGTGTAGAGAAAATGTACCGAAATGATATTAGGCAAAAGGTGGCTATAATATGGACATTCATAAGCAAAATATCATCGAAACTAAAGACGTGAATGAAATTGAGACGAACTTACGTACCTATTTTGATAGGTTTAATTCGGAAATTTCAACGTTACAACAAAATTTAAAAGAGCTTCGTACTCAAAATGAGAGTTTGGCAAAGAAAAATTCAGAAATATCAGAGAAAAATAAAAGCCAAAACGAAAGTTCACTTCTTTTGGAAAATCGATTCAGTCATGAAATTTCTTTTTTAAAAGCTGAGACAAACCAAAAAAATGTTCAGCTTGTTGAGTTATCATCAGAACTTGATTCCTTGAGAAAACAATATCAGCACGCACTGGAAGTTCGAAAAATTAAAGATCAAAAAGAATTAGCCTTGGCACAAGAGACTGTTCGTTTAGAAGTAGAAATGCAGAAATTGAAAATCGGTGAGGATCTTCGAATTCAAAAGATCGTTGAAGATAAAAATATAGAAATTGAGGCTAGAAATCAGAACCTAGGACAACTTCAACAAGTATTAGATCAAACGGAGAGAGACGCAAAGTCTCGTCAGGAAAAAGTTTTGGAATTAGAGAGTCAAATTGCAATTTTTGTTGCAGAGATTTCAGCGCTTAAGGAGCTCTTCGAAGAAGGTATCACGAGAGAATCAAAATTAAAAGAGCGACAACAAGACGAAATTAATTCCATTCTTCAGAAAAATGAAAAATCCTTAGCCTCTGTTCGAAAAGAAATGGAATCTCTTCTGTTAGAGCTTAAGGCAGAGAAATTAAAATCCAGTTTGCGTGATGAAGAGATCAATGAACTTAATACGAAAATATCCAACGAACAAAAAGCGCTGACACAATTAAAAGAAGATCTTGAAGCGCGTCAAACTGAAATTTTTCAAATGAAGGCAGATCACGAAAGAGAGCTGTTCGGATTAGAAGATAGCATGAAAGAGCAAATTCGCATCTTTCAAGAGGATCTTATAAAACAAGAAGAGTGTCAGCGAAAACAGCTCACAGAAAATTTTAAAGAAGAGTTAAAGAAACAACAGCTCCTTGCAGAAGCAGCAGAACAAAGAGCGTTTGAAAAAGAAATGGAATTAGACCAGCAAAAAACCACTTATGTGACAGAGTTGACAGATTTAGCTAAAAACTTTGAGGCTGAAAAAAGCGAACTCATTCAAACTGGGCGCCGGTCTTTTGAGCAAATGAAAAACGCTCAAGAAAAAGAACTTTCGGGACTGGAAAAAAACTTAAAAGAACAAGCTCGTGCATTTCAAAAAAACCTTCAAGAACAAGAACGTCGACAAGAAAGCCTGTATAAGGAACAACTGGCGCAACAACAATTTCTTGTCAATGCGGCAGAACAAAAAGTTTCCACAATGGAAATGAATTTAGACCAACAAAAAATGGTTCATGAAACGGCATTGGCTGGTTTAGCCACAAAGTTTGAAAGCGAAAAGCTTGATTTGATTTACGCCAGTCGCAGTGAGCTTGAACAGATGAAGGTCACTCATGAAAAGGAACTTGCGGCTCTTGAGTATAATTTGAAAGAACAAGCAAGTGCTTTTCAAAAGGAACTTTCTTTAATAGAAAACAGATTAAAAGAACAAGCTCATGTTTTTCAAAAAGAACTCCAGGCGCAAGAAAAACGACAAAAGGAACAACTCAAGGCTCAACGGACCGAGTTGCAGTCTGTTATTGATAGAGCAGAACAAAATATCGTTAAAAAGGAAGAAGAATTAAATCGCCAACTGGAAGAAATGACCCTGTTAAAAGCCACTCACGAATCGGTAATAACTAAGCAAAAGTCGGCTTATGAGACAGAGATTACAAAACAAAAATTTGTTTATGACACTGAGATTACAAAGCAGAAATCTGCTTACGCTGATGGCGTCAAACAGTTATCTGTTAAGTTTGAAGCTGATAAACTTAATTTGGCTCGACACACTCAGGCGGAAATAGAGCAATTAAAAACGGATCAGGCGAATGAGCTCAAGGCTCAGCGAACCGAGTTGCAGTTTGCTATTGATAGAGCAGAACAAAATATTGTTAAAAAGGAAGCAGAATTAAATCATCAACAGGAAGAGATGACCCTGTTAAAAGCCACTCACGAATCGGAGATCTCTAAGAAAGAGTCGGCTTATGAGGCAGAGATAACAAAACAAAAATTTGTTTATGAGGCGGAGATAACTAAGCAGAAATCTTCTTACGCCGAAAAAATCAAACAACTTTCTGTAAAATTTGAAGCTGATAAGTTTGATTTGGCTCAGAACACTCAGGCGGAAATAGAGCAATTAAAAACGGCTCATGAGAATGAGCTTAAGGATCAGCGCACTAAGTTACAGGATGTTATTGATAGAGCAGAACAAAATATCGTTGAAAAGGAAGAAGAATTAAATCGTCAGCATGCTGAAATGACCCTGTTAGTAACGATTCATGAGGCAGAAATTAATGAGCAAAAGGAGTTTTATTGCAAAGAAATAACTCAGTTAAACTCCGCTCATTCTGCTGATAAAATAAATCAATCTATCAAATTTGAAGTTGATAAACTTGATTTAACGCAAAAGGTTCGTGCCGAAATTGAGGAATTAAAAACAAGTCATCAAAATGAGCTCAAAGCTGCAGAACAAAGTACCATTGAAAAAGGCGAGGAACTCAATCGTCAGAAAGCGGCTTATGCCATAGAAGTTACTCAATTAAAAACGACCGCGGCTACAGAGCAAATGAATCTGTCTGTTCGTTTTGAATCTGAGAAATTTGATCTGATTAAAAATGCCCATTCAGAAATCGAGCAATTGAAAGTTGTTTATGAAAATGATCAAAAAACGACTGAACAAAAAGTTTCTGAAATGAAAATGGAATTAGATCGACAAAAGGCGGCTCAATTTAAAGAGGTCAATCAATTAAAAGCAACTCATGCGGCTGAGCGAGCAAATTTGTCCATTAAATTTGAAGCCGAGAAATTTGATCTGATTCAAAGTATTGATGAATTGAATGCGCAAGTTGCAAATTCTCGTCGGGAACTCGCACAACGTGAAGAAACAAATAAAGAGTTAAATACAGTCACGGATCTTCTCACTAAAAAAATCGAAGCACAGCGCCAGGATTTCGAAATAAGAAAATCAGAATTTGGAGCAGATAAAGCTCAAATGGAAGAGAAAATGAAAGCAATGAGTCAACAAGTAAAAAAAGAGACTCAAGAATTACAGGCTGAATTTGAGCGACTATCCACTCGGGAAAAACAGTTAACTCATTATTATCAATTTGTTTCTGAAGAAAAGACGAAGTACCAAAAATCTCTTCAACAGTTAGCTCGTCAGATTGAGTTTGCCGTGACGCTGCACCCTTTGCAGGATTATATGGCTGTGATCGAGAAAGAGATTTCTAGAGTCGAATGTGAGCTTAAGAAAACTCCAAGCATTTCTCCTCATCGTGCGCAGTATGAGAGCATGATTGACCAACTTGTTCAGCAACGAGATTTCATGCGCTCGCTCATTACAAAATCAGAAAAAGCATTATTCCAGCACAAGGAATCGCTTGAACGCCTTTCGCGTGGAGCCTTGGGCACCGCCGCGCCACCGCCCCCTCCAATGGAGGGCTAGTTCAAGATAATCGGTGAAACACTACAAATATTTTACTTAGGACTCAATAAGAGACAGTACTTGTTGAGACCGCCCCAATTGGGGTCGCTTATTTGTACAAATACATAGGAATCAATACAAAAATTCAAGATTTGTTAATTTTTTGCCGATCAAATATGCGATTCAATATGCCTATTGTTGTACGTTATGGAGGGTTTAACGTGAACCATTTATTTATAATGAGTAAAACATCTTTGCTGTTAGCACTCATGAGTGCGTCCATATTTTTAACGGGCTGTGTTCCGCAAAATGTGGGTCTTGATAAAAACTCCTTAAATCTTAAAACTGTTGCTGGGTCTTCTTTTCCTGGTTTAACTTCTGCACAAACTATCTCTAATTCGAAAGTGAAATTATCTTGGAATGCGGCGATGGATGCAAGTGTTGTGGCTTATAATATCTACGATACGACTTTAATGTTTTCACCGAAATTAATTAAAACGGTTCCGATTCCCGCAACTTCGGCCACCATTCTTAGTTTAAATTCTGATGTCTATTATGCTTTCCGAGTGCGCGCGGTGGATGCCTTTGGAGGAGAAGACTCGAACGTTCATGATTTGGGGGCCATCCCTTATGGCGGCGTGGTTTCTTCAAGTGTGCAATCTGCAACCACAACCATTTTAACTTACAACGATGGTTCAAATGCAGATCTGATCAATGTGTATTGCAAAGTGGGAACAACAGCGGTGACGGAGACTTTGCTAGCAAGCGTTCCGGCGTCTTCTCCGACGCAAACGACATTAAATAACCTTGTTCCAGGAACGACATACACTTGTCGTGTGGCTTTAGTGATTGGTGGTTTTGAAGACAATAACACGGTCACGACCACCTTTATTCCTCTGGGTCAGGCAACGCAATTGGTGTTTACAACTCAGCCAACCAGTAGCACGGCGGGAGTGGCTCTTCCAAGTCAACCGGTGATTGCGATCGAAGATGTGAACGGCAATATTCTTACCGCAGGTCCGGACTCTTCAACATTAATTACTTTAACGATATCAACTTTTTCACCCTCTTTAGGGACCGTTCGTGGAACAGCGACAGTGACGGCTGTTCATGGGGTCGCCTCTTTTAGTGGTATCAACTTTCAAGAATCTGGAACAAAAATTTTAACAGCCACAAAAACAGATACCTCTGGGAGTCTGAATGGTTCTGGTCCATTGACTGCGGATTCAAATAGTTTTGTTATTAGCTCAGGCGCGGTGAGTGTTACGACTTCCTCTATTGCTATTAGTCCGGCAGTTCCACCCTCGAGTCCTTTGGTCGCAGACGGGAATTCAAGTTATTCCGTCGTGATTACTTTGAAAGATCAATACAGCAATCCGATTTCAGGAATAAAACCTCAGTTTATTTCAAGCATTTCTGGTGATACTTTAAGTCAGCCGACAACAAATACCGGAGCCAATGGTCAAGTGAGTGGTTCCATCAGCACCTTGACAGCGGATGAGTCCGCACCATTTAGAACTTTATCAATTTCTTCTCCTTCCGGCTTATCAAGCTTAACAACTTTGGCGCCGTTTCTGCCAGGAACTCCAGCTAAGTTAGGATTTTTCATTCAGCCAACAAATTCTCCTGCGGGTTTAAATGGCATCGCAAATATTCAGTTAGCCATCGAAGATGTGAATGGCAATGTGATCAACACCGGAACAGAGTCCTCCGGCAGTATCACAATTACGATTGCTTCAAATGTGAATGGAGCCACTTTAAGTGGTACAACGACAGTCTCTGCAGTTAACGGAATTGCAACCTTTAGTGGTTTAGGAATTGATAAAACAGCGACGGGTTATAAACTTCTAGCCAGTGCCGGCGGCTACAGTCCGGCTTACAGTAATGCGTTTAATGTGACGGCCGGAGTTCCACAAAAAATTGCAATCACAGGAGCCTCTTCAGTTGTTTCTGGAAGCTGTAGTTCTTCTATCACAGTTCGGTTGCAAGACAATGGAAATAATCCTTCCAATGCTTTGGCCAGTACGCCGCTCACGATCAGTGGGTTGGGATCGGCAGCACTTTATACCAGCGGCGCTTGCACGGGCACTCCGTTGGGTGGAACTTTGACGTTCACAGCGGGAACTAATACAAAAACGATTTATCTAAAAGACTTTGCTGGTGAGTCTTTGACTTTAACATTGACGGACTCCTCCCATGTTTTAACGACGGGAACTCGAGTGATTCTTGTTAATCCAGATAAAATTAGTTTAACAGCGGCGATGCCATCACCACCTGCGGTAGCCGGAACTCCGATGTCTGTGGTTGCGGGTGTTTGTTCTCCTCCGATTTTAATTACTCCGACAAGTGAAAATAATGCAGCAGCCCCTTTGTTTAATATAACAACGGTGGCCGTGACAGGCGTAGCGGGATCAAGTGCGACACTTTATTCTGATTCTTCTTGTACGCAGGTGCTGACGCCTACGTCGGTTTCTTTGCCAGTGACAGCAGGAGGTCTTTATCCGATTAAAGTTTATTTGAAAGACTCTGTGGCGGAGAGTTTTAATCTGAATGTGAGTGATCCTAACGGCATTATGGCAACGACTTCATCAACACAAACGATCACTATTTTACCTTCGAATATTAACTTTACCGGACCTAACAGTGTTGTGGCTGGAAAATGTTCTACCGCTTTTAATGTGATTTTAAAGGACGTTGCGGGAAATTCAGTGGTGGCAACTTCGAATACCACTTTAACTATTAATGGTCTTTCGGGCACGCAAGGAAAATTTTATTCCACCTCTGCTTGCTCTGGCGCGCCGATGACTTCGTCATTAACTGTTCCTGCGAATAGTTCGATGATGACGGTTTATTTTTCTGACACGAATGCGGAGGCTCTGAATATTCATATTTCCGATCCTGCGGGTTTAATGGCAAATTCACAGACGATCGCAATTGGAATTTCTCCAGCGGCCTTTTCCATCACAGGACCAACTCCGGCAAATTCAGATACGACAGTTTGCGCCGGCCCCTTCACTGTGAGAACAATGGATGGTGCGACTCCAACTCCGAATGTCACGGCGGCCATTGGTGCTTTGACCGCGAATCTGAATGTCACGGGATATCCGACGGGCTTTTCTTCAGCAGGAACTTTTTATAGCGATAATTCTTGTACGAACATTATTACAAGTTTGTCCTTTGCAACGGGAGACAGTGCTAAGAGTTTTTATTTCTCGGGTCAATATCCTGGGAATAGTCTGAGTTTAAACGCAGTGGATGGGGCGTCCGTGTTAACCACAGGTTCAATGGCCTGGATGGTGAAGGCGGCGAAGGGTTGGTTAGGAACATTAGGAAGCATCGTCGATAAAATCACCGGAGCTTTATTGTGGTTCCGCAGTGGTGTGCAGCCAGTTTCAGCGCGTATGAATGCGCCATCGAGTGTTCGGCACTTGCATTTTGATGCTGGAAAAAACTTCCTTTATGTGACTGATTCGGCACTTCATCGGGTTTTAAAATACGATTACACAAACCAAAGATATGTGGGTTGGATTGGATTATTTTCAAATCCCAGCAATGCTTCTGCGATCATGACGGGAAGTAATCAAGCTCTTTACTCAAGCTTGCCATCATCAGCGGCCTGTGTGGCGACACTCAGCGGACAAACCACGCCGGGTTGGTGCTTGGGCGGACAGTCGGCTGCGACCACTCAAACAACTTCTGGTGCGATGTATTATCCACTAGCAACGACAGATGATGGAACCTATCTTTACGTTGTTGAACAATCTTCGCACTCAATCAATCGCTACGATATTAATTCGGGAGCCTTCACAGGTTGGATTGGCGGGATTAGTTCGACACCTTCGACGGCGGGTCCAGGGGGACCAGTCAGTTGCACAACGACCTCTTCGGGAATCACTCCGGGCTGGTGCAAAGGCGGAAACACGGCAGTGAACGCCAGCGGCACGACCGGTTGGGGTTATGGAAATGGAACTTCCTACAATCCAGGAGCTATCACCACAGATGGAGCTTATCTTTATGTCGGCACTTACGGAGCCGTTCTTCGTTTTAACGTGGGAGATGGCTCATTTGCAGGTTGGGTGGGGGTGGGTTATACCACAGCTCCAACGAGTGGTGCCGCTGGTTGCACCACTTTAGCTAATAATGCCATCACTCCGGGCTGGTGTAAGGGCGGGACATATCAACTTGCAGGCAATGCCACGATTGTTCAAAACGGTGGGATTTATTATCCATCGAATTTGTATATTAGTAACGGAGTGCTTTATGTCGCTCAAGCCGTGTGGGGTGGGAATATCACAAAGTATGATGTTAACACCGGGCAGTTTTTAGGAAAGTTGCCAAATCTACCCTACAACTGGCAAACGAATACTTATACAAACGGAGCCAGTCTTGGAATGGCTCAGGATGCTGGAACTGGATATTTTTACTTTGCAGATGCTAACAGAGTTATCGCTGTGGATAACACAGGACTTTTGCAGGGTTGGATGGGTAAAGTCAGCAATAATGGTTCGATGTCTTCAGCCTTAGGAAATACGAATAATTGTTCTTCTTTAGCAGTGAGTGCCAATACACCCGGCTGGTGTTTAGGAGGAACAGCGAAGGGCGGGATGGATGAGACCTCTTTTGAGGAAGCTTATTCACTTGAAAGTGATAGCAATGGAAATCTTTTAGTCGGGCAATATGCTTCCGCGACGATTAAAATATTTAATATGACCACCGGGGCTTATGGAGGCTCTTTGGCATACTCGAGTGTGGCGCCAACGGCTTGGAGTAATGATGCAAATATCATTGCAGAAAAATATGGTTTTGGGGATGGCGATTTTTATAATCCCACCGGGATTTATAATGATGGAACTTATTTGTATGTTGTGGACTCGGTCAATGGCCGGATTAAAAAAATCAGTTTAGCCACTGGTGAACTCATCGGTTGGATTGGTGGGGCAACCACGGTACCTACTGGCGGAGCCTCTGGCTGTTTAACAATGAATCCAATGGCGATGACTCCGGGTTGGTGTTTGGGAGCTATGCCGAATCCATGGTGGGCGATTAACTTTATTAGCAATCCTGCAACGATGCCAGGAGTGATGAATCAGCCGATGGGTCTTACGGGTGATGGAACCTACTTGTATTTGACGGATCAAGGGCTTCATCGCATCAGCAAATACAATGCGGCCACTGGGGCCTATGTGGGTTGGATCGGAATGGTGTCTTCGACTCCGCCATCGGGTGGGGCAACAGGTTGCACGAGCACGGCGAATGGAGCGTTCACGCCGGGTTGGTGTGTGGGAGGGACCTCTGCTTCCGGCACGGGCGATGGAATGTTGTCTTACCCAAGCGCCATCACTCATGTGGCAGGAAAACTTTATGTTGTTGATACCAATAATCATCGAGTCTCTTCTTATGATGCGTCGACGGGGGCGTTCAACGGCTGGATCGGTCGTACAAATGCAGCGCCAAGTAGTGGTTGCACGACGGGTAGTAATGGAAGCTACACCGTTTCGACGAGCGGTTGGTGCAAAGGCGGAACAGCTCAGGCTGGAAACTCAAATGGTGAACGCGGTGGTGGCTTTTACTTTATGAATGGTTGGTTAGGGTATTACAATGACCAAAGTACCTACGCCAATGCGGGTGCCAACAATGGAATCACCTCGGATGGCACTAATATATATGTTTCGAATTTTTACAATTATCGAATTGATAAATACAATTTAGCGGGAGTTTGGTTGGGAGCGGCGAGAGCTCGTTTTGATTTACTCACTCAAGTTTGGAGTACTAATCCGGTCACGGTGTCGGCTTGGAATGAAGGTTGTTCTTATCCAAGAGGAATTTGGACCGACGGAACTTACCTTTATGGAACGAGTTACAATCCTTGCGGAAGTGGTGTTGCTGGTTCGCCGGCCGTCTTTAAAATGAATCTTTCCACAGGAAGTATGGTGGGTTGGCAAGGGGCGATTTTGCCAGGAAATTCACCGACAGCTGGTGATACGGGTTGTGCTGGCGCGACGACGGCTACGCCAGGTTGGTGTACAGGTGGCGTGGCCCTCAGTAATTATAAAATGGGTCAGTTTAGTGAAGCTCGGTATATCACAGGTGATAGTTTTTATATTTACGTCACGGATGTGAATACCCAAAGGGTCACTCGAATACCTAAATAGGATTGTGAAAGAAAAAGGGACGTGGATGAGAATTGTGTTGAAAAGAATTTTTTTAAAACTGTTCAGAGGACAAGTGGTGCTTGCGTTGGCATTTTTTGGCCTTGCGACGAGCCTCACCGCTTGTCACAGTGGTGGAGCCCTTTCTGCACCAGTGCAACTTTCGACAGGGGGTCCGACCCTCGTTCCAACAATTGCCACTCCTGCGGCAAGTCCTTTCTATTCCTCCAGCAACTCTTTGGTGATTTCAGGAACCTGCATGACCGGAGATCTCGTTACTTTGAGTGGCCCATCAGGAGCGGTACAGACTTGTGCCAATGGAAGTTTTTCTTTTACAGTCCTTGCCAGTAACGATGGAGTTTACAGCTATCTTGTGACTCAAATGGATGGCAAGGGAACGATTTCAGCCCCTGCCTCCATGGTCTGGGTTCGTAAAACGAGTATTGCTCAGCCTGTCGTGCTCACGCCAACAGCAAGTCCATTTTTATCAGCACAAACGGTTTTATCAATTTCTGGTTCATGTGAAACTGGCGCGGTCGTGACCTTGTCAGGCGATGGGGTTGGCTCGAGTGTTTGTGTGGGCTCTCATTTTAACCTGTCTTTACCAAAATTTATTGATGGTGATTACAATATAGTTGTGACTCAAACTGATGCTGCTAATAATTCTGCAAGTGTTTCTTTAATTTGGAAAAAGCACGCTTTGTTAGCTTCTCCAGCGAATCCCTTTATTCAAGTTGTAACACCTCAAATATTTACGCTGAGCGGAGGCTCGGGCTCTTACACTGTTAATTTAGCTACAAATAATTCTGGAGGAAATTTTAATTCGGCAACGAATACTTACACCACAGGAAGCGTAGCAAATGTTGCAGATACTTTGACCGTCACAGACACACTCGGAACCTCAGTCAATGTCGTTATTACGACCGTGGCAGGGCCTGCTGATCACTTGGTCTACGGAGCGACAAGTGGAAATGGTCAAACCACGACAATTGGTGGAAACTTGAGCTTACCACTTGCGGTGCAGGTCGTGGATCAATATGGAAATGGAATTGCACACTACCCTTTATATTTTAGAGTTCTTCAAGGCGATGCCTCAATCACTAGCGCGATATTACAGCTTTCGGATTTGACGGGCCTGTCGCAAATTAATGTCAAAATGGGTGACTCGGCTATTTCGAATATTATCGAGGTGGCGCCATTCAATGCTGTTCTTCCGGATAACGCAGGGTCTGGGAATGGGAAAATTACTTTTTCAGAGACCGCTACTTTTTCTGGCAAAGGCAATATGGGTGCCTTTTTCACCGTTGGTCAAAATCCGACAGGTTTAGTCATGGCAGATTTAAATGGTGATGGAAATTTGGATGCAGTTGTACTTAATACCGGTGATCCCAGCATTGGAATACTTCTAGGCTTGGGAAATGGCTTATTTTCAAACATGACAAAGATTCATCCTATTTGCAGCTCTCCGAATGGAATCGCGGTCGGTGATTTGCGAGGTAATGGAAAAAAAGACTTGGTGATCACTTGTGGAAATTCGGTTGTAAATGCCATGCAGGTTTTATTAGGAAATGGTGACGGCACCTTTCAAACGCCTATAAATATTCTTTTAGAAAATGGTGAAAATATTCCTAATGCTATTTTGCTAGCAGATTTAGATGGAGATGGAAAACTCGACGTGGTCATCACTGCCGCCGGAAGTGCCCAAGTTTCTGTTCGGCTAGGAAAAGGAGATGGAACCTTCAATGCCGCTCAGTCTTACAATGTTGGAGCTTCACCGACGGCCATCGCAGTTGCCGATATCAAGAAAAGCGGCAAATTAGATCTCATCGTTGTAAATTCTGGAGATGATACTTTTAGTGTTTTATTAAACCAGGGTGGTGGACTTTTTGGTCCGCAAGTCAGTTTTGGAACTGGAAATTCTCCGGTCTCCGTTGCCGTTGGTGATTTTGATAGCGATGGTTTCCCAGATCTCGCAGTCATAGAGAATGGAGATAGCCAAGTCACAATTTATATTAATGATAAAACCGGAGGTTTTAATAGTGGAACTGTCGTGCCTGTGGGATCAAATCCGAATTCCATTTTCGCAAAAGACATAGATGGCGATGGTAAAATTGATCTTATTATTTCTAACGGAGACGACAATACTGTGACCGTCGCCTATGGACAGGGAAATGGTCTTTTTACTGGAATAGGATATTTTCCTGTAACGATGAATCCATCATTTGTAACAACAGGAGATGTTAATAAAGATGGACAGCAAGATATTTTAGTGGTTGGAAACGGCAATAGACAATTGCAAGTATTGCCTGGACAGCCTGGTAGAGTTTTTGATTATTCGACTCTTGTCGACACGAATCCAACGGCAGGAGCTGTTGCTGATTTTGATGGAGATGGGAAATTAGATGTTGCAGTGATTGCAACCGGAGCAAAAACTTTAAATATTTTAAAAGGTTTTGGGAATGGTTTATTTGCTCTTACAGGGACCTTGTCCACAAGTGATAATTCCAGTGCAGTGATCGCGGCAGATTTGCGTAACAATGGAAAAAAAGACCTGATCGTGACAAATCCGAATAAATCAAGCATTCGAGTTTTCTTGGGTAATGGCGATGGGACTTTTGCTGCGGGGGTCGATTATGCGGTTGGAAACGGTCCTGCAGCAGTGATCGCGAAAGATTTTAATCTTGATGGAAAACTAGATTTAGCGGTTGTTAATAGTGGCAGTAATAATGTCAGCATTTTAATGGGTAATGGCGATGGAACCTTCCAAGCGCAAGTGGTTTATTTGGTAGCGGGAGCTCCTTCCGCCATTGCGGCAGCAGATTTCAATGGTGATCATGTTTTTGACTTAGCTGTTACAAATAAGGCAAGCAACACAGTCAGTATTTTGATTGGAAACTCCAATGGAACTTTTCAAACTCATATTGATTATCAAACGGGCGGAGGCCCTAGTGCCGTACTTGCTGCTGACATTAACAATGATGGAAATATGGATTTGGCCGTGGCTAATATGAATGACGGCTCTGTTAATGTCTTAATTGGTAACGGCGATGGTTCATTTAGAAATCCGACGACTTTTTTTGCCGGCTTAAATCCTCAAGCAATGATTATGGGTGATTTTAATGGAGATGGAAAATTAGATTTAGCCGTAACGAACGGAATAAATAATGTTTTCACCATTTTGTTGGGCTCCGGAAATGGTCAGTTCAATACAACCTTAAGTGTTGATACAAATGGCGCCGCCAATGGACTCGTGGGCGCAGATTTTAATGGTGATGGCGCAGTAGATATTATGATTTTTGATGGAACAAACAATGCTGTTAAATTGTGGTTGGGACACTGACAAAGTTGGACGTTTTTTGAAAGGATTTTTGTAAACAGTGGAATGTGGACTATTTAAAAGGCTATTGACAGCCATTATTCTTACTCTCACTTTTGCAGGTTGCAGCTTTAAGCAATCAGCGACAGTCCCTACGCCAACGATGGTGAAGCTGACAAGCATGACCCTTGTTTCTTATACATCAACCGTGGCCACAGTTAATCTTACGGGAACTTTACCTGCCTCAGTGATCAGCGCACAAAGTCCAGTCCAGTTTTTTACAGATTCCACCTGTGGTGGTTCAAAAGTTGGGCAAGGATTAGCAAGTGATTTTTCCGGTCAAGGCGTTCAGCTTTTATTGCCAGTCTCTGTGACAAGTCATATTTATTTTTCGACAAATACTGTTTCTGGATGTTTTTATGTTGGTGATTTTAATTTTTCCCCGGGTCAGCCTCTGCCACCAGTTTTTAATAGCACAAGTCCATCTTCCCCTTCCGCCGTTTCTTACGAACCAGCCATTTTTGGAACAGCCTTAATTAATTCAACAGTGAATCTTTATACCGATGTGAATTGTACGCAGCTGGTGGGTTCTGGCTCTTCTTCTGATTTTTCCTCCATTGGAGTGCAGGTCACTTTATTACCAGATACCACCTCTTCGATTTATGGTGAAGTGGTAGATCCTGTGGGGACCGTGTCTACATGTTCTTTGTTGACTCAATATCAACATAGTAGTCTTGGTCCGAGTCCTCCCGTTTTCCTTTCAACGAATCCTGCCTCACCGAATAATTTATCTTTAACACCGGTGCTGACGGGAACGGTTTCTACTGGCACGGTAACAGTTTCTGTCTATGGCGACTCGGCATGCTCAAATCTTTTAGTCTCAGGCTTGGCCACCGATTTTACCTCGACAGGTTTTCAACTCACAGTCACGGCAAACTCTTTGTCCACGCTTTACGCGCAAGCTTACGATGCGGCGGGATTACCCTCTGTTTGTAGTTATTTAACAAACTATTTGTATGACAATGTCGCACCTGCGGCACCAACCTACAGCTCTGCAAACCCTGTGACACCCACTCGATTAACGATTTATCCAAAAATTTCAGGTCTTTCTTCCGCAGATACTGTTCAGATGAAGTTTTTCAATTCCATTTTGTGTTTGGTGCAAATTGGAGCTGGAAGTAAGGCTGAATTCGAAAGCACAGGGATCATTGCGGGGGTCGCTCCAAATGCGATCACACCAATTTATGCCGTGGCCGTGGACAGTGCTGGAAATAACTCAGCCTGCACTCATTTTGTGGATTACTTGAATAATACCATTCCACCAAGTTTACCTATTTTTGGATCAACAACACCGCCGTCACCAAATAATATTTCTTCGAATCCAATGATCATTGGAATCGCTTCGTTAGAAACAGTTTCTTTGAACTTTTTTTCTGACTCTAATTGTACCGCTCAGATGGGTACAGGAACTGCCGATGATTATAATGGAGCTGGAATTTTGCTTACGACCCCTGCCATTCCGAATTCAGTGAATATAACAAATGTTTTTGTGGAAGCGATTGATGCCGAGGGAAATGTCAGCGAGTGTTCTCAGTTGACGACTTATGGATATTCAACGGCAAAGGCTCAGCCAGCCGCGTTTTTACAAAGCATTCCGAAATCGCCATCGAATACAAGTAAAAAACCTTGGATTCTCGGTACGGCTCCGGCTTCAGTTTCATTCGTGCGGTTATTCAACGATTCTTCTTGTCTCCAAAATTTGGGTTCTGCTAGTCGAAGCACTTTTTCAGCCATGGGAATTCAAATCACAGTGAATGCGAATACTTCGACAGATCTTTATTCGCTGACAACTGACGTTTACGGCAATGATTCTGATTGCACCTATTTGACTACTTATGTGCATGATAATATTTCTCCTTTGGCACCAAGCTTTTTAGCCTCAACGCCGATTTCACCGAATAACCAATCAACAACCCCTTTGATTCAAGGTTCCGTAGTCACGAATATTATTGGAAAACCGCTCACAACATCAGTTGTAAAGTTTTACGATAATTTCTTATGTCTTGGACAGTTGGGACATGGGGCACCTGCAACGTTCACTTCCTCTGGAATAATGATCGAAGTTCCGCCCAACGTTGCAAGCACGGTCTACGCGCAAACTGGAGATGCCGCCGGAAATACAAGTTCTTGCACTTTCATGCTGAATTACACTCATGACACCAATCCGCCAGGAAGACCAATTTTAGGTTCAGCAACACCGATGACGCCGTCTTACAGTCGTAAAACAATTATCAAGGGAAGTTTGGCTTCAAATTTTGATATTGTGGCTTCTGCTAATGTTAATTTTTATCGTGATTCTTCTTGCCTTAATTTATTGGGAACTGGACTTGCGAGTGATTACATCGGAAGCGGGATTTCCCTCGTGGAAGACCAAAATCAGACGACCACGATGTATGGACAAACGATTGATATTGTCGGGAATCTATCTGTTTGTACTCATTTACTGGATTTTGTCCATAGTGATGTTCCTCCCGCAAATTTACAGGCCACACAAAATTTGGATGGATCAGTTAGTTTGGGATGGTCTCCTGACACTTTGGCATCGCCAAATCCTGTGTATGAAGTTAAGCGCTCAAGAGTGAGCGGTGGTCCTTATGCCGTATTAACATGGAATCAAAATGGCAATAGCTATACAGATTATTCAGTTAGCAATGGAAAAACTTATTATTATGTCGTGGCGGCCACAAATAATACTGGGGCGAGTTTGGATTCAAGTGAAGTGGCAATAACCGTGACCGCGACGGCGGCTCAAACACCAACGGTTTTGCAAGCAACCCCTGGGTCAAATTTGATCGTATTAAACTGGAATGGCTTTCAGCCAGATATGTTTTATAAAATCTTGCGTGCGACACAAACCGGAGGTCCTTATTCTGAATTTGCAATAGATATTAATGGGACCTCCTACACAGATAAATCAGTTATCAACGGTATAACTTATTACTACGTTGTTGAAGGAAAAAATTCCTCCGGCGATAGCGTGCAATCAAATGAGGCGAGTGCCACGGCGATGGATGCCCCACCGGCGCCGACTCATTTAACTGCGACTTTATTCAATAGCCTTCCGGCTTGTGGCAATAATTATGGCGTTTATTTGGCGTGGAGTGGAGGCTCTTATTACACCTCCTTTGCCCTTCGACGTGGGACCTCTAGTGGGGGAGAATCCGACCATGTAATTACTGCGGGGAATTCTTATCTTGATTGCGTTCCCCCTGGACAATCCATCACTCATTTTCTTT
This sequence comes from uncultured Bdellovibrionales bacterium, assembly GCA_903926205.1. GTDB lineage: Bacteria > Bdellovibrionota > Bdellovibrionia > Bdellovibrionales > Bdellovibrionaceae > CAIYID01. The sequence continues at coordinate 33,602 of CAIYID010000003.1, forward strand.
ATTATCAGGTGCAAGGAATTTGGGGACCCATTCAGGGTCCTATGAGATCGCCATCTTCTAATGAAGTTTCTCTGAGCGATCGTTCTGGTCCTGCGGTGACAGTTTCACCCGGAAATGGCGAAGTTTTCATTAGATGGGGCTCTGTTGTAAATGCGAATAATTATCAAGTTTGGAAAGCCACAGTTTCAGGTTGGAAAAATCCGAGCTATGTTCAGCTAGATCCAAGTTTTAATGGAACTAATTATCAAGACACCAGTGTTGTCAACGGAACGGCTTATTACTATGTGATTATCTCTAATTATTCTGGCGTAATATCAGGAGCGCCATCAGTTGAGGCCAGCGGCGTTCCGAATATAAATCCTGGGCCTCCTTCTAATTTAGTTATCACACAAAGTATTGGTTCTGCATCACCGCAATTGACTTGGTCAGGGCCAGCGAATTTCAATAACTTTAATATTTATTCAGCACCTGCCTTCGGAGGTCCTTATTTATATGTAGCACCTTCTCTTGTGAATAATTTTATTGATTCTCCATCGAGCAATGGAACTCATTACTATTACGTTACTACTCAATGGGGAAGCTTTGAATCTGCGCCGTCAAATATTGTCAGTTATACTTTTGGTTTTCCGGCAGTTATTGCAATTAATACCACTGCGACAGCTTTATCCTTAACCTGGTCAACAGTAACAAATGCACTTTCTTATAATGTTTTACGAGGAACAACCTCTGGCGGACCTTATACTCTGCTGGCGAATGTCGCGACTTCTCCTTATTCAAATACGACCGCCGCACCTGTTGCAAATCCTGCGGTGGCGGGCACGGGATATTATTATGTGGTTCAACCTGTCTTTGCGGGCGCCACAGTCGGTGAATATTCCAACCAAGTTAGTGGAATGTTGAGCGGAGTCTTTACGCCAACAGGCTTGACTGTGATAGGGACAACAAATTCTTCCGTCAGTTTACGTTGGCCAACGATCAACTCTGCTGGGGGCTATACTGTTTACAAAGCAACAAATTCCGCCGGACCTTACACCACCGCCGGCAATGTTAGTCGGGGGAATATTACTAGTTATACAGTGAATGCCTTGTTACCAAATACACATTACTATTTTAAAGTAGCGACTTCTTCTTGCGGTACCGGCTGTCAATCAAGTTTTACTTCGGCCTATACTTATTCAGCACCATCCGCGCCATCTGTCAGTGTTGGAAATTCTTCTCTGCAAATTCAATGGACTGCCATTGGCGGAGCAACTTCTTACAACGTTCTTCGTTCTACCGACGGTATAAATTTCACAAATATTCAATCTGGTGCTACTGGTGGAGCCTACACCGACACGACGGTGGTGAATGGAAATATTTATTTTTATGAAATTCAGGCGGTGTATCCTGGTGGTTCATTGAATTCAGCTTCAAGCAACGGAATTACGCCAGGAGTAACACCGCTCACGCCAAATGGTCTTACTGTGATAGATAATTCTACCGGAACAGACATCGGCCTTAACTGGGCGGCTGTGTCAGGCGCGACAACTTATTCAGTGTATTTATCAACCACGAGTGGTGGTCCGTGGGGAACTTCAGTTTTAGGATCTTCTTCGACAACAGATAATTATTTAACCGGTTTAACACCAGGAACGACTTATTATGCGGTTGTTACTGCATTGAATGGAACAATGGAATCTGGATATTCATCTGAGATTGCCTTTATTCCTTCTCTTCAGTCTTCAGCTCCAACAGCCTTGTTGGCGGGTACGTCGGTAGATGTTAATTGGGGAGCTCTTGGCGGGGCGATCTCTTATGATGTGTATCGCTCGGTGAACTCTGTTGATTTTTCTCCTCTGGCGACGGGCCTCGTGGTCACGACTTACACTGACAGTACTGTCGTTGCGGCAAAAACTTATTACTATAAAATTTTACCACATGGAGCTGGTGGAAACTTGATGGCCTTTTCAGCGGTGAGTCTTCCTGTCACAATCGTTGATCCACCAAGCCCTACGACTTTGGTTGCGGAGGCGCCAAACACGGGCACCGTTAACCTCTCTTGGGTGGTGGCTTATTCTCCGCAAGTGAGCACTTATAATATTTATCGAGGAAATGCCTCGGGTGGACCGTATACAAAAATTGGAACACGAGGTTTTGCTGTTAATCAGTATCCAGACGGCACCGTCGTTTCAGGAAACACTTATTATTATGTCATGACTGCGGTAAATATTTTTGGTGGTGAATCTGCTTATTCAAACGAAGTCGGGGTTTCTCTAACGGCGGGGCCAGCCACATTAACGGCAATGACCGCTTCAAATAAAATTAGTCTTACCTGGGCTACCACAGCCGGAGCTACGGGTTATCTTATTCGTCGAAGCCTACAAAGCGCTGGTCCTTATGGCTCTCTGGCGACTCTGGGTGTTGCCACAAATTACCAAGATGACAAAATTCTCAACGGAGTCACTTACTACTATGTTGTAGATGCAATTTTAGCAGGAGGAGTTCTATCCGTTGATTCTCCGGAGGCTTCAGTCGCTGCTGTGCTGGTGATGAATTTGCAAGTGCCGATTGAGTTGACAGATCAGGCGATGAGCTCTGACACGGTAGCGACTACGTTTGAACGCACGCAAACAAGTTTAGATCCCACCGCTTATGATGGAACGGTCACTTATAAAATTGAAACCGTGGCAATTAATACAGACTCCGTCGGCGCAAATTTTTCAGTTGTTGATTCTGGTGGCGTTGTCCGGGGAAGTCTGGTGATTCCCGCAGGCACTCATTCACCGACGCGAATGAGTGCCGTCTTTACACCGAATGTTTTAGCAGATAATTATAGAGTTCAACTTAGTTCGACAACGAATGCGGGTCAATTGCAGGTGTACTCTGCAAGAATTTTGATTACTCAAGTCGGTGCTTCAAAAACAAAAGTTTATATTCCCTTGTTATCTTCGGCGAATTCCCCTTCACTAGGAGATCTGTATTCACCGACTGAATCAAGCAGCAATAGTGGATATGCCGTTTTAAACTCATCAACAATATTTAAGCGAGATCCTTCGCGCTTTGTTCAGCTTATTGAATATAATCCTTGGCAATTTGAGGCCTTGGTTTCATCTAATGGAGGCAGGGGACTGATTGGTCTTTATAACCGAACGACCAGTGGAATAGTGGAGAGCTCTGAAATTGAATTTAATTCTAGTAACGTAACTATGGTAAAAGCAGATTTTGGAGATGGCGTTGCCAATTTTTCTAGCCCAGCAAATGATTTGAATCAGTATCAAGTTGCGATGCAATGTTCTGGCAATTGTGATTTGGGCTCAGTGAGTGTTTATAAAGCGGGTCTTTGGGTTTCACTGACTAATTTAGAAAAAGTAGAAGTAATATTTAGAAATGGTTTGGCAAATAACAATATTAATTCTTTGCTGGATATTGACAACGAAAGAACAATGGTAGATTTGTCAAAATTTTCTAATCCAGTTGTTAACTTTCGTGCTGTCGCCAATCCACAAAATATGACAGTGGCCTCTGTTCAATTAATGACAGCGGGTTCTGGTGGAGGTTCTGACTCAGGCACGGGTTCGATATCAGGAGTGACGGACTCTTCATTGAACTTCCTGACAGGAGGTCTGCAATTGGTTGAAACGTCTAGCCCAGTGACGCTCAACTCTCTCGATCGATATTTGGTCGAGGTGAACTCCACTGGTGGAGGAATCAAGCTTCAGGATGCGTCCATTATAATAGAGACTTCACCTTAGTCGTGAATTTTTTGAAAATCTTAACTTTTGTTTGAGTTTTTATTTGGACTAATTTCTAGGATTTTTCTTTTCCATCCCTGAGCCTTTGTTTTTCCCAATTTCAGATTTACACTTATTACATGGGTAAACCTATGACTCTATTGAAGGTTCTTGCGATTGTTATTGGGCTGCTAACAGCAGCTTGTTCGACCACTCAATTTGAAGTGAAGAGTGATCCCGTGACGGCGGAAGTTTCAGTTCTAAATGAAAAAAATGAAAAAAAACCTTTAGGAAAAACTCCTTTGCTTATGCCTGATTCAGAAGTGAAAAAAATTTTGGGAGATGGTGTGACTCCAGGTGAATTTTTTACGGTCGTTGTTGAAAAAGAAGGTTTTGTTCCTCAAACATTTAGTATTCCCGCGTCCCGTTTTGGAACACTTGTTACTTCGCTCACTGTGAAGCTCAAAGAAGGCGAAGCTCCCCAGGAAGCGCGCATTGCAAAAGAAATTCTTGATCATCTTTTTTTGGCGCAAAAGTTAGCATTAGCGCAGCAATTTGAAAGAGCACAGATTGAATTGGATAAAGTCATTACACCTTTTCCAAAATTTTCAAGGGCGCTCTCAATGCGCGCTTCCATTTACTTTGCACAAAAAAATTATCCTGAAAGTATGAAGTGGTACGAAGAAGCTTTGAAAAATGATCCTCAGATGGAAGAGGCGGTAAAAATGCTGGCAAAGGTACGAACGCTTCAAGGCCTTCCGACAACAGGAATTGATGCCGGAAAGAAAGGACCATGATGAAAAAGTCTGTTGGAAACTTTCTAAAATTTTCAGCTCTTTTAGGCTTTTTGACTTGCGCTTTTTACTCAACGGCCTTTGCGGCAAAAACAACATCGGTGAGTGCGAATGCCTCAACGGATGAATTAAGCGCTAAGGCTTTTTTGGAAGATCTAATGGTGCGTAGATACAGTCAAGGTCTTGGGACTATTGTTGATCGTCAGGCCTTTTCGCTGGGTGTTCAGTTGCAACTGATGGATGCTTCTAAGGGCAAACCTAAAGTTAAAAATGATCCCAATGAAACGCCCTCGGATCTTCTATTGGGAGCCTTGGATCCAGAGAAATTGATTCAGCAATTTGGAATGGATGAAGAAAAACCCGCCTTTATGGGTTTTTTAGCAACGAAAAAAATAAAAACAGTACAAGTGTATGTTGGACTTCGTGAAGATCTAGGTAGCGCAATAAAGACTGATGTCGAAAAGTGGCTGAACACGCGCTTAACCAATGAGTTCGGAAAAATTGGTAAAAGCGAAGTTAACTTTGTGAAAGAAATTCCTGCTAAACCAGAAAAAATAGGTCACAGAGAATGGTGGGATTGGTTGAGCCAATTCCAACATCTTGCGGGCGAGCTTTTAATGGCGATGACGCTACTGTTGGGGATAATTTTGTGGAGATTCACGACTTCGAAATCTTCAGTTGATCGAAATAACAACGGGGAATCACCGAATATCAAGCTTCAAGCTCAAGGGATGGGGGGCGGTTCTGGTGAGGATGGTGCAAAAAAGCCTTCTATAGAAGAGCTCGAAGCGCGCAGCCGTTCTGCGGAGGAAATTATCAGCCTTTCTGTGAAATTGAATGCTTTAGTTCCGAAAATATCTTCGGAATTTGAAAATATTGTAAGATCTTGGTGCCAAGCCGGCGAAGAGGGTAAGTTGAAACTGGTATGTTTCGCCGAGGCTGTTGGTCGAGACGTCGGTCGTCTTCCAATTCCGGTCGATGCAATGAAGGATTTGAGTCGAATTTTTGCCAAAATGAATGAAGTAAATCCAAAAGAAAAAGCGCAAATTTTAGAAAAAGTTTATTGGGATTTAGTCAGTGTCCTCAATTTGGGCCCAGATGTTCTCAGTCAGCCTTTTGGTTATTTGGCCGGACTTGATACCAGTGTGATTAGCAATGTGTTGATGGATCAAAACTCAAAAATGAAAACATTGGTCTCATTATTTATGCCAGATGACATTCGACGAAAATTTGTTAAGCCCATGACTGCGGATCAAAAATTTCAGCTCTTAGAAGCGGCATCAAAAATGAATGAAATTGCTAGCGATGAATTGCGCACGGCCGACCACTCACTCATGAAAAAACTTAAAGCCGGTGAGTCTTCAGGCGACTCTGTTCATTTAGAAATGACGTTGGAAAAGATTATTTCTTCTTTATCGATCTTAGAAGAGATAGAAATGCTAGCAAAATTAGAGGGACCAGGAGTGCTTGAATACAAACGAAAAATTCCAAGCTTGGCTTTCTTGAAAGACTGGCCAGAAGATAAATTGTCGATCATTATGGGAAGAATTCGAGTCGACCAAGCTGTGGTATATTTGAGACTTCAACCGGAAATGAAAGATCGAATGATTGCATTAGCTCCGCCAATCACAGCTGAAATGCTTAATGATGAGCTCGCAGAGCCAGATAAATTAAATGATGAAGAAAAAATTCGTCGTCTAGAAGTTTTTGCCGAGCTGTTAAAAGAAATGGTTAAACATAAAGAAGTAGATCTTGCAGAACTCTTTCCAGAGCCATCAAAAAACAAGGAAAATAACGTTGTTGAAATTAAGAGTGCGTGAGCTGAGCTCATTTCTTCTTGGAGTTCTTCTGACGTTGTCTGCGCAAGAGGCTCGTGCTGAATATCGTTTGGGCGCTACCTTGGGGTACGGGGGAGCGGGTATTGACTCCGTGAACAGTATTAGTTCAACAGATGTTAATGTGCATCGAAGTGATGGACCAGGCATGCTTGGACTTTCCATAGAGTTTCTAACCAGCGACACCTCTAGTATTTCAGTGGATCATACGCGCGGTATTTTTATTTCTCCATTTTCCAGTGGAGTGGGTTTTACAGGTGTTACTTGGCGATGGTTTTATACAGGGAAAAGTCCATCTGTGGTTGCCTCTCAAAATGAAAATAGTATTTTAATTGTCACGCGTAGAATTCCGTTTTTAGGTCTTGCGGCTGGTATAGCCAGTGGTTCGATTTATCGAGAAAACGACTTAGTGCCTTCAGTGAGCGCGGGCGGTGTTTACACGGGCTTTCATGCTGGGTATGACTATCAAACAACTCCAGGGCGATTTACAAGAATCGAAGCCTTATATGCTTCGACACCAACCTCTTCAGGTTTTGTAAAAACTGCGTTGAGCGAATTTTCTCTTCAAATTGGCATGTACTTTATCTACTAAACTGTCGACGAAAAATATTCAGCAACTCAACTCTCTACGAAACAATAAGAGAAAATTCTTTTAAGTGACAAAGGTCATGTTTTTTCACCGCTTGAGTGAGAGCAATTGTGCGTTAACTAAATAGTTTCTACTATGAAATTGGAAACAGTTTGTTTTGTTTCTTCGAGGTGTTGAATGAATATATCATCAGTTGTTGGAGTTATCGCGGCATTGTTTGTCATGATTTTTGGGATAGTGACGTCCTCAAAATCAGCCATGATTTTCTTAGATCCTCATGGAATTTTGATTGTCTTCGGAGGAACGTCAGCTGCCGCATTAATGTGTTTTCCTCCGCGATTTTACATACAAGTAACCAAAGTGGTTTGGAAAAAATTCTTTGGTAACTACGGTATTCGCCGTGAAAATGTTATTCGAGAGATAGTAGATCTTGCAAAAGGAGTTCGAGAAAATCCTGATTATTTAAAAACAAAGGTAAAATCTATAAAAACACCGTTTTTAGCAGATGCTGTAGATTTGCTAATTCAGGGAGGTTTTCCAGAAGATACTCTCTTAGAAATGATGATAAAAAGATCAGCGATTTTATCCAAGCGGTACGATCAAGACGTCGGAGTTTTTCGAACCATTGCAAAATTTCCTCCTGCCTTTGGTCTTATGGGGACAACTCTTGGAATGATTTCCCTTTTACAACAATTGGGGGGAAAGGATGCACAAAAGCTTTTAGGCCCGGCGATGGCCATCGGGCTTGTGGCTACGTTTTATGGATTAACTTTGACAAATTTAATTCTGATTCCAATTGCCGAAAATTTAGCTTCGATCAATCGAGACGATGAGTCTCTTCGTTCGATTGTTATTGATGGACTCCGCATGGTTCGCCAAAAAGATCATCCTAAAGTGGTAGAAGAATATTTAAAAAGTCATTTAACTCCGACAGAGAGAATGCAATACAGTAAAAGGAAAGTGGCGTGAGCGCAGTAAAAAATAAGCCTCATGATCCCTCGTTGGATCCCGTCCATGAAGTTCATGAGGACGGCGATGGTAACTGGTTGGTGTCTTACGCGGACATGATGACCTTGTTAGTGGGATTTTTCGTTATTTTGCTTAGTTTTTCCACCGTGGATCAGGAAAAATTCGAAGCCGCAAAAAAATCAGTATCCAAACAATTCGGTGGAAAATATGAAGAGCCCTATGAAGAAATTGCTAGTCGTGTGCGTGAAGCTTTAAAAAAGGCGAATGTGGGCGATCAAATTGTCGTTAAGACCAATGAAAAAGGGGTCGAAATTTCTTTTCTGGGGCCGCTCTTTTTTGTTACGGGTTCAGTAGATATGAAAACTGAGGCCCGAAACCTATTAGATACTTTAATAAAAGCGATTAAGGGCGAAGCTCTAGATTTTAACTACGTCGTCGAGGGTCACACCGATGATGTGCCATTAAACTCTGGGGGAATTTATAAAAATAACTGGGAACTTTCTAGCATTAGGGCCTGTCGTGTATTGGATTATTTTGCTTTGAGCGGATTTGATAAATTGCATTTAACGGCTATTGGCTATGGAGACACTCGACCATTGTTGCCTAATCGTGATGACAATGGAGTTCCTATTCTGGCGAATCAAAGTCAAAATCGTCGAGTGATTATTAAGATGATTAAAAAGGACACAGACGCACTGTGATCGCAGGACTTTCTTGAAAAGACCAACGACCAGGCAATCTAAGAGTCTGGGTAGCGTTTTGTTTGTATGATTTTATAATAAATCAAAGTAAAATACTTCTATGGAGAATATAGAATACCCTCATCCTCAGTCTATTTCCGAACCCACAAAAAAAGCTTGGTATCTTTTTGGAGAGGCCGGAGCCTCGGGTCCATTTTCTGAACTGGAGGTTATTCAACAGATTAATCAAAGAAAGGTAGATGCTAGTTATAAAGCCTGGTCTCCAGCTTTAGGAAAATGGGAAAAAATATTTTCCGTTACAGAATTTAGGCCTTACGAAAACAAGGCAGCAGAACAACCACAGTTAGAAATAAATTCAGAAAAAAAAGTTGCACCACTGACTGACGAGGACTGGGATAGGATTCTTGGTCAAAGCCGATTTACTTTCGACGACGCCGAGGGCGGGAAGGCGATATCTTTTCGTAATCGAATTTCAGATTTGATTTTACCATTAAAAAAATCACCAATGAGCAGTCGATACACGAGAGCTTTTCTCGTTGGAATCTTTGCGTCTGTGACCGTGGCTTGGATATTTAATCATTATTCAATTTTGAACTCAATGACCCTCGATTCTCAGGATATTTCAGCACAAGAGTTTCGTGAAATAAAAGCTGCTGTGTCGGAGCCTTTTTCTGCCGGTGATCCGAGTGTAGCGATTGGCTTAATAAAAAATGTCGACAATGGAGTTAGTTTTGCTATTGGCTCAAATCAATCCGATGGAACTCGATTTTTAGTTAAAATAGAAGGAATTTCAGAAACTCTCATTGGTGCTTTTGAGTTTTCGAGTCAATCAAGCGTGAGCTTAAAAAATGGAATTGCCAGAACTTCGAATCTTTTAGTGGATTCAAAGCAAAAAATTCCTGCCGGAGAATATCGAATTTCGGTTTTGTGTGAATCCTGTGAAAAAGCACATGTACTGACTGAAAAAATATATTTTATTAATGGTTCACGGAATCTCGAATATGATCTTAAGCTAAGACAATATCATAAAGATCTGCGCCAACAGGGGCGTAATGAATTACTTGAGGCGGAACAACTCACAGAAACCTTAGAGCGTGAAGTCATGAGCCTGTCCGCAGTCTTGGCTGGCGGAGCTGAGGGCAGCCCCGGACGAAAAACTTTGCCTGATACCTTTGGGCGCATGCACCAGCAACTTGGTAATATCATTAGTCAATGGAGTAAAAAGAATAGTCGCAAAGAGGTTTTTTACGGAAGTGTCTTTTCAAGTTTGCAGCAGGCTTTTGAGGTGACAAGTCAAACTCAAGAACTACAGAAAAAGTATTTAATGAATCTGAATTCTCATCCCGCGGTAGCAAGTGAATTGGAAGAAGAAATAGTGTTAAAAAATTCAAATGCTTTGTCGTCCCTTGTAAACTTGAAACATAAAATAAAAAATTTTGAACGTCTTCCGCTTTCTGCAAACGGAATGCCTCGAAATAAATAAGATTTTAGCGGATAAATTGACTAAGATATTTTTTCAAATCATCTAGAGGCACTTTACGATCTAGGTCATTAAAAATTTCATGCTTGTAGCCAGAATATACTTTTAAGAGCTTAGGTTCTTTCAAAGAATCGAAGAAAGCTTGAGAGGCAGAAGAACTCACTACTTGGTCCGTATCGGGCATTTGGAGCAAAAGGGGATGTTCGAATTTTTTTGTATTTTCTTTAACGTATTGTATCGCCTCCAAAGCACCAAACCAAACACCTGAACAAATTCGAGTATGACGAAGAGTATCTTTTTCATGCTGCTTAATAATTTCTGGATCACGAGTCAGCGCCGAATTCAAAATACCACTCGATAAAGTTAATCGAGGGAGAAAATTATTTAAAACTTTTGCGGCGACTTGTTTTACGAGGGGCACATCCATTGCGACACCAAGCATAGGGCTGCTGAGGACTTGTGCCGAGAAGGTCCACTCGGAATGACTTAGCACACTGCGAAGCTGAATCAAGCCTCCCATCGAGTGACCAAGAAAAACCGTTGGTAGTTTTGTATCAATGAGTTTTTTTTGAAGTAAAAAGCTGAGAAACGCTTCATAATCGTAGCAGTAGTCACTAAATTGGCGAGCAAAGCCTCTTTGGCCTTGTGAACGCCCATGGCCTCGCCAATCCCACGCGTAGATCGACCACCCCTCGCCAGCCAAGGCATCAACGACGCGTTGATAATTTTCGCTGTGCTCACCGTGTCCATGAGTAATAACAAGTTGCCCCTTGGTTTTTTCTGGAATCCACCGTTGGTAAAAGAGCTTCAAATCTTGGTAACCTAAAAAATAGGATTCTTTGCGTGAATACATTTTTCCATCATCTCTGACGAACGGAAAATTGACACTCAAAATTGACAAGGTCTGGCTGAATCTTCTTATTCCATTGACCCTAGTAATGAATTTTGGTTCAAGGGGATCATGATATTAAAAAAATTGGCGCTGACGCCAGAGCGTGAGAGAAATATTCAATGGGAAGATCAATTTTTGACTGCTTTGGCTGAAGGCAAGGTGGCAGTGATGTCGCCAGACCCGATCGAGGGGCCTGATGGTTGGCCCTATTTAGTAGTGACGACAGAAATTAACGACAGCGATCATAATATTTCAGAGCCCACTCAAAAGGTGATTCAATGGTTATCAACTCGAGGAATCGGCTTGGCGGTAAATCCGCAAAAAGAAGCTCCTGATTTTATATTGAACTACGGAATGCTTTGGTTTTTTTGTTCAACTGGAAAATTTATCCAGCGTCATAAAACTACGCTCAGTGACACTTTCATCAAAGAAAAAGTTGAGTACAAGGCTTCACAATTATCCCACGCAGGAACCCCGACAGAAGAATATTTGCCTTCGCACGTTCGCACCATTTTACGTGATTTCTTTCGAGATCAAAATATTTTTGATGCGCGTTTATTATTGTTAAGCAAAGACAAAATAAAATATGACTTAGCTTTTTCCGTTGAATCTTTGGGAAATCCAAAAGAATCCGAATGGGAGGGAATTGGTGAAGCTATTTCCTGGTTTCTTCCCTTGCATTATCCGATTGTCATCATCAGTGAAAAAGGCCTTCCCCCGTTTACTAATCTTTGAATTCTCCTGGAGAAGGCAATAGGTCTAACAGACATTCACGCCAATATTCTGGTGCATCCGAACTATAATCAACACCTATTTCGAATCCTTTTTTTCCTAGTAGTTTGGTTCTTGCAATCTTGCCAGAAATTTCCAAATTCATTTGCGGCAGATAAATAAGTATTGTCGTGCCGAGAATTGAATCAATGGTCAAATTTTCTCTTAGTACTTTTGGAATTAAATCATCCCTGTGAACGATCATCAGGAAGCCCGTGATTGAAGCTTCTATTAGTTCAGCCTTTTTGGCGAGCTTTGATAAATTATCCAACATAGATATTGATGAAATTTCCAAGGGCTCTATTGCTCGTCGGGGGGCAGATCTAAAACTTTTTAACTTTTTGGTCTTCATACTCACACCTTCCTATTCCCACATCATTCTTGTCGGAAAAGCTAGACCAAAGTTAAGGAAGAAATGCCGGAACAAGAATAAAGATATTAAAAATAAAGATATTCTGAGTAGAAGTGACTCCAATTGACTCAGTCACAGAGGAGTCTCTGCCGGAAATAAGGACAAACGTTTCAATTTGGGAACTTTACAAGGAGATTTTTTAGTTCAGTTGTGCTGGTTTTATAAAGATCGAGCGTCCAATGGACGCTCGAAAAGCTACTGAGAAATTTCTGGATCCACTCCGCAAGGAGGACGAAGACCTTTTTTCTTAATTTTCTCTACCAGGGTCGTGCGGTTTAAGCGAAGAATAAGTGCCGCTTGATTTCTATTCCAGCCTGTTTTTTCTAGAGCACGTAAAATCAATGAGTTTTCAAATCGATCGACCGCCGAATTGAAATCCAAGCCATCATCTGGAAGCTCGAAACTAGCGCCGGCAGCTGTTGCTCCCGTTGACAAGGATCTGTATTTGACCGGAAGGTCATTCATCTCGACTAAACCGTGTCCCTTAAGAATCGCTAAACGTTCAACCAAATTTTCGAGCTCACGTATATTTCCAGGCCAGCCGTAATTCGATAAACTTTCCATGGCTTCTGGGGACACGCCAGTCATTCGTTTACCTTTGTTCTTATTGAAAAGATCCATGAAGTAATTCATTAAAAGAGGAATGTCGCTTTTTCTTTCACGCAAAGCAGGGATAACAATTGGAATAACATTCAAGCGATAGAAAAGATCCTCACGGAAGTTTCCATCGCGTACTAAGTTTTCTAGATTTTTGTTTGTTGCGGCAATCACGCGAACATTCACTTGAATACTTTTTGTTCCGCCCACGGGTTCGAAACTTCGCTCTTGAAGGGCTCGTAATATTTTTACTTGTAGAGCGGGTTGAAGATCGCCGATTTCATCGAGGAAGATTGTTCCTCCATCAGCCATTTCAAAACGACCCACGCGATTAGAGATAGCGCCCGTAAAGGCTCCCTTCACATGCCCAAAAAGTTCGCTTTCTAGTAATTCTGAAGGAATGGCTCCGCAATTGATCGCAACAAAGGAATGATCCACGCGATTAGAATTATAATGAATGGCACGAGCAATAAGTTCTTTTCCTGTGCCGCTTTCTCCTGTGATCAAGGCCGTTGAATCCGAATCAGAAATTCGTTCCACCAAACTAAGTACACTTTTAATTTCTTCAGAGTGACCAATGATTTGATCAAATTTATATTTTTTTGTGAGCTCAGCTTTGAGCGTTAAATTCTCTTGCTTTAATTTTTTGTGGGACAAAGCTTTGTCCACTAAACTCATGAGCTCTTCCATATTGAAAGGCTTCATCATAAAATGAAAGGCACCTTTTTGGGTGGCCCGCACCGCGGTCTCAATTGTTCCATGTCCGGTGAGAATAACAACTTGGCAATCAGGATGATTGGCTTTGATGGTTGTCATTAATTCGATACCATCACCGTCCGGAAGGTTAAGATCGACTAAAGCTAAATCGAGAACTTGGTCGCCTTGCGTAAGCATCCTTGCTTCATCAGCTCTGCTCGCAGTCAGAACACTGTAACCTTTTCGATCAAGCATTCTAAAGAGTGCTGTTCTTAATGAGGACTCGTCATCAACGATTAAAATTCTTGAGGGTCGCATGAACCTTCCTTCCGTGGTGGGTTCTCTTGTCTCTTTTTATGTTACGAGATTTTTGACAGGCCTGTCAAAAATCAGAGTCAAAATTCAGACTTTCAGTTGGTTAAAACTGGACGGGGGAGGGTAATTTTTGCCACCCGAAAGGGTTTGGCGTCCTGTGACAGGATTAAATTGCCGTTGTGATCGTGCAAAATTTGCTTAGCGAGTGACAAGCCGAGGTTCCCGGATTTGTCTGTTTGGCTTTCTATTGGATTTGAACCTAGACTATTGTCCAGGATATTGATGACGGCCTCTTGAGTAGATTCCAACAATTGAATTTCGATCAAGCCTTTAAAGTTTTTTAAAGTCTGAGTAGTTTCAAAAATATTTTGTAGAGTAAATTGTAAAATATTCTGTACGGCTTGAGATAAATGTCCAAAATACCCCTCCACCATCAGTGGATGAGAAGGTTGACTGATTTTAATTTCAACCCCCATTGATCGAGATTGCAGCTCCACAATCTTTAGTGCGCGACTAAGCACTTCACGTAGATCAACAGGGCGCCACTCTTCCGCAGCGGGATTTCGAGTAAAACCTAAAAGATTTTGTACAATATCTCGGCAGCGACGGACCCCGTTTTCTAACTCTAAAACATCGGGATACAGCGGGTGGTCAGAAGAGAGATCAAGCTTAATTAATTGGGCGAAACTCAGCATTCCGCCAAGTGGATTATTCAATTCGTGAGCGATACTTGATCCGATAGTTCCAATTTCTGCAAGACGAGCGGTCTCCATGATTTTTTTTTCCATTTTAATTTGAGCGGTCACATCATGGTATTGATTAACAAATAATTTTGATTCGTCAGGAGTACTCGGTAAAGGTTGGCTAAAGACGTCATAGGTTAACTGATCAGAGTTTTTTTGTGTCACACGAAATTTTTGTCCGAGATGGCAGTTTTCACAAGGTGTGCTTCGGTCAAACAAAGCTTCATGGCATTTGTTTTTTTGTGCTGCGAGAGAGGATTTTTGGAAAGCGGAATTAGACTGTAAGACTTCGTAATTTTGATTCAAAATAACCACGGGTTCGATCACCGCATTAAAAGTCGCTTCCCATTGCTCTTTGAAGGAGACAGTTTGTTTTAATTTATCCAGACGATCAATGGCGAGAGAGACAACCTCAGCAATTTTTTGCAAAAAGTCTGTTTCATCCCGCCGAAAGGGGGCTTCTTTGGGGCGCAAAAAGAAAATTGAACCTAAGGTTGAATCATCATCTCCGCGCAAAAGACTGGCCTGATAAAGTGCATAAATTTTATGAGATTTTTGCTGCTCTTTAAATAAGTTATCCTGCGGTTTAAAGTAAATTCTTGTTAAAACAAGAGCCATGTCTTCGGCTAAAATTTTTGTTAAAGAATTTTCAATTTCACCGAGCGATTCTGCCTGCTGAATAATTTCTGTCGCTTTCAGAACCGCTTCCCACCGTGAATTTGCGATAAGAGTTTTTGAGCGCGCCTCAATCAAAAAACTTTGTCGCTTTTCCACTCGCTCTTCTAATTCTTTGTGGAAATTCTTTAGGCGTTCATTTTGCCCTCTCACCAGGGCTTCGAGTTGCTGATTTTGTTTAAGTAACTGAGCGCGATCCATTGCAGAAAGGATGGCGGGCTCAAGCTCTGTTAGTTGATTTGATTCCACGATCGCAAAAATGGGAAATTTATTAATGCACTCAAAAAGATCTTCAATCGCTGAGCCCAGCGGAGCGATCAGCAAGAGTTGTAGTGCAGAATTTTTTGCATGCAGTAGGTGAATATACTTTGAAGCTTCTGCAGAGAGCGCCATCAAAAGCGGCAAAGAAAGCACGTCTACATTAGATTCTGAAAGGGAACCTAAGTCTTGAAAACGGGAAAAATATTGAACAGGAATCGAAAGATTTGACGGTGGCCGTTCGCCTAATAAAATAACCTTCGAGAGTAAATTATCCACGAGAGGACTCATTCAGCAATTTCTGAAGACCCAGTCCAAAAGTTGGCCAGACAGAGTCTAAAGAGCAACCTTCTTGTGCCTCGACACAGATCACCGGAATTTTTTTCTCTAACCAGCCATATTGACCGAGGGAGCCAGGTGTTGGATAGCCAATATCTTCTGAAATTCGGTAGCCCGTGTCGCGACCAATAATTTCAGCCGCCGATTTTCCGGGATGACCAGTGTAGACAACGCAGGCTTCCCAAGAATGAAAATGGACAATCAAACAAGGAGATTTTTCCTCGATTAATTTTACAAGAGCTTGAACTTCGGGCTCGCTGCCAGGTTGATCGCCAGGAAAATACCTCGCTGATTTGTATTCATAATGCCAATCCTGACTTGGAAAATTACGATTTAAATCAACGCCATTGGCATTTGTTCTTTCTTTGCTCAGATAGCCATCAATGTTTAAACAAGGAATAATTATCCAAGGGTGTACGTTTTCAGGATTGGCTACGTTGTGGTTTTTTTGCAACCAATGGAGGAGGTCCTGTGTCAATCTGACGCCTTCTGGCTCGTCACCGTGAACTCCACCAATAAATAAAATTGGCGAAGCTTCCTTCGAGGATAAATGTTCTAAGCTATAAAGTTCAATTTCTCTTCCGCCAGCACTTTTTGCCCAAGAAGTTTGATGCAAAATTTTCGTCGTCATGATGAGATCATCGCATGACTAACGAAAAGAAAACAGAAAAATTACTACCTGCGACTGCGATCATTTTAGCTGCTGGCAAAGGGACGAGAATGAATTCTCCATTGCCTAAAGTTTTACACCCGGTTTGTGGAAAACCAATGATCGAAAATGTTATTTGGGCGTGTCAACAGGCGGGAATCACAGATATTCGAATTGTCGTGGGTCATGGAGGAAGTTTAGTCAAAACTGTCGTTGAAAAAATGGGAGTGCAGGTTTTTCATCAGGCGCAGCAATTGGGAACCGCCGACGCCGTTCGAGCGGCGCAAATAGAAACACTTTCTGGAGACGTGATCATTTTAAATGGTGATCATCCGTTGATCCAAGGCGAGGACCTCGTTCAATTTTTTAAAAATTTCCGGGAAGAAAAATTAGACCTTGCTGTTATTACTTGTATCAAAAAAAATCCGGGCCAATTTGGACGGATCATTCGTCATCAAGGCGTGGTTCGCGCCATTGTTGAGGCCAAAGACGCCTCGGCGGATACTTTAAAAATTAAAGAGGTGAATACGGGCGTTTACCTCGCGAAGTCTGAAATTCTACAAGACTATTTGCCTCGAATACAGAATTTGAACTCTAAAGGTGAATTTTATTTAACAGATATTATTGCCTTAACTGTGGACGATCAGTGCAAGGTGGCTCCCATCGTCGCGGCGCCAAGGGTTTCGTTTGGCGTGAACAACCAATTAGAATTAGCTCGTGCAAATAAATTGGTTTTTAATAAAAAAGCACGCCAATTGCTGGAGTCCGGCGTTTTAATGTTGGATCCGCAAAATACCTATATTGAGCCTAGCGTTCAAGTTGCACCAGGCTCTGTGATTCATCCGAACGTGTATTTAAAGGGTCGTACCAAGATTGGGCCGTTCACCTCGATTGAGCCAAATTGTTTTGTCGTCGATTCAGACTTAGGTGAGTCCGTTATTCTTCGAGCGAATTCCTATTTAGAAAACTGCAAAATCCAAAACCGTGCGAGCATTGGACCTTTTGCTCGCTTGCGACCAGAAACCGACATTGGCGAAGAAGCTCATGTAGGTAACTTTGTGGAAATGAAAAAAGTCAAATTCGGAGCTAAATCTAAAGCGGGGCATTTGACTTATTTGGGAGATGCTGAGATTGGCACAGACACCAACATTGGTTGTGGAACAATCACCTGCAATTATGCAGTTGATCGGAAAAAGTATAAAACAAAAATTGGGAATGGTGTTTTCGTTGGAAGTGACAGTCAATTTGTGGCGCCAATCAGCGTTGGTGACAATGCAGTGATTGCCTCTGGCTCTACCATCACGAAAGATGTGCCAGAGAGAGCCCTCGCTATTGCTCGGCCACAGCAACTGATTAAAGAAAATTATGTGGCGCGCCCAAGTGAAGAAACACCTAACAACAACGAAGAGAAATAGAGAAGAGTAGTATTTATGTGTGGAATTGTTGGTTATCTTGGTCCACGTGATCCTAAAGAAGTCATCATCAACGGACTAAAAAAATTAGAATATCGTGGTTATGATTCAGCAGGCGTGGCCATTTTTGATGGTCCGTCGGTAAAACGAATTCGGGCTGAGGGAAAGCTAAAAAATCTTGAATTGTGTTTGATGAATGAAAAATTTAGCGGACATTTAGGAATTGGTCATACTCGTTGGGCAACTCATGGGGTTCCTTCTGTGCGTAATGCTCATCCTCACCAAGCAGGTGGCATTAGCTTGGTGCACAACGGAATTATTGAAAATTATTTAGAAATTCGAGAAGAACTTTTAAAGCGCAAAGCCGATATCACGAGCGATACGGATTCAGAATTAGTCGCCCATTTAATTTCTGAGGAAGTTGAGAAAAGCAAAGACCTTTTTCAGTCGGTGAAAAATGTTCTAGCAAGACTCAGAGGTGCTTTTTCAATTTTGGTCATCTGGGACCAAGAGCCTGATCGGCTCCTAGCCTTTAAAGACGGCCCTCCGCTGGTGGTAGGACTTGGTGAAAAAGAAACTTTTGTAGTCAGTGATGTTCAGGCCGCTCTTCAATACACAAAAAAATTTATTTATTTGGATGACCGGCAGATTGTTTCAGTTAAAGGAACACAACTCGATATTTTTGATGCCGAAGGAAATGCGGTTGCTCAAAAAATTCAAGAACTTAATTGGAGTTCTGAGCAAGTGGAAAAACAAGGATATTCTCATTTCATGCTCAAAGAAATTTACGAGCAACCAATGGCGGTTTCCGCGGCCATGGCTCCTCATATTGATTCGGAGACGCATGCAATTCGTTTGGCAAAAGTTGGTTTTGGTAAAAGTTCCCATGATGTTGAAACTCTCGATGTTGCTGAAGATTGGAAAAATACTCAAAAAGTTTTGTCTGAAATAGAAAGAATTGTCATCGTCGCTTGCGGTACCAGTTACTATTCAGGCTTGGTTGGAAAATATTATTTTGAACAGTTAGCTCGAATTCCCGTTGAGGTGGACGTGGCCTCAGAGTATCGCTACCGAAAACCAGTGATCTTGCCTAAAACTTTATTGATAACTATTTCCCAAAGTGGAGAAACGGCGGACACTCTTGCTGCCATTCGCATGGCTAAAGAAATGGGCGCGACCACGTTGAGCATTTGTAATGTGAAAAACTCGACGATTGATCGTGAGGCTCACGGTCATTTGTACATGAATTCGGGTCCTGAAATCGGCGTGGCCTCCACCAAGGCTTTTACGAGCACCTTGACTGTTTTGAATTGCTTGTCGTTGGCGCTTGGAAAAATCAAAGGAAAATTATCGGCGAAGGCGGAGCAAGAACAAACTCAAGCCCTTTTAAAACTTCCAAGCCAAATGGAAGTTGCTTTAGCTTATGATAAATATTTTAGTGATGCGGCTGAGGAATTAAAAAAATTCAAAGGGTTTCTGTATTTGGGCCGGGGCGTGAGCTACCCGATTGCCTTGGAGGGCGCTTTGAAGCTCAAAGAGCTCGCTTATTATCACGCTGAAGGATATGCCGCAGGGGAAATGAAGCATGGTCCTCTGGCTTTGATCGATGAAAATATGGCTGTGGTCGTGGTGGCACCTTCTGATGACTTGTTGGAAAAAACTGTGAGTAATTTAGAAGAGGCAAAAGCTCGCGGCGGAAAAATTATTTCCGTTGGCAGTGGTGATAATCATCGTCTGAAGAGTGTGAGCTCACGTTATTTACCTATGCCGGTGGCTCACTGGTCAACGAATCCTGTGATCTCTGTCGTGCCACTGCAGTTGATGGCTTTTCACTTGGCAAACAGCTTAGGCCACGATGTTGATCAGCCTCGGAATTTAGCGAAATCAGTCACGGTGGAGTAAAAGCTCACGCAATTGCGCTTCCGTCAGCCCGCGAATCAATACTTTTTTAAGTTTTGATTTTTCACCTTTAAGAATCTCAACTTTGCTTTTTGAAAGTTTTAGCGTTTTTGCAAGAAAGGTCTCTATCTCAGCATTGGCTTTTCCGTCGATGGGTGGGGCTTTGATTTTAATTTTTAGTGCTCCGTTGTACTCACCGATAATTTCACTTTTTGGAGCATTTGGTTGAATGTGGAGGGAAATGATCACTCCCTCCACTGAAGTTTGAAACATGATAAAATTAATCTGCTGTCAGAGGAGAAATCATCGAAGAACGGCGAGCGTTTGACGCCGCAGTCTGCGTACTGAGCGTAGAAGAAGTTGTGCTATCCACATTCTCCATACTCATATTTGGAAGACCAATCGACGGCATGTATTTTTCACCTTGATCAATCAGTGTCAGATGAGCTTGAGCCATGGCTTTTAAGTTGGCTTCAAATTGCATGCGGACGCGTTTAAGATCTGTGACCTCTTGGTACATTTTACGGAGAGAATCTCGAGAGTCCCGCAAAATCATTTCTGCCTTCTGTTGAGCATCAGCAATAATCAATTTCGCTTCACGCTCTCCGTCATGGCGCATGCGATCCGCCATGTTTGAAGCCGTTGCGATTGTTGATTTTAAAATACCATCACGATCTTTAAAATCTTGAATTTGTAATTCTTTTTCGCGAAGCGCTTCGCGATAGGAATTTCTTTCATGAATCATCTCTTCCATAGAAACTGCAATCTGTTGAAGAAAATCGTTCACTTCGGATTCATCAAGACCGAACATTTTTTTGTTGAAAGCCTTGTGGGTAATATCAATCGGGGTCAATTTCATGGCTTCCTCCTTGAAGCTAAGATTTCCTGAAACTCACCTATCAGGTGACTCTATTTATAGCATAAGAACCTTGGTCCTATTTCGCAAGTTCCTGGTTACGGAGCGCTGCTTTTTCAAAGCTATATCGCAATAGACGCTCCACTTCGAGCTCGCGCATAGACTCAAGTCCTGCTGCAGTGACTCCTTTTTTTGAAGTCACCTTACTTTGTAAATCTTCTAAACTTGTTTCGCGTTGCTGGGAGGCCAGTAGGCTGGCTCCTGCAAAAGTTTCAACAACCATTTTGCGTGCGGTGATTGGATCAAATCCGCGCTCTTCAACCCAATCTTGAAAGTAAGTCATAAGTTCAAAAACAAAACCAGTTCCACTCGAACAACTGATCAGTAGTCCTTCGAGTTGATCTTCATCTTCCGTAGGTAAAACAAAGCCCAGCGGTTTGAATAAGTCCTCCACTACGATTTCTAATCCCAAGTCAATTTCGTCGACTAAATATCCGATGACACCGCGATTGATGGTCGAAGGGGTGTTAGGAATAACTCGAGCAATTCGACACTGAGGTAATTTTTTTTGCAGAGCGGCCGTGGTAATTCCAGCTGCCAAACTGATCACAATCTGCTTTTCATAAAAAAGAGAAGCGATGGGATCAATAGCAACAGCAAAGTCTTGAGGTTTCATAGCCAGAATAACGATCTCACAGGCTTCAACCAACTCTTCATTATTAGGAAGGGATTTAATTCCCCAGAGATCAACAGCCTTGACTAATTTTCCAGGAGTTCGATTGGATGCAAAAATTTGAGAAGGTGATAGCGTTTTTGATTCGACCAAACCTTTTACGATGGTTTGCGCCATATTCCCCATTCCCATGAACCCGATTTTGTAGGGAACTGCCATTTTAGACTCCATTCTAAAAGCAAAGAACACTCATATAAAGAGTACGTGGGTGTTTTTAATAATTCAAGGCCTTGCAAAGATTTTATTTAATTCTTTCGCCAAAGAGAATGGTACCTAATCTAACAAGCGTGGCACCTTCTTTTGCTGCTATAAGATAATCGGCACTGGTCCCCATAGATAATTTTTTTAGCTCCGAATAATTTATTTGTTGTTCGCAGAGTAGTCGCTTCAACTCCTTAAAAAAAGGACGAGCAAGATTTGGATCTTCAAAAAGAGGCGGCATTGTCATAAGCCCCACGATTTTTATATTTTTGAGTTTCGCTGTTTGCGCTAAGAATTCAGCTAATTGCTGACGTGAAATTCCGCCTTTGGTTTTTTCTTCTGCTAAGTTTATTTGAATCAGAATTTTTTGCACAAGATTTTTTTTCTCTGCCACTTGATTTAACGCTTGGGCAAGCTCAAGGGAGTCCACTGAATGAATATAAGCAAAAGCACCGACCACTTGTTTAGCTTTGTTCTTTTGCAGGCGACCGATAAAATGCCATTCGATATCTAAATCTTTTAGTTCACTCTGTTTTTTTAGGCCTTCTTGGACATAATTTTCAGCAAAAAGTCGTTGTCCCTGCAGAAAAAGAAATTTAATTTTTTCTACGGACTGCAATTTTGAAACAGCTAAAACTTCACAACTCGCGGGGAGTTCCTGCCGAATCTGTTGTAAACTTTTGATTGAATTACTGGGGGTTAACACTAAAAAGATCTACCTTTTTATTCTGTAAAGTGACTGATTTTAAAAAAGACATTCCAACTTTTTGTAAAACTCTTGGTCCTGCAGGAAAATTAGCTTGGCTGATGCCCACGAGTTCTTTAAGGCCTAAAGTTTTAAAGCCATAATTTAAAATAGCTGGAATTGCTTCTGAGGCAAAACCATGACCAGAGTATTGAGAACCAATTCGACAAATAACTTCAAAATGAAGATTTCCAGGTCCTAACATTAAAGGTTTGATGCCACAGACGCCAACTTGAATTTTTTCTTCATTTAAAAAAATTGGCAAAATTCCCATTTTTGTTTGGCCAAAAAGTAAAGCCCATTCGATGATTTTCTTTTCTGCGTCCTCTAAACTCGTGTGACTAATTTTTCCATGCGGATGGCCGTTCAGAGCCGGATCTTGCGAGAGCGGAAAATACATAGCGGCATCTTGAATATTCCATTCACGAATGAGCAGCCGAGGAGTTTCTAGCCTGAATATTTTCATTTTAATTCCCTTGATAGAATTTCTTTCAGCAGAGCCACCGGAAGTCCAACAACATTGTCATAGGCTCCTACGTATTTTTCTACAAATTTCCCGCCGAGGCCTTGAATTGCGTAAGCTCCAGCTTTGTCCATGGGCTCTCCCGTGGCGATGTATTCAAGAATTGTTTGTCTCGATATGAGACGGAAAAAAACTTCCGTGGTCTGGATTTCGCAAATTCGCTGAAACGTTGAACTTTTAAACAAACAAATCGCGGTTTTTACTTGGTGTGACCTGCCCGAAAGTCGAGTCAGCATTTGCTCTGCTTCGAGTTTGTTTTCAGGTTTACCGAGGGCCTCATTGTCCAAGGTCACCATTGTATCGGCGGTGAGGAGTAAATAGTTCTGTTTTTTCAGTGATTTAAGCTCTGCTTCGGCGGCTAAGCTTTTACGAATTGCCAGGTTTTTGATTTGCTCATCTAGATTTAGGTTTTTCTCCAGCTTTTCCGATACCTTGATAGGCAAAACGGTGAACTGAAAACCAGCTTCATCCAGAAGTTGTTTTCGGCGTGGAGACTCCGAGGCCAAAATGAGTTCGTGTGTGTATTGGTGCATCAGTATCAATTCACCACAAAGGGGGATAAATGGGAAGCGCAGAGTATGTACTCGGTGGGGGACTCTTACTGATTGCATTTTCAGTTTACTCATTTGTTTCTACGATTTTAGGCAGCTCAGGGGACAAGTCTGCCTTGTCTTGGGCGACCAGTGATGATCCAATCAAATCGAAGTCCGGCGTGATTAATCTTGCGCGTCCACTGGTTCACAACTTCGCATTACAGTATGCCATAAAATATCAAAATCCGAGATACCGAAAAAAGATCGAAGATCTTTTGCAGAAGGCGGGTTTATCAAGAGAGCTGAATGTCGATGAATTTATCGGTTTTCAGATTTTCTTGGGCCTTATGTTTCCGGCGTTTTTGGGGGTGATGAACTTTGCGCTTTCCATCGGAATATATTGGGGGATCATTGTTCTGCTTATTCCAATTGGATTTCAATACCCACACATCTATTCGAATTCAGAAAAAAGTCGAAGAGCCAATCAAAGCCGCAGAGATCTTCCATTTTTTGCGGACCTCTTGGCCCTATCCACGGAAGCGGGTTTGGATTTTATTGGATCAATTCAGCGAATCGTAGAAAAAGCGCCCGAAGGAAATATTCTTGCGGGTGAATTGGAAATCGTACTGAAGGACATTAAACTGGGCTCATCACGAACGGATGCGTTGAAGGGCTTGTCTCGAAGAATAGATTCCGGAGAAATTGTCAGTTTTGTCGCGGTGCTTGTCGACGCAGATTCTACTGGCGCGAGTATCTCTCAAGTTTTGAAGGATCAATCAAATCAAATTCGTTTAGAAAGATTTGTTAGAGCGGAAAAAGCAGGAGCGAAAGCGACTCAATTGATGTTGTTGCCAATGGTGATGTTCATTTTACCAGCGGTGTTTATTGTGGTGTTTGGCCCTGTGGTTTTGCAATTCATGGGAAAGAAATAAAAAATGGAAGCAAAGACAAGCTTAAAAAGAAAAAATGATAATTCGAAAGTCCTTAATGAGTTAGGGATTGCCGATAATTTTTTTTCTCGGGCCAAAGGACTTTTGGGAACAAAAAATTTAGCTCCCGGTCGTGGTCTCTGGATTCATCGCTGTAATAGCATCCATACTTTTTTTATGAAGTATGCAATTGATTGTATTTTTTTAGATTCGGAAATGAAAATCGTTTCTCTGATTCCTCAGGTAACGCCAGGAAAAATGGTGTGGCCACAGCCAAGGGCTTTATCCGTGGTCGAAATGGCGGCAGGACAGCTGGAGAAATTGAATTTAAAAGTTGGAGAAGAGCTGTATGTGGGCAATTAGAGTTTTAAATGGTCCTCAAGCGGGTGATATTTTTCCTCTTAAAGAGGGTAAAATTCGTATAGGTCGAGCTCCCGGTGTTGATTTACAACTGAATGCCAACGGGATATCTAAGGAACATTTGGAAATCACCGTCATAGGTGAAAAATTATTATTCACGGATTTGAATTCTTCTAATGGAACTTTTCTTAACGGCACGAAGGTAAAAGGTGGAGCTCTTAAATTAGGTGATAAATTAGGACTTCATAACACGATTGTTGATATTGTCGTTATGAATGAGATACCAGTGGCGCGTGGATCACAACAAAAAAAGCTGATGCAGCCTTCATCATCTAAATATTTTCCAGAAAAAGAGGGTTCTGCTGTTCCGGCTGTTATTTCTCGATCACCAGCAATTCATCAGCACGTCTCCCAAGTTCCTGTTCCACAAGAGAGCTATTTTGGAAATGGACAGTATCCAATAATGTCTGATCAAGATGGTGGTTTACCACCAGCAACTGCCGTACCAAAAAATTTCTCGGAAAAATTTAGTGATTCAATTGAAGAAAAAATTATGCCAGGTTTTTATCAATTAACAGAGCAGTTTGATTTTCGAATTGTTTTGATGGGTTTTGTTGGCGCTTATGTGATTATGATCACCTTGATGACTATGCTTCCAATGAAGCAGATCACAGCCGATAGTATCTCGATCGAAAGTAGACGCCGAGCGGTCACGGTGGCTCGGTCTTTGGCTCGAGGTAATGAAAAGGTTATTCGTAGTGGTGACATGGCGAATTTCTCTGTTGATTATGCGATACGCGAAGATGGTGTTGATGATGTTTATGTAATTTCAAAGGAAGGCCGTATTCTGGCTCCAGGAGATCGTGCTGGAAGTGCGCCGAAGGAACTCGGATTTTTTAAAAATACAGTGTTAAAGGCCGGTGCTCATGAATCTTCTTCTGAATTTGGAGACGGAAAAGTTGGAGCGGCGGTTCCAATTTTGGGTTACGATCCTGAGCTTCAGCAAAATATCGCAAAGGCCTACGGCATCGTTATTTATAATCAGGGCAGCTTACAAATGGATGATGGGCGAGTTCTCAGTCTATTCATTCAAATGTTAGCCCTTGCTCTTGTCTCCGGCGGCGTCTTATTTTTCTTCCTCTATAAAATGGTTGAGTATCCTTATCAGCAATTAAATAAAGAACTGGAGTCAGCTCTTCGAGATAAGCGAGAATCCACGCAAATCAAAGTGAAAATACCCGTGTTGCAGTCCATGTTGACGAACCTTAACAGTTTATTGGCTCGTGCGGCGACTTCGACTTTCGGTCAAACAAGAGGTGACCTTGGAGCGGGATCAAAGAACGACGAGTATTTTAATCTTTTACAGCTGATTGGATTTCCAGCGCTACTCATTGATGCCAAAGGTGTTATTCTCAAAGGTAATGCCGCCTTTCCGGCAACGACAGGAATTTCCCTGATGAATATTGAAAATCAAAAACTTTCGGCAATTCCAGATCAAGCCATGCAGAAAAATTTTACGGAGCTAATGCAGATTGCGTCAGCGATGACGTCACAATTGGCGAAGGACTCTTTAGAAATCAGCGGAACTAAGTTTGCGACAAGTTGTCAGGCGGCAACGACGGCGACTGGCGAAGTGGACTGTTACTTTATAACGATTTCACCAATGGAAAGTATTGAAGGGCAAGCTGCATGAGTGCTGCACCGGTTTTAAGTAAAGTGAGAAAAGTTTCACTCGAGGTGGCTTCTGGTCCTCTTAAAGGTGAAGTCTTTCATTTTACAAAACCACTTATTCTTATTGGACGTGGTTTAGAGAACGATCTTGTGCTTGAAACAGACACAAAAATTAGTCGCATGCATATTGAAATTCGGCAGAATAATGGATTGATAACAATTCACAATGTGACTGAAAAAAACACGGCATTAATAAATGGACAATTGATTAAAACGGCGTCCATTGATGTCGCCATTCGTTTGCTTATCGGAGACACAGAGCTTTTTGTGCGTCCGGATGTTCCGTCGAGGCCCGCGTCGCAACAACGACAACTGGTTGGATCGAACAATGTGATGACCGCCTTGAAAGAGGCTCCGGTGATGGCCTCTCATAACAACCCTTATTCTTATCAGAGCACTTCTGTTGCAGGAAATTCTCAAGCCTATAAGAGTCCTCAGATACCTAACGAAAAAAAATCAAAATTATTATTCTATGCTATTATTGGTGTTGTTATATTGATCGGAGCTTTGCTGACTTCACAGCAGGTTTCAAAAAGCAGAAAAAATTTGCAAATAAAAACCACTGAGCAAGTGGAAACAGAAGTAAAATTAGCAACAGAAACGGCGGAGGAGATCGAGCAAAAAATGAAAGCTCAAGGCGTTGATAGTCGAAGTTATCAAATGGCCCAGCAGCAGTATGTTCGTGGTTTCCGTGATTATAACCAAGGCCAATATTCTCGGGCGATTCACGAACTAAGTGCTGCCGTGACCTATTATCCGCAACACGATTTGGCTCGGCGATATTATGCTATGGCCAAGAGGAAGCTCGACGAATTGGTTCGAATGGAACTTGATTTGGGCCAAAGATA
Organism: uncultured Bdellovibrionales bacterium; assembly: GCA_903926205.1. Classification (GTDB taxonomy): domain Bacteria; phylum Bdellovibrionota; class Bdellovibrionia; order Bdellovibrionales; family Bdellovibrionaceae; genus CAIYID01. The sequence continues at coordinate 60,797 of CAIYID010000003.1, forward strand.
TCGAGGACAGCATAGCTATCGAATGTGCGTGGCCTCTTTCAAAAAAGTCATTATACTGTTAGACGATCTAGAAGATAAAACTTCAAAGGAAGCACAACAATTAATGAATGAGTGTGAATCGCAGCAAAAAGAACATTATTAAGAAGGATTAAGAGTAAAGAGGGATAACCACCAAGATGGCGCATTTAAAGGTCATTAAAGAAAGTGTAACGGTACAAGAGCTAGATCTTGATCCGCAGCAGACCTATTTGGCAGGAAGGGGTGAGACTTGCCAAATTCCTTTAGACCCCGAGCCAGGTATTTCTCGTCATCACTTACAAATAGCTTGCACGAAAAATGGTTGGAAACTCGAAGTGTTATCTCGCTATGGCGAGCTTTATGTTGATGGACAAAAAGCTCCTGGAATTACAATGACGACGCAAACTAAGTTTTCCGTTCCTCCCTATGATTTCGAATTTTCAACCGACGGTTCCGAATTTGAATCTGCTGGCGACGGACAAAGTGATCTTGAGCGCACGGTGGTTTCGATTTTGCCAAGTGCGGCTTATTTAAAATTGGTCGATGCCACAGGTAAGGTTCGTCAAGTTTTTCGTCTGGAAGGTGAAGCTTGGATCGGCGGTCGTGATGTCACTAGTAATCTGTTTATCGATAATCCTAAAATCAGCCGTAAACAATTTGAACTTTATCGTGAGGGAGAGAGTTATTATATTCGCGATATGGGAAGTTCCAATGGAACCCTTGTTAATGGACAAGGAATTTCTCAAAACGAATGGACACAATTAGACAGCGGGGATGTCATCACTGTTGTTGATTGGACTTTGCAATTCGAATTAAAGGATGCCTCTTTTCAAGACCGAATTAGTGCTGTTGAGGCTCATTTACAAGGAGCTTCTATTATCGATCAAGAAGCCCCTTCTTTTGAAAGCGATTTTGGACAAGTAACAAATTATGGGTCGATTCCGAATGAGCAAGAGTTACCGCCGCCACCCGGAGTTCAAAATGATTTTTCAGGCGACTCTTCACAAGGCACGGACTCCCCAGACTTGCAATTTACAACTTATGACCAACAAATGCCCCCACCACCGAATTCACCGCTCGGTTTTGCCGAAGGGAATACGGCTCTGGGAGCTGAAGGTCAGATCTCATCAAAAAATAAATTCAGTGCTAAACTAAATCCAGTCAGAATAATTATTCTTTTATTAATTGTCGGCGCTGGAATTTATGCCTTTATGGAAAACTCTACGACTGATGAAGTAAAGCCAGCAGCGGTGAAGCAAAAAAATCCTTTCGATAATTTAAGTCCAGAAGATCAGCAAATGGTTATGCAAGCCTATAAGGCAGCAAATACACGGATGGAGCGTCGGGAATTTGCAGAGGCTTTGCAGGAAATCGCACGAATCAAAGAAAAAATTCCGGTTTATGAAGAATCAAATAATCTAGAAAAAACAGCGAAGGCCGGCCTTGCACAAATGGAAGATATTAAACGTGAAGAGCAGTTGGAAAAAGAAAAAGCTGAGATGGAAGAGAAAATTCAGAAACAAGTGGCCGAATGTCAAAAGCAGCTCGATCCAAAAACTTCGACTGTTGAGTCGGTAGAAAGTTGTTTAGCGCCAGTTATTCCGCTCAATCCTGAACATCCAGCAATTGTTAGCCTCAAGGCTCAGGTTGAAAAATTTGCTACCGACAAAAAAATTAGCGATGAAAAGAAAAAAGAGCACTCGGAAGATGTGGCTAAACTTCGCGCCCTTTATGAAAAAGCTGTCGCCATTGAAAAAAGAGAAAATTTATTTGATGCGATTAAGGCTTATGAGAATGTAGAACACTCGAAGCACACGGATCCTGGAGGTCTGAAGGCCAAAGCAACTAGAGCAAGGGTAGCTATCATTACAAAAATGGCAAAAAACCAAAAAGAACTAGAAGAACAGGCCGATCAATTTACAAAAGAAGGAAAATTTCGTGAAGCAGTTATCGCTTTAAAAAAAGCTCTAAAGATTAACCCAGATAATGAAGTTGTAAAAGGTCATTTGGCACAGTCGATGTTAGATCTTCATAAGCAATTACAAGTTGTATATCAAGAATCCATTTTGGATGAAAGCGTTGGTGATGTCGAAACGGCCAAGGGAAAATGGAAAAAAATCATCGATCAAAGTTTATCTGGAGAAGATTATTTCGAAAAAGCTCGATTCAAGTTGAAGAAATACGGAGTGTTGTAATGAAAATCGATTCTCGGATCATTTCCGGATCAGACTTGTTTCGTCCACAACCAACGGTATTTCAGTCTGAGGATGGTAATACGATCGGCGTTATCACCAATTGGGGGGGGGCGGCCGCGACTCAAATTGTAACAGAAAAAATTAAATCTGCGTTGGCTCCAAAATTTTTTGATCCTGACGAAACTCAAGTGAAAAGGACTTCAAATAAAAAAAAGGAATATCCAATAGAATGGAAATTAGCAGAAGCCTTACGCCTTGCTAACGAGGAACTTTTTCGCGTTGAAAATGAGAAATTATGGAAAACTGTTATCGAGGCTACTGTGATTCATGTCGATCGAAGTGTACTCTATTGGGCGCAAGCGGGAGTGCCTCATTTGCTCATTTCATCCAATACAGCAACAGGAAGTGAAGCACAGTTTCTTTCCGTGAGCGTGGACCCGTCTTTTGTTTTTAATCAACCAAGTCCACTTCCCATGTCAGGATTAGGCTTAGATCTTTTTCCCAACGTAAACTCTGGTTCTGTTGTGGTGAGGCCAGGATTAAAAATTGCGTTATTGAGTGTCGCGGGAAGAGCCTTGCCTTTATTGAGTCAAACTCCATTTTCCGTTAACGATTTTGCAGATGCAATTTCATTTTCATTTCCTCAACAGCCAGCTTGGGTGGCGGTGACAGAAGTTTACTGAGCCAAATGAAGGCGAGCCACGCGGGGATGATGCAAAGCCAATTCGAACGTTAAGTGTTCTGCGGTTTTTCGTTCTGAAATATTCCAAATTTCATTTAAATGACTATTTGTGATAGAGAGTAAAGAAAAAAGAGTTTCATCTCTCAAAATTTGAGTTATTTTTTTTCGAAAATAATCTTTATTATGTTGGTCTGCAGCTTCCGAGGACTCAGTTTGATTGTCAACGAAGGTGCTAGCGAAATCCGAGAGTATCAAGGTGTTACGATTTGGACACAGACGACGTTCTTCTTGAGATGGTATTTTTACATCGAGCAATTTTAAACAAGGATTAGAAAAAGGCGTTCTGTTTAAGCCCAAGTTTCTTTCGCTGAGGGCGATCCAATCGGTTTTTTTGTTTTTCAAACCAAGAAGTTGTAACTCCTTCCATTTGGATTGTTGCAGGAATTGCAATGCGAGTTTATTTGGTGGCAAAACGTTTTCCTGACGGTCATCGGTCGGCGTAGTTAACTGAATGGGTAAGTTAATAAGTTTTTTTATCATTTCAATCTCGCTAGTGATTGCGGTAATGCTTGGATCTGATATTGAAATATCTGAGGTTTCTTGGCGATCTGTTAAAGTATTAAAAAAATGTCGATGAGTGTCTTGAATATAAAGAGTATTATTTTTTCGCAAAGAATAAAGAATCCCGATATTTTTTCTCCACGAGCCCCAATAAGATTCAGAGTAAATCCATCTTTCACTTGGCTTGTTGGTGACAGGTTTTTTGATAGCATCGAACAGAGAGTTGACAACTAACTTTGAGGTGACTGAGGGGGGCGCCTCCAGCATATCAAAGAGCGTTCGTCCAATATCCGGCAGGGTGACGGGTTCATCGTAGGACCAGGAAAGGCCTTCATCCCGTGGTTTTCCTGCGGGTTTGATCAATAAACTAATCTGTGTGTTTTCGCTGTGAAGGTTTAGCATTGGATTTCTATTGCTCGAAGTTTCTCCTCCGTGACCGTTGAGCCCCACAAGAAAAATATTAGTTTGATCCCAAGTTTTTTCTTTTTTCATTTGAGAAAACAACAAGCCTAAATTCGAATCAAGGTTTTCAATTTGACTTTCACGAGTGAGATTTCGCTTTTCGCCAAATTCATCCACAGTTTCATAAGAAGTAAATAGAAGATCTGGCACAAAGATCACACTAAAAAAAGGCGCATCAACTTCTTTCGTCCAATTAGAAAAAAGAGAAAATGTCATATCAGCAGATCTAAATATTTTTTTTAAATTGAGAGTGAGATTGTCTTCAAAATGCTCGAAGCCTTGTTGTAATCCGCTTGATCTTAATGCGGGAGGCCCGCCTGAAAAAAAGGCGGTGTGGAATCCTTTTTGTACTGCAACTTTGGCGACATTAGGAAGGCTGGCTTTCAAAAAATCAGGACCATTGTTGTGAACATTGTGTTCGAAGGGGTAGAGTCCTGTCATAATTGAGGATAAGGCAGATTGGGACAAAAGGCTTGGAGTATAAGCATGTGTGAAACGCACTGAATTTTTACACATAAGATCCATGCCAGATTTTCCCGTTGGCTTGGATTCCTTTGCACAATTGATGTCATTGATTCCCAAATTTTCTACAGCAATGACTAAAATGTTTGATTTCTGTTGATGAGCAAGGCTGCAGCCTGTTTGGAAGAAGAGAAAACTCAGCATAATGTAAAACATGTTTTTGCTAAACATAATTTCCTAAACTTGTTCGTTCCCTCTGTTGACCCACCGTAAGAAATATTCAAAGCTCCACGAAAGGCCCGACCTTGGTTCAAGGTCTTGACCATTTTCAATATAGATGGAGATACTATCTGAGTCTACGGGCAAGGAGTAAAAATGTTGAGTGATAAAATTTTCGCGATTGCAGATGTGGCCGATCAAGCGGTTCTCTACATATTATTGATATTAAGTGTCGTGAGTATCGGTATGATTTTGGAACGATTTTTTGCTCTGAAAAAATTATCCAGAGAAAGTGCCTCTATCCGCGTAAAAGTTCGTGCGGCACTGTTAGAAAATAGTTTAGAGGACGTGGAAATTTTGGCCAAATCACCCGAAGCTATCGAAGGACGAGCTTTAGCCATTGCCATGAAGCACATTAAGGAGTCGGGCTCTGATGGTTTAGAAGAAATTTTCAATACGTTTTCTCTCACAGAGAAGCCGGAACTTGAGAGATATTTAAATTTTCTAGCAACCATTGGCTCGAATGCTCCTTACATTGGATTGCTCGGAACGGTTCTTGGCATCATGAAAGCCTTTCATGACTTAGCGACAACAACAGAGGCTGGACAGCAAACAGTGATGGCCGGAATCTCATCAGCTCTTGTTGCAACCGCAACCGGCCTTTTTGTAGCTATTCCAGCGGTGGTTTTTTACAACTATTATCAGCGTCAAGTGCGTGGAATTTTGCAAAATTTAGATGGAGTCAAAGAGCTTTGCTTAGCGTATGCTAAGAAAAAAGGGAAGTAGTCCATGGCAAAATTGTCCAGTGATTCACAAGATTCAATTTCGGACATTAACGTCGTTCCGTTAGTGGATATCATTTTAGTGGTATTAATTATTTTTATGGTGACGGCTCCCATGATTATGAAGCCTTCGATCAATGTGACTCTCCCAAAAACTTCGACCGGTGAGAACACCACGCCAACACAATTGGCAATTGTTATGACCGCAGATGGAAGAGTTCTACTGAATGGCCTCGCGGCGACAGATGAACTCATTTCCAGCAAAGCGAAAGAAGAGTTCGCAAAAAATCCTGAAATTCAAGCGATTATTTCGGCTGACAAAGATGTGCCTCATGGTCGAGTGATGACAATCATTGATTTGATAAAATTAGCTGGCGTCAAAAAATTCGCCTTTAGTATTGATAAAAAATCAGCGAAGTGAGCGACGAGCTACTGTTTAATTCCAAATGAAGCCAGTCTCAATTTGACACGCCTTTAGTAGTGTCAAAATTTTGCCGAAAAAAGAGGTATGAAACATGCCTCTTATGTAAAAAAAGCAGAATTAAAATTTCTATTTATTGTTGGAATTGTCGTGGTTTTAACTGGAACCTCGGCCCTTATGTCTATTTTAATAGCGCCGGAATTACAAACCGTGGTGGTGAAAAAAATTGATTCACGCTCTCCCGCGAGCGTGATAAATCCGACGGACTCAAGTTCGCCTCAAATCTTTGTGGCCGAAAAAGAAAACTCCTCAACCTCTTTGGTTCAATACAATTGCGATCATAAGGGTGAGGTGGAAGAGGTTCGTGGTAATTACTTGCGTGTCACAGGGCTTCCTTGCCCAGACACAGAAGATATGGAAATTACGAACCAGTCTAATGGCTTTTCTGCGGCAGTGATTTTTTCTAAAGGGAATAAGTTTACCACCGATTTCATCGACTTGAAGGAAGGTGAAAATAATTTAGAAATTATGACCACGCATAATGATGGCACAAAAGTATCTAGTATTTTTAAAGTGGTCCGTCGTGGACCGGCCACTATTAAAAAATAAGAGTCGCTTGAATTTATATTTAAAATGAATTGCTAAAGCCGACGGTTGAACGAGTTTCTCTTGGTGAGAGTCCTTGATCTTTAAAATGAGTGGATTCTAAAAGATTTGCGCTCATATTTCCCTTGATAGCACGTAGAACTTCAAAGCTAGCGATGCCGTCATTAGAGGTGGCGGTGAGACTAAGTTTGGTCTTTTTATCTATCTGCTTGCTTAAGAAAAGTTTATTTTCGGTATTTGTCGAGGGTCCGAAAGCGCCTGGATCCATGTATATTGTCACTTTAGACTCCAAATAGGAATTGATGAATTTCACATCCAAAGCATTGCCCGCTAAAGAGTATTCAAGATTTAATTTTGTTTCAGGGTTGATTTTCACTTCGGCGTGACTAATGGCTTCCTTCACTTCATAAACTGGGCGCATTTGTGGGTCTTCTTTGATATAGTGATCAACATGCCATTCGGTGAGTCGCTTCACCATATACTCGCCAAAAGTTTTTCGAGCGGCTATTGAGGTCGGATCGGAATTAATGTTCACACCACTGGCGCTATTATCATAAATTTCTGCATAACGAGGATCACGATAGGTGAGTGAATCTGTATCAATATTACCAAATTGCTCCATATATTTTATGTGAAATTCTTTAGTGAGTTCAGGGTTAAAAATTCGATCATGCAGAGAAGGAATTTTGGGGATAGGATCAGAAATAAGAAAAATTTCAGTGTAGTGCTGTTCTTTTTCTGTTTTGATGTCATTGATATAGCCACTTTCAATTGCAAGAGACTGAAATCCATAAAGAATTTCAAAAATTAAAGCAAAAATAAAAACAAAGCGTGAGAGCACCATCAAGTTAACAAAGCATGCAATCCAAGGACCAAGGCCTATGCTTGCCAACAGTAGAAAAACAGGTGCCGCGCATTATAATAAAAAAAGTATAAATATTAAATAGTTAGCAGCGGCTAACCTTGTTGTTGTCTAAGCGGAAAAGCTCCTTTATGTTGAGGCGCATGGAAGCCAATGGATTGAGTATAGAAATGAATATGGACCTACTACAAGATTTTAAGAAGCGTTCCGAGATGCACTGGGCGCGCAAAATTTGGCACATGTGTGGTGTTTCGGCACTGGCATTTGCTTATTACTATCTTTCTTTTTTTTGGTCATCGATCTTCTTAGTCATTTTGTGGTTGCTCTTTGTCCCTATCGATTTTTTACGTTTACGCTCACCGGTAGTTAATGATTTGATTACTCATATTTTCCGCCCTATCATGAGGACTTCCGAAGTTAAGGCTATTGCAGGAACCTCCTATTTACTCACAGGAGTTCTTTGCGTTTCATTTGTGTTTCCTCGCGAAATTGTATTGATGACTTTGCTTTACTTGGCTTTTGCAGATCCCATGGCCAGCGTCGTAGGAATTCGCTTTGGTAAGGATAAAATTTTTGGTCACAAAAGTGTGCAAGGATCCGCCGCTGCCTTTGTTATCTGTGCGATTATTACCTGGGCTGTTTTATTGTATAAAGGAATTATGCTCGATCGCCTAGTGATTGTGAGCTTATTGGGGGGCTTGATCGGAGCTGCGGCCGAAGCGATTCCTGTAGGAAAATTAGATGATAATTTTTCAATTCCAGTTTTAAGTGCAGGCGGACTCTGGCTTATATTTTCAATTTTCGGCGGATTCACAACGATTTAACTGTTGAACAGGATGGCAATGACAAACACAACGAATGAGATTTCAGATTTTTCCGATGAGCCAAAGCGCCGCTGGACAATGCATATTTATATACTTCCCAATTTAGTGACAACAGGGAATATTTTCTTTGGTTTTTTTGCCGTGATACAATCAATTAAAGGGGAGTTTTTACAAGCTGCTTACGCGATCGTGGCTGCGGCAATTTTTGATTTAATGGATGGCCGTTTGGCACGATTGACTCGATCGACTTCAAAGTTTGGTGCGGAGTATGATTCCTTGTGCGATCTCATCAGTTTTGGAATGGCTCCAGCGGTTTTGCTCTATCAATGGGGCTTGAGTCCCTTTGGTCGCTTGGGTTGGCTTGCTTGTTTTCTTTATTTGACCTGCGGGGCTTTGCGTTTGGCTCGTTTCAACGTTCAAGCCAATGTCGTGGAAAAAGCTTACTTCCAGGGTTTGCCGATTCCAATGGCGGCAGGAATTGTCGCGAGCTCGGTTTTAGCTTTTCGTGATTTGGATCTGAATCCCACAGGAAATTATTTGCTCTTGGGAATGACTTTTCTTTTGGCATTCGTCATGGTGTCCACTTTCAAATATCGAAGCTTTAAGGATCTGGATTTGAAAGAGCGCTTGCCCTTCAAATATTTAGTTTTGGCTGTGACAATTGTGGTGATCGTGGCTCTTCGACCTGAAGTGAATTTGTTTTTATTATTTCTGACCTATGCCTCTCTGGGTGCCATGGCGGGAGTTTTCAAATTTGGAAAAAAACGAATTCGTCACAATGTCTACCTTCCTGCGCAAAATCATCATGATCCGGATTTGATCGAAGAGGAAGAGGAAGAAAGCCCAAAAACTCCAGAGAAAAAATAGGAGTTTGTTTAAAGGCGACAGAAAGCAAAGAGTGAGGAAAAATGAATTCAAAAAAACTTAAAGTGGGAGTGGTGGGCGCCACAGGTATGGTCGGAACGGCCTTCACAAGTCTTTTGACAGAGCGCCGATTTCCTCTCGACAACTTAAAGCTTTTTGCAAGTGATAAATCCTTAGGACAAATACTTGAAGTTCAAGGACGAAATTTTGTTGTAGAAATTTTAAAGCCAGGTTGTTTCCATGGCTTGGATTTGGTTTTTTTCTCCTCGAGTGAGGAGATCAGTCAAGAGTGGGCGCCACAGGCCGTCAAAGCGGGCGCTTTTGTGGTCGATAATTCCGCAGCTTTCCGGATGGATAGCAGTAAAATTTTATGTGTTCCTGAGGTCAACGGTGATTTACTCGATCAAGTGAAAAAAACTCCGCAAATCATTGCCAATCCTAATTGCACGACCATTCAGCTTGTTGTGGCTCTGAATCCTTTATTGAAAAATTTTGGCATTTCTGAAATTCGCGTAGCCAGTTATCAAGCCGTGAGCGGTGCTGGCATCGAAGCTTATAATGAGTTATTGGGGCAAGTCACTGAGTCCAAGCCGCAGGCGAAGGTTTTTCCTCACCCGATTGCATTCAATTGTATTCCTCAAATTGGCTCTTTCCAGGAAAACGGATTTACTGGCGAAGAGATCAAAGTGATGAAAGAAACTCCTAAAATTTTAAGACAAGAAAAAATTAAAGTGAGTGCTTTTACCGTGCGAGTGCCGGTGTTGAATGCTCATGCAGAAGCAGTTTGGGTCACACTGAATCAGTCGACTGAGAAAACTCAATTGCTCGAGATTTGGCGCAAAGCTCCGGGTGTGGTGATCGAAGATGATGTTAAAGAAGGATTGTATCCTCAGCAATATAAAGTTTCCGGAAAAGATGCTGTCTATGTCGGTAGAATTCATCGAGATTTGGATGATGATAAAACTTGGCTGCTTTGGGTGGTCGCCGATAATATTCGAAAAGGCGCGGCTTTGAATGGAATACAAATAGCTGAGCGAATTTTTGACATCCACTGAATCGCATGCTGCAATTAATTTATGCAGCTTTCTTCAACAAATTTAAGAGCTCCCAAATTGACGGTTTTCAAACTGAGAAGTGTTTTGTTTTTAGTACTTTTTTATTCGATGTTTTTACTGAGTGCGAATTCGGCCTTGGCGACGATCACATTGTCATTTCAGGGTAATAATTTTTTCACGCCAATTTCAACGACTAATCCCGTAATTTATATGGGAATGACTGATCATAATAACTGCTCAGGATTTCTTTGTGATAGTTGTGCTTCATCAGCTCAGGATTTTAGTCCAAATGCCACCTGTAGTGTTCGCGATATTCATACGACAGACAATTTAACGATCACGGTAAATGATTCTGGTGATACAGGTTTTAAAGATGGCTGTCTTTATTACTCTGGCAGTGGAGGCGGAACGACCACCACGAGTTGGAATCAAATCACGACTAATTTTTCATTCTCTGGAAATACGGCAACTATTTTACTTCAAATGGGCAATGTTTGTTCAATGATTGGTGCAACAACCACTTGCACCACAAGCAATAAAGGCACGTTAAGTATTGGTTGGACAGCATCGCCCTGCGCTGGTACGCCGACAATTACATCCAGCGTTCAAATTGCTTTTCGATATGTCAATGGATCTGCAACAGGCGGTAGTAATCTTCCAGTTTCTTGGGGCTGTACTGGCGGAAGTTTAACGACTGATTTAGAAGGAATTTGCAATTTTGTTTTATTTCCTGGTGACGGTAAGGCCTTTATTAATGCCGTTGAAGTTGATCCTTCCAATACCGGCTTAAGTGTTCCGAATTTAAATGCGGGGAATTTCAGCGGCACAGGGGTGGCAGATCCTAGTGGGATCATATATTCTGGTTTAGCAATTTTTGCTACAGAGGTTGGGCCCACGTCTTTCAAAACATCAACAGACAGTGCTATTTTGACTTTACAGAGTGCCAAAGGGTTGATCTCTCCCAAGTACATTGATGGACTTACTAATGGTACTCCATACTTTATCGGTTTAGCGAGTGTTGATCAGGCCGGAATTCTGACTTACTTTGGTGATAGCTCTTTGGACCCAACACACCTGAAGGTTACTCCAGAGCCGGTGTATGGTTTACTCAATGGGCAAGGTTGTTTTATTGCGACGGCGGCTTATGGCTCTATGATGGCTCCGGAGGTCGATACTTTTCGAAAATTTCGTGGAAAATTTTTGATGTCTTCAGAATTGGGCCGCTGGTTTTCTCGAACTTACTACAAATATTCACCACCTTTGGCTGAGATTATTCACCAAAGTGAAGCTTTGAAATTTTTGGCAAGGCTTGTTTTGTTGCCGATGCTTCTGTTTGTGCAGCTGAGTTTGCAATTCGGAATTGTTACGGCCGGTGTTTTCTCCGTTTTGTTATTACTTTCCCTTTTCATGATAACTCGATGGTATCGACTGCGAAGGTTAGCATGAATATTTTTTTATCGAAGGGTATTTTCAATTCCAGTAAAATGACTTTTTCAGTGGCGGCATTGTTCGCTCTGATGTTGGTGAACTCTTCGCAGGTTTTTGCTCAGGAAAATAAAGAAAATGAAACTTCAAAGGAAGAGCTGACTCTGTCGGAAACGCCGCCGACCATAGCGCCATCGCCTTCAATATCCGGTGGCGACCAGGGTCTTGCGAGTGAAAGAGTGATTCAGATTCATCATCCGAATGCAGCTAAAGGATTAATTCGTATTAATGAGGACAAGTCCTATCAATACAGAGTGAAATTGCACGATAAATCAAGTGCGGCTTCTTTTGGAGTTTCTGTGTTGACGTCACCGAAGGTTTCAAACTCTGTCAATGGGACAAAAATTACTTATAACTCCATGTACGGAGCTGGGGATCTTTATGGAGTACAGGCTAATTACGAGTGGATTCCTATCCGTAAATTAGGATCTTGGGGCGTGATTTTTGAAACAGGCTTAAGCATGTCCCACGGAAATGGAATCTTAGCGAGCTCGCCACCTGAAGCCTCCCAGGAAACATATACTCTTTTTATTGTTCCACTGACGGCCATGCTGAAATATCGATTCGAGTATATGCGTAAGCAATGGTTCGTGCCTTATATAGAGGGCGGCGCCACTTATTATGGATTGGCGGAACTCCGCAGTGATAGTAAACAAACCAATGTTGCGGGCTCCCCGGCGGCAGGAGGTGGTGGAGGTATTGCTATCAATATTTCAAAAGGAGATTCTGCTTCAGTTTTCAATTTAGATCGCGAATATGGAATCTCTGATTTATGGTTAAATATTGAAGCCAGAGTGATGGCGGGGTTGAAGCCAGAATTGGATTTTACCAATACGACGATTAATGTTGGCGTCACTGTTGATTACTAATGGCTCGAATTAAACTGATTATTTCTTATGACGGCACAGACTATTGCGGGTGGCAGAAGCAAAAAGATCATAAATTTGCTTCAGAGTTACCAAGCATTCAAGAAACCCTAGAAAAAGCTTTAGAGAAAATTTTTCGTCATCCGATTGGTTTGAGTGCCTCTGGGCGAACGGACGCGGGAGTTCATGCGGTGGCTCAGGTCACTCATTTCGACACTGAACGACGCTTGCCTCAAGATCTTTGTTGGGCCTTGCGTTCGATTTTACCACCGTCGATTGTTGCTAAAAAAGCGTTTACGGCTCCTGATGAGTTTCACTCGACGACCTCAGCAACAAAAAAAACTTATAGATATTGGGTTTGGAATCACCCGCGGGCGACGGCTCTTTTGGGGCGCTACAGTTGGTGGATCAGGCAGGAACTAGACCTTGCTCATCTTAACGCAAGTGCTAAATATTTGATTGGAGAGCAGGATTTTGAAAGCTTTAGGAGCATGGGAACACCTGTAAAAACCACAATTCGGGAGCTTTTTTCAGCCCAATGGACTCGTCGCCAATCAGGCATCGTTCAGTTTGAAGTGACCGGTACTGGCTTTATGAAGCAAATGGTGAGGAACCTGGTTGGTACTCAGGTAAATTTAGCTGTAAAGGAACTGGACTCAAGTCAGATGTTAACGATTTTACAGGCAAAGGACCGGCGAGCCGCCGGTACAACGGCTCCATCACAGGGATTATTTCTAAAAAAAGTTTATTATCCCAAGAACCTTGACATTAAGTGCCGTCAAATTTAAAAACCTTCATTCACTGCCTGAATTTCGCTGTGTTTCTCTCCCGTTAGAAATGCTGAAGAATTTGGGTTTTAGTTTCTGTGAAAACTATGATTGTCCGGTAAGCAGTAGTGATTGGTAGATAGAGAAAGTTTTGAAAATTTTTGGAGACAATATGCAAACTAAGTTTGTTGCAAAAGAAGATACAGAAAGAAACTGGTGGATCATCGATGCCGCTAATCAACGCGTCGGTCGAATCGCGACTCAAATTGCCGTACTTTTACGCGGTAAACACAAGCCGTCATTCACTCCTAACCAGGATAACGGGGATTTCGTTGTTGTGATCAACACTGCGAAAATGGAATTAACAGGAACTAAGTGGAAAGATAAAAAGTATTATCGCCACAGTCGTTTCTTCGGGTCGATGAAAGAAAAAACAGCAGAACAAAAACGTGCTGAAGATCCTGCTTTCGTTATGGAAGATGCTGTTAAGGGCATGTTGCCAGACGCACGCTTGTCTTATTCTCTTCTCGAAAAAATGAAAGCTTACCCAGGGGCTGAGCATCCTCATGCGGCACAAAAGCCACAACCTTGGAAAGTTCCTACTAAGAAAAAATAATTTTAGACGGAGATCTTCTTCGAAGAGATTTCTGCAAAAGATAAAGAAGGATTAAAATGGCTACAGAAAAAGTATTTTATGCAACTGGAAGAAGAAAAACGAGCACGGCTCGCGTTTTCATGAAGCCTGGCAAAGGAACCTTGATCATCAATGGTTTGAAAGCGGACGAATATTTGAAACGTATGCAATCAAAAATGGTGATTTTGCAACCTTTCGAAACAGTCAGCCAAATGGGAAAATTTGATATTGATGTGACTGTTGTTGGTGGTGGTGAAAATGGTCAAGCTGGTGCGATCCGCTTAGGAATTGCTCGTGCTTTGACAGCATTTGATCCTACATTTCGTCCGCCTTTGAAAAAAATCGGATATTTGACACGGGATCCACGTGAAGTTGAGCGTAAAAAATACGGTAAAGCGGGCGCTCGTCGTCGTTACCAATACTCAAAACGTTAATCTTGTCGAAGCTCTCTTGGGTCTACCTTGGAGAGCTCTTCTTGGATTGTTTCAAGAAGCACAAGAAAACACATGCAACTCTGCAAACAAAAGCTCAGGGAGACCTGGGCTTTTTGTTTGTGAAATCAATTAATCAGGTTAACAAATCAAAAATTCAGTACAACAATCCAAATAAACATGAGGTGTTGTATGGATTATTTATCTGTCATTGTTATTTTAGGAGTTCTTCTTTTTTTCTCTGGAGCTCGTGTTGCCAATCAATATGAGCGGGCAGTCCGTTTTCGGTTAGGAAAATATGTAGGGACTTGCGGACCTGGATTTTTTTGGATTGCTCCCATGTTGGAATGGGTGGTGAAGGTAGATTTGCGAACCATTACAGCTTCCGTTGAACAGCAAGAAGCCATTACAAAAGACAATGTGCCCATCAAAGTTTCAACGGTGATTTGGTATCGCGCTGTCGATCCAGAAAAAGCGGTGATTGAAGTGATGGATGTTCGCGCAGCAGTTGTACAGGTTGCTCTGACGACGCAAAGAACTTTGATTGGTCAGTACACCATGGATGATGTGCTCAAGGAGCAAGCGATACTTTCAAAACAAATGGCAACCACCATTGATTTGGCTACAGAACCTTGGGGTGTCAAAGTCGAACGTGTGGAAATGAAGAATGTTGAGATCCCGGTTTCTATGCAGAATGTGATGGCTCAGGAGGCTGAGGCTTTGAGGGAAAAGCGCGCGCGAATCATTAAAGCCGAAGCGGAAAAAGAAGCCGCATTACGACTTTGTGAGGCGGCAGAAATGATCGCAAAAGCGCCGGTGGCTTTGGAGCTTCGTCGAATGCAAATGATCACCGAAGTCGGCGCTGATCAAAACACGACGACGATCATAATGATGCCAAGCGAATTTGTTTCCATGGCATCAGGTATTGCACAAATCGGAAAAAGCCTCGCAAAAAATTGAAGAAGCTTTTTTGTAAACCAAAATCAGAAGTTAAAAATAAGGAACAAAAAATGTTTTTAATAGAAACTACCTATGTAAAATCAATTGAAGAAGTTGATCGTTTATTAACTTTACATCGCAATTTTTTGGAAACTCATTATCAAAAGGGAAATTTGATTTGCTCTGGTCCGAAAAATCCTCGGGTTGGAGGCCTTCTTCTAACACGATTTAAAACCCTGGCCGAGGTTGAAGAGTTCGCTCAGCACGATCCATTTTATATTGAGGGAATTGCGACTTACCGGATTATTGAATTTAATCCGGTGAAGTCTGCCTCCGAATTTCAAATTTTATTGAAATAGTTTTGCGAGCTCTACAAAGGTGCGAACCAAAACTCCACTGGCTCCTTTTTTCGAACAATAAGGCAATCGGTTTCCAACAGACCAACCGGTGCCAGCGATGTCAAAGTGAGCCCAAGGAATAGATTCCTCTACAAATTGCTCTAAGAAAGCGGCCGCAGTCGCTGAGCCAGCTCCTTTTCCTGAGGACATATTTGAAAGATCCGCGAAGGTGCCTTTCATGTCTTTTGTGTGGTGATCGCACAAAGGCAGGCGCCAAACGCATTCTCCAGATTTATCAGCAGCAGTTTGAATTTTTTTGTTGAGGGCCTCATTTTTTGTGAAGAATCCAGTGTGCGTGTTACCCAGTGCAACAACCATAGCTCCAGTCAGTGTTGCGGCATCGACCATCATTTGTGGGGCTTGCTCAGAGCCAAAGCAAAGGGCGTCTGACAAAATCAAACGACCTTCAGCATCTGTGTTATTCACTTCAAAAGTTTTTCCATTGCGAGCGGTGTGAATATCTCCGGGTTTTGTGGCTCCTCCTCCAGGCATATTTTCAGAGGCAGGCACAAGCGCAATGGCGTTGACTTTGAGCTTCAATTTTGCAATGGCTAAAAATCCACCGAGAACGTTAGCTCCGCCGCACATATCGTATTTCATCTCTTCCATTCCTCCGCCTGGCTTGATGCTGATTCCGCCGGAGTCAAAGGTAAGACCCTTGCCAACAAAAACGATGGGCTTTTTTGTTTTAGGTGCTCCATGGTAGCGTAAAATAATAAAGCGAGGCTCTTGATGTGAGCCTTGCGAAACGCCGTAAAGTCCGCCCATTTTTTCTTTCTTTATACGTGCGCGATCCCAAACTTCTGCTTTAATTCCTGTGCCTTTGATCGCTTCAACAATCGAGTCCGCCAAAATCGTTGGAGTCATCAAATTTCCTGGCATATCGCCCAAACGACGGGAGTAGTTCACGCATTCAGATAAAATGAGAGCATCGCTGAAAGCTTTTTTTAGCGATGCTTCGGCTGCAAATTTTGTTTGCAAAGAAATTTTTGTAGCTGCTTTTTCTTCGTCGTCTTTCTTTTTTGTTTTCAACTCATCAAAACTATAATCAGAGAGCAGGAAGCCTTCGGTAAAAGCCTGCGTACAAAGAGCCAAATCTTTTTTCCCAATTCCGGCGCCATCCCACTGAACGTTGACGTCACTGGTTTTGAGAGATTTTACGGCGTTGTGAAGAGCGGAGGCTAATTGACGAAAAGTCTCATGTTTTTTATCGCTACCAAGGCCGAGCACAATCAGATGGGAATACCCGTCAACGGACAGAGCGCGAAACACAAGAGTTTCTTGAGCCTTTCCGGTGATGGTTTTATCATCAATTGTATCCTGTAGAAGTTTTTGTGCAGTTGGAGAAGAAATCTTCACCGAGGATAATTTTCCAGCTTTTTGAATTTGGGCAAACACGACCAAAGTCGAGCCTTTTGTTGGTTGATGTGTTTTAACAAGTTGTAGTGTTGAATTTTTCATCGAAAAGAAGCTCCTTTTGAAAATAATTTTGGCACGGTCTATTCAATTCATCGCACCATTTTGAATCAAAAACCTAGCATAGCCTTAATTGTGGATAAAGAACTTTTCGTGATAAGAAGAAATCTGGCTTTGTGTGGATTTCTAGGAAAAGGAAGACTGATTCTTTTTGGGAATTTTCATTATTTTCAGTTTTATTTAAACTCCCGACCAAGGAAGATTAAGGTCCTGAGAAAAAAATCCGACAAAGACAAGGCAACTAAGACAGAATAACGAAGAGAACAACGCAACTGATCAGCATAAGAAGGAGACCACTGTGGCATTAATTCCTTACGTCATTGAACAAACCTCTCGAGGAGAGAGAAGCTACGACATCTATTCTCGTTTGTTGAAGGATCGAATAGTCATGTTAGGGACTCAAGTAACGGATGAGGTGGCGAATGCCATTATCGCTCAATTTCTTTTTTTAGAAGTCGATAATCCGGAAAAGGACATCCATCTTTATATCAATTCTCCGGGCGGGAGCGTCACTGCAGGATTAGCTATCTACGATGTCATGCAGTACGTAAAATGCGACGTAGCAACCTTTTGTCTTGGGATGGCGGCGAGCATGGGCTCTCTGCTTTTGCAGGCTGGAACTAAGAATAAACGTTATTGCATGCCCAATGGTCGAGTCATGATTCATCAGCCTTTAATTGCAGGCGGAGGTCTGACAGGTCAGGTGACAGACATTGAAATTACAGCCAGGGAATTGATTAAAACTAAGGAAAAACTGACAAAAATCTACGAAGTTCATACCGGACGAGACTATGAATTCTTAGCAAAAAATATGGAGCGAGATTACTATCTAAGTGCACAAGAGGCCAAGGATTTTGGTTTGGTGGATCATGTTGTGGAATTTAAAAAAACGAGCAAAGGATAAAAGCGATGAGTAACGGAAAAGACAACGGCTCACTTCGATGTAGTTTTTGTGGCAAGGGCCAAAAAGAAGTAAAAAAACTGATTGCTGGGCCTGGGGTTTATATTTGTGATGAATGCATCGATCTTTGCAACGACATTATCGATGAGGAACGAGAGAAAGAGACCGCGGTTAAAGGAACTTTTAAAGTTCCAAAACCAGCGGACATCAAAACTTATCTTGATGATTTTGTTATCGGGCAAGTTCAAGCCAAAAAGTCTTTGGCGGTGGCTGTTCATAATCATTACAAACGAATTAATGCCGTGACAGGAAATAAAAAAGCTCAAGATGTTGAACTTCAGAAGTCTAACATTCTTTTGATTGGTCCCACTGGATCAGGAAAAACTTTATTGGCACAAACCATTGCTCGTATTTTGAATGTGCCTTTCGCAATGGCAGATGCCACGACTCTGACTGAGGCCGGCTATGTGGGCGAAGACGTGGAAAACGTGGTTTTAAATTTGTTGCAATCGGCAGATTATGATATTGAGAAGTGTCAGCGCGGAGTTATTTACGTGGACGAGATTGATAAAATCTCTCGTAAATCAGAAAATCCTTCCATCACTCGAGATGTTTCTGGTGAAGGAGTGCAGCAAGCTCTTTTGAAAATTCTTGAAGGAACCGTGGCGAACTTGCCTCCAAAAGGTGGTCGGAAGCACCCTCAACAAGAGTTTATTCAAGTTGATACTTCAAATATTCTATTTATTTGTGGAGGAGCCTTCGTTGGTCTAGAAAAAGTGATCGACAATCGGACCTCGAATCGCGTTATGGGTATTGGCGCTGATATCAAAACACAATCAGAAAAAGATTCTAGCGAAAATATTCTACGAAAGGTCGAGCCCGACGATTTGGTCAAGTTTGGTCTTATTCCTGAGTTTATTGGACGTTTGCCTGTGATTGCGGTCTTGGATCCGTTGGAAGAAAAGGCCCTCATTGATATTTTAGTGCAACCAAAGAATGCAATTACGAAACAATTTCAAAGACTTTTCGCTATCGACGGTGTTTTGTTGAAATTTACGGACTCAGCATTAAAAGCTATCGCCCAAGAGGCTTTAAAACGTCGAACGGGTGCTCGCGGCTTGCGGGCTGTCATTGAACACGCGATGTTAGAAATCATGTTCGAAATTCCTTCCATGTCTAACGTGAAAGAAGTTATCATTGATGATAAGGTTATCAGTGGGGCGGATCGGCCCAAACTGGTGTACAAGACTGAGGAGGAAATGCGAGCAGCGGCCCTAGTTAAGGAAAAGAAGGATTCTGCTGAAAGCGCATAACCGAAATTGCTATTAAAAGCGTCCTTAGCCTTGTAGACCCACTTGCGGTTTTGGAAATCAACCACAAGTTAACATTACCAAGGAGGGGTCAATGTCTGAGGGCGCAGTAAAAACTTCGAATAATAACGGTCAATTGCCTTTGTTGCCATTGCGGGACTTAATCATATTCCCGCACATGATGATGCCGCTGTTTGTGGGTCGTGAGAAGAGCATAAATGCTCTTGAAGATGCCATGAGCAAGCAAACGGACATTGTTTTAGCAGCTCAGCGGGATGCTAAGACAAACAATCCAGAGCCCAAAGATATTTATAGCATTGGAACTATTGGAACAATTATTCAACTCCTTCGCTTGCCAGATGGCACTGTCAAAGTGCTTGTCGAGGGTAAGCGTCGAGTTCGAATTAAGAACTTTGTTCCCAATGAAGCTTTCTTTGTTGTGCAAACAGAAGAGGTTGGTGAGGATCAGTCTGGCATTGTGGAAACTCAAGCTCTAGTTAGGTCCGTTAAAGCGACCTTTGAGACCTATGTTAAATTGAACAAACGCATTCCTCCAGAAATTTTAATGAGAGTTTCGACGATTGAAGCTCCAGGGGAGTTGGCGGATATCATTGTTGCTCAATTGAATTTGAAACTCGAAGAAAAGCAAAAAGTCTTAGAGGTTTTGGATGCAGGTAAACGTCTAGAGCATTTATTGAATCTGATGACCGGTGAAATTGAAATTCTTGAAGTAGAGAAGAAAATTCGTAGTCGAGTGAAAAAGCAAATGGAGCGGTCTCAAAAAGAGTACTACCTGAATGAACAAATGCAGGCGATCCAAAAAGAACTTGGTGAAAAAGATGACTATCAAGAGGAGCTTCGTGAGCTCGAGGAAAAATCCAAGAAAAAGAAAATGAGCAAAGAAGCGACCGAAAAGGTCATGAAAGAAATTAAAAAATTGAAAATGATGTCACCGATGTCTGCGGAAGCAACGGTGGTACGCAATTACATTGATTGGATGCTGGCTCTGCCTTGGCAGGAATATGCAGAAGAACGCCATGATGTGAGCTTCGCAGAAAAAGTTTTAAATGAAGATCACTGGGGCTTGGAAAAAGTAAAAGAGCGAGTGTTGGAGTATTTGGCCGTACTTGCGATTGCTGATCAATTGAAGGGTCCTATCCTTTGCTTGGTTGGACCTCCCGGGGTTGGTAAGACGTCTTTGGCTCGATCCATAGCTCGAGCTTTGAATAAACCATTTGCGCGAATTTCATTGGGTGGAGTTCGCGATGAGGCGGAGATTCGAGGACATCGAAAAACCTATGTCGGTGCGATGCCTGGGAAAATCTTGCAAGCACTCCGTAAAGTGGACAAGGGAAACCCAGTCATGTTGTTAGACGAAATTGATAAAATGGCGTCTGATTTCCGCGGAGACCCAAGCTCTGCCATGTTGGAAGTATTAGACCCTGAGCAAAATTGTAATTTTCAAGATCACTACTTAGAAGTGGAATATGATCTTTCGAAGGTCATGTTTATTGCGACAGCGAATTCCTTGCACACTGTGCCGCGACCGCTGTTAGATCGTATGGAGATCATCAGTCTTGAGGGTTACACCGAGACTGAAAAATTTCATATCGCCCTTCAGTATTTGGTGTCTAAACAATTGGAAGCTCACGGCTTAAAAGATCGTAAAGTTCAATTTCAAGATTCTGCAATCAAAGCGATCATTCGCTTCTACACAAAAGAGGCCGGAGTTCGAAATCTTGAGCGTCAGATAGCTAATGTTTGTCGGAAAGTGGCTCGCGATATTGTGAAACAAGAGGCGATTGCGGATATGGTCGGCGGTAAAAAAGCTGGGAAGAAAAAAGCGGCTAGTAATAAGCCAGCCAAAGCGAACTCCTATTTGATCACACCGAAAAAAGTTTTAGAACTTCTGGGGCCTGAAAAATTCAAGTTTGGAAAAATTGAGCTGCAAAATGAGATCGGTCTTACTAACGGAATGGCTTGGACGGAAGTTGGCGGAGATCTTCTAGCTGTAGAGGCAGCGGTTGTACCTGGTCGCGGAAAGTTCACAGTGACAGGTCAACTTGGTGATGTGATGAAAGAATCTTGTTCGGCGGCAATGAGCTATGTGCGATCACGTGGTCCTTTGTTTGGTATGGATAAAGAGTACTTCCAAAATATTGATGTGCATATTCATTTGCCTGAAGGTGCGACTCCGAAAGATGGTCCATCGGCAGGTATAGCGCTGACGACTTCAATAGTGTCTGCGATTACAAAAATACCAGTGAAGCGCACGGTTGCCATGACTGGCGAAGTGAGTTTACGTGGAAAAGTTTTAGAAATCGGTGGTTTGAAAGAAAAAGTGATGGCCGCTCATCGTGGGGGAATTAGAACAATCATTTGTCCAAAAGAAAATGAAAGTGATCTGAAAGAGATTCCAATGGAAATTCTTAAAGATTTGAAAATCATTTTAGTGGATCATGTTGATCAGGTTTTGGTTAATGCGCTGGATATCAAGAACCCTCGTGATCTTTTCAAAGAAATTCGCGAGCGTGATCTTGGAATTAAGGCAAACTTTACAGGACATTCTCTGCAGACTCATTGATTTGAGAATTGCGGTCCCTTTAAGTGTTTTTTTGGAATTTATACAATGTAAGAAAATAAAGAGGGGAAGAATAAACATCTTCCCCTCTTTATTTTTTAAGTAATTAAGAATAGTTAGAATTAAGCGAGTAAAGGGAAGCTAAAGGCCTTTTTCTGCTTTCTGCGCGGTTAAGCAGCAATTCCTTTAATATAAGGTTGACCCTTAGTTTAGAATTTGTAAGAACTTGTCCTCATAAATTGTCTTATTGTTTTTTTTAAGATGAGGGCGTGATGACACAATCTCAAACAAAAGCTGATTCCCTTTTTGAACTTGGTCGGTTGTATACTGACCGTGGGGATCTTATTTTGGCGATTGGTAAACTGAAGGAATCTGCAGAGCAATACAAATTTGAAAAAGATTTCGCTAGCTATTTAAAGGCGACTAATCTTCTATTGCGTCTCTATGCCGAAACCGAAAATCAAGATGAAATCACTGGAACAAAGGAAAAATTGCAGGATTTGGTTCTAAAAGAAGGCTTCGAATTAAATTCTAAGACCTACTATACACTTGCACTTTGTGCTTCTTATAAAAAACAAGATGAGACAGCTCTTGATTATCTTCAAAAGGCCCTCGCTTTAGGTTTAGCCCATGATAGCAAAGAGGATATTTGTTATGCGGTCGCAGGAACCGCTTTGGTTTATGCCGGTCTTGGAAAATATAATGAAGCACTCAAAGAAATTTATAATCTTCAAATCTTTTTTCAGGTGATGGATATTCCTGAGATCAGAATTTCTTCACAAATTTTGAATGGTGGAATTTTTATTCAAATGGGTAAATATGACCAGGCCATTGAAGTTTTGTGGCAGGCCTATGATTCGGTTCGCCAAACTAAAACGATCACTATGCAATACTATGTATTATTGAATTTAGGTCGTGCCTACAAAGGTGCCGGCGATAAAGAGATGGCGAGAGTTTATCTCTCATTGGCGGCTCGTTCCGTCGATTCTGAGAATATGAAAAATTTAGCAAGATCCATTCAAGATGAGCTTGCTGATTTGGGTGAGTCCGGCTCTGACTACGATTTGCTTTTTGATGTTGAAAAGCACTCAGTGCTAGAACGTAAAATCGGAAAAGTTGATTTTAAAAATCAATTCATTTTGTTAGATCTCTTAAAGCTTTTTGCTCAGAATCAGGGAAAAGTTTACTCGAAAGAATTTCTGGTCGAACAAGTTTGGAAACAAGAATATGACCCTGGTGTTCATGACAACAAAATTTATGTCACCATCAAACGTTTGCGTAAAATGATTGAACCTGATTACGACAAACCAAAATATATTTTCAGAGCTAAAAATGGTTATTTTATGAATAAATCAGCAAGAGTTTTAGTTGATCAAAGCGGGGGGAAACAACAGTGAAAAACCTATTGGTAGCACTAGTGTTAGTTATGATCAGTTTGGTTTCACAGGCCTACGATATATGTGATGGGGCTTCGATTGAAGATTGGCGCCCATGGCCCTGGGGCAGTGAGGTTTCTGTTCCGTGGAAAAATATTTCTGGAGTATGGCGTGTCGTTGACGGTTCTTGTGAAAATCTATTCATGTTTAAAGTGAAGGTTGATCAGAACGGCGAAAAAATCGTAGTCATCACTCAGTACGATCCAAACTCGTGCAAGGTAATTACTCGAGGCTTAGGATATGAAGCTGATCGTTATATTTATGCGCAAATGATTAATCGTGGGCAGTCTTATAATCTGACGATCCACGCTTTCAACCAATCAGATTTATCTTCCTCTGAGGCAAGACTTGCTAAACCAAGTTTGCATTTGAATGATCCAGGCGGCAAGGTTGTTCTAGCGTTGACTCTCTCACCAGTGGGTCAATGGGGAAATCGATCTACTTTTGAAATCGAAAGAGTTAGAGCTACCTCAGCTATGGTTTGCGGCAAGTAATTGCCGCAAACAGGTTTCATCGTTTATTTCCATACTTCAAGGGAGTTTTCTCCAATGAAAGCTTTGCTTAGATCAATTTTGTTTTTATCTCTGTCTGTTTCGTCTTTTGCTCAGGGGAGTGCCATTCCAGAGAATTCTGAATGGGATGCCTATTTAAGATCCATTAATTTTTCTGAAATTCAAAAAGGCTGTGAACCGCAGAGATTTGCTCCTCCTATTGATGTGCCAATCAAATCAAAAATTTTATTGATTCATGGTTTCACGGCTTGTCCTCAGCAATTTTTTGAAATGGCAAACATACTTAGCCGTCGTGGAGTTCTTGTATATTTATTTCTGTTGCCGGGACACGGAAAATTAGTAAAGAGTGATGGTCATGATAATTTGGAAGGTTTTCCGACGCATGATGATCGACTCATGTTTCAACAGCTGGCAGAAACCTTTAACAAAGTAGCGATGTCAGATAATCTTCCTACGACCCTTGGTGGTATGTCTGTTGGCGGGGCCGTGGCCTTAAGAGCAGCGAAGTTGGCGACCTATTCTTATGAAAAGTTACTTCTCTTTTCGCCATTTTTTGGTCCTGGCTCTGTTTCTAAAGATATTGATCCCATCGGTTATTACCAAAGATTAATTTTTCCTGTCGTTGCTGGCGTTCCATTCATCAGGGACAGTGTGCAAAGTTGGGGACCATCCTGTCTGCATGAGCGAGCACTTGGCCGAGCCGGCGGCTGCGAATTTACAATTTCTAATTTGTTTACAGCGATAGAATTTGGTCAGGATGTAATGTCTTCGGCAGGAAATGTTAGCCCAAAAACCCAAATACAAATTCTTGGGGCTGAGGGAGAGACTAACGCAAATAATAAACTGACTGCCAAGGTTTTTAGTCAGTTGCTAGATAGAAATGATGGAAAAGTTGAACCACTTTCAGCGTGTTTTTATCCTAAAGGATCAAATCATTCTTTAGTTTCGCGTTTCGATGCTCCTGAGGAAAATAAATTTTGGCTTTCTTCCTTGTTAGAGGACGTTTCCAGTTTTGTTAGTCATGAGCCCGGAATTCCCGTACCTGTTTCTGAGGATTCTTTGATTGAAGAAGGTTTTAAACTTTGCGAAGTGAGAAAATAAAAGCGCCTAGGCTGTAATCAAAAAATCGCAATGATTTTTTCCTAAGGTGCTTCCTAATTCATACCACCCATAATTTTTACCTTTTTATCTGTCAAAAATCCTGACAGGCGAAAGTTTTCAATCAATCAAATATAATTCCACTCATGAATATCAAAAAAATAAAACTTTTAATTATTTGGTCTTTATTACTCAACAGCTTACCCAGCTGGGCTCTCGTGGGCGGCGTAAGAGTCATGGGAAATGAATTTCGTTCCTTTGTTGAAATGCCATTACTTGCTTGCGGGGGAGCGAGAATTGGTAATCATTTCATATTAACCGCGGCTCATTGTGTAACACATGGGGCGGATATTGCGCCTTATTTAGTAAAAGACAGCGCCTTGGAGCTCACTGATGCTCAAGGAAATCCTGCCGGTAGGGTAAAAGTTGTAAAAATAAATATTAGTCCTGATTGGAACGAACTGATCTCATTCACTGAAAAGCTAAATAATGACAATTCACTGACTGATGATAAAAAATTTGATCTCTATACTAATTATTCAGAAAAAATTCATGATCTTGCTGTGATTGAGTTTAGCGGGAACATTTCGGCAACAGTTGGGCAAATCGATTACGGTCTTAAGTTAAAAGGGAAAACAGTTATGGCGATTGGGTCTGGTTGTGAAACCCCTGGAGGCGCAAGCTCAGGTATTGCGAG
This sequence comes from uncultured Bdellovibrionales bacterium, assembly GCA_903926205.1. Taxonomy (GTDB): domain Bacteria; phylum Bdellovibrionota; class Bdellovibrionia; order Bdellovibrionales; family Bdellovibrionaceae; genus CAIYID01. The sequence continues at coordinate 86,341 of CAIYID010000003.1, forward strand.
CTGGGCAAAGTTGACAGCCAAAACACAAAACCTCGGCGTGAATATTACGACGGCAGGAGCACCATCTCAAATTTGTCCAGGAGATTCTGGCTCACCCCTTTATTTCAAATCTGATTTTGCCGGTCCTGAATTTATTGTTGGAGTTGTAAAGGCCGTGGATAGCGACACAAAAAAAGGTCGATCTTATTTTACTCGATTAGATAATTCGACAGCGCATGGGAGCATCAAAGAATGGATCAACAGCCTTCTTAAATGAGAGTTTTTAAGTGCTCTCGCAGTGTCTGTTAAAAAAGTGAGTCCATCTTACCAGAGCGTCATCGCCTTATTAAGCCAGTTTACAAGTGGCATCATTGATGAAAATTCCTTTTGAACTATTTTGGCCAAGTTGCCTTTTTGAAAAGCTGAATCTTCATAGTGTTTGATATAAGTAAACTGAGTCCACCGCAAGAGTTCAATGTTTGGATGATTCACGGGTGTGCCTCGAGGAGCTTTTTTTAATTTTTTTCCTGTTAGGCCGCCAAAATATTTTTTTACATTCGGAGCGGAAATTATTTTTTTAAAAACAAGCGGGTCTTGATTAATTAGTTCTCGAATTTTTCGAATTTGCTCACCTGAGGGCATATAAAGACCGCCGCCAATGAAACAGTTTCCAGGCTCGATATGAAGATACAAGCCTGGAGATTCGTCTTTTTTATTAAGTCTGTATGAAATAAAAGAAGCTGCGATATTTGTTTTATAAGGGTCCTTGTTGTTACTAAAGCGAACGTCTCTGTTTATTCTATAAATGGATTTCTTTGGATCAAAGCGAATGCCTGGCGTTTTTTGAGAGAGAACTTTTTCAAGCTCAACAATGACCCGCTGAAGCGGCGATTTAAGATTTTCTTCATAGAGGAATTTATTTTTTAAAAACCAATCACGATTATTATTTCGTCGAAGTTTTTTTAGAAAATCAAAGCCAGATTTGGGGATATTAATTTCATTCAAGGTAAACCTCTGTACTTACGTAAGACAAAGTGGCAGGGGAATTCTTCCACGCTGACGTCAGGATACTACACGTTTAATTTTTTTGTGTCCAAGTAAAGTCTAATTTGAAGCGGCGTTTTTTAGGAGTTCCTTCGTGTGAAGTGGTGAATACCTTGGAAACATTGGGGCCTTCTGTCCATTTTTTGAGTCACAACTGAGTAGTTCGTTTTTACAACTTCAGGGAGCTCGGGTAAATTTGCTAGAAAGGCTACTCGTGGTGCTTTAGCTTCCGAAAGAAGCCGGCAATTTCGCGTTGTCGGTTAGCGCTTTAGCCCTGAACTCAGACACGTTCCCCAAATTCACCTTCGGATGATCGAAGACCGGATCCGTCAGCATTCGGAGAAATTCAGAATGCTCGGGGTGGGCTTCATCGCAGATCGTATGCTGCTGAAACTCTTCTCTACTATAGCTACCCCAATCGACAATTTTTTGAAAGAGAATCGAATCGACTCCGAGCTCAAGACCTAGTCGTACGAAAGCGGGCATTTCACGCCAATTTCGAAATTGGACGACGTAATCTAATCGCAAGAAAAAATCAGCTTCACATCTCGCGTGCTCATTCAAGAATCGTACGTTTTCAAGAAGTCTCGTAAACATTCCTCCGCGACGAACGACTTTGTATGTTTCTGCTGTCGCAGCATCGAAAGAAATTACGATTCGACGAATGTTTTTATGGATTTTTAAAAGACGCGACCACATCAATTTATCGAACAACAGTCCATTGGTCGTCAGCTGAATCTTCAACTGAGGATATTGACTACCATCAAGTTGAGTCAAAAATTCCCGATAGATTCTGCTTGCAAATGGATCTCCAGCCCCGGTCACAAGCAACCATTCGAGGTTCGGCAAAAATCGATCGAGCAAGGTTTTCGTCACCGCTTTCGTTTTATCAAACTCATTACCCTTTACCGTCATGAAGGTCTGTGTGCGACAGGAGGGACATGAAAGGTTGCAAGAGCGATCACTGGAAAGATTTAACTCCCGCGGCCCCCTCGGCAACTTGACAGCCTTATTCTTAATGATGGACTTCATGTACGGATCAAAATCTTCTTCCCGGGACGGCAAAGTTCGTCCCTGAATATCTGGGCAACGTTTTTTATCGCAATAGCTGAACGTTTGGTCGTGAATGCTGGCGCGCACGGCCTGCGCAGTCTTCGAATTCCACACCTCATCAGGAGTTTCAGATTTTAAACTTCCGGCGGGAGCCGAAACCCATGCTGGACAGCAGAGATGAGCCTCATAATAAGGTCCGCGCCCGGTATCAAAATATTCGAAGGGTCGAGAACAAAAACGGTCGGAGAGGTAGGCTTCGTCCGACCAGACCTGGTAGGAGTCCAAAGTTTCCGCAGCTCCATACAAATTTCGTTGGAGCGTGATAAATTGTGCTTGAAAATTCTTAAATTGGTCTGAGTCTCCCAATCGCAAAGCTTGCCGATAGAAAAGAGATCGCAACGATTCTTTCACGTATTGATCCCGCACTTCCGATTTTACGAGAATGTCAGCCCCCTCTTCAAAGTTGCCAGCTTCGATCAAAAGGATGCCGAGTTCGATTTTGACGCCAACATTTTTTGGTTCAACAACAAGACATTCGCGAAAATATTCTTGGGCTCTGATCTTTTCTCCCCTTCGTTTGTAAATATAGGCCAGGTCTTGGAGAGCGGGCCCACAATCCTTAGAGAGGGCAAGGACTCTCTCAAAACTAGCGATCGCCAATAAGTCTCTCTGCTGATGATTATAAAAAGAGGCCAAAGCCAAATGGGCTTCAACGCTATTGGGGTTCAAGTCGAGAATTTTGCGGAAATACTGTTCAGGTTCCACAGGATTTTTTGCACAGATCAATTTTACTAATTCAGGATGATAAACAAAATTAGTTTTGAATAGTTCACTCACGCGGTACAAGCGTTCTTCAGAAAGGGCATCACTAGTTACGAGCTGCTGGCAGGCGCGAAATAAGCCGATCATTGCTTGTTCATGTTTCTCATCAAGATCCAGAGCTTGTTCAAAATAGCGAGCCGCCAAAGAGGGATGATTGTTTCGTTCCGCAAGCCATCCGAGACCAAAAGGGGCGTCCACAAAACGGGGATTGATCGCCATGGCGGCGCGAAAGTAGGCCTCGGCCTCCAGCGGGCTCTGGTCTTCTCCGCAGACAAAACCCAACTTGGTCATCGCAAAATAATGCTGGGGTGAAAGATTCAGGCTGTTGACAAGACATTGCTTGGCCGTCTTCAGGTCTCCAAGGTGAGAGTAAACTTGACCCATTCCCTCGAGCGCCAAATGGCAATCTTTATCTACAGCATGAACAAATTCAAAAAATGTCATGGCGGTCGTATCTTGACCTGCCATAATATGATTCCAACCGCAGGCGATCAAAGAATCCTTTTTAGTCGTCCACAGCTTGTCGTCATTCCATCGCTTTCCGAGGATCTTTTTTGACGAGAGCCGTATCCATTTCCAATAGAAAATCGAAACGTACTTTGAACCGATGCGTAGCTCCTTTTACTTAATTTTTAACCTAGGGTTCAGATCAGTTTCAATATAATATTTCCCATGATTCGACCCCTCCTTGACGCTTCTTAAAGATCGGATGTACGGCGGGCCTTTTTACGGTTTTTAAAATTTCAAATTTTTCTGGGCTTCTTACTTTTAACTTTTTAAGGAGATGACTCCACTCATAGTCGACCTGACCTTTTTTTACAAAACACATTATGGATATACGTTTTCTTATTCCAAGTTTTGTGCGATCAAATAAATAACCTCTTCTCTCGGACTCGTCGCACACAAAATGTAAGTAAGTGTTGATTGTTGCTATTGGATCAGCGCACCTTTTGAAACGTTCTAATTGGGGATGATTACGATAACCACGGGTTTTGTTTTCCAAAACTTTTTTGGCTAATAAACCTTCTCTCCAGAGCGCCACGAGGCCCTTAGCATCCAAGTATTTAGGGTGTATTGACCATAAACGCAAATTTTCCCCCTAATGTTCAACACTAACCAGCGAGTTTAGGTGAACATTATATCCTTAAATATTAAAAAATTGAAATGAATCAAGCAAGTTACGGAGCAGAAGTTAATTCAATAGAGTCTCTGCCGTTAGTGCGACGATTTACCAGGTTTGTGAGTGTTATTTGAAACAAAGCCTGTCTTCGAGCGACAGACTTCCTCGCAATTGGTACACTTAATAGATGACGAACATATCGAAATTCACTGAACTTTGAGCAACCCAAATGAAAACCTAAGAGTTGCGATCACGGGAGCGAGCGGTTTCGTAGGTCAGAATTTGCTTTCCAGCGCTCCCGAGCGTTGGCAGATCAAAGCATTGTCGCGGGGACACGCCAAGTCTTGCGTCGAAAATGTTTCATGGAGACAAGCCGACCTCTTTTCTCTGCAGAGTTCTACCGACGCTCTGAAAGACACAGATATTGCAATTTATCTTGTTCATTCCATGCTCCCATCGACTCGCCTTTTCCAAGGTAGTTTTGCCGACGCGGATCTATTGATCGCTGACAACTTTGCTCATGCTTGCGTAAAAAACGGGGTTCAACAGATCATTTATCTCGGAGGCTTGATGCCGACAGAAAATATCAGCAAACATCTTGCGAGTCGGCAAGAGGTCGAAGAAGTCTTCAAGGCTTCTGGAATCCCGTATACGATTTTTCGCGCGGGGATGGTGGCGGGAAAAGGAGGATCATCGTTTGAGATTCTCCGTAATCTAGTGACAAATCTTCCAGGGATGATCCTTCCGAAATGGACGCAGGCAAAAACCCAAGTGATTTATATTGATGATTTGTCGCGCCTACTCCGCCAGGCGGTCATGAATAAAGATTTTTTCAATAAAACCATCGATGCAGTGAATGGAGAAAGTTTGAACTATGAAAGTCTTATTCGTACTACCTGCCGTGTCTTGGGAAAAACTACGGTTTTATTTCGTGTGCCCATAAATTCCACGAAGTTTTCAAAGCTGTGGGTTTCGATATTTGGCAAAACAAATTACGAACTAGCCTCTCCGTTGATTGACAGTTTGCTTTGCGAACTTCCACAAGCTCCTCCTAGCGAACTCATTTCGCCCATGATTCGCGAGCTATCCTTTGAGGGAATGCTTGAGAAGATTCTTAAAATTCCTGGCCAACAAACGAAAAGAGAGAAAACAAAACTCATCCATACAAACACGGTTAGGTCGATTCAGCGATTGCCTTCGATTCCATCTATCAATTGCGACGAAATCGCGCGCGAGTATGAAAAATGGCTGCCAAAGGCTTTGTTTGGGCTAATTAAAGTAAAGTCGGAGCCGCACAGTGGATTAGTCACATTCAGTTTGCGTGGTCTTTCAAGGCCCCTGCTGATTTTGAAGCCTATCCTTAGCGAACCCAACATGCCGCGGGCGAAGTTTCATATCGTTGGTGGGCTTCTTTCGAAGAGATCCGACTGTGGATGGCTTGAGTTTCGGCAAGTTGCCAACAGAAAATTTACGCTTGTATCGATCAATGAGTTTGTGCCAATACTTCCTTGGTACATTTATAGATTTACTCAAGCCATCTTGCATAAGTGGACGATGACTTCATTTGCTGAACACCTTGAGAGCGAGCCTCGTTACCATACAATTCTTTAAATAAATATTGATAAGCGTTTGATATGGAATCCCCGACTTATTGGTAAGTTTTTGGAAATATTCAGTAACATCTTCATTAAGCCGAATCGTTGTACGAGATTTCACTTCTTCGCATATTGATTCTTAACAGATTTTGAGAAATCTTATTATATTTTCACAAATCACTTCTTATTTTTTTCTGCTCGCGTTTTGTAGCCTTGCGAGCAGAAAAAATCTAACCCGTTAGTCCAATGGCGAACAAATCTCTACCAAGAAACCGTTGCAATCCCTTACATAAGATACGACTTGTCCCCAAGGTTTTGTTTTAGGCTTGCTCACCGAAGTTGCGCCAGCACTCACCGCTGTACTAAACGCCTCTTCGACATCCTTAGTTACAAATCCAATCTCGAAGGCCGAGGCTTTTTTTTGCAAATTGGATTTTTCGTATTCAAAACCATGAGAACTTGCTGTTTCATGATTAACAAAACCTAGCTTAGTTTCGCCTGTGACCATTTCGCCGTACTGATTTTCGTGTGAGAATCCCTTTTTCAACCCAAAGGCTTTTTCATAAAAATCCATCGTTTTAGAAACATCATCGACATAGAAAAGTGTGTAACCAAGATTCATTAATTTACCCCGTGTATTTTAGATTCTTACCGCGTCTTACGTTGCAAGCCAACGTAAGACAAATTTGGTGGAAATTACGAAAAATCCGCTAAGTAGCTGAAAATTCCCACCTCTTGATACTACCTTGTCACAACGGTCCACGACCAGAGAATTTAATGACTTCTGCACCCTGTCTGCTGGGGTTGTGGAGGTCCATATCGGCCATCATGCCATGCGTATCGACCCCAGATTTTCGCATATAGATCATCATGGTCTTCATATCTTTCCAGCCGCCCGCATACATGACCTTAATTGGCGGCACTCCTTTACTTAAAAGGATCGTCGCCCATGTTGCTCTAAGATCGTGGAATCTGATTGCTGGCAAACCCATTCCCATTAGAAACATTCGTAGCTCTCTGGCCTGATCGCCTTTGTCCCAAGCCCTGATTCTTGGCAGTACGAACTCGCTGTGTGCGCTATTCTTCAATTTTAATTCCTGAAGAATCGGCAAAAGATTTTTGGCTATCTCAACAATTCGATCGTCGCCTGACTTGGTAGACTTAAACCCATCGCTGTTATTCCATGAAGTATCAACTTTGATTTTCATGCCCTCTAGATTCACTCGATCCCACTTAAGCGAATACAGCTCACCGCTTCTCATGCCAGTGTAAATTGCAGTCGCCCAAATCTCGTACCATTCAGATTCCATTTGCTTGGCCTGTTCTAAAAAGTTCCTGACTTGCGACTCAGTCAACACACCTTTTATTTTGTCACCGATACGGAACTTCATCACTGGCGTTGGATTTCGCTGGATAGCCCCGATCTCTACACCATGTTGAAAAATAGCCTTAATAAATTTAATCATGGATTTCTTATGCCCTTCCGACAAGCCAACCATTTGTTTTGCCATTAGGTCACGTATGTCCTGGGTTGTAATTTCGCTGATACGACGACGACTCCAATCGGCCATCGTGTGCTTTTCCAGGCAAAGCAGGTAGTTTTCCACCGTTTTCTGCCCCAATCCACGCTCTAGCGCACATTCAGCCCAGAGCTTAATAACCCTGGGCCACTGGGGAATGATGTCATCAATTTGCCGTCGCTGGAGTTCAGCAAACAGAACCTTTTGAATTTGCACTGCTTCAGCCATTGTTGTGATCGGCTGGTTGTTGCCCTTCGTTGTTCGTTTCAGATTTTGCGATTCACCTGTCTTTGGATGACGACGCGCCACCATGACAGTGTATCGCTGTGTAGTTTCATCAAATTTTATTCCCATTTGTAGCCTCCTTTGGCTTTACCCAAAAGAAGCCCCCTTAACTCCTCTCGACGAAACCTGTTGCTGGTACCCAATTTGTAACGAGGAATCAGTCCACCGCTCACCATGTTGCGGAGTCGGCCCACCGATACTCGAAGGTACTCAGCAGCTTCTTCAGTCGAAAGCCACTCACTCTCTTCAGTTTTCAAAGAACTGGGTTTCAAAGTGTGTATGTCTACTTTTCCAGAGGGTGTTTCGGCATACACATCTTTAAGTCTACGATTGAAGCGCACTGTACACCTCCGATACTGGCTCTGATATGGGGTTCTGGGGCATATCGGACAGGGTAATTGGCTTGGGTAGGCCAAATCGTTCAAGCCTGTTCATCCACGCTTGTTGGAGGTCGATGTTCAATGGTCCCAGGTGTTTGCCGATGCGCTTCTCAAAGTCGCCCTTAGCGTTTTCTTCTTTTCTGACGGTATCGAACCCGAAAAGCTGCACACGATACATGAATGATTCTAATATCGAGGTTGTGCGCTTGGGGTGTGGTTGAATTACACCTTCCAAAGGCTTTCTAAATTGAATTTTGGTGTACGGCTGATAACTCCATAGCCGAGAGACATCTTCTAACGACTTAATCGGAATCCGTTTATTGAATTTTCTGGCCTCAAACCGCACACAAGGCACTTTGCCTTCTTCAGTCCACTCTGCATCTTGATGCCAGAGGTCAACTTCGTTGGGGTATAAGTCCTTCTCGTACATTGCAACTTCATCTGGCCTATTACCAAAATAGGTTGTTCTAGACTTGCTGGAAAACTCGCTTACTCGTTTTGTGTTGGTACGCTGCAAGCTCTTAAAGACTTCAATGTACGGAATTGCAATATCAACTGCTAAATCCAACCGCTTTATCTTTGCAGTCCCAATTACGTCTTCACCAAGAAACAAAACATAAATCAAATCAATAAAGTCAGACCATGATTTATAGGCAGACAAGTGAGTCGTTAATGTGAAGTCATCCATAAGGCGATAACGAGGGTTCCATCCAAAGTAAAAATAATAATTTCCAATCTTTAGCTTTTCACTGGATGCGTAAGCCTTTGTACCTCGGTAGTAGTTGGGATTTGTACCCGCATACTTGGTTCCCATTGATAATGCTGTCTTTACGACCTGCCGCTGGTTAATACTGCCGCTCCACGCCAATGTTATAGTGTCCATCGACTGCCTCCTTCGGAGCCATTCTCAGACATCGCGTTCTTTGCTGTTGAAGGGGGTATTTCTGGCCGGTAGTTAAATTCTAGGTTTTTTCTCATCTCTGACACTCCTCTGTGGGTTATTGAGAAGTGCATAGATAGGGGATATTAACTCAGATTGGAGGGTCCCAATATGTGCTGTGAATTATGGGACCCCTACCGATCAAAAAATGGCATCCAAGACTTGTGGATGCAGTTGATCGCGTTTTCGGCCCACTTTTTTCGCGACGCGGAATCACTTATTTGCTTTCCCTTTAAAAGATCACCGATTTTTTGATAGCCCATTCGCTTATCATTTAGAGCATTGTTGAGTTCCCAGGCTTTCAGATAAAGCTCAAACTCTGACCACTTCATTCTCTTTTTTGATGTGAAGAGTGTGTTCTTGTCCATCCTTAGATTTTTACGTCGCTCTTTTAAAGCAAAAGCGAGTGCGTCCATTATAGCTTGGTCTGAAAACTTTAAATTCACATTGAAACCAATGATGCCTTTTGAAGGACACGCAATTTGCTGACTCAACAGCAGAGGCGAAAGTCGCCAAACCCTCAGAAGCATTTTTTCCTTCACTGGTGACGCATTGGGCGGTATTGGAAAGTGAAGAACATCACCGAATTTTTCCAGAAAAGCAGCCAGATGGGGTGTGTTGAAAACATCCCGAAATGTCTGCTCAGTGTTAGGATCAAACTTTCTTTTAGGATTAGCTTTACGCACTTTAACAACAAGACGGCGATGTCGTCTGATTTGCTCTTGAATCCAACCGTCCCAAGAAAAATCTTGAATATAGCGGGCATGGGTTTTTCGGCGATACTCTTCCGTTTGAAGTGATGGCTTAACGTGTGCCATCTCTTGACCATAGAAAAGCTCAGTCATAGAAATTGAAGTCCCGCCAAAGCTGCGCAACAATTCTGCCGACCCCCAATCTTTATTGCTATTTACGGCAGTAAGAAATCCCTTGTACGCGGAAATGTAGGTCGGGTTTCGTCGAAGAATTTCCCAACAAAACTCAGGGTCCCAAAAATAAAACTCTTTCCCGCCTACCATCAAACTCTCTCACTACTCATTCGTCTGCGCCTATATGTATGAATATAGGCGGCTGATTGTTGATCCAAAACAACTTCTTAACTGAACAGTTTCAAAAATTCTTTCTCGCTCTTTACTCCATCGCGGCCCGATTGAGCCAAGTGCGAGCGCAACGCCACCGCAGTATCTTTAGTAGCACGTCGGTATTTGTCGGTCTTTCCAGACACACTCTTCAGCGTTTTTGGAAACAACCTTGTAATCGTAATGGGTGCAACACCAGCAAACCCAGCAAGGTGCGAAATCGGAATTGTATCGTCATGCACAGCAGGCCCTTGCTCTTGAAGATGCTCAATCATCATCACTTGCGAGATCCGTAGGTCGATCTGCTCACCAGCCGTGTTGGTCACAGAAGTCCAATCGCTGGTTTTTGATTTCAAATCAGACTTCAATTTATCCAGCTCTTTGCCGGACAAAAATAAAGTGACGTACGTTGCGCCGATGAGCAGTTTGATTCGTTGGTTTTTATCCATAGTTGATTTTTTCATCATTTCACCTTTATTGGTATTCTGGTCGCCGCTTGGTCGGCAAGTTTGTCCAATCGACCGATGTAACGAATGGTAGTCTCTGGCGATTTATGCCCAAGGAACATCTGCATTTCTAAAAGTGTTGCGCCACTTTCCATCAATAAGGTCGCCGCCGTACTTCTTAAAGAGTGCGCAGACAGTTGAGGTCTTTTCAGTTTGGACTTGGTCAAATACATATCCACACGTCTGCGCATAGATCTTGTTGAGATTCTTATCATTGCAGTCGGTGCAGGCGTAAACACGGGGCCACTCAACATCTTGCCCTCTCTGTTCTGGTTTTGAATTTTCCATAGACCTGCGTAAGATCAGGGCGCAGTTTCTTTGATTGGATCACTCCATTTTTTGCAAGGGTCCGCAAGTAAAGGCCATCACCACGATCTTCAAAATCTTCCCAGTTCATGCCAGTGACGGTTGAAATTCTATACCCATGCAGCAGCATTAAACAAAGAGCGAAGTAATCTCGCAGTCCGTACCAAGTTGATTTGGGGACTGAGTCGATCAATCGAGATGCCTCTGCGGCAGTTAATGCCTGGGGTGCAGACATATCCCGAACTCTTGGCAGTGTTTTAAGGTCAACGGGATTGGTTTTTCTTAGACCCTTGTCGATTTCCCAGTTGAAATAAGTGTGAAGTCTTTGAAACTTAAGACAGATACTTCTGGCCGAGTGGGTGACTTGTAGTTTTCGTAGTCTTTCTAGGGCCACAGTCTGATTCCACTTCTTCAGTGGCAGGTATTCGTGGGCCTGTCGCAATTCTGACCGAAATGCAGACCGAGTGGCCTCACTTGGGTATCTCGCACAGTATTCATCTATGCGGTTTTGAATTTGGGGACTTATACCCTGTTTACTCATGCGTCATAATCTACATGATAACGTCCTATATTACAACATGAACATGACATATCACATGACTTTGTGTATATCTTGCAGGGATGAAACGAAGACGACCCCCTCCCAACTGGGCATGTGACCAACTTCCTTATGAAAAACTCCTTTCGGACAGTTTTATAGGGAATCCGTTGGCATGTTCCATCGTGTCGGGCCTCATGGCGACATATAGGACGGCCCCCGAAACCAAATCGCCCCTCCCCAGGACCTTGATTTCGGGACCGACCTCGGCGGGAAAGTCGTTTCTTGTTCAACTGGCGGTTGAAATGTTGAACGCGCCTGTCGCCTTTATCAACGGCACGGCCCTGACAGGCCCTGGATATAAGGGCCTCAATCTGCATGAGGCATTGAAACCTCTGACTTCAGATCGGCAATTTGCCAATGGCAACGGGCGCGGCATCTTGGTGATCGACGAGTTTGATAAAGTGATTGAAAAAGCAAAACGTGACGAATGGGCAAAGCAAGTTGAGTACAGCCTACTTCCGATTTTGTCCGGCGATATTGTCCAGATTACGGACGAAGAGGACGGCGAAACTCATCAAATGAGTTTTAAGAACGTTCTGGTTTTTGCAATGGGAGTTTTTGATGGAGTCCCAATGAATCACTGGAAGAATCATCAGACCGCACAGTCAGCCCTAGAAATATTTGGTTTCACGCCAGAAATTGTCGGCAGGTTTTCACACTTTATTGGATTACAAAAACAGAGTCTTGATTCATTTGAAGAACTCATCACCCGTGAATATCAGACGATTAGGTTGCAATATCCCCTTAATGGGCAAGAGCCATATCTTGAAAAAAGTAAACTCAGAAAGATCGCCAAAGAATCCTACCAGTCACCTTACGGCATTCGTGGCGCAAGGGGTTTGATTCACCACCACCTATTTCAAGAAGCCTACCGAATGGCACCAGAAGCGTTGATATGAACAACCTACTGACCCAAGAACTATTGAACCGATTCAAAGAAGTTGGTCGTCAAGATGTGCCGAACCCATTGGTGATCGCAAAGTTCTTCTCTCCCTGGAATAATTGGGTCTGGTATGCATTTTCTTACAATGAAGAAAATGGAACATTCTTTGGATTGATAAAGGGCAGTTACAAAGAACTGGGATATTTTGCCATTGAAGACTTGCGTGGTGTTCGCGGCCCAACTGGCCTTAGAGTTGAGCGTGATCTGTATTTCCGTGAAAAGCCATTGTCAGAGGTCGAAAAGAAAAAGCCTCACTTGGAATCTACTTTGTAACCCAGTTGTTCAAAGATTGAATGATCTAACGCCGCATAGGCTTTGGCGATTGAAACCAGCATCCGACCTGATACCTTCATTCCGCTTAATGGAATCTCCCCTTTGTAATTGTCGGATTTCACCGCATCTGACCACCCAAATTTCACGGGTTTGACCACCCCGATTTCAGTGTTTGACCAGGTCAATTGCATCATTTGACCACCCCCATTAACGCGGATCGTTGGGC
>CAIYID010000004.1 GCA_903926205.1 uncultured Bdellovibrionales bacterium
GGAGGCGTTCGATAATGATACATAACCATTAATGAATAAATAATATTCAAAATCATAAAGATTCTCGAAAAAGAGTCCGATAAAGTAACGAGCTAAAGGAAAAAAGATTAATAATTAGGAGGATTTTTGCAAAGAATTTTGATCGTGGATGATGACAAAGTGATACTAAGGACTTTGCAAGCCATGCTTGAAAAATACTCCTATTCTGTTGTTACTGCGGTTGACGGTCACGATGCGTATGAAAAAATACAACAAGAAAAATTTAATCTTGTTATCACAGATATTAATATGCCACATCAATTTAATGGTTTTCGCTTGATGAAAGTCATTCGAGAAGATGCGCGTAATAAAACGACTCCTGTGGTTGTTCTCACGGGAAGAAACAATGAAATAGATGTTCTTCGTACCATTCAGGCCGGCGCTGATGATTATATAGTTAAGCCCATCAATGTGGACGTTTTTCTTGCAAAAATAGAAAACCTCATGGGTTTAAAAAATAAAAATCCAGGTTTTTATACATCTAAGGTGGAATATTCGGCGACTTGGTTAGCCCATTTAAAAATTGTAGGAATTTCGGAGCAAGGATTGATATTTAAAGCTCCATTGCCATTACCAATTGATCTTAAATTTAAAATTGAAAGTCCTTTATTTACTGAGATTGGTATGGCTCAACCATTTTTAAGAATTTACTATGTTTCTCCTATTGATCCATCAGATCAAAGCTATCATGTAGAAACTAGTTTTGTCGGCCTAGGTGAGACTGATTTTCAGCTCATACGTCGCTGGGTTATGAAAAATAATCTTAATAAAATGGCCGCCTAGATCAGTCTCGGCGTTCTGTCTTAAAGTTAAACAAAAAAGTTGAGAATTCTTAACACCAGCTCCATCGCCCTTTCATTTTATGACTGTACAATAAAGAGAGTCACAAAAAGGAAAGGCGTGTTCTTAATGATAAGAGTTCTGATTCTTGAAGATGATCCGGTTGAACTTAAAATCTGGCAGCTTCGTATAAAAAATTTGTTCCCTAAAGCTGAGGTTTTAGCTTTACCCTGCGTTGATCGCTTGGACCCGGATATTGGTAAAATCGAGGATGTTGGAAAAAATTTTGATATCATTATTTCAGATATTTTTTTAGCGGGTGAAACGAGCGGTATTGAGTTTGTTAGGCGTCAATCTCAGGAAACACAGCAAAAAATCATACTTTCCTCAGGGGTTTCTTTAGAAAGTTACACTGAGCTCGCGAAGGAACTGAATTTAAATTGTCATTTTATTCAAAAGCCACTGAATAAAATAAATGTGCAAGAAATGCTGATAAAGGTTCTGCAAAAACAAGATAAGGATTTTTTCGCGGAATCAACGTTCGAAGAAACTGATAAAGTCATTGATTTTCAGAAGAAAAAAATTCGTCAGTCAATGCCAGTTTTTCTCATTACTGGGTGCAGTTCTGGAGTCGGTGAGTCTTTAGCAAAACTATTGTTAATGAAAAAAGCTTATCGACTGGTGCTAACGGCGCGTCCGAAATCATTGGCTCTTTTGAGGGAAAGATTTCGTGAGGATTGTCGTGTAATGATTCTTCCTCTCGACCTGACAAACGAAAGTCAGATACAAGAGACGGTGCTGCAGGTTTTAAAAAGATGGGGACGTATCGATGTGCTGGTAAATAATGCAGGTCTTTGTTACCGCTCAGTGGTTGAGCAAATGGATATGGATTCTGAAGAATCGCAGATGAAAACAAATTATCTTGGGCCTATGGCGCTCATCAGATCAGTTATGTCGGTCATGAGGGAAAATGGGCGTGGTAAAATCATTAATGTGTCTTCTGTTTCAGGAATTATGGGAATGCCGACCATGGCTTCCTACAGTGCATCTAAGCATGCTCTTGAAGGAGCTTCGGAATCTCTTTGGTATGAAATGAAACCTTTTGGTATTAATGTCACCGTCGTACGGCCTGGGTTTGTAAACAACGAAGGTCATTCCCATGTTGCTTCGGCCGACAAGGCTCGTCTTGCAGAAATTCTAAATGGACCCTACTCAGACTTCTATGTATTCATGAAACCGTTTGTTTCTTTTTTAATGAAATTTTCACTCCAAAATTCTGATGCCGTTGCAATTAAAATAATGAAAATAATAAAGACTCAAAATCCGCCTCTTTGGGTGAACGCAACTTTTGATGCTTATTTGTTTTCTTTCTTGAAGTCGATACTGCCTGCTACCTGGTTCTACAAACTGATGAATCAATTTTTCCTTCGAGCGGCCAAGTGGGGAGAGGGATATAGCAAGGCAGATAAACGAAGATTAATTTCCTAAAATAGGTTTGTCTATTTCGCTTTCAAATTGCGATCGAGTTATTATTTAGCTAGGCGATTTTCACGGAGTTCATTGTTTGAAGAGAAAATTTGTATCCAGCGTTGTGAATAGCAATTATAGTGTGATCTGAGCGCGAGATTTTTTTTCGAATTCGACTGATATGTGAGTCAATTGTTCTATCTGAAATGCTGAAATTTTGCTTCCACGCAGCATTAATTATCTGCTCGCGAGACATTACCTGATCTTTGTATTTTGCTAAAAAACTGAGAATTTTAAATTCCATTGAGGTTAGTTCAATGATTTCTGTCTGGTTATCGAAGAAAGTAAAAACTTTTTGTTCAAGATGGTTGATCGTCAAGTTTCCTGCTTGAGTTAAAGTTTCACCTTCTTTTACTTGTTGATGTCGTTTGAGTCTTGCTTCGACTCTGATTTTTAATTCAACAGGATCAAAGGGTTTTGGGATGTAGTCTTCTGCTCCCATATGAAAGGCCAGGACTTTATTCTGGATTTGAGTTTTTGAAGTCAGAATAATAACTGGAATTTTTGCAAAATGCTCATTTTCATTGAGTCGGGTGAGAAATTCAAAGCCATCTCCATCGGGCAGACTAAGGTCGAGAATGATAAAATCGATTATATTTTGTTTTAATTCTTTATATGCTTCGAGCAGCGTCGTTGCTGTTAAAACTTGTGCAGTACTGAGAAAAGTACGTTTAATGATGAGTTGAACTTCTTTAGAATCTTCTACACAAAGCAATTTAATCATGGAACTTCTCCGATAATCATATCGGCAGAACAGAAGTAAAGTTCAAGTATTTTACTTGCGTTTCTTAAGCTAAAACAGAGAAGATATGGAATAGGTTTGAGTTATAAATTGATAGGCATACCAATATGAGATTTGTTAAGACTTTTTGAAGTTGGTAGCTCAAGTATTTGAGAGAAAAAGTTCTTAAAAGCAAAAGAGAATAAGCTAAAAAAATATCTTATTCGGAATAAGGGATTAGGCAATAATGGCACTGGCCGAGACAAAACAATCTGTCTTAAATTCCGAGACCCTCGAGAGTCTAGAAAGCCTCCAAATCGAGGGAGAGCCGGATTTGGTTTTTGAAATTTTCTCAATTTTTATTGAAAACGCTGCAGAGAGATTGGCGTCAATGGATCGACTAGCAAGTTTGGCACAGCTTCAGGACTTATCAATGGAAGCTCATGCTCTCAAATCAAGCGCTCGAGCTATTGGAGCCCTCAATCTTGGAAAAATGTGTGAACAGTTGGAATTTCACCCGGAGCAAGGTCTCGGAGCAGAAAAACTTCTTGAAAAACTTCATAGTGAAATGAACCTTGTTATCATTGAACTAAAAAAACATAAACCTGCTTTGTCAAATTTCTAGTATTGACTGGGTTTCAATTCCGGTTAACTCTTTAGAATATGGAAAATTCAAAAAAACCAGAATATTTAGTCGGCATTGGTGCGTCTGCGGGTGGTCTTGAGGCGCTTCAAGATTTTTTTAATAATATGCCTGCGGTTCATGATCTTGCTTTTGTTGTGATCCAGCATTTGTCGCCGGATTTTAAATCGCTCATGAATCAGCTCTTGAGTAATTTCACAAAGCTAAAAATTCAGGTCGTCGAAAATAAAATGCTCATCGAAAAAGACACGATCTATTTGATTCCACCAAAGAACAACATGATTGTTGAAAACGGTACACTTTATCTTTCGGAGCAAGAACGCGGACATGTTTTAAATTTACCAATAGACATTTTTTTTAAATCTATGGCTAAGGATTTTCTCAATAAATCGATTGCGGTTGTTTTATCGGGAACTGGAAGCGACGGCTCGGCAGGAATTCTAGAAGTTGGTGGTGTTGGCGGACTGGTGATTGCACAAAATCCTGATAGCGCTCAATTTGATGGAATGCCAAGAAGTGCTATTAATACCCAAGTTGTCAATAAGGTTCTTGATGCCAACTTGATCCCAGCATTTATTTCTGATTATCTGAAGAATCCGATTATCCAAGCAACAGAGTTAGAAAAGGATGAATATAAAAAATCTGGGGATACTTATGGGCAGATTTTTAGTCTTTTAGCTAAGAAAAAAAAGGTTGATTTCTCCGATTACAAAGAAAGTACAATGTATCGCAGGATCGATCGACGAGCAAAGACACTCTTGATTTCCTCAATCGAAGAATATGCTCAGCGTTTGTTCAATGACGACACGGAAATCGAGTGTCTTTTTAATGATCTCTTGATTGGTGTCACTTCTTTTTTTAGAGATCATGAAGCTTTTGAAGCTCTTGAATCTGAGCACATTCCAGCACTCTTTCAACAAAGAATTGATACCCAACAATTACGTGTATGGATTGCCGCCTGTTCGACTGGCGAAGAAGCTTACTCTTTTGCTATTCTGCTTAAAGAATACTCGGAAAAGCTAAAAAAGGCTTTTGATATTAAAATTTTTGCTAGCGATATAAGTCGGAGCTATCTCAGCATTGCAAACCAAGGCTGTTTCACCGAAGCGTCTCTGGTCAATGTATCGCAGCAAAGAAAAGATCAATTTTTTTTAAAAAAAGGGGATCGTTATTATATTGTGCCTGAAATACGCAATATGATTGTGTTTGCTCCGCAAAATTTGGTTGTGGATCCTCCCTTTACCAATATCGATTTAATTTCATGTAGGAATTTTTTAATTTACATAAAGCCTGAGGCACAACAACGAATAATTTCCTCATTTCACTTTTCCCTCAATAAGGGAGGAATTTTGTTTTTAGGTTCGAGCGAAGGAACTGGCGATCTTAGTAGCAGTTTTTCCGAAGAAGATAGAACCTGGAAGATTTATAAAAAAATGACTGATGGGCGTATGCCTTTTTATGTAGGACCACGAAAACAGACCACGAGTCGTTCAATAATTGAACACTTAGATCAAAAACGCTCTTTCAAAGGGCCCAGAATTCTTAAGCAGAAAATTTATGACTTGCTGCTTGAACAATACCTTGAAGATTCTATTGTTATTGATGTTGAGGAGGAGATTCTACACACGACGGGTAAGGCTAATGTTTTTTTAAATCTTCAATCAGGAAGAATGTCGAGTAATATTATTCGCTTGATTCATGAAGACTTGCGATCAGTGATAACTTCTGGAATTCATCGAGTTCAAACAGAAAGACGAAATGTTGTTTATAAAAAAAATATAGTTATGATGGATGGGCAGGAAATCAATGTCGATATCGCAATTAATCCTCTTTATTTAGCTCAAGATGAAATTGGTTTTTTTGTTTTAAAATTCGAAAATTTTTATGAAAGAAAGAAAGAAGAAGCAACGACGGCTGTTTATGAGATAAATAGTCAAGCTAATCAATTGATTCACGATCTTGAATTTCAGATTCAGACAACAAAAGAAAGCCTGCAATCAGCTCTTGAAGAGGCCGAAACTACCAATGAAGAACTGCAGTCGACAAATGAGGAACTGCTCGCTTCGAATGAGGAACTCCAATCAACCAATGAAGAACTGCATGCTGTGAATGAGGAGCTGTATACCGTCAATTCAGAACACCAAAAGAAAATTGGAGAGCTTGAATCTTTAGAAGAAGACATCAATAATATCGCCCATGCCACCGAAGTTGGGACTATCTTTCTGGATGAAAATCTTTGTATTAGAAAAATAACACCGACGGTGTCAGAGACATACAATATTCTGCCTTACGATGTTGGGCGTTCAGTTGAGACTTTTGCTCTGCCTTTTCTTAACGAGAACTTTATAAAAAAAGTACGTGAAGTTCAAAAATCGAAAACAGTGCAATACGTCGAAAGCGGCAATGACAGCGAGAAATCAATTTTAATTAAAATTCTACCTTATTCGGGAGCAAAAAAAAATCGCGGGATAGTCATTTCAATGCTTGATATGACTCTTCAAAAAAACACCGAAATTAAGTTAAATGTTAAAACAAGAGAGCTAGAAGAAGCAACAAAACAGCTCAGTGATTTCGCTCATCTTACGGCAAAAGATATAAATAATATTTTTGAAAGATTAGAAAAAGAGATAAAGGATTTGAAATGTCCTCTCAATGCAGAGGTGCCAGTGAATTGCAAGATCACTCAATTGTCACCGCGACTGGCGGCTTTGAGTCTTCATGCTAATGCCTTGAGGCAATTCTCCGAATTGCGTCGAGAAAATCTAAGACTTACGTCAGTTAATTTAAATGAATTGGTTAAAGATGTATGTTCTGAATTTAAAAGCCATGAAACTTCAGTTATTTTTGATCAGCCGATTGATTTGCCGACTGTTAGTTGTGATCAAGATATAATTCGCAATGTTTTTGTTGCGCTGATTGGTAACGCGCTTAAGTTTAATGTCTCGTCTCAAAAGAAAGTAAAGATCGGTTACTGTCATTCAGAGGAACAGCATATTTTTTCAGTGCACGATAACGGCATTGGAATTTCTGAAGACCAATTTTTTCAAATATTTAAAATATTCTCCGGATTAAATCGAAAAGGTCTTTCTTCAGAGGGACAGGGTGTTGGCTTGGCTCTGGCTAAACGAGGTTTGGAATTGCAGAAGGGAAAGATCTGGGTTGAATCGGAAGTTGATGTTGGTTCTACTTTTTATTTTTCGCTTCCTGATAATTCCATTGAGTCGGGCGGGGTTGAATATCGAATCAAATGATCAGTTAAAAATCGATTCTTTTCAAGAGATTGTCAATTATAAAAAAGTATTGATGTTTACTCGTGAAGTATTGCTCGTGATGCGAGTTGGCGGAATCTCCGAAGCTATTTTTAATTTCTTAAGAGAGCATCTTAAATGTGAAAAGGTTGGTTTAATTCGAATCACTCATGGTGAAGTTGATCTGAAATTATTTATTGCGAATAGTCATTTAATCACCATAGATGAGGAAATAAAAAAGATCATAAAAAAACAAATTGAACTAGATCAGACAATTTTACATTTTGTTAGTTCGAATAGATCTATTTCAATACTGTTACTCAAGTCGCGAGGCGAGTTGATCGGGGCACTTCTTATTTACAATAGCGAAGCTTTTATAAAAACGCTTGAACTGCCATCGGATTACCACTTGCTGATGCTCTTTTTAAGTCATACTTCTTCAGCATTAAGAGGAGCGCATGAAATTGATAGTGCCATTAATCAAAAGCTTAATCAGTCAATCACATTAGACCGTGACCGTTTGCAAAGCATAAATAAACGGCTGGAAAATGCGATGCAAGTGAAGTCAGAGTTTTTGGCGAGAATGAGTCATGAAATGAGAACTCCTTTGAGTGTGATTTTAGGTATTATAGATTCTTTGGAAGAGAAGATTCAGGATCGCTCTGTTGCGGACCTTTTTGGTACAATGAAAAATGCGGGATCAAGTCTGTTGATGCTCATCAATGATGTTCTAGATATTTCAAAAATAGAAGCCAATGAGTTAAAACTGGATTTGAAGCCTTTGAATTTTCGCGAGTTTATAGAGCAGACGGTTGCTCTTTTTCGAGAAAAGGCGAAGCAAAAATCAATTCAGCTTGGATTTAGAATAAACCAAGATGTGCCAGAATTTGTATTAGGAGACACACTCAGGTTAAAGCAAGTGCTTTTTAATCTTCTAGGTAACGCCCTCAAGTTTACGACAGAAGGTGAAATCCACTTAAGTGTTGTGAAATACCGAAAGCGTGATCATATTTTATTTGAAATTTCAGATACAGGTATTGGGTTAAGTGCGGAGCAAGCAAAAAAAATATTTGAACCATTTACCCAAGCTGATGAAAGTACCACTAGAAAATATGGTGGAACAGGACTTGGTTTGAGTATTACGAAGAAGTTGGTTAAATTAATGGGAGGCGAAATTTTCGTAACTGAAAATAAAGCAGCAGTGTCCGGGTCCGTTTTTATTTTTGATTGCAGATTACCAGCAACTGCGGCTCCTGCAATGAGTAAACAAAAAACTGAGATTAGCACTGAGTTTTTAAATCGTCCGCTAAAAATATTGATCGCTGAAGATGTTGCGGAAATCCAACTTGTTATGAGGTTGTATTTAAAAAATACTCGCTTTCAGCTCTCTTTTGCTGAAAATGGAATTGAAGCCTTAGAAAAATACAAGGCTGGAAGCTTTGATCTTGTTTTTATGGATATTCATATGCCAATTCTTGGAGGCATTGATTCCACGAAAAATATTCGCGAATTTGAACAACAAGAAAAGTTGGCTAAAACTCCAATCATTGCACTAACAGCCAATGCTGAGACTGATAATGCTGAAGATATGCGATTAGCCGGTGTCGATGATGTTCTGATAAAACCTGCAAATAAAGCCCAAATAATGGATTGCATTGTTCGCTGGACTGAAAAGAAAATATTTTAGTTTTGTTACTTCTACGTCCTCGAAATTTCCATTCTCATTGACCTTTCAATTTGAAAAAGGGCTTCTTTCGGATTGCCCGAAGTTGATTTTATGATATATGGTTTTGTATTAACGGTTAGACAGAGGGCGATATGAACAAAAATGGAAATATTAAATCACCCAACCATCCTGCAGAACTAGAAAAACTTGTGCTCAGCTGTGAGGCAGAGCAACTTCACCTGTCGGGCGCAATTCAGCCCTTCGGTGCTCTTCTTCGCATCGATACGCAGACACACAAAATCACCCATGCTTCGGCCAATCTTGTCGAATTTATAGGTCTCGAGGCTTCTGCCGTTTTAGGCCAGCCGGCAGAAAGCTTGAACTGGATTAAATCAGGACTCTTTCCTTCTTTGCCGGAAACCCCGGGAAAGACTGTCGTCATTCAAAAAATTGTCGAAAAAGAAAATGAAAGAGTGGATGGCTTAGCTATACGAGGAACAAATTGCATTTTAGTCGAGTTAGAAAAAATTAATACAAACGATGAATCTCTATCTCTTGAAGATTTTTTGGATTCCTTAAGCTCTGTTCGTCTTGATCTTGGTAAAGATGCACTTAAGGAACACCATCAGCTTCTCGTGGATGCCTTCAGGGCGATCATCGGTTATGATCGCGTGATGATCTATCGTTTTCATGAAGATTGGACTGGCGAAGTTGTTGCCGAAGCCACAAGTAAAACGAAGGGGAGCTATCTGGGGTTACATTTTCCCTCCAGTGATATTCCCGCTATTGCTCGGAACCTTTACCTTCAAAATCCCGCACGCATGATCCCTGATGCAAAAGTGGCTCCTATTTCAATTCTGAGTAAAGAGAACACTCCACCGGATTTAACGAGATCTGATCTTCGGAGTGTTTCTCCTGTTCATTTACAATATCTTGAAAATATGGGCGTAGCGGCTTCGTTTTCGGTGCCTATTCGTTCCGGTGGTAACCTTTGGGGTTTAGTGGCCTGCCATCATTCAAGTCCGCTTCTGCTGTCGCCTGAGCAGCGCTCAGCTTGCGTAAAATTGACAGATGCTTATAGTAAGTCGCTGATGACACATCTCTTGGGTCGAAGGATGCAAACGATCGATGGCCTCAATCGCCGTATTGATGGTATCATGAGGGATCTTGCCAATTACAGTGATCTTCAGTCTGGAATTCACGATTTAGGAGACCAGTTGCTAGAGACGATGGAGGCGCAGGGTTTTGCAATGGCCGTAGGTAAAACTCTTGTGAGCGTTGGCGAAGGGCCCTCTATCGATCAAATAATGATGATTGATGACTGGTTTCTCAATCAGTATGAAAAACCAACCTTAATTAACAATCATCTTGAAGAGTTTTTTCTAGATCCGCAGATTCTCCAACAAATCCGAGGACTTTTAGCGATAAAAAGCTGTTCACCGCAATTAGGTTGGATTCGTTGCTATTGGTTTCGACCTGAACTAAAACAAGAAGTCGCCTGGGCGGGTAATCCTAATAAACCAATGATGGAAAAAGAGGGCGTACTGATGCTCTCTCCTCGAAGTTCTTTTAAAACTTGGATGGAGATTAAGTCAGGTTATAGCCGCCCTTGGAGCGGTGAGATCCAAATGGTTGCGACCAAGTTTCGAAGTGCTCTTTATTCATTGAGCTTACGAAAATAAAGCTAACAATATAATTGCGAGATTCCACGAATCTTGAAACTTGATTTTTTCAAGTTTCAATCGAAGTAGGCCTTAGAAACCCGTGCAAAAAATAATTTAATCATTGTAAAAAGTGTTCTTGAATAAAACGGTAAAAACAGAACGCTTAGCCACGCTCTGCGGGAGGCTACTGTTAAGTTCACGGCTCAAGTAAAATTTGATGTGAATGGTGTCAAGGGCTCTATTGGAAATAGTGAATCAATGAGTGAAAGAGAAAATTCTTTCTGAAACTTTAATGAACTCTGTTCTCGCTGACGTTTTCGCCAATGCGAGTTTAGAATTTACCAAGACTTCAAGACGAACGAGCAAAGCTGAGTTAGCTCAAATCAAGGCCGCCTATCAGCGGCGCTCAACAGCTCGACAGTCTTAGCCCCGTGAGACAATAACCAAGAATGAAGATCACCCAAAGTTAAGATAATCTGATTCGGGCTCAAGTGCTGCACTAAGGCTAACGGTTAAAAATGATAAAGTTGATTAAGATAAAAATTTATGTAAAGAATTTCAAAGCCTTCAAGGGGGACTTGAAACTTCCCTTGATCTTCTCTTAATCAATGGAGCTCAAATGAAATTCAATGTAAAATGGTTAGCCTCTTTGATCCTAATAATTTTGACCTGTTTGTTCGAGTCAAAGGGTTATGCAATTCCCGCGTTTGCTCGCAGAGAAGGTGTCAGTTGTGTGACTTGTCACACCAATGGTAGCGCACCAAGGCTCACCAGATATGGCTACGAGTACCGTCGTGCGGGCTTCCGTGATCCAGATCAGATTGGCAAAGTGGAAGTTGATGAAAAAGCGATGACAATTGGAAGTCATATGTCTGCAAATATTAATATTGACTACGAATACGTCACTGAAAAGCCTGTCGGGGGCTCAGAGGGAGTCACAAGTAATCAATTCAACTCTCCAGGCTTTGCTCTTTGGCCAGCCAATGGTGGGTTCATGGGCAATTTTGGAACCTGGGTTGAGGTTGATATGAATTTCGGTACTACCGGAGGTGCTGGAAGTGCCAGTCTGTCGACAGGTGATGTCCGTTACGTCACGGGCTCTGCTGATTTCTTTTTTAGTATTCGCTCTGGCGTTCTCGCGGGTGAAGGCTTTGGAGCTTCAGACCAATGGCTTGATGATGCCAATGTGCCATTGATTGACTCTGAAAATGCCAATTACAACCAAGACACTTTGGCTTTACCTCTCGGGCCGATGACAATGTCACAACTGGGCACTGAATTCGGTTTAACCTCACACAATACCAATCTGACTTTCGGAATCTACAACGGCTTAGATGGAGCTGCCAATGGAGGCTCTGGGACGGCAGCGACGGTTCAGCCGGCATTGATGCATAAAAATAAAGACACCAAATTTCAGTTGGATCAATTCATTGGTGATAGAGCGGCTATCACTGCTATTTATTATGACGGTTATATTCCACTTTTGGATCCTACGAATACGACGCTCTGGAATTCACATTATTCATTGGCTCGCCTTTACGGGACCTTGTCTATCACTCGTAGCATTGACCTCATGCTTGGAAGTCAATACGGTTGGTTCGATTATGTGTCTTCCAGCGGTAACGGCAATTTTAATAATCGGGGAGGCTTTATCGGAGCGACCTGGGCCGTTTCTGACAAACTCACCTTGGCAAGCCGAATTGATTACATTAATTACAATCTATCAAGCTCCCAGGGGACGCCAAAAGCGAATGGATTTTCTGTTCAAGCGAGTGTTCCCGTTAATAAAACGTCCATCTTCGTGGCCCGTCTAAATAATACGTCCTCCGATTTGACCGGCGTCACTGATGATGCTCGTGTTGAATGGCGCTTTCTCTTTTGATGAAGAGATTTAGCTGTGGCGAACAGAGCTGAGTGAATCACTCAGCTCTGTTGGTTTACATCGTGACATCACAATTGGACATATTCTAAAATTACTCACTATGAATAAATAGCATTTTCTTACTTTGTTGTCTTTACCGACATAGCCTTTTTCAACACCTTCCTGGCGGCCATACTTTTCCACTGAAGTGGCATCAAGCTGAGTTCACTTCGTAGCTCGTCGCCTGTCTAAAACTTCGACAGGACTTTCGCTGCTAAATCAAAATAACCATGTTTGGGACTGGCCTGACTTTCGCTTAGTTCTATTAAGAAGAACTTATCGTTGGACCTGTAATGGATCTGCGAAAGTACTTTTGAAAAAGGGAGTTGAATAATCATGAACCCTCGAAAAGAATCAAAACTGCAAAGAAGGAAAAGTATTCTTAACTTTGAGGTTTTATTTTTTCTAGTTGCTTGCTCCTCACTTTTTTTAATGGCCTGTCAGCCTGCGGCCTCGCAAAAGGGAATAATGCCGAAGCCTGAAGTGCAAGCCGCAAAGGCGGTCACGGATTCATTTGCTGTTGAACTCGCAGGAAAAGAACTTGCGATTAATGAAAATCGAACTCAAATCACCATTAAGAAATCAGCTCTGGAAAAAGAATTTTTATTTATGGGTTCCCTCATATCTCAGCAGCCGATTCCCTCATTTTCAGGCTTAAAAAGTCGTGTCGTGGCCTTTCGTTTGATCAATGAAAAGCTTTTCCTGCTGGATGCGAACGAAGGGCATCAAATTTCTAAGGCGTTACCGCCAAAGTTAGTTTTAGCTGAATTTCCGATCATAAAACAAAATACGGAAGACCTTACCTTTGATTTTAACTCAGGCATGTCGAAACTTTTTACCGAAAATGATTGGTACAGTGAAGATGAAGAACAAAGCTCTAATTATCGATATAATTTAGATCAAAGCAAAGTATTGGTCAGTTACATCGATGGAGCGCGGTTAAGTACGAAAAGTAACACTTTGATCATTGATCAAGTGGCTCAAGTTGAATCCAAAGACGCTGACGGAAAACTCAAAAATCTACCTGTTGCTTTGAAGTATTATTTATCTCCTTATCTTCCTGATTTAAACTTTAAACCGACCCAGTCAGAGGGATTAAAAACCTATGGTTATTTTGAGATCGCGCCGCAATTAGAAAAGGATGGCAGTTCCTTTATTCGAGTGAGTAAATGGGACATCAGTCATTCAATTCGTTTTGCGATTTCGGCTAATACTCCGAAAGAATTCCGCCAACCCATCACCGATTCAGTGCTGTATTGGAATCACATTATTGGCAAAGAAGTGTTGCAAGTAATTCAATTAGAGGATGAGAAAATCACGGCTCCTGATCCTGATTATAATATCATTCAATGGGTGGAAAATGATGCGGCAGGCATGGCCTACGCTGATGCGCAAATGGACCCTCGCACTGGGCAAATATTGCATGCGCAAATTTATATGACGAGTGTTTTTGGTACCATCGGAAAAATGAGAGCCGAAAGGAATTTGCGAGATGATAAAGCGAATAAAAAAATCAGTTTAAGAGGATTCCGTGGCTCTCTTCGGAGCTCGATTTATTGTCGTTATGAGAGTCAAAAAGCACTCGCAACCTTGGAACAGAGTTTAGGGCCGACCTCAGAAAAAATTTTTCCGAAGGATCGAGCTTTGCAAATTGCACAAGATTATGTACGAGAAGTTGTGACTCACGAAGTAGGGCACACTCTGGGGCTACGTCATAATTTTGCAGGAAGTTTGGCCGCCAATTTTCCAGCTGGCCAACGACTCAATTTTTTCAGCGAATATCTCAAGTTAGGGCGTTCGCGTGATGAATTTCGTGCTTCTAGTTCTGTTATGGATTACCTGTTTTTCGAAGAGTCTTCAATGCTTGGAAATCAAATTGCTCGTGGAGTCGGTGGGCTTACTTACGACCAACAGGCGTTGCAACATCTTTATCTTGAACGAAGCTTTGACTCTCATCCTGCTTTTTGCACAGACTCGGATGTTAATAAGTACCAGGATTGTCAGCGATTCGATACCGGCCGAAACTTAGTCGAAGGAACGGCGTCAACCATTCAGCAGGCCTTCGATACGGCCGCATTGGGACTGATAAATGTGTATATTCAAAATAAGGTGCCAAAAAATTTATCTGAACGGATTCTTCCAGTGGAACAAGTGGCCCTCAACCCTTTGCATGAAGCAACGACTGATATGGAGCCACGATTCACTCAATACAAAGCGTTCACGAAATTGGGTGGACTCGTTGCCGTTCGTTCTCAGTATCCTTTTGTTTCATCTCTTAATGAAAAAATCGTCAAACAAGCTGAGGTCAATTATTTACATAACCTTTTGAAACAAAACCAAGACGGCGTGAATGGAATTTTATCAGCTTTTCCTCCGATTGCAGATGATTTTGCAGAACGGATGTCTCTAAAATTCTCTCAGCTTTTAGATACGGAAGGCTATGGATCAGGCTCTTGGAATGGCATTGCCTATTCATTTTCTGAAGAAGAAAAGAAAGTCATGAGAGCCAATGCCAAGATCTACATGGTGCGTTTGCAAGAAGAGTTAGTGAGGCTTGACTTGCTCTCTTTATCTGGAGCGAGTGAACCTAAAGAGACGCCGGCTGTTGAGGATGATGCAGACAAACCGGAAGTTTCTGATAAGGCCGAAGAAGTTCTTTTACAGAAAAACTTAGGAGAGGATCTTATCAAAGTTATCAAGCAACGAGTTGACAAGTATGTTTTTCAAATTTCAGGAGAAGTAATTCCAGTCAAGTTAAGTCTTTTGCCTGAAGAGGGTGAAAAGAAAGCTCAAACGGTTAAAACTATTAGTGCTAAATTACCTCGATTTAAATATTCCTATGAAATTCGTTTGGCTGCCGTGAAATTACTCAGCGAGAGTCATTCAGAAGATATTGCTTTTGGTATCGCTGAAAAAGCTAACTATGTGCAACGGTTCAAAAAGATGATAACAAAAATCTTGAATGTTGACGATCTTGATAAAGTTGATCTTAATCACTTAAGCCACGAGGAAGTTCAATGGCTCTTAGAGAATAAGAAAATTTTAGAAGTTTTGACCACTGGAAGTGAAAGTGGGAACGATCCTGCTCCTGCTTAGTCTATTTTTTTCTCCTCATTTAATTTGCATAAAAATTAATATTCTATCTGGTGTCGTTGTGTCCACGTGTTGGCAAAAATACGTGGCATAGGACTTGCTCAGCGTTTGCTGGGGGCTTGAATTAGAGTCAAAATTATACCATTACTCTGTTAAGAACAGAGTTTTCAAAAAGGATAGAAGAATGAAAACAACAGTCATACTGGCTTTGCTTTTTCTTGGTCTGCGGTCTTTTGCAGCGCCGAATGAAAATACAAATCAAAATATTTCTCGAAATGGTCAGTCGCCACTCGAACTGACGGTTCAATTGACAAAAAATATGTATCGTCAACAGCCATACGATGCTCATTATACAGTTCAGGTTCCTTATCAAGATACTGAATCTTATTTAGACACTGAAACTTCTTACGAAAATCAATATATTTGCCGCAATAGAACAGAATATGAACAGCGTTGTCATATGAATGATGGTTGTGATTCTGTTTCTGATTTTACTCCCATGTTTAATATAAAAGACTTCGGCGATATTACGACCTTTGGTCATGTGCCTGCTCCCGGTGGTGGTGGAGGCGGAGGCGATGATGAGCGTCCATCTCGGCCACCCCCTGGTGGCGGTGGCGATGAACGGCCCTCACGTCCACCTCCTCCACAACACCAATGTCACCCACATCAAGAATGTGAAAATGTTCCTGTGACGCGCCAAGAATGTGGTTACGAACAAGTCGTAGTCACTCACACTGTGACTAAATACCGACCCGTGACTCGTTATAGAGATGAAGACCGATGTTGCGTGACTAAGTATCAAGATATTTTTGATCATCAAGAACAGTTGCGTGTCGACATCGTATTTCCTCAAGGTAGCGAACTTCAAGCCAATGAAGAGGAACAACTTTCCGTAGAAATGAATAGTGCGACAGATGCAAGCTTGAGTTTTGACAACACAATATTCGCTTACGAAATTGTGTCTAAAAAAGTCAGCAATGGTGTTGTCACCTTCGTGTTAAAAACCGTTCCGAAATTTTCTGAAAAAGAGCTAGGCCTTTCATCGGTAATAGGTTTGAACTTGCTTGAGGATGGAAAGAACTCCCGAGTTTCCTTCATTGACACTGGACTTCGTCCACGAGTTCAGACTCAATACAGTTGGGAAGTCATTGAGCAAGAGTCCAACACTCAAGTCGCCCAAGGAAGTTTTGTTTCTAGCGGAGTCAAAGAAATTTCTTTGCCGGTTTCTGCAAAATTTAACATCGAAAGAACTTATGTTTTTAACGTCAATGTCATCCGTGAAGGAGTTGTATTGGCAGCGCCGATTAAATTTCAGGCACAGATCATCAACGCAAGAACTCCTGCAGATCCCGCGAAGATCACGAATGCTGACTTGGTGTCATCTCCTGCGATTCGAGCAACAGGTTCTGGTTCCATTGCTCTTACTTTGAGTGACGCTCTTCCAAATTTTGAAGAAGTGTCTACGACCTACAAAATCAAAATTGAGCGCGACTCAGGATTTTTGGGGTTAGGATCAAGTCTTCTTGTGGAAAAAACATTTTCTAAACCAAGAACAGACAATGTTAACTTTGCCTTTGATTTTCAAAGAGACTTGGGTATCAGTGATTCTGACATGAAAGATTTTGTGAAATCAGGAAAAACACTTTACCTCACCGTCGTGATTAGTCGGTATTCTCCTCTCGTGAATGCGGGCAAGGCTGTTCAGTTCCAAAAAACAGCTAAAATGGACGTCCCTTAATTTCTAAGAACTTTATGAGGAGTTACTAGTAATAAAAAGAGCCGTGAAAACACGGCTCTTTTTATTTTGTGTCAGTACCAGAAACCAAGAGAGAGGTTGATAGCTTCAATGTTTTGTTGGGGGCTTGCGAAAGAGTCCGCCTGGAGGCGAAGATCAAAGGGCATAAAATGATAGCTCAGGGCCAATTCAGCTTTCGATAGATAATGTTGATCGGGACCAGGAAAGTAGCGAATGTGTTCGAGGCTCCCTAAAATTTTTAGGTTCTCACTGATCTTAAAAAGTCCTAGCAGAAGAGTTCCTGGGCCAACTCGATAATTCAGTCCAATGACGTCATTGAAAGTGTTTGAGAACTCGGTGTGACCTGTGAATAAGACAGAGAGTGAGGCCTTGGTCGTCCCTAAGGTCACTCCGGCTCCGCCTTGAAGATATTCCGCCACACAAGCCGTACAGCTAGTCTCTACTGGTCGATAAAGACCGCCGCTCACTTGCCAAGATAAATATTTTTTTAAACGAGTAAAAGGTTGATAACTGACGACCTCGCCGATGAGCAGTTCATCCAAACGAGCCGTTTTGGTTTCGTCTAAAAGGACGCTGCCGCGCACTCGTCCGATATTCAAGGCTGAATCAGGGAGAAAGCCTTCGTCAGGATCAAGTAAATCATGAAAGCCCGGACGAAGTTCAAAACCGAAGGCTCCGACATGAGCTTCGGATTCAATAAAACTGGAAAATTTTGAGCTGAGATGGCCAAGATCAGGTCGGAGGGGCACCTTCGCAGTCGTTGAAGATTCTAACGAGTTTCCTAAGGGTGTCTCTAAGGACAATTCACTGAAGTTCTCTTGAGTGTTTGGTTTTTTGGCTCTGAGTTGCAATAAACGAAAATCAATTTTTCTTTCAGCTTCCTCCACGCTGAAAGAATTTTCTAAAGCTTCGTATTTTTGCCAGTCCATCAACGCGTCCAGGGTTTTTGCCGTATCACTTTCCTGAATGAGTGCAATGTTGTTTTTAGTGATGTGAAAGCGGGCGAGTTCAGACTCATCCATTAAGGCAAGTCTATTTTCCAGCGTGTGGAGCAAGGATGGTCGATAATGAATGGAGCGAATGGCTTGATTTTGCTGAAGCAGGGAACGAATGGTGTCAACGGGAATGGCTTTTACATCAAATTGATTTTTTAAATTCCACTCAGGATTAGCCACTTCAAAAAGTGTCAGCAGTTGATAAGAACAATTGCGATTAAAGAAATAATAATCAAAATGGGTCGTACCCATTTCCCAGATATGGTTTAAAAGCCGATCAATTTGTTCTGGGGTAAGATTCACCTGATATTCCCAAAGATCACGACTATCCATATTCGAGTATGTATTAATTTTTAAATAGTAAGGCATTTGAGAATACATTCCAGGATACAAACCTAACAATCCTCGCAGTGGATAGGCAAAATCATGATTGGGTCCCATCACGGCATCAAAACTGATCCCATAATCCAATAAATCATTTTTTTGTTTTTGGCCTTCGCGGGGAGCGGAATCGATGCGTAAAAAAGTATGACCAAACATCGAAGACGGGCTGCCAAAGTAGGCCGCGGCATAAATTAGAGTCACAGATCGGGCTTTGAAGCGATTTTTCCAGGTATTAAAATCATCACAAGGTGGCTCTGAAAAAGTCAGAGCCAAAATATTTTTCAAAAAACGATAACGTTCAGGGAAGGCACATTGAGCGTGTTGTTTTAAGGGGCCGACCGGAGTCGAATTGGGATTTTGAAAAGCGTCGAGATCGGATTGAAGCTCGGCTTTGGGATCTGTTTTTCCATGAGGACTAAGAAAAAAATCCAGGCCATCCGCTTCGCTTTTATCAACTCCAAACCAATTTTTTCTGTAATGGAGTAAACGTTTCCAGTAGGGGTTTTGCGAAACTGCAGAGATTTTTTCTTGGGAAGGGATTTCAGTCGCTTGAGTCGCGACTGAAATCAATAAAAAATAAAGAATCAATAGAGAATTGAATCTCACTTAGCTAGCTAAATGGCAGCTTTGGTTAAGAGATGCGTCGCTTTGAATCTCAGATTTTAAATGATTGAGCATTTGCTCAGCATCGACATCATTGGTAGGAAAAATGTTTTGATATTTAGATTTGATCATTTGTGAAAAAGCCGAAACATCATTGCAGCCCATCAGTTGCGAGAAAGCTGTCAAGTTTTCGCCTTGTCCACGAGCCATTTCTACTTTTAGGCTAGGCATATTTGCTTCAGCATACATCGCCGCTTCTTTTTCTTGGAAAGCAAAACCATGTGCCGAGCAGTTAGAGGTTCCAGAGGTGATTCCAAAAAATTGAGTCAGGAAAGAACCGTTGAAAGTTTCCGCCAAAGTTTGAGACATGATGGTGTCTTTCGTGAATATCAAACTTCCTAAGCCGCAACCTGCAGAATTTGCAAATGCAGATGTTGTAAAACCAGTAATCATTAGACCAATTAAAAATAAACGCACAAAACCTCCTATTAGTTTGTTTGTATTAAATTTACTCGTTTTATAGATGAAGACTCAATGACAAAAACTTCTGGTCTAGTGTGAAGTTACAGAGCGTCGGAGCTCCTTCACTTTTTTGCGAGTGAATCTAAACGTGAGAGAAAGCGTTTACGATTTTCAATTGTATCTAGAGCAAAAATACCGACATGTCTTCCTTGCTCAAACTCCCAGATTTCCTTAGGCTCGGGCAAAGTTTCAAAGAGTAATTTTCCATTTGTGAATGAAACCACAGGATCTTTTTTGTCATGAATAACAAGTTTTGGCATTTTCAAAAGGTCGAGATCTTTTTTGGGGCTCTCGCTGTCAGAAATCAAAAGATAGGCGAGGGGACTAAAGAGCCAAGTCACAACATGATCGGAAAGTTTTTGCCGCGCAACTCTTTGAAAAGAAGCAAAGGTAGAGTCTAAAATTAAGAAATCGACCTCGGAACTTTCCTTCAGTTCTTCGAGTGCTTTCATCGCAAGGGCTCCGCCGAGACTTTGTGCATAGACAATAAATTTAGGTCTATGGAGCTCTTTGTGTTTTTCTAAAACCATTTTGATAGCGGCCATACTGTCAAGAACCGAGCCGTGAACGTCCGACTGGCCTTCTGACTGTCCATACCCCCGGTAGTCGAAGATCCACAAATCATATCCGTATCGGGTGAGCCACGCTAAACTGATATAATGGCTGGTTAGATTTTCAGCGTTACCGTGAAATTGCAAAATGGTTCCTTTGGGGTTTTCGCAAGGGGTGCAGGGGAAATGCCAAGCTTTTAGTTTGGTTCCATCTGTGGATGAAAAAATAATTTCCTCGTGGGAGTATCCGAATTTTTCGGGAGGAAAGTAGACCACATGATCAGGTTGAAGAAATAAAGAAGTGCAACCGGAAGTGAACATTGAAATAAGAAGGAGTAAAAATTTTTTCATCGAGTCTTGGCAGGATACAATCGCAGTTCCTACCAAGCAAGACGATACGCTTCAAGCTTTAACCTTGGCTTTAGCTTTCGTTCTATTTTTAGTGCTATGGAGCTGTTGGAGTAGGAACGGGCGCCTGGCCAGGTGTTGGTATTGGAGTCGGCTCTGGCATGGGCATCGGCATCGGTTCTGGATGATGTGGTGCTAAGCTTTCGCAGTCTGCATAACCTTCGCCATTAACGAAGTAGTAAGGGTAATTGGCGTAAACATAAGCATAGCCACATTGCCCTGGAGGCAAAGTGAGGCTTCCTTCAAAGCTCACTGGATATCCTGTTTGAAGAATTCCGGTGACGTTGGCAGAGCATTCCAAAACTTCAGCACAAGTTGTATTGCAAAACTGAACCACAACTCGATTGGGAGTCACTTGAAGGTGACCTCTTACCGGAAAAGCCAAAGAAAAACTTGAAATGACAGAAAAAATAAATACGAAAGAAAGCTTTTTAAACATGTGAACCTCCTTGTGTAACTTAAGATTTAACTGAGGTATTTGGCCATTTCAACAGCAAAATAAGTTAATATCATGTCAGCGCCAGCTCTTTTAATCGAATAAAGGCTCTCCACCATGGCTTTAGTTCCATCAAGCATTCCGGCCGCTTCGGCGGCTTTGATCATGGCGTACTCGCCACTCACATTGTAGGCTGCGACTGGTGCATTGACGTGTTTCTTTAAGGTTTGGATGATGTCCAAATAAGAAAGTGCCGGCTTCACCATCACAATATCGGCTCCTTCGCGAATATCTAATTGCGCCTCGCGAATGGCTTCGCGGGAATTTCGGTAATCCATTTGGTAAGTTTTTTTGTCGCCGAATTTTGGAGCGGACTGTAAAGCATCGCGGAAAGGACCGTAAAAAGCGGACGCGTATTTAGCTGAGTAAGCTAAAATTCCAACATCAGTAAATCCTTCTTGATCCAAGGCTTTTCGAATCGCTCCCACACGACCGTCCATCATGTCAGACGGAGCGACAATGTCAGCACCTGCTTGGGCTTGAGTCACGGCCATCTTAATAAGAATCTCGATAGTCTCATCATTGAGAATTTCTCCGTCGCAAACGATTCCATCATGACCATCAGAAGAGTAAGGATCTAAAGCCACGTCAGTGATAATTGTTGATTCGGGAAAACGATCTTTCAGCATCTTAACTGTGTTGGGTAAAAGTCCGCTGGGATTGTGAGACTCTTTTGCGAGAGATGTTTTCAGGTTCTCTTCAATCGCTGGAAAGAGAGCAAAACTGGTCACACCAAGCTCTATGGCTTCGTCTATTTTTTTAGCAAGAAGATCTGGAGAATATCTGCAAATTCCCGGCATAGTGTTAATCTTTTGAGTAATATTTTTACCTTCTGTCACAAAAACGGGCCAAATGAGCTCAGATGGAGTTAAGTGTGTTTCTGCTGTAAGATCACGAATTGATTGGCTTTTTCTAAGTCTTCGAGGGCGATATGTTATTTTCATAAAAAACTCCTAATCATTTTTATTAGAGATGACAATCGGATGACAATTGCCCCTCCAGGTTCAAGTACAAATGAATGCATATGGAAGATATACTGCTCGTTCACAGAAAGTCCAATTCAAAAAAATCAAGCACAGAGCCTGTGAAATTGATCACTGGTTGTGCGGTGTGGAAGACTTGCCTTCGTCAGATTGCCTTCTTTGATGAGAGCTCTTTTGAGTTCAATTGCGAACAAGATGATCAAATTTTACGAGGAGCTGAAGCACTTAAATTTTTACTTGAAGTTTTAACAGGTCTTCACTCGCCAGTGTTGGGTGAGACTGAGGTTCTAGGTCAATTTCGACTTTTTATCGAATTGCGCCGAAGTCTTGGTGAAGTTCTGTTTTCAGAGCATCGCAAATGGCTTAATTTTTTAATGACTGAAGTTAAACGCATCCGTTCCGAACTGGTCTGCGGTTTGGGCTCTAATTCTTATGGTGGAATCATTCGTCAGCAAGCTAAAAATCTCAACGAAGTGAGCATTTTGGGCTCCGGCCATTTAGCTAAAGAAATTCTTCCTTGGCTCACGCAAAAATCAGAGCTGACTTTGGTCTGTCGTGATGTTCAAAAAGTGGGCTTAGAAGATCCTAAATATGCCAAAGTAAATGTGCAAACTTACCAAAGTGTTAGCACTTTGGGCGAGGCTCTTGTCATTGCCGCCCCTCTTGAAGACGAGCAAATCTTGGCTCTCATTCAATCGGCTGGTTCGAAAGTAAAAAAGATTTTTGATTTGCGTGGGGAACAAAATCAGTTGAAACTACTTGCTACGAACATGGGTCTGGACGTTTTGTCTCTGGAAGACATGTTTGCAGAGTTAGCAGGATCAAGAACTGAAAATGAGCACAAAGTGGCTCATATTAAAAAAGTAATCACACAGCGGGTCGACCAATTCATGGAGCGCTCAGAATTGCGACCCATGGGTTGGGACGACATATGCGCCTAAAAATATCAGCACGAAAAAGTGATCTCGCACGCCTACAAGCCTATCGAGTAGCGGAGGCTTTAAAAAAGAAGCATCCGCAAATAGAGATTGAATTTTTATTCAAAGAAAGTTTGGGAGATAAAAATCTCACGGATCCTTTGTGGAAAATTCCCGAAAAAGGTGTTTTCACAGAAGATTTTTATAATGAACTGGTCACTGGGGCGACCGACATGGTGGTGCACTCTTGGAAGGATCTTCCGACAGAGTTGAAGCCTGACACTTTGATCACAGCCACTTTGCCACGAGCGGATCAGCGGGATTTGTTGTTGGTAAAAAAAGCGGATTTTTCAAAAATTCGTGAGCTGAAAAAAATTCGAATTTTTAGTTCCTCTCCTCGAAGAGCTTATAATTTAGCGCCCTTTCTTCGAGAGACTCTTCCTTTTTCTTTGGATGGAGTGGATTTCGAATCCGTGCGTGGAAATATTCCGACTCGTTTACGAAAATTAGTAGAATCCACTGAAGTGAGTGGGCTCATTCTTGCGAAAGCGGCCCTCGATCGTTTGCTGGCAGCGCCAGAGGAAGAGTTTCTTCCAGCGCAGGAACTTATTCGCAACGCTTTAGCTCAAGTGGATTGGATGGTATTACCGCTTTCTGTGAATCCCAATGCTGCCGCGCAGGGAGCCTTGGCGATTGAAATCTTCAGTCAAAGAGAGGATCTTAAAAAATTATTACAATCCATCAATGATCCTATTTGCTTTGACTCCGTCTTAAAAGAGCGAGGGGTGCTCGCTCAATACGGCGGTGGTTGTCATCAAAAAATTGGTGTTGCGGTTTTGCCTCGAAGTTATGGGGCCATTCAAATTTGTCGGGGCTTGACTGATTCAGGTGTTAAATTGAATCAGAATGAAGTCTTGAAAGAATCAAAACATAAATTTGCCGAAAGTGAAATGTGGAGTGGCTCATCGGAATCCTTTTTCACCAGAGAAGAAATTAAGTTTCAAGGTATTCCCTCTGGGACGCAGGCTCTTTTTGTTGCAAAATCTTCGGCTTGGCCGAAAGGTCTTTCCTATTCTGGAATTCTTTGGACTGCAGGAATTAATACTTGGAAGAAATTAGCAAAACTTGGTCTATGGGTGCATGGCACGCAAGATGGCTTGGGCGAAAATGAAGTGCAACATTTGGAAATTTTAGCAGGGAAAAAATTGAATTGGGTCAAGCTCACGCATGAAGGTGGAGTCCAATCTGAAGGCAAAAAAACCCTTGCAACTTATCGCTTGTTACCAAAATCAAAAGCGGAAGTCGCAAGTGCTGAGATCTTCCAAGGTAAAAAAAGTTTTTTCTGGACGAGCAGCAGCCAATTTTTAAGAGCTCTTGAGCTAGAGCCTAGTCTTGCCGATAAAAATCACGCTTGTGGTCCTGGGAACAGCTTTCAAATCATCCAAGATAAATTGCAACAATTGCGACCTGATAAAGCGAATCAAGTTGAGGTTTTCTTGTCGACAGAAGAATGGAAACAAAAATGCAAAAACTAAATCCTTTCGCGAATCAAAGCAGTGAGTCCTTATTCGAACGAGCAAAAAAAGTAACACCCGGCGGAGTTCATTCACCGGTTCGATCTTTCAAAGGTTTAGACCATGCTCCTGTTTTTTTCTCCAAAGCCGAAGGGGCTTTTCTTACCTCAGTGGAAGGCAAACGCTACATTGATTTTTGTCAAAGCTTTGGTCCTCTGATTTTGGGTCATCGTGATCCTGAAGTGCAAGAAGCGGTGAGCGAAATGATCAACACCGCTTGGACCTTCGGAGCTTGCGAACCGTATTCTTTGGAACTGGCCGAGTGGATCAATGAAGAACTTCCTTGGATGGAAAAACTCCGTTTCGTTTCTTCAGGAACAGAAGCGGTCATGAGTGCTCTTCGTGTGGCGCGCGCGGCAACAGGTCGAAATAAAATTTTAAAATTTGATGGTTGTTATCATGGCCATGTTGATTCTCTCTTGGTGCAATCGGGCAGCGGTCTTGCTGGTGAAGCAAGTTCTAGCAGTGCGGGAGTTTCCGCAGAAACGGCTCATCACACTTTAGTTATTCCATTAGACTCAGAAGAACAACTACGCTCTGTTTTTGAAAGAGAAGGAAAGAATATTGCGGCAGTAATCATCGAGCCTTTACCTGCAAATTATGGCTTACTAGAACAGCGGAAGGAATTTCTGGCCGAAATATTCACTTTGGCTAATAAGCATGGAAGTCTGGTTATTTTTGACGAAGTGATTTCAGGTTTTCGAGTGGCAAAAGGCGGGATGGTGGAACTCACAGGCTTCAAACCGGATCTCGTGACCTATGGAAAAATCATTGGTGGAGGTTTTCCTGTTGGTTGTTATGGTGGTCGGCGGGAATTATTGGATTTGGTGGCTCCGTTAGGACCAGTGTATCAAGCTGGCACTTTGAGCGCAAACCCGGTGGGGATGCGGGCAGGTCTTGTGACTTTGAAAAAAATGAAACGGGAAAATGGCTGGGAAAAGCTCAATCAAAGAACTAAAAAATTCTCAGAACTTTTACGTACTGGCTTTGAGAAAAATTCTTTAGCACTCCAAGTGGATTCGTCGGCCTCTTTGTTTTGGATTCATGCAGCAGTGGCAGGGAATATTCGCGCCATCGACAAAATCCCATCAACCCAAGGCTCTCGCTTTAAGAAACTTTTTCTGAAATCATTAGAAGCTGGCGTTTATTTAGCACCTAATGCTTATGAAGTAGGTTTTGTTTCCTTGGCTCATTCGGATGAATTATTGAGCCAATCGGCTCAAATAATCATCGAGGCGGCTCGTGCTTAGACGCTTGGTCCTTAGTTTTAGAGTGAAAACCCTTTTGGCGATTTTGTGGTTTGGTTTCACTTTAGCTCTTGTTGCTTGGTGGTGGTTTTTCTCAATGAAGCAAACGGAGTTGAAAGATTCCGCCCGAAGAATGTTTTTTTGGGAGGGTTCAAGTCTTATTGCGTTTGTGATTGTGGGTGGTGGGATGCTCGTTTTTTTAACGTATAGAGACGAGCGACGCCATGAACGTTTAAAATTCTTTTTTTCTAATTTCACGCACGATATTAAAACCTCGATTTCAAGACTGCAATTACAAGCCGAAGTTTTAAAGGAAGAATCAAAAGAGAATCCCAATGAAAAGCAAAATCCGGTATTTCAGCGATTAGTGAATGATGTCTCTCGGCTTGATTTGCAATTAGAAAACTCTCTTTGGTTTGCGAATTTGGAGGACAGCCAATTTTATATAGAAAAACTGTCGCTCGTTGCTTTGATTGAAAAGTTGAAAAATGATTTCGAAAATTTGAAGTTTAAAATCGAAGGAAATGAAGTAGCACTTTTTGATCGAAGAGCGCTCGCTAGCGTGTTTCGAAATCTTTTTCAAAATGCGTTGATTCACGGAAAAGCCACAGAAGTGAATTTAAAAATTGAAGTTCAAGGATCATTTGTTCATGTGACGTTATCTGATAACGGTGTTGGCTTTCAAGGCGAAGTGCTAAAGTTAGGAAATGAGATCCTGCGAGAGCAAAATGGACGTGGCAATGGTCTTGGCTTAATGCTTTCACGGAGACTTATGAAAAGAATGAAAGGTGATCTACGTATTTTCAAAAGTGGTTCAACAAGTACTTCTGTTGAAAAAACGAAGGGAGTCTCCTCCTCATCGTCCAATGGATTTAAGGCGGAAGTGATCTTGCCGAGGAGTCGTGGATGAAATCGATTTTATTGGTTGAGGACGATGAATCCTTGGGTGAAACCTTAACAGCTCGTTTGAAGAAAAATTATCAAGTGAATTGGGCGCAGTCAGTGACGGAAGCCTTGTCACTTTTTCGTTCAGAGAAAAAATTTGATCTTGTGTTGTTAGATGTGGGTTTGCCAGATGGAACGGGTTTTGATTTAGCAGAATCAATTCGTAAAACATCTAAAGTACAATTTGTTTTTTTGACAGCCCAGTCTGATGCAGAGTCTCGACTGCGAGGCTTTGAAATTGGAGCAGAAGAATTCATTCCAAAGCCCTTTCATTTAAAAGAGCTGTTGCTTCGGATAGATCATATTTTTCAAGTTCATGAACCCAAACTGGCGAAATTAGTTTTGAAGGATTGTGTGGTGGATTTTGAGGAATTGTCCATTCAGCGAATCACAAAGGGCATTGCTGAAAAGGTGGAGTATCCAGCACCTAACGAGATTAAATTACTGAAGTTTTTGGTTGATAAGTCTCCTCAAGTTGTGAGTCGAGACGAAATCATGGATGCGATTTGGGGAGTGGATAAATATCCGAGTCAGCGGTCCATCGACAATATTATTTTGCATTTACGGCATTTGTTGGGCGAAGACGGCGAAAGTCACATTCGTTCCGTGCGCGGTGTGGGTTATCAATGGGTAAAAAATGTGAATGAAAAAGGTGGTGAAAAATGAATCAAAATTTTCAAAATGCAATTCAACGAGTGAGTCAAAAAACGCCGCCGATTTGGTTTATGCGCCAAGCAGGACGGTATCATGCTCATTATCAAAATTTGCGAAAACAACATTCCTTTGAAGACTTGTGTAAAGTGCCAGAGCTTGCTGCAGAAGTCGCTCGCGGCCCAGTGGCAGATTTTGATTTTGATGTGGCAATTCTATTCAGTGATATCCTTTTTCCTTTGGAGGGATTAGGTACAGGTTTAAAATACACGGATCACGGACCGGAGTTATCAAGTCACTTGACGTCGCAAAATATTGGAAATTTGAAAGCTCCGCAAGAAGCCATCAGTTTTATGAAATTTCAAGGCGAAGCCATGAAGCTCACAAGGAAAGTGCTCCCTGCAAATAAAAGTTTGATTGGTTTTGTTGGAGGTCTCTGGACTTTATTCGTTTATGCCGTGGAAGGTTCCCATTCAGGAACTTTGATTAAGTCGAAGCAAGATCCCAAACTCTTTCATCAATTCATGGAGATTTTATTGCCGGTGATGAAAGCAAATATTCGAAATCAACTCGAGTCGGGCGCAGAGTTAGTGATGATTTTTGACACCGCAGCTGGGGAAGTGAGCTCTGACTTTTTTAAAGCAGAGATCTCTAACTATAACGTGCAATTATCGAAAGAATTCCCACAGCAACTGGGATATTATTCCCGCAGCACCCAACCAGATTTCTTTTCAGAAGACATGCTGAATGCTCCATGGGTGGGAATGGGTTTTGATCATCGTTGGAATTTGTCCACGGCCTTTAAGATGAATAAGACCGGTTTTGTTCAAGGAAATTTTGACCAAAGTTTATTTTTTCAAGAAGAATTGCAATTCAAAGCGACCGTGGAAAAATATCTTCAAAATGTAAAATCAATATCAAGTGAGGCTCGGAAATCCTGGGTCTGTGCTTTGGGTCATGGAGTTTTGCCTAAAACTCCTGAAGAAAATGTTCGTTATTTTGTGCGCCGTGCGCGCGAGGTCTTTTCATGAAAAACATGACAAAAATTTTAGCTAAATATGATGTTCCAGTTCCTCGATACACGAGTTATCCCACGGTGCCTTATTGGACGGACTCTCCGACTCAAGAGCAATGGGTTCAGCATTTGAGAAGTCATCTTGGTCCCAATAAAGCCTGGTCGATGTATATTCACATCCCTTTTTGTGAAACGCTTTGCACCTTTTGCGGCTGCAATAATATCATCACAAAGGATCACAAAAAAGAAACAGCCTATGTTGATCTGGTCAATAAGGAGTGGGCACTCTATCAAGATTTAGTGCCAGAATTACGAAAAAGTTCTTTTCGACATATTCACTTAGGTGGTGGCAGTCCGACTTTCTTAACTCCGCCCTCATTACGTCAGTTATTAGAACCTATTTTTGCCAACGTGATCCGGGATGATAAAAACTTCGAAGCATCTGTGGAAGTTGATCCTCGAAGAACAAATAAAGAGCATTTACAAACTTTGAGAGAAATTGGCTTCAATCGAGTGAGCATGGGGATTCAGGATTTTAATCCTGAGGTGCAGCGACTTGTAAATCGTCATCAGCCATATGAAATCACGGCAAACCTCACTGAAGAAGCAAGAAAGCTTGGTTATGAATCTGTGAATTTTGACTTGATTTACGGCTTAGCGAAGCAGACTCCAGAAGGGATCACGGACTCAGTTAAAAAAACTTTGCAACTTCGTCCTGATCGGATTGCTTTGTACAGTTTTGCTTTGGTTCCTTGGATCAAACCAGCGCAACGTTTAT
Source organism: uncultured Bdellovibrionales bacterium (assembly GCA_903926205.1). Classification (GTDB taxonomy): domain Bacteria; phylum Bdellovibrionota; class Bdellovibrionia; order Bdellovibrionales; family Bdellovibrionaceae; genus CAIYID01. The sequence goes on from CAIYID010000004.1 coordinate 29,131, forward strand.
TTAAAGATGAGGATCTGCCAAAGGCTTCAGAAAAACGTGATTTATACGAGATTGCTAGGGAGCAGTTGCTTTCAGGTGGTTATATTGAAGTCGGAATGGATCATTTTGCTTTGCCGACAGATAATTTGGCAATAGCGCTGAATAATCATCAATTGCATAGAAATTTTATGGGTTACACAGATCAAAGAACTGAAGTGATGTTAGGTCTTGGTGTGAGCAGTATCGCAGAGACTCCGGATAGTTTTCATCAAAATGAAAAACTTTTACCCAAATATGAAGCTGCGTTAAAGGCCGGCAAATTGCCTGGACTTCGAGGTCATATTCATAATCAAGAAGACAAAAACCGTCGCCGACAAATTCTGAAATTAATGACCGAGTTCGAAGTTGAGTTTGAGTCTTTAGAACAAAGTCTGCTTGCAAAAGAATTCTTAGCAGAGATGGTCAATGATGGCTTAGTGGAGCTAACGGAGAAGAGTGTTAAGATCACTGCCGCCGGTCGCCCCTTTTTAAGAAATGCTTGCTTGTTTTTTGATGAACGTTTGAAGCGGAAACAACCAGACGCTAGAATTTTTTCGCAGTCGATATGATGAAGCAAAAAATCAATGTTATCGGTGGCGGCTTTTCTGGAATGACTTTGGCTTGGCAACTCGCCAAGAAAGGTTTTCCCGTTGCACTTTACGAAAAACAAAATCGTTTGGGTGGAGTGATTCAAACGCGTTTAAATGACTTCGGACAAGCCGAATCGGCCGCCAATGGAATCATGCTCTCCGATGATGTCCTAGAACTTTTTTCAGATATTGGTTTTTCACCCGTTTCAACGAAATCTGAATCAAATAAACGCTATATTTATCGAGACAAACCAAAACAGTGGCCCTTAAAAATATTTGAGAGTCTTTTTCTTTTAGTTCGTTTAGTTAAAGTTTTGATTTTCGGTAAAAAATCAATTGAACCACGCTCGCATCAAACAATTGCGGAATGGTCGAATCAACATTTCTCTTCAGCATTGACAGAGTTTTTATTGGCTCCAGCTCTTCAAGGGATTTATGCGGGCGATGCTCATAAAATGAGCGCAACGCTCATTCTTGGTCCTTTTTTTAAGAATAAGAAAAAACGCCAATCTAAACAAAAAGGGATGGTGAGCGGGGCTAATGGGATGGAAGAGTTAATCCAAAAACTCGCGGAGCGTTTGCAAGCGCTTGGTGTTTCCATTCACTTAGGGCAAGAGGTCAATTCTGATCAATTGTCAGGACCGTCGGTGATTTCGACTTCCGTGCGCGAGGCACAAGCGATGCTGAAAGAAAAAAATCCAGCAGTGAGTTCAAAGCTAGAGAAAATAGAAACAGCTCCAATTGTAACAGTGACGACTTACTGGAAATCATTCCCGCAAATTTATCGAGGTTTTGGAGTTTTATTACCGCAGGCGTATCAGTTCCAAACATTAGGAATCTTGATGAATTCTTTCATCTATCCTTTTCGCGATAAATTTTGCGCTGAAACTTATATTCTTGGCGGCCCTTTGCGCTCAAGTGTGATCGACTGGTCGGATGAAAAAGTACTTGAGAAAATTCAAGAGGAACGTTTCAAGATTTTAGGTGAAAAAACGGAATTAGTGTCTCAGGTGATCACTCGCTGGCCTGATGGCTTACCACAGTACAATGTTAGTTTGGAAAAGGTTTTAGCTAGTCTTGAATTGCCTGAAAATATTTTTTTACATGGAAATTATTTAGGACAAATTGGTTTGACGAAAATTTTGAGCAGATCCAAAGAGCTGGCGGAAGTTTTGGCTCTTAAATATCACTAATGATGAGTCGAGGAGATTAATGAGTAAAACCGGAGTTGTACTCGTTAACATTGGAAGTCCAGAGGCTCCAGAAGAAAAAGCTGTTGGAAATTATTTAAAAAAATTTTTGATGGATAAAAGAATCATCACCTTGCCTTTTTTCCTTCGCTGGTTTTTAGTTTATGTCATTATTGTTCCTCGTCGTGCCATTGAATCGGCAAAAAATTATAAAAAGATCTGGTTAAAAGAGGAAAATAAATCCCCTTTGATTTTTCATAGCGACAAATTTGTAGCGCAACTGCAGGTAGAGCTTGGAAGTGATTTTGTGGTTCGAATGGCGATGCAGTATTCGTCCCCGGAGTTATCGAAGGTTTACGCGGAGCTACGACAGGCTTCTTGCGATCGAATATTGATAGCACCGATGTATCCTCAGTTTTCCGAGGCCACCACGGGTTCAGTGAGAGCGGCGGTGAGAAAACTCACAGAAAAAAATCTGGCAGCAACTTCGCTACAAAATAAAAAAATTGATATTCAAATAATTAGACCTTTTTATCAGGAGTTTGCCAAAGCTCAGGCTCAAGTGGCTTTAGAAAGTTTGAAAGGGAAGACTTTTGATCACTATTTGTTTTCCTTTCATGGCTTGCCAATAAGCCAAATCAAAAAAGATTCAAAATGTCAAATCGACGATTCATGTTGTCTTCATGAACGATCTTGCCAGCGAAATTGTTACCGCGCTCAGTGTTTTAAGACGGCTGACCTGATCGCAGAACAACTGCACTTGTCTCGCGATAAATACACTGTCAGTTTTCAATCTCGCTTAGGAAGAACAAAATGGATACCTCCCTACACCATCAATGTGCTGAAGGCATTACCGAGTCGAGGAATAAAAAAATTGGCGGTGCTATGTCCTTCTTTTGTTGTCGACTGTTTGGAAACGCTTGAAGAAATTGGAATGAGTGGAAAAGAAACCTTTCTCATCAATGGAGGCACGGAGTTTGATTTGGTTCCATGCCCTAATGTAAGCACGAATTGGGTTCGAGATTTTGCAGAACTAATTAAATCTGTTTAAAGCCAAGTGACAAATTTCTTGATGTACCAGGTTTTCACAATTTGAGTAAGGACGCAGTACGCGAGGAGAATTCCCAAGAGCCATGGAAAGTAAGTCCAAGGAAGGCTGACCAGCCCAATCGTGTGTCCTGCCGGTGTGAAGGGTAATATAATTCCCGCGAGCATAACGAGCACCGTGGTAAAAAGCACAGGAGCCGTCGCACTGCTCTGGAAAAATGGAATTTTCTGGGTGCGGATCATGTGCACGATCAGAGTCTGAGAGAGTAAACCTTCAATGAACCAAGCAGATTGAAAGATCGCCTGATGCTCTTGAGTGTTGGCTTTAAATACATACCACATCAGTAAAAAAGTAGCGATGTCGAAAATGGAACTGATGGGGCCAATAAACATCATAAAGCTAGCAATTCCAGAGGGCTCCCACTTCCGAGGCTTCACTAAAAATTCTTTGTCCATTGTGTCCCAGGGGATGGCTACTTGAGAAAAATCATAGAGCAGATTTTGAATTAATATATGAATCGACAGCATTGGTAAAAAGGGAATAAATGCGCTCGCAATCAGCACGCTAAATACGTTGCCGAAATTCGAGCTGGCCGTCATTTTGATGTATTTCACGATGTTGCCATAAACTTCACGGCCTTTGATCACACCGGATTCAAGGACGAGAAGACTTTTTTCAAGCAAAATAATATCGGCAGACTCGCGGGCTATATCAGTGGCAGAGTCCACCGAAATTCCAACATCGGCTTGGCGAAGTGCTGGCGCATCGTTGATTCCATCGCCTAAGAATCCGACAGTGTGTCCTTTGTTTTGTAGTGATTTGATGATCTGAGACTTTTGCATGGGTGTGAGCTTAGAAAAAACATTCGTTCTTTCCGCAATGTCAGCAATCTCTGAATCGGTTTTATTTTCAATGTCTTTTCCTTGAACCAAGTTGGTGATATTGAGGCCCACTTCTTTGCAAACACGTCGAGTGATAATCTCGTTATCACCGGTGAGAATTTTCACCTCGACGCCATTTTCACGAAGAAGTTTTAGAGCTTCTGCCGCCGTTTCTTTTGGAGGATCTAGGAAGGCCATGATTCCCATTAAAATCAGTTGGGTTTCATGAGAGACAGAATAATTAAACTGATCGGGTGGGAGGACTTTGTAAGCAAGAGCCACGACTCGACAGCCGGCTTCATTTTTTTCTTGAACGAGATCCAAGACTTTTTGTCTGAGCTCTTCAGTCAGAGGAACAGTGGTGCGCTCCAATTCCACGCGATCGCAAACACTCAAAACCTCTTCCACGGCTCCTTTGCAGATCAAAGAATGACTGCCATCACGTTTTTTTACAATAACCGTCATCCGGCGACGAACAAAATCAAAAGGAACCTCATCAATTTTTTCATAATGATTGGCTTGGGATTCATGAGCCATTTCGTAGTGATTTAGAATAGCGCGATCTAAGAGATTCTTTAAGCCGGTTTGGTGGTAGGAATTGAGATAACCGTACTTCAAAACTCGATGATCTTCCTTGCCCTCGATATTGAGATGTTCTTCAAGGATAATGCGATCTTGAGTGAGTGTGCCTGTTTTGTCAGTACAGAGCACGTCCATCGCTCCTAAGTTTTGAATGGAATTCAAACTTTTTACGACAACTTTTTTCTTGGACATCATCACCGCACCTTTGGCGAGGTTGGCGGTGACAATCATCGGTAGCATCTCAGGTGTTAAGCCAACAGCGACGGCTATCGCAAAAAGAAAAGCCTCTTGCCAGTCGCCTTTCATCACCCCGTTAATAATGAAAACGACGGGAACCATCACAAACATAAAGCGAATTAAGAGCCAACTAACTTTATTCACGCCAATATCAAAAGCCGTGAGGCTGCGGTGACCAACGACACTCTTAGCAAGATTGCCAAAGAAAGTTTTATCACCGGTAGAAAGAACGACAGTGACGGCAGAACCGCTCAAGACGTTGGTGCCCAAAAAACATAAATTTGATCGTTCAAGGGCACTGGCGGTTGGCTGATGTTGGGATTGAGCGATTTTTTCGATGGGCATGGATTCACCCGTTAAGGCGGATTCACTGACAAACAAATCTTTTGAGCTCAAGAGTCTAACGTCTGCAGGAACCATGTCTCCGGCTGAAAGGTGAATGATATCCCCAGGCACAACGTCTTCAAAAACGATTTCCAATTTTTTTGACAAGAGCTGTTCACCTACGAGTTCTTGACGGGTCACCGTCGCGGTGGTTTTAACCATGGCACGAAGCGCTTCAGCTTCATTGGATGAACGAAATTCTTGAAGAAAACGCATGACCACACTGACGATAATCATCAAAGAAACAACAATCGTTCCTTTCATGTCATCCGTGAAATAAGAAACTAATCCTAAAATGATCAAAACACCAATGAAAGGGTTTTTGAAATTCGCAAGAAGCATAACCGTCCAATGACGTTTTTGTTCCTGCGCAATGATATTCTTGCCAAAATGCTCTTCATTTATTTCAATCTCTTCAGGTGTAAGCCCGGCGGCGCGAGACTGGACTTGAGTGAGAACTTCATTGATAGAAAGATCTGAAATTTGAGCCAAGCGATGTAAAAGAGCGGAACTGGAATTTGATTTTTCCTGACGACGTCCCATTTGTTGCACGCCAGAGCGATTCACAATTTTAGTCCAGACTTCTCGAAATGAACTCATGGTGTCCTCCCTGTTGAAACAACTGGCTGTAGGGACTTAGGGAAACATCGGGTTTTTTAACAAAAACTGAAGGGATTTTCTAGCCTCAGGTCCAATAAAACGCAACTAATTATCTAACTAATTAAACACCGACCAGAGTCTAACTTTAATGACTCACTTTGCCTATTTGATCCATTACGTTGAAAATCGAAATCATGAGTGAGAATAGACATCCCACTGAGATTGCCAAAGAATTTCGCGGTTATCCATTTTTTAATGGATTTTCTGAAGAGCTTTTACTTCAGGTTTGCACGATGACTCACTGGAGACAGTTTTCTGAGGGTGAGTTCATTCTTGAACAAGGGACGATCAACGGATCGCTCTATTTTCTCGCTAAAGGGGAAGTTGAAATTATTGTTGATGGAGAGTTGGTGACTCGCCTAACGAATCGCGGAGAAGTGTTAGGTGAAATGAGTATCATTAGCCAGCAGCCGACGTCCGCAGGAATAAGAGCGGCGGCACAAGTTGAGTGTTATGTGATTGATTCTAAGGATTTTGAACTGGTTTCACCTAAAGATCGAACTCAATTTCAATTTTTGATTTATAAAATCTATTCGAGTATTTTGACAGAGCGACTACGTTCGACAAATTTTAAAGCAAGACAAGCCGAAATTGCTAATCGAGACATGGTCAGCGCACAGTTGGAATTGCAGAACACTAATTCGAGCCTAGCACAAAAGGTGATAGATCGAACTCTTGAATTGAGCTTCAAGGCGCAACAATTGGAAGAGTCTCATTTGATATTAGAAAATCAAAATGCGGCTTTGACGGCAGGCTTCAAAAAACTGACTGATCAAGCTCAGATGCGAGATATCACGATTTCTAAAATGAAGAATTTAGACCAGACCTACCTTCAGCCATTGCATAAAACCCTCTTCAATATTCAAAGTGAGTTAACGAAAAGTGAACACTCAACAAATATAAATATTGCCTTACAGGAAGTTCAAGGAATTAGTGAGCAAATTCGATCCTTGTTGGAATTCTTTCAGTCAGAAAAAGCGATGGAAGATCGAAAAGTTTTGTTGGTTGATCCAGATAAAAAACAGCAGTTGGTTGCAAAGATGGCACTTGGTGGGACAGGCGTGAACCTGGATATTACAGGTGATCTTGAATCAGCAAAAAACGCCTTATCCAATGAGAGTTATGATCTCATTTTTTGTGATATGGAGATGTCAGACTTTATGCAAATGACCCATGATCGTGGGGTAAAGGCTCCCATTGGAGCTTTTACAGATGGAAATTTGTTTTCCTATTTGAAAAAGTTGCAAGACCTTCCTTTCATTAACTATGTTGTGAGCCGTGATGTGAACGATCGAAGTTTGACGACCAAGACGATTTTGACCACCATCAATAAAATTTTAAATAATGATTTTTTTGGTTTGGAAAAATATCTCACTTGGGGAGTTGATGTTCACGAAGCAAAAGTCTACAAAAGTTCCGAACGTGCGGATCAAATTCAGAAAATGCAAGAGGCCTTTAAAAAAATTGGAGTTCGAAGTTCATTATTGAGTCGGTGTGGTTTGGTGGCAGAAGAAATGTTGATGAATGCAATTTACGATGCCCCTGTTGATTCAAAGGGAAAAGCTTTGTTTAATCATTTGCCGCGCACCGAATTAATTGAATTGAAGCCTGATCAAGCCGCATTATTACGCTATGCTTGTGATGGAAATATGATAGCAATTTCTGTTTCCGATACTTTTGGCGGCTTACAGAAGAAAAATATTTTTGAGTATTTAGAAAGTTGCTATCAAGGACAAGCTGGATCTTTAAATCAAGGGAAGGGTGGCGCGGGTAGAGGCTTGCATCAAATCATTGAAACATCGAGCTTAACTATTTTCAATGTGCAAAACAAAATTCGCACCGAAGTAATATGTTTGATCAACACAGATCCTGGTGATAAACATGATTCTTCAAGACCCAATTTTCATTATTTTTATTTTTAGGAGTGAATCTTGATTAAAGCCAAAGAAATTATGCATATTTCTACGCCTGTGTTGCCATTCAGTGCCACGGTGCCGGAGGCTATTGCTTTTTTTGCAAAAAATAAATTGGAATTTGCAGCGGTACAAGCAAGTCCTGAACGTTTTCATGGGGTGATCACAGAGGGCGGCTTGATGCGCATTTATTTGCGTTATAAAAGTCATCCTGAGCGTGAATCTTTAATTCTCTACCGAGATTTATTTGAGCCCGCCCAGCTCATTAATGAAAATGAACCCTTTGCTGAAATTGTAAAAAAAATTGTTACAGCAGTAGGTCATAGGGTTTTTGTCATTAATGAATCTTCTGCAGTTATCGGTTACATCAAGGCTCAGGATATTTTACCATTTTTCCTAGAAAAGTCTCGCGCAGCAGTGACGGAATCTCCGTCTGATTTGAATGCTGTTCATTCTAATCTGTATCTTTATGAAAACTTTTTTACACAATCACCTTTTTTGATGCATTCTATCAACCGCCAAGGTGAAATTCAGATGGCCAATGAAATTCTGCATCGGGTGTTGGGTTATCAATATGGTGAACTGCTAGGTAAAACAGTCCTTGATCTTTACCCAAAGGAAGTGCAGCAAAAAGTAGCAGAAAGCCTGAGTCAAATCATCGACAAAGGCTCTCACAAAATAGTTAAGGGTCAGATGGTTCATAAAAATGGAAACTTGGTCGAAGTCGAAATGGTGAGTCGTGCCTTATTAGATCAAGGTGGCGACACCATTGGCACGATCACGGTCTCACGTCCAATAGATATGAAATACTTACTGGACTGTCTTCCTCCTATTTAGTTAACATAATAATTCAAACGTTTGATTAAAAATCTTGTTTTAATCAAACGTTTGAATTATCTTTCCCAGCATGGCTCATCAAGCTAAATCGACAGACAAGCAAATAGACAAGCAAATTGATACGGACGCTCGCGAAAAGCTGATTCAAGTGGCTGGAGAATTATTTTCTCAACATGGATTAGACGGAGTCAGCACTCGCGAAATTGCTGCCAAAGCAGAATTAAACGTGAGCTTGATTTCCTATTATTTCGGAGGAAAAGAAGGCCTTTATAAAACCGTGATTCATGAATTTGCTTTGACGATGCATAAATATGTTCAAAAGTATTTGGAAGAATTGACAGAAGAAAAAGTGGAAGCAAAAACCTTTATTGTAAATATCACTCAAGGTTTAGTCGCCGTCACCAAATTGAAAATAGGCCTTCGTCATTTGTCAGTCATTTTGCATCGAGAAATGTTGAGTGGTCTTCCTTATGCAAGAGAAACCCATGAAAATGTTTTTAATGAATTAGCTAATGAAACCATTGCCGTGTTTAAGCGAGCTCAACGAAAAGGTATTTTGCGAAAAGATATCAACCCACAAGTTTTATTTCTCACTCTTATTTTCACAATTGAAAACTATGTATTACAGCGTCAGTTGGAAACAAAATTTTGGAAATCATGTCCGCAAGTTTTAGAAGACACTGACGAATTTGTTATTGAGCTGGTTAAAATTATTTTTGAAGGAGTTTTAAAATGAAGAGACTCATGTTTTTCGGTTTTCTCACGCTTTTTAGTCATCTTTTTTGCCAGGCTGAGGCCTTAAGTTTAGATGAGTTCCTCAGTGCTGTGGCACTCAAACATCACTTGATTCTGGCCAATGAAAAAAGCAAGGAAGCCGCCGCCTTTAAACGCATTGGTGGTGACTCGAATTTATCACCACTCCTTTCTTTATCAGCTGGATATTTAGATGATCAGAAAATGAGCATGATGATGCCAGGTTTTTTTATGATACATAATACTTCTTGGGTCTATTCTGCGGGACTAGCTAAAAATTTTGAGACCGGAACTCAGGCCGCTCTTAATATGAATTTGAGTCAGTCGAGTTTGACTCTTGATAATATGGCGACGGGAGTTCCTCAATACACTAGTTTTGGTTCGGCCACGGTAGCGTTCGGTTTGAGTGTTTCCCAATCCTTGTGGAAAGATTTTTTTGGTCATGGCACAAGGTTGCGCCAAGATCGTGAACGTAAAACTGAAGAACTCACTAAAGAAAATTTTAATCTTCAAACAAAACAAATTTTAATTGAAGCTGAATTGGCATTTTGGGACTTATTATATCTACAAGAAGAACAAAAGCTTCGACAAGACTCTCTCGCGCGAGCGAAAAAAATTGAAACTTGGGTAAAAAATCGTTTTAGCAATGGAATTGGCGATAAGTCAGATGTTCTGAATGCTGAAGGCTTGGCTGCAGTTCGTGAATTGCAGCTCATCCAAAATCAAGATGATATTGTGGCTAATCGACGCAAGGTTATGGATATGATGGAACTTCAAAATCCCAATGAAACACCAAAAATGGACGGTGAATTATCTCAGGCTCGTCATTTGGAAGCTTTAGCTACTGGCTCTGAAAAAGGTCGTCGAGTGCGCTTAGATTCCTACTTAACTGTTCTGGAGTCTAAAACTAAGGCGATCGGTTCAGAAGAGGCCGCAGAAGCGATGAAACCAGATCTGGTCTTGAGTGGCGGCTATTCAACAAATTCTTTTGATTTAAATAATGGTATTAGCGGAGCTTATAGTAATATCTATCAAGCGAACACTCCCACTATGAGTGTGGGTTTGAAATTTACATGGCTTCTTGATTCAGATTTGAAAAATGCCAATCGTGAGGCCGCTCGTAGAGACTCATTAGCTTCAGTGATGAAAATGGAACGTCAGTTATTGGAAAGTGATTCTGCTTGGCAAGAGTTGTCTCGACGCCATCATGAGCTCACACGAGAAGTTGCCGCCGCTCACATTGTCGCGGATGTGCAAAACAGAAAAGCCGCAGCAGAAAGACAAAAATTGGAAAAGGGTCGTACGATCACTTTACAGGTGATCACCGCAGAACAAGATGCGGCGGAATCGGAATTAACGTTGGCTCGTTTGCAAGCAGCTCAGCGAAAAATGGAGTCTCAAGCTCGAATGTTTGTGACTCTAGAGGAGACAAAATGAAACTGGCAGAATTATCCATTAAAAGACCTATTTTTATCACCAGTGTTGTTGGTTTGATGTTGATCTTGGGAGTCATGTCACTTTTTAAAATGAGCGTGGATTTATTTCCTGATGTGAGTTTTCCAATTTTATCGATACAGACTTTGTATCCAGGAGCATCGCCAGTCGATATGGAGCGACAAGTTTCAAAGGTTTTGGAAGATGAACTTTCCTCCTTGGCGGGACTTAAAAATATAACGAGTGAAAATCTGGATAGTGTTTCTTTGATTATCATGGAATTTAAATTAGGAATGGACATTAAAGATTTGGAGCAACAGGTCCGTCAACGCATTGGTAATATTCGTAGAAATTTACCAACAGAGATAAAAGATCCTGTGATTCGACGTTTTGATCCTGCCGATCAGGCCGTGGTGCGATTGGCCGCAAGTTCTAATATGGATCCAGCAAAATTATTCGATACCATTGATCAAGTGATTAAACCTCAAATAGAAACTCTTAACGGAGTTGGGCAGGTTTCTATTATTGGAGGCCGAAAACGTGAAATTCAAGTTTCAGTAGATAAGAGCAAGCTTGAGGATAGAGAAATTTCTTTGTTGCAAGTCGTGGATAAAATTCGCAACACTTCGAAAGATGTCCCAGTTGGAAAAATTGATTTATTAAAGACTCAAACTATCTTGCGTGCTTCGGGGGAGTTTGAATCCCTGGATGCTTTAAGAAAAGTGAATGTGAATTTCATGGGTTCGGATCGCCCTGTTCGGTTAGATACCATCGCGGAAGTGAACGAGGGCCTTGTCGACGAAGTGGCTTCGGCTAGTTTGATGACTAAAGCTGATTCTTTTCAACGATTACCGACTGTTTATATCGATGTATTTAAACAGTCTGGATCAAACACGGTGAAGATCGTAGATTCCGTCATCAAAAAAATTCCGCTGGTGAATGAACTATTGAAGCAGAGAAAAATAGATTTGAAATTAAATTTGGTTCGAGATACCGCACGCCCTATTCGCTTAAATATTGATGATGTTCGCGACAGTATCATGATTGGGATTTTTCTCACTATCCTTGTGGTTTTCTTTTTCTTGGGCAGTGTGCGATCAACTTTCATTACGGGCATGGCTTTACCGAATTCGCTCTTAGGTGCTTTTGTTATCATGTACATGATGGGATTCACGATTAATATTATGACGCTTTTAGCGCTTTCGCTGGCGGTCGGATTATTAATTGATGATGCCATCGTGGTGCGAGAAAATATTTTTCGGCACATGGAATTAGGGGAAACACCCTTGCAAGCTGCCATCAAAGGAACAAGTGAGGTTTCCTTAGCGGTCATAGCAACGACTCTGGTCGTCGTGGCGGTGTTCGGTCCTATCGCTTTTCTGGACGGAATTGTTGGTCAGTTTTTCAAGCAATTCGGTTTAACTGTCGTTTTCATTATGCTGATCTCACTTTTTGATGCTTTTACCGTGGCACCAATGCTGTCAGCCTATTTGGCTTCTGCGAACGAACATCATCGAGGCAACGGGCCTGTGGCACGAATGCTCGCGGCCTTTGACCGATTTCAAAATTGGCTGGAGAATAAATATCAGTCCACCATTGAATGGGTGCTTGATAATAATTTAAAAACACTTGGAATTGCTACAGTGATTTTTTTGACGAGTCTGAGTTTGGCCGCTTTTATTCCAAAAAACTTTATGCCAACTCCAGATAATGGGGAGTTTTTTGTCAATTTAGAAATGCCAGTTGGAACAAATCTAGAAACAACGAAAAATTTTGCAGAAAAAATGGTTGATCAAATTAAAAGTCATCCGGCTCTTGATTTAATTTCAACTGTGGCCGGTACCTCAGCAGGACTCGATGAACCAAATAAAGCAAATATTTATATTCATTTGGTGCCACGAAAAGAACGTAAGCAAGCAACGAGTCGAGTGAAAGATGAACTTCGTCAAATGCTAGAACCGTTCAATAAGGAAGGTAAAGTTTCCATTGGCGATGTGGATATTGCCAATTCGGGACAAAAAGCTTTTAACTTGAATGTGACGGGTGATGATTTGGACCAGTTGTCTGCCTATGTTGATAAGCTCAAGGCAAAAATGGAAAAAATTCCAGGGCTGATGGATGTTGATACAAATTATCGTTCCGGCAAGCCCGAATTTCATGTCGATTTTGATCGAACAAAATCAGAATCTCTCGGTGTTTCAACAGTGATTGCCGGTGGAGAGTTGCGAACTCGTGTGGAGGGAGGACTTCCTGGTACTTTTCGCCAAAATGGACAAGAATACGATATTCGTGTTCGGTTACGCGAAAAGGATCGTGATATTCGAAAAGAGTTTGCAAGCACACATGTCCCAAATGTGAATTTCAATATGATTCCATTGTCAAAAGTCGCAATAGGTAAAGAGACCACGGGTTATTCACAAATCAATCGTCAAAACAAAGCAAGATTTATTAATATTGAAGGAACCATTGGTACCAATGGGAATCTGGGGAGCATCACAACAGAAGTAGAGAAAATTTTGAAAGAAGATCCGACTTTAAAAGTGCCAGCAGGGATCGCTTATAGCTTCAAAGGTCAAGCAGAAGATTTTAGAGACCTTATGCAAAACATGCTGATTGCTTTAGGTTTAGGGGTGATCTTTATTTATCTTGTGCTTTCAAGCTTGTATGAAAGTTTTATCACTCCGCTTTCGATTCTTCTCGCGCTTCCTTTGGCTGTTGTTGGAGCTTTAGCGGCACTTTTTCTGACTCAAAAAAGCATCGATCTTTTTTCGATGATCGGGATTGTTCTTTTGATGGGGGTCGTCGCTAAAAATTCAATCTTATTAGTCGATTACACTCAATTGCTTTTAGCCCAGGGTATGCCACGAAGAGACGCCTTGATCAAAGCCTGCCGCACACGATTGCGTCCCATTTTAATGACAAGTTTCGCCCTGATTTCAGGAACTTTGCCAATTGCCTTAGGTTTAAACGAGGCCTCCGCGCAACGAACTTCCATGGGGATAGCTATCATTGGGGGGCTAATAAGTTCAACTTTTCTAACTCTGGTTGTTGTTCCGGCGGCCTTCGGGTATGTAGATGACTTCCGCTTATTTTTGGGTCGCTGGCTGAATAAGTTCCGCGGCGTATAAGCTTATCAGGGGAGTTTGAGTGCAAAGGTTTTTGCAAAGATTAAAGCTAAGACAATTCATTAGTCTCGACAAGCTCGGTATGAGTTTGTCCCTTCTTTGCGCCATTCATTGCTTGCTCACTCCAGTGATTATGCTGTCTTTGCCAATCATGGCTCGCTATTACATTGCTCATCCTTGGTTTCATTGGTTGATGGCAGTGATGATTATTCCAGTGGGGCTGGGGGCTTTTATTTCGGGCTATCGTCATCATGGACGAATTTCTGTGATAATTCTTGGAGTGCTTGGTTTAGTGATTATTGGCATCGTGCCGGTTTTTTTTCATCGTGCACTGACTTGGTGGAGTGAGCCGTTCATTATGGTGGTGGGCAGTGGTTTTTTGATCACGGCCCATTGGATTAATCGTAAATCTTGTTCCTGTGAGATGCATGGTCATGGGCACGAAGCATCTCGTCCTATCGTCAATACAAAGGGAAATTCGTCGGTTAACTAGCGAAAGAATTACCGAAGAGCTCGACGTAGAATTTTCCCGACATTTGTTTTTGGTAAATCCGCACGAAACTCCACAGCCTTCGGAACCTTATAGTTGGTCAGGCTTTTTCGAGCATGCTCGATGACTTCTTCAGCGGTTAAGGAGGCATCTCTTTTAACGATAAAAACTTTCACAGCTTCCCCTGACTTTTCATCGTTGATACCAACCGCGGCCACTTCGAGGACTTTTGGATGCGAGGCAATCGCATCTTCGACTTCGTTCGGATACACATTGAAGCCAGAAACTAAAATCATGTCTTTTTTGCGATCCACGATTTTAAAATATCCATTATCCAAAAGAATGGCGACATCCCCAGTGTAGAGCCAGCCATCCTTGATTGTTTTTTTGGTTTCATCATCTCGATTCCAATATCCGCGCATGACTTGAGGACCCTTCACGCAAAGTTCACCGGCTTCGCCCGGAGCAACTTCTTGTCCGTCTTCATTGATCAGCTTCACGTTGGTTGAGGGCACGGGCATTCCGATGGTTCCCACCGCGTCTTTACCAATCACCGGATTGCAAGTCACAACAGGACAGGCTTCAGTGAGACCATAACCTTCAATCAATTTTGATTTGGTTCGAGTTTGCCATTTTTCGCTGACAGTTCTTTGTAAAGCGGCCGCTCCTGCCACTGATAATTTCAAATTTGAAAAATTAATTTGATCAAAAGCTGGGTGATTCATCAAAGCATTGAACAAAGTATTCACACCGGTCACCACCGTGAAACGAGTTTTTTTCAAAGTTTTGATAAAATCAGAAAAATCACGAGGATTGGTGATCAGAATATTTTCACCTCCGTAATACATCAAAGTCATGCAATTCACGGTCAAAGAAAAAATATGATAAAGAGGCAAAGGCGTGACGATCACTTCTTCACCAGGAACGAGGAGAGGCTTCATCCACTCGACAATTTGAAGCATATTTGAAATTATATTTCGATGAGTGAGCACCGCTCCTTTTGAAACGCCAGTCGTGCCCCCGGTGTATTGTAAAAAGGCGATGTCTTCGTGAAAAGTTTCTACATTTTGATAAGGCTTTGTGGCACCCACTTCAAGGGCTTGGCGGAAGCTGTAAGCTTGAGGAATAGAATAGTCCGGGACCATTTTTTTTACATGTTTAACAACTTTGTTGACGATAAAATTTTTAGGAAAAGGAAAAAGATCACCAAGTTCAGTGATGACCACAGACTCAATGTCCGTTTCCGAAACGACTTGCTCCAGTAAATGGGCAAAGTTAGCAAGGATCACGATGGCTTTGGCTCCTGAGTCGCGAAACTGATGTTTCATTTCCGGAGCGGTGTAGAGAGGATTGGTGTTGACGATGGTGAGTCCCGCACGCAGTGCTCCAAACATGGCCACAGGAAATTGAAGAATATTTGGCATCTGCAAAGCGATACGATCACCTTTTTTTAGCTTCAATTCGTTCTGTAAAAAAGAGGCAAAGTTTCCGACCAATTGATCTAATTTTTCAAAGGTGATCGAGACATCCATATTGGTATAAGCGCGATTGGTGCGATATTTTCTGACGGCTTCGTCAAAAACGCTCATTAAGTTAGGGTACAAATTGGGGTTGATGTCGGCAGCGACTCCGGTTGGATAATTTGGTAGCCAAGGTTGATTGGAAGTTTGCATTTTTTTCCTCTTTCCTAAGAATAGACTGAAGCGCAAACCTCATGTGAATCAAGAAAAATTTTCATGAAGTTTAAAGTGATCCTCATAAAGTTCTTCCAAAGTGACGTTTCGCAACTTCCTGTCTAGGTCGTTGACTGCTTATTATGAATGGAACTGACGCTCTTATATGTTTAGTTGTCGCATTCAAGGTGATTGAAGAAGGTTTAGTCACCTGCTGAAATTCTAACGAACAGTCTTTAAATAATCTCAATTTGATTCAAACGATAGGCATTTAACTACATAAAATTACATGTGAAAATATGTAATTTCTGGCATCTAGTTTGCACCTCTCAAATGCATGAGAAACTGGCTTATTCTTTTAGTCTTAGGTGTGATGGGATTGGTTTACGCTGTGACCGCTCGGTGGAGCCACTTTGAAAAAACGCCAGACACAGCTGCCGATATTTCAATGCCTCAACTACAGCGATCAATTCCAACTCTAGAGCGTCGATCAGTCAATTCAAGCATTCGAGTATTGCAACAAAGTCATGTTATTTTTGCTGAGAGTTGGCGCTTACTTGTGGGTACAAGTTCAATTCCAAACTCTGTTATGAAAGCCACAGCAGGAAGACTTTCTCATCATTTGGCAGGAGAACTTAGCACTCTTCAGTCTCCAAAAAGTTGCCCTCAAGCTCATGATGATTTGCTCTTTGTCTTTGGTCATTCAAACAGTGAAAACATAGAAATCAATTTGAAACATAATACTTGCCGATCTCATCTTTCTAGATCGGGCTCCACAATGAGCCAGCCTGTCGCAGAATTAAAGTGGAGTCGATTTGAAAATTCAAATAATGAAACGACTCTTGAAGTGGTTTTTCATCCGAATCAAATTTCAGAGGGTGCGGGTGAATCTTTGGCCATGCTCAATAATCCGATTTCGTGTCTTTATCAACTAGGTGAAAATGACAAAATTTTGAAATTGAATTGTCATAATTTAGGGCAAGGAGTTGGGCGAGCTGAGCACTACAGCTTCAGCAAATTTGAATATGTAGCCAATCAACAGGAGTTGTTGATTGTGGAAGCGGATCATTATCAAAATTTGATGGAAAAAATCGGCTGTGCCTCTGAGAAACCTTGTTTAAATTTACGAGTTCCACTACTAGGGAAAATTCACGTTGTTGATAATCGAAAAATGGGGAAAATAAAAAAACTTGAGTTGGCTCCTGCTTCTCTAGTAACACCAAATTCAGAGGTCATTGCAAATTCTGAAATACTCAGTGCAAGCAATGCAATTCCTGGTGCGATGGCAAATTCTGGAAATATTGACCCTGGGCAGGCGCCAGGAAAAATGCGTGCAGAGGCGTCGATGTCAGTTGAAAATGGTGATCCTGCTCTTCAAGGTTTACCTAGTGAAAATATTGATAGCACTAGTCTTGCAGCAGCGCAGACGGGCAGTGAAATTCCACCAAGGATGAATCCCTCGGACGCTGTTCCACTCCCAGGACCTGTTAATTCAGGACTCAGAGTTTCAACTGAGGAAAGATAATGTGAAATAAAATTAAGGCGGCCAATTTACTTGTTCGATCATCTTGATCCAAAGTCGGAGAAACTTCGTAAATACCAATTCCTTGCAGATCAAAATTGGAATTCAAATAACCTAGAACAGGGAGAACTTCCTGAAGCAGCAAGCCTGTCGCAAAGCTTTGTGAGCACCCTGGCGCTTCGCTGTTTCGAAAAACATCGATATCAAGGCTGATCCAAAGTGGACGAGAAGAAAAGATTTCCCTTTTGTCTGATTTAAGACTTGATTGAATGGCAGAGAGAAGGTCGAGTCCTTCGACACTAAAAAGCTCTAGTATCATAGCGGAATGATTTTGTGCCCATGACTTATGAGAAATGCTGTTGCATTGAGGTTGAATGCCAACTTCGAAGAAATCGATTTTTTCATGAAATTTTTCTAAAAGACGATAAAAAGGCGTGCCTGAGTGAAAGCCTTGATTCGTCGGACGCACATCCAAGTGGGAATCAAAGTTCATGACGATGGGGCGCAGAGAAGATTTTTTTAAGTTGTATTCAATAAAAGCGGCCGCATCCGGGAATCCGTAATCATGTCCTCCACCCAGAGTGATTGGTTTTTTATTAGCCTCGAGAATCTCTTTTACGCAGTTTTGAGCAAAAGCATGCCGCTCTTCGAGTTTCCCGGCTATTTCGATATTTCCTAAGTCAAATAACTGGGGTTTTGCTTTTGATTCTTTTAAAGCAGGAAGGGTCATACGATATAAATAGTTGCGAATAGTGTCGGGTGCCAAGCGAGCGCCGGTTCTGCCGCCATTCACCTGAATACCTTCATCATCTGGATAGCCGAGTAGAGTCCAGCTGTTTTCTTTGGTCTTAGTGAGGTCAACAAGAGAAATTGATTGAGTGATTTCTCCAATACGAGGATCATTCGGATCATTTTTAGAGAAAAATAAAGAATCAGCGACGGTTTTTACATTCAACGGCATTTGAGAAATTCAATTTTGTTAGTTCATAGATTCGTGAGATATCAGATTCTTGGTCATAAAAGTTAAATTGAGCCACGTTGCCGTTGATTGTTAAGCTGGCCGCAATCACATTATCCTCTGCGGAAAAGAGAATTTTCCAAGAATTGTTTCCACCAGGGACAATCGAATATTTCATAGATAAGGCTTTATTGGAGTCCTTGACCTGAGCCGATAATGAAACCAAAGCTGTTGAAAAGTCTTTAAAATCAATCCAGTCTAAGCCATTCCTCCAAGTGCCAATGAGCGCGGCTAAGGCGACGAAGTCGATGGTATCTAAAACGAGAGCGTTATTAACCACATCCCCAGAGCCTTCCAAAAAATCACCAGACACTAGTCGAAGAAGTGTTTTCTGGGCTTCTGCAGTGAGAGTTTTTAACTCTAGAGGAGCAAATTTATTGGTTGTAGAAACTAAATAAATATTTTTATTTTCTTTTGAAATGACGCCTGAATAGGTACTACTGGCTAATGTCACTTCCGATATTACTAAGGGAATAAAAAAACTGCAGAAGCAAATAATTTTATAAAAAAAGGCCTTTTCAGGTTTCATGGCCCGGAGTTGTGACATCAGAGGTCTATAGATTCAAACTCATTTTAACCTGCCGCACTGGGTTATAATGAAAAAAATGAACAATTATACGCGCTGCGTATTCAAGATTATTCTTTTATTAGGTCTAATTATCATGTGGATGTAAGTGCATTGAACACCGTATTTCCAAAGACCATTGAAATTCTTCATGAGAAGAAAATTTCCTATTTACAGGAGCAATACAAGAAGACTCTTCAGCAGCAGTTGATGCTTTCTGAAACTGCGGATACATCTCGTTGGTTTCCAGTCTTTTTGAAGTTCCAAGGAATTCGGCCCGAAATTTTGGAAGTGGCGGAGTTTGAATATCTTCGGCATCTCGTCAGCGGTTTTGATTCGAATGTTGTCGAATTGAAAGAAGGACTTTTGTGTTTAAATTCTTCCGCGCAATTCGTGGAACTTCATCATTGCCAGCCAAAATTGAATCGTGATTCTGGACTTTATTGTTTTTTCAAAAAGCAGAATGAGTTGATTGAGTTTAAACTGAATATTTGTCAGGCGCTCGTGATTGATTTACTTCAAGAGGATCGACGATTTTCGTTGGAGCAATTATCTTTGCAAGCCACGACTCATAAAATGGGAAAACTGCAAAGTTTAGCGAAATGGAAAGAGACTATTTTTCAAATGGTGCAGGTCGGACTTTTAGTGAGCCAGGCTCAGGACTCTTGGTCGACAAATCAAAGAGCGAGTAATTACGACAATTAAACTTCAAGGAGTTGTGAGTGAAGAAAATAATGTTATGTGCGTTCTTTTTAATAATGAGCAACATTGCTCAGGCCTCATCTTTTGGTCGTTATAGTAGTAGTAGCAGCGATAGTAGCGTTTATCGTTTTGGTTGGAGCTTAATGAGATATGATCATACAACAAAATACAACGGTCTTCCTGCGACGGACACTCAAGAAAATCATTTTAGTACTAAATTTGGATATACCTTTTCGAATGGATTTTACCTTGGTGCCTTGTATGAGTCAGCCACCATGTTTTATCAAGCTACCGGTACACCCTCTCCCGAAGTGAGAGTCAGTTATGGACCGAGCCTTGGGTATTATAATGCGGGTTTTTTTATTTTGGGCTCTTATTTATCAAACACCACAGATACTTTGCCGAATGGGAGCTATTATTCTGGGGGGTCAGGACTCGAAGTTGAAGTTGGTTACAATTACAGCGTAGCGGCAAATTTTTATATCGGAGTCAGTCTTATCTACAACAGTTATAGTTGGAGTCAATACACCCAGAGCGGTGTTAGTTCTAACCAAACCAATACCCAAACAGACACTTATCCTGCACTGGGTTTAGGTTTTACGTTTTAATTGATTCTTTTATCAAAAATTGATGAGTGATGAATTCTCGATGGAGACTCTTGTCCTGATATTTGTCACTTATATCTTGTAAATCATCTTTGCTGTAACCAGAGAAGATTTCCTGTAAATGAACAGACTCATTTTCTACAGAAAATAAAATACGCCAGGTTCGATAAGCTAAAATATAAAGTTCAGTTGATTCCAGAGCGGGAGATGAGACTGTCGATAGGCGTTTCTTTTTTGAATTGAGAGGTTCTTCGCTCAATTGATTTTGAATGAAACCTTTTAATTCAGAAACTCCGTGAGAATGAAGAAAATCTAATTGAGATTTTGTGAGTTCACTCCAGTGAATTTGATAGATTTTGCTCTGAATCCAACCAGTGTTCGCTTCCGGAAAACAATCCGCGTAGGGCAAATAAGGTTTTATGTCAAGAATCGGCGTCTGATCCAATAAATCATAGGAGTCCACAAAAATTTTTAATCCTTCAATTTTTCTGAGACGAACACAGCTCATACCGATGGGATTGGGGCGATAAGGGGAGCGAGTTGCAAAAACTCCCACTTTGTTGGCACTGCCTCGCGGAGGTAGCACTTTGGGCTTCCAATGATGATTGTGATGAAATTCGAAGAGAAGCCAAAGATGAGAGAATGTTTGGAGTTGGTCTAAGCCTTGCTCGAAATTTTTCCCGTTTTGCAATTCAACGTAGCCTTCACTGTTATCGTCGAAAGTAGAATCAACGCTTCCTTGTCTGGCCGCTTCGTAAGGATTTTCTTTGTTGCAATGGAAAAATCCGATAGGTTCGAAGTTCATGAGTTTTGCCGACTCCATTCAAAAGCTGCGATGGCAGCGGCCTGGCCCACATTCAAACTATTTTTTATTCCATACATTGGAATTTTTCGAATTTCACTAACTTTGGAAAGCAAAGAATAATCCAAGCCAAACCGCTCATTGCCCAAGAGAAAAGCGGTGGGACCCTTGAGTGGTTGATCATAGAGACTTTCCGTTTTTGTCGTCGTTTCTAGGGCAATCACTTGAATTTTCTGAGCGAGATAATACTCAATAGCGAGCTCCGCATGATGGAAAATTCGTTGCGGGATGAATTGATCAGCACTCATTGAGGTTTTTTTTACTTGAGCTTGTTCAGAATTAGGAGTGTAGCCGCACAAAGCCACTTCTGAAGCTCCGACACCATCAGCTAAGCGAAAAATAGCGCCGACATTAAAAGCAGAACGAATATTATCTAAAATAAAGTAAAGTGGTCTTCGTTGGTAATCCTGGCAAAATTGATCTTGAGTCGTCACAAAATCGGTAGGTAAAAAATCTTGGTCGCGAAGCTGACGATCAAGCTGGCGTTCCACAGGAATCATTAAATTCACAAAATGACGAAGACTCATGTCCGTCGAAAAATGTTGAGGCGTTTCTCCTAATTTTTGAAGTTCTAGTAAAGACGAGCTTTTAAAAGGCTCTAAAAGAGCCTCGATCAAATGAATTTTTTTTTGGTTTTCTGCACTCAATTTGTGTAAGTCAAAATTGGAGGTCTCTATCTCTAGTGATAAAGTTAAAATCTTTTGCAGAGAGTGAACTTGATCAGGGGTTAATCGACTAGACATGGAATTCCTACTTCAAGGTTATTTGGGCGTGCCAACTTGGCTTTATTATTTTACTTTATCACCAGGCTTTGCTCCCGCATCAGGTGATAAAATAAATAGTTCGTTTCCGCCGGCGCCAGCAGCGAGGACCATTCCTTCGCTCAAGCCAAATTTCATTTTTCGAGGTTTGAGATTTGCTACAATTAGCGTGTGTCGCCCAATCAAATCCGCCGCTTTATAAGCGGAACGAATACCTGCAAATATTTGTTTAGTGCCCAAGGGGCCGACATCCACCTTTAAACGTAGAAGTTTATCTGCTTCTATCACTTCTTCGGCCTCGATGATTTTGGCAATTCTTAAGTCCACTTTAGAAAATAAATCAATTTCAATTTCACCAGAGTCTGGTGATGAAACTGAGATTTCATTTTTAATTGCCTTCGCGCTGGGTGCTGCTGACAATTTTTGATTTGGATTTTGAATTGGAACGGTTGCAGTTTTTGGTTTTGATTCTTCCACCATCGCCTTAACTTTTTCGGTATCCACTCTTTGAGCTAAATGTTCGTAATCATGAATCAGATGATTTGAAAGTGCTTGAGTCGCATCACTCCATTGATAAGATTTTTCAGAGAAAAGTTTTTCCACTTTCGCCGTGTAAATAGGCAAAATTGGTTTTAAATAAATACTCAACATTCTAAAAATATTGAGCGTAGTTGTAAGCACTTTTTTAGTTTCAACTAAATTATGTTCCAGAGTTTTCCATGGAGCTTTCTCGTCAAAATAACGATTGGTTTCCTCAGCGATGCCTCTGATTTCGGAGATCGCACGAGCAAAATCTCGTGATTCGAATAAGGCAGCAATCTCTTCGGATTTTGCCGCTGACGCGGCAAAAAGTTTTTGACCGTCGGAGTCCATTTCTGTCATTAGACCATCGGATTTTTTCTTGAGCATTTGAGCACCACGAGAACCTAAATTAGTGATTTTTCCAATGAGATCGGAATTCACACGATTGGTAAAATCAGATTCGGACCAGTCAAAATCGTCCACCGTATGACTGAGTTTGCTGGCGTAGTAATAGCGCAAAAATTGAGGATCCAAATGATTCAAATAGTTCCGGGCGGGAATATTAGTCCCTTTGGATTTACTCATTTTTTCACCGTTGATGGTGAGTCTCCCATGGACAAAAACCTGGGTTGGCGTTCGATACCCAGCCGTTTTTAAAAGAGCTGGCCAAAATAAAGTATGAAAGTAAACAATGTCTTTTCCAATGAAATGATAGACTTCGGTATTTTCTGACTTCCAGAAGTCTTCGAACTTGAGACCCAATTTTTTGGAAAACTGGAGCGAAGCTGAAATATACCCCATTGGGGCATCAACCCAGACATAGAAATATTTGTCGCTAAATCCGGGTATTTTAAATCCAAAATAGGGAGCGTCGCGAGAGATATCCCAGTCGCGCAGTGGTTCGTTAAACCACTCTTTCATTTTATTCGCCATTTCCTTAGTGGTGTGCTCGGGCAGCCATTGCAAAAGAAACTCACGGAAATGATCGAGCTGAAACATCGGGTGATCTGAATTTTTTTTGACTGGAGGCTGGCCGCAGAAAGAACAGTAGGCTTCTTTTAAATCGTTGGGCGAGTAGGTGGCACTGCAGACATCACAGTTATCGCCGTATTGATCTTTAGCACTACATTTGGGGCAAATCCCTTTGACAAAACGATCCGGTAAAAACATTTGGTCATGGTTACAATAAAGCTGCTCCACCGGTTTGGTAGTGATGTGATTTTTTGCTTTCATGGCATGCCAGAATTCTTCACAAAGTTCCCGATTTTCCTTACTGTTGGTTGAAGAATAATGGGAAAACTCAATTTGAAAATCGGCGAAATCTTTCGTGTGATCTTTCCAAACGCCGTCGATCAGTTGTTCGGGGGTGATTCCTCGTTTTTTTGCTTCCACCATGATGGCCGTGCCGTGAGTGTCATCGGCGCAAATATAGTGACATTCATGGCCTCGCATTTTTTGAAATCGACTCCAAAAGTCAGCTTGAAGATATTCAACTAAGTGTCCGACATGAATGGGACCATTGGCATAGGGCAAAGCGGCAGTGACGAGAATTCTTCGATTTTTCATAAAAACTAAGCTAGCAATAGTCTGATGAATATGCAAACTCCCAGACTCTCCGCGAATGACGTTTTTGATATTTTGGAAGCCAAGACGATCAAACTTAGCCAGGCGGGCTATTATGCTATGTATTCCAGCTGGCTGGGGGGAATTGTCACTGACGTGGGTTTAATGAATTTACCCATTGATGATCATATGGTTCATCGTGGCGACGGAGTGTTTGAAGCTTTGAAGTTAGTGAACGGTGGAATTTATCTCTTGGAAGAACATTTGGAGCGACTTTTTTTAGGTGCCGCCAAGCTGAATTTGAATCAAAACTATAACAAGGATCAATTGCGCCAAATTATTTTACAAACGGCGCAAGCGGGTTTAGATTTTTTTGTTCAAAAAAATCCAGGCGCTCAAATTCAAGATTTTTCCGCTATTGTGAGACTCTTCCTCAGTCGTGGTCCTGGAAGTTTCGGCACTAATCCTTATGAGACAATAGGGAACCAGTTCTATTGTGTGATCACAGAACTTAAAGCGGTCAGCCCCGAAAAATACAAAACGGGAGTAAGTATTGGAAAAAGTCATCTTGCTGTGAAATCTTCGTGGTTTCCTACGATTAAAAGTTGTAACTATTTGCCAAATGTCTTGATGAAAAAAGAGGCGGTTGATCGTCATCTTGACTTTACTGTGACGTTTACAGATGAGGGATTTATGGCTGAAAGTTCCACCGAAAATATTTTTTTATTGGATCGATCTTTGCAATTAGTCCATCCTCGTTGTGACTATATTTTAAAAGGTACAATGATGACCAGAATTTTTGAATTGGCGAAATATCATAATATTGTACCGGTGGCAGAGCCCGCAGATATCACGGAGTCAAATTTGATTGGAGCTCAAGGTGTCTTTATGTCAGGGACGACCTTTGATCTTCTCCCTGTCAATAATTACGAAGGAATGAAAATCCCTTCTGCCACTGTTTATGAAAAGTTGTTTAAATTATTGAAGGAAGATCAACGCGCGGGCTCACCTAAGATGACAGCACTCAAGTAAAACCACGATCTTGTATTAAAATTAAACTTCTAGCTGGATTTTAGAGAGCAATTCAGGATCACTTAAAACCATTTCACCACCACGGGCAATGGCGAGCAGGGGATCTTTTGAAATTCTTACCGGTAAGCGGATCTCATTCTGCAATCGCAAATCCAAATCACGAATGAGGGCGCCGCCGCCAGCTAAAACCACACCGGCTTCAATGATATCAGAGACCAGTTCAGGCGGAGTTTTTTCGAGGGCAGAGTGAATAGCTTCGATGATCTGATTGATGTCATGATCCATGGCATTTCCGATTTCTTCCGAAGAGACTTCGATCGATTTTTGTAAGCCAGAATCCAAATCTCGGCCAGAAATTGTGATTGTTTTGATGTCTTTTTTAGGCGTTGCCGTTCCTATATCAATCTTCAATTGCTCGGCCACTTCTTGGCTGATCACCAAGTTGCGCTTCTTTTTTAAATATTCAGTGATGGATTCATCAATTTTGTGCCCACCCACACGAATTGCACGACAATAGACAATATCAGCAAGAGCAATAACTGCAACCTCGGTCGTGCCTCCACCAATATCAACGATCATGCTGCCGCGGGCTTCCTTTATTGGAAGATCTGCACCCATAGCGGCGGCCATGGGTTCATCGATCAAGATAACTTCCCGTGCTCCGGCGGCTTTCCCGGCTTCGATAGCGGCACGTTTTTCAACTTCAGTCACTCCATAGGGAAGTGAAATAACGATGCGAGGCCGTTTCATAAAAGCTTTCATTCCAGGTCGATTCAAGAAATGGCGAAGCATTACTTCTGTCGTGTCGTAGTCAGCAATGACTCCCTCTTTGAGCGGACGAAAAGCAATAATGCTTCCAGCTGTTTTCATTATTTTGTCTTTTGCTTCTTGACCAACAGCAACGACCTTCCGTTTTTCAGAACTCACTTCTGAAAAAGCGATCAGAGTGGGCTCGTTGATAACTACACCTTTACCTCTGACGGCGATCAGGGTGTTCGCAGTGCCTAAATCAACATATATGTCTGCGCCCTTTGCTCCATCATCCTTGAAGAAGGAAAACATAGTACTCCTTTAGTGTTTCTTTTTCGGTGAGATTTCTTTCTCATCAAAAATATAAGTTAAATTTCCTGAAATATAAGTGAAGGCATTATTTAAACTAACGCCTAACTCAGCACCGAACATCCATTTTGGCTCATCTGGTGGGCGATATTCACAACCCCCGACGAGTTGCAGTGCTGTCTGAGTGTTTGAGGGGGTTCCGACCAAGCTCAATGGAAGAGAAGCATAAGGTGTTACAGGGCCGTAGATCGTTTCAAAGTTTTTACTGACCAAGGGGATGATTCTTATCGCATCCCAATTTCCTCCTGAGCGACGTGCATAAGTGGCTTCCACCTTGCCACCAACTGAGGGTTGGTTGCCATAATCAGGAATTGGTACCCATTTGTAAGAAAGAGAGGCTTCAAAATTAGTGTCACCGACTCCCATGCGAGCACGAAAACTTCCATCGGGACCATAGGGAGCATCTAAAAAACCTGAAAAGTTGAAACCCGAGTTATCAAAAACAAATTGGGGTTCCATGCCGATTTGGTATTGACCCGGTTTAACTAAATTTCCGCTTTCTCCAACGGTAAAGTAAGCCATGGAAATGGATGAGAGCATAATAATTCCTAGCATTAAGGAGGCTTTGCTGCTCATGGATGCGATTCGGTTTTGTTTCAACATAAATTCTCCCATTTTTTTGACGAAATTGATTCTAAAAACATCTCGCATGTTTGACAAGAAAGGGATTCAACGTCAACCTAGTGCATGAAAGGGTTTATACTTTCATGAAATTACCTATAAGTTTAGTGATTGTGACTTTGAATGAAGAAAAAAATATAGGTCGGTGCCTCAAATCGGCGCCTTGGGCTGATGAAATTCTTGTTCTTGACAGTGGAAGTCAAGATCGAACCACAGAAATTGCTCAAAATTTAGGAGCTCGTGTCTTCAGTGAACCTTGGCGTGGTTATGGCCCGCAAAAACATCGAGCTGCTGAATTAGCAAAAAATGATTGGGTTTTTGCTATTGATGCTGACGAAGAAATCAGTGCTGATTTAAGCGCAGAAATAGTAAAAAAATTTTCACAGTTAAATTCCTCAACGGCTTATCGAATTCCAAGAAAATCCTTTTATCTTGGTCGATGGATTTTGCACGGAGGTTGGTATCCTGATTTCCAAACCCGTCTTTTTCATCGACGTTTTCATCAATGGAATGATCAAGTGATTCATGAAAAAGTGGAAGCAAAGTCTCAAGAGAACTTCAGTTTTTCAATATTACATTATGTCTTTCGTGATGTTAGCCAACATGTGATAACAAATAATCGTTATTCTGAATTACAGGCGCAGCAGCATCTTGCAAACGGCGGGAAATTTTCTTGGTTTAAGTTTTTAACCAAACCAATGAGTAAATTTTTAGAATGTTATTTTTTAAAATTGGGATTCTTAGATGGTTTTGCTGGCTATTTTATTGCCGTCAGTGCGGCATATTCAGTGTTTATTCGATGGGCAAAAATTAAGCAGTTTTCTGATGAAAAAGGGAGTCATCTCTATGACTAGATTGGTGATGAGGGCTTTATTCCTTTTTTTGGTGGGATCTTCTGCCTTAGCTGAAACAAAAGTCAAATTCCCACTCATTTCTCAGCTGAATGGTCATGTCGAGTTGGTTTTAAAAAATGGTGAAGTCAGGGCGGCCAAAAGAAATGAGATTTTGAGAGAAAAAGTATTGCTAAAAACAGGTGTTAATTCTCAATTACAAGTGGAATTGGGAGAGGGCAACAGTTTGGTCATTTTAGAAAACTCCGAAGTTCAAATTCCCTTGATTGATTTAGATACGGGAGAAACAACTGAGGTTCATTTGCGTCGTGGCCAGATTCGGGTTGATTCTCGAGACAACAACCAGAGAGTGTACTCAACACCAGTGAGTCACGATGTGTACACTGAAGCTGAATTTTTATTAACTTATGATATTTCAACAGCCAAAGCAGTCATGACCTGTTTTCGAGGGGTGATAAATTTCCGTGGGTATGAGGGGGAAACTTCGGCTCGCCTTGCGGCTGGCGAGCGGGCTCATTTTCTAGGGGTTCTTGAAGGGAATTCGCCGAGTTTTGATGTTTTGTTGAAGGGGAGAAAGGTTGCTCGTGGACACTTGAGTTCGGTCGAAAGTCTTCCCAAAAGCGATTTTGAAAAGTTGCAAGGGTTGGCTTTAGTGCAAAGACCAGTGGTTCCCAAGAAAGCAAAAGAGGCTCTTCGGCAACCGGGTCAGATTTGCGAAAAACCGTTTGCAAGCCTCAATGAATGTGTTTGGATTTTTGAAGGGACTCAATGCGTTCGTCGACGTTGTGATGCTAACGGAATTTGGTCCGATTCTTTCAAAGTGCCTGCCAGTGCAGGAAAATGTCAGAAAAAAGCTGTCGTGTCGTTCTGTGATTATTAAACTGGCGCATTATGATGGTGATGGCTTAGAGCTTGCTGATATTTTGGCATATGAAGCCAGAATGTTCGTGTTTATCAAACTCAAACCCACTTGCATCTGAAAATCGGACACTCGTTGTTGCTTGTGGGTTTTATTCTAGAAAAAGCGAC
>CAIYID010000005.1 GCA_903926205.1 uncultured Bdellovibrionales bacterium
CGTTGAACTGAGTTGCAGCAGCACAAGCCTGGTCATTTTCTCTGCGCCTTTTTCGCTCCACTTGAAACCGATTTTTTTGATTCTTCGCTTTATTTCTCGCATGATCCGCTCAACCAGCGATGTTACCTTTGGATTTGAGATCCCTGTCTTGATCCAGTTATCAATGTAAGTGAAGAGTTGGGCCTTGGCGTTTTCCACGAAAGTTTTTGCTTTTTTATAGCCGAGCATTTTAAGTTCAGTTATGAAGTCATCAATAGCTTTTTTCATGGCATTTAGTTTAACTTCAATTTTCAGTTTATCTTCCATTGATTTCAGTGGGTCCGCATCGGTTTCCGGCAGATCCAAGTACAGAAGCTCATTTAGCTGATCGGATATTTTGATAGCCTCATCTTTTCCCACGATGTCTTGGTATCTCAGGAGTGGTGTCAGCTCATGGGTCATGTGGAATAAACAGCGCTGATGGTTGCCCGCGAGCTTTTTAAAAGCATTGACAAGCTCCTCTTCGCCGTCAGTGATCAGAGTTCGGGCGATGGGTTTAAATTTGATTTTGTCAGGCGAAGGATGGTTTTCCCGCTTCAAGAAGTGACCAATATCCTTCCAGCTTGCGCGGGCCCACGCCCCAAATGGAATCACTTCGCCGGATTCGTTGTAACCAATCACGATGCGAACTTCGCCGCGATTGGAGTCTTTCTCGTCATATTCTTTTTTAAAACCCGTGCCGTCAGCAATCAGGAAGTCGACCTTTTTATTCACGTTCATGTTGGTGGCGTCAGTCTTCGTAAACCAGCGATGCAGAGTCGTGTGTGCAGTGCCAAATCCCATTGTGTCCTGCAAGTTCTTGGCGGATCTACGAAAGCTCTGATTTGTGATGGTTTCCAGAGACACTTTTTCAAATTCTCGGCTCTTTCTAGAGTATGGGTCCAGGTCCAACAACTGATTGAAGGGAACAAAAGTTCGTTTACATTCGCCGCAGAGAACTCGGGATAAAGTTAAACTCACCTCGCCAATGGAGGTTTTTAGTCGTCGATCTGCCTTACTGTGCTGGTGGTGCTTCTTGCATTTGCAGTAGGGACACTCCACGCCCGAACTCAAAAGCATCTTCTCTATTAATATGACGAGCACCTTCACTAACCCTGGAATTCCTTCGGTATCAAACAGTGTTTTAACGGCGATGATGAGTTGAGAAAACGAAAAATCTTTCAATGAAATTTCAGAGCCAATATGAAGTGAAAGTCTATTCATAGAAAAGGCCTCCTTGCCTGACGGTCGGCTTTGAACCTAGAATCAAAGCAAGGAAACCAGTGACGTGGTTTGATTTCAGAAAATAAATTCGCTTCTGACAAGGATTTTTTGAAAATAATTCCTGTCAAAAGATTCGACAAAGTGACATCGCACGACTCGCTGTCGAGATCGTTGGCAGCGTTTTCGCTTTCCAATCCAATTTATCCCACTTTAAGACTGGCTTGATTCTGGCTTACATAACCCACTGAAACATCGTTCTGGTTGAATCATGGGAAATCAATCCCACCAACATCGGAACGGTATC
>CAIYID010000006.1 GCA_903926205.1 uncultured Bdellovibrionales bacterium
GACATCATTCCACCCATACCGCCCATACCCATGCCACCGTAAGGGGACATCATTCCACCCATACCGCCCATACCCATGCCACCGTAAGGGGACATCATGCCGAGTCCACCGCCCATGCCCATGCCACCTAAGCCACCCATGCCGCCGTAAGGGGACATCATGCCGAGTCCACCGCCCATACCCATGCCACCTAAGCCACCCATGCCGCCGTAAGGGGACATCATGCCGAGTCCACCGCCCATACCGCCCATACCGCCGTAAGGAGACATCATGCCACCCATACCGCCCATGCCTCCGCCCATACCACCCATTCCACCCATTCCACCGTAAGGAGACATCATTCCGCCCATGCCTCCGCCCATTCCGCCTCCGCCAAGACCCCAGGGGCCATTCATACCCCATGGACCCATTCCAGCATTAAACATTCCGCCACCCATCGGTGAAGCGTACATGCTTGCGGGATAACCGAAAGGTCCACCCATTTGTCCATTGGCACCATACATGCCTTGCATTCCCCAAGGTCCCATCATCCCGTAAGGTCCCGCGCCAAAGCCACCGCCACTTGCTGATGAGCCACAGCCGAAGGATCCTCCAGCCATTCCTCCGCCGCCGACGGCTCCATAAAGCGCGCCCATAAAGTAAGGATAGCCAAATCCAAATGTAGAGACGGGTGCCGTAGGAAAACCAAGAGAAGCATTATTCGCTGAAGTCGATTTATAGAGCTGACTTCCCATATACATGGCGCCTAACCCCAAGGCCACTTCTCCACCGATTTCTAGAGCTGAGGATTTGTAAGGCTTATAAACCGCACCATTGCCCGAAAGCATGCACTCATAGCAGCCCCCTTCGGTCGATGATTCTTTTTGCTCTTTAGCGTACTCTCTGACGGCTTTTTTGTAATCCTTTTTCATTCCTGAAATAGCCGTTTTTCTTTCCTTAATTTCATTGTTGATTGCTGTTACTTTACTTTGGCTTTCTTCTTTTTCTCTGAAGCTTTTTTGCCACTCATTGAGAGCACTCGCGCAACTACTAGGATTAAATTTATATCCAGTTCCACCAACTCCGCTTTGGGAGCAGAGCTCGTTTCCTTTCAGATCCGTGCTACCGTTCTTGCAGATTTTAGACCATGCGCCAGAGGTGAAGGGATCATTGCTCTCAGGACTTTGACTTGCCGGTTGGCAAGTCTCATCTTTTTTGTCACAAGGAGGTGCTATCGACTTATACTGATCACAGGTCTTTTTATTTTGAATATGATTACTAACGAGAGAATAAACTGCGGATTCTTTTTTGAAGCCTGAACGTTCAAACTCATTTTTCGCTTTATCAATGGCGTGAGTTTTTTCACGAAGTTCTTTTTTTTCATCGGAAAGTTTTTCTTGCAGTTCCTTAATTTCATCATTCGCTTTAGAAATATCATCGGCGACGCTCGTCGCCTCATCCCCAACATCGACTTCATAGCCGCAAGAGCCCGCTCCACCGTACATTCCTGTTCCCCAGTTGCCGCCAGAGAATTGCGCTTGTGCAAGACTCGAAAAAAGAAAGCTCGCACCAGTGAGGACCAAGCGGAAATAGAATTGGCTTCGCATATTGTTGACTCCTTAGGCCTAATTTTCGGTCTTTGTTTAGACTAAGGGGATAATGTGTAACGAGTATGGAACTTTTAAGGAAATCGTCTTATCTTCGACCTTCGCCGTGCGAAACTGCGATAAATTAGTCCTAAGTACTGGGTAAATATTTTAAGATTTTAGTCTCTCGAAAGAAAAATGCTGTAAAAACGACTCGAATTGAGAAAACAAACTGAAGGTATAATTCCAAAGCGATTGCAGAAAAAAACGAAAAATAATCAAATTCGAAAATAAAAAACCCGCAGTTTTGCCGCGGGTTTTTTAAAGCCTTACGCATTAAGCGTAATGCTGGCTTTCACCAGCTTGCTCGCAATTACTTAGTAGTTGCAGGAGCTGCAGTTTCTGGAGCCGTAGCAGTTTTAGTGCCTTTAGCCGCTTTTTTCTCAGCTTTTTTCTCAGCTTTAGCTGTTTTAGCTGGAGCTTTTTCAGCAGGAGCAGCTGTAGTAGCAGCTGGAGCTGTAGTCGTAGTAGTTGTAGTAGTTGTAGCAGTAGGCTCAGTAGCCATAGCAGCAACAGCAAAAAGAGCGACAACAGTAGTTGCGATCATTTTCATTAGGATCTCCTTTTTATGGGTTGTTGTTTGTTTGTCGGGCGACAACGTAATATGAAATTAAGAGAGCTGTATAGAACAATTCGTAATCGGATACAACGCGTCACGGTTGCAATTGCAGGGTCACTAAGCTAGATCAGGAAACTTCAACTAGAAGAGGGATTATGAAAAACGCCGCTTTGCTCTTGTTTACTCTCGCACTTTCAAATTTGTCTGCAGCCAGTTCACAAAGTGTGAGCTTGAACGACACGGTCACTTATGAAGGAACGATGACTCCCGCGCCAGGAGCAAAAAATAAAGAAGTATTCGGATTTATTCAACAATTGACAGTCGCTGCGGTTAATTTAGCAACTAATACTGAGGCTTCAAATTACAGTGTGAAGACGACTCTTTTTCTTCCAGATGGTTCATCAAAGGACGGTTTGCAAACATTGGCAGCAACGGAAATTAAATCCCGAGAAGAAATTCATGCGATGCTTTCGGATTGCAAAAAAGCCGGCGCGAATTTTGAGAAAATCTCGGTGAGTGGCGGAAGTTTTGATACTTGTGCTTTTGATGATGGCAATGGTTCAAAAGTTTGGTTGGGTGATGTTCCCTTCAATGTGGTTAAACAGACCACTCTGGACGAAGGAAAAAATGTTATCGACATCGAAATCAGTCTTTTTTCTTTCGGTCAGTAAAATCACTATCGTCTAGTCTCTACATTTATTTATGACATAGGTTCTCCAATGTCTCAGAATATTTTAACTGGAAATCTGGTTAAAAATTTGATGAACAATTGGAGTTCTCATGACGGCAAATAATAGCAATAAAAAAAGAATTGGAATACTCACTGGCGGTGGAGATGCTCCCGGTTTGAATGGGATTATTGAATCAACGACACGGGTTCTTTTGCAAAATAACTATGAAATTATCGGAATCAAAGATGGCTTTGAGGGGGTTTTTAATGAAGATTCTATCCCACTCAGTTTGGAGAGAATTCGAGGCTATCACGCAGAGGCAGGTTCCATCTTAGGCGCTTCGAATAAAAGTCCGATCAAAGGCAGAGAAAAATTATTTATCGAAAAATTTAGTAAATTAAATTTGCATGGTCTTATTGCGGTTGGGGGAGATGGAACTTTTTCTGGTCTTTCTCACCTTCAGCCGCGAATTAAAATGATTGGTTTACCAAAAACAATTGATAACGATTTGTCGGGGACAGAGATCACCTTTGGTTATGACACAGCTTGCGCGGTGGTCTCGGAATCGGTGGATGCTTTGCGCGCGACCGCGGAGACTCATCGGCGTATCATTGTGGTAGAAACCATGGGCCGCACGGCGGGTTGGATTGCGCTTGGGGGAGGACTTTCCTCTTACAGTGACGTGATTCTTTTGCCAGAAAGACCATTTTCAAAATTGGCACTCTTGGATTTTGTGAAAAAGAAAAAGCAAGAGGGGCAACGCGGTTTAATGGTTGTGATTTCAGAAGGAGCGGCCGCTGAAGGTGAAGAGGCGCAGGTGGCTTTCAAAGTGTTGGGTTCACCACAAGCCGAACGTTACGGTGGCGTTTCACAAAATCTTTCAAGATGGCTGGAAGCTGAAACAGGTTGGGAATCAAGAAATGTGGTTTTGGGACATTTGCAAAGAAGTCGCCATCCCACGACGACCGATCGATTTTTAACTTTGGCAATGGGTGTCGAGGCCGCGCGACTGGTCCAGGAAGATCAATGGAATCATGCGGTCGTGTATCGTGCGGGTCGAGTCCAGCGAGCACCGCTGGATGATTTGATGGGGCCGGCGCGATTAGTGAATCCTCAACATCATTGGGTGAAGCTCGCTGAAAGTCTTGGAACTTTTATTTAAATTTTTTTAAAAAATCCTGCTTAAGATCGATTTAAATTAATCCGATGCGATTTGTGTGAAGACCTATCTTGTTGAAAAGACGAGCCAGTTACTTGAACTTCTTTCGATGAAAGAAATTCGGCGCCTATTGCAAACCAATCAACTCAACTCAGAAAATCGAATTCATGATGAAACGGTTGGTGGTTGGATTCAACTGTCACAGCATCCTAGTCTTCAATTTGGGAGAGTTGTTCCAATCCCGGTGCGTCGTGTGATAATTCCGAAAGATATCGTTATGATGATTCCACCGCCCGTTAAAGAATTTAAAGAGTGGTATTATTTGAAGGGGCAAACTCCTATTGGAGCTTTCAGTTATTTAGAAATGATTCGTTTGTTCCAAAATCAAAAAATTGATGACAAAGTTATCGTCTGGCGTACTGGACTTCCCAACTGGGCACCGGCCTCTTTATTAAAGGAATTTCAATCTGAAACTCTTCGACAAATGATTCTGTCTGGGGCTCCTGGATTACAAAATTATATTAAGCAACGACGATTTTTTCGATTTTCTTACGCGGCAAAATTTATTTTGCACAATGAAAAAAATCTTTGGAATGGCGTCTCCTATGAGCTTGCTCCCGGCGGAATTGGTTTGTTGCTGAACTCTGAAGATCTTGTCATTGGTCAGGAAGTTTTTGTGCATAACACCTCTCGCGGAGGGGAATTGTCGATCAATGCCGTGGCGGTAGTTCGTACGAAGTCCACCAAAGGACTCGCCGCAGGTCAGGCAAGATTCGGCTTAGAATTTATTGATATCAGCACAACTTCTCAAAACGAAATTGCTAATTTGCGACCTTTGCAACTGACCTCGAGTCATACTCGCTAATCTTTCGTGCGCATCCAATCAAAAATTGATAGATAAATCTGGTCCACCGTTTGAGCAGGAATGGACGGAAAGAGTGATTTTATTCGAGCGAGAATTTCTTGCTCACGATCAGGAGAGTAAGAAGTTTGCCCTTGTGCTTTTTTCAAGGCTTGAACTTTTTGCGAGAGAAAATGCCGTTGGGTTAAAGATAAAGCGATGGCCTCATCAATCTGGTCAATGTCGTGGCGAAGAGCTTTGATCTCGTCACAATGTGGATGAATGGGTGCATTCACACAATCACAGGATGTTGTTGAGGATTCCGTTTTCGAGGATGACATGGGCTCCTTTTAAATAATTGATTCCAGTTCCTGGGTGAGCGGCGTCGACCTCTTGTTTTTTGCCGTTCAAGATTCCCTCAACTTTGAAATTTAGTTGTTTCATGTTTGGACCTAGAATTTCTAGTTCCATATTCTTTTTGATGGTACCGCGAACTTCCACGGGGAAAAAACCAGCTTCATCCATCGGACCTTGAATAAGTCCGGTGAATTTTCTGGTTGAAAAGCGAGTGACGCCGTCGGCGTAGTTTTGTCCTTCGGCGCCGGGTTGACCTTTGAAAAATCCTTTGTGGTACCCACGATTGGAGATTTTTTCAAGCTCGGTCATTAAGGCCGGATTGTAGGGTTTATTCTCCATCATATCATCGATAGCTTGACGATAAGCGCGTGCGACACTCGAAACATAATACACTGATTTTGTACGGCCTTCGACTTTGAAAGAGCACACTCCAGCATCCCGAAGCTCTTGCAAATGCTCAATGAGGCAAAGATCTTTCGCATTGAAAAAATAAGTTCCATCATCGTCTTCTTTGATCTCATAAAGTTCGCCGGGATTGCGATTGTCTTCGAGTAAGATTTCTTTTTTTTCAAAGACTTTATATTTTTCGCGACAGGAGTTATCACAGACACCTTGGTTGGCATCTCGGTGGCTCATATAGCTCGACATCAGGCAACGGCCGGAGAACGCGATACAAATTGCCCCATGAACGAAGGCTTCGAGTTCGATATCGGGAACTCGCTCACGAATTTCTTTTATTTCAGCCAGAGAAAGCTCTCGACTTAAAATCACGCGTTTGATGTTCAAAGACTTGCGCCAAAATTTCACATTTTGCCAATTCATGGAATTAGCCTGAACGGATAAATGAATTTCGATGTCAGGATATTTTTCCCGTACCATCATCATCAGTCCCGGATCGCTCATAATGATGGCGTCAGGCTGAAGTTTTAACCACTCATCCATCGCAGGCATGAAATTATTAAGTTTGCGATTTCGAGCAAAAATATTTGCGGTTAAATAAACTTTTTTACCTAAGGAATGAGTGTGATCGATTCCTTCTTTCAGGCTTTCAAGATTAAACTCATTTTCACGGGCTCTGAGTGAAAAATAAGGAGCTCCTAAATAAACGGCATCGCCTCCAAAGGCCAAGCCGTACTTTAATTTTTCAAGATCGCCAGCAGGTAATAATAATTCTGGTTTTAGCGGGTTTGAATGCATGAGGTGTCTTATAGACAAAATTAGCGCCAAATTCACCTATTGATTTCGGGGTTTGTTGGAATGAGTCTAAATTGGAAAATTCTTCAAGATAGGGAGGACCTCTGCTAGGGTTCTTAGTATGTCAAAAGTCACTAGCTTTCTTCCCATTTTTCATAGTGTATTTCTCAGTTTATTTCTCAGTGTTGAAAGTGACCGGGCTCTGGCTGTCGAAAATGAGTGGAGCTCGAGTTTTGATATAAAAGCGGTGAATTTCCCTTTAGCGGTTTCGCCGGCGGTCAATGATCAGCTTTATCAGGGCGATGTTAAATTGGGCTTAGTGATCCAAGGTGAAAACCTCAAATTCACCGGTAAACTCAATTATGTCGCTGATCCGAACAATAAATCCACGGCAGAGCAAAGTTATTTTGATCTTCCGGAATATAATTTGAAACTTAAAGCCCAGCCTTTTCTCTTCAAAATCGGTACGGATATTTACAATTGGGGCGTGACCGATGGGTTTAATCCCCTGGATTTGATCAATACCAAAACTTATTTCGACCCGATTCATGCTCGAAAAATGGGAGCCGGTTCATTGTCGATGAATTATTCTGGGGATTGGTTTGAGCTTGATTTAGTTTATATTCCTCAAGCACGGCCTTCCCTTCTTCCGGGGGGAAATAGTCGCTGGTTGCCTCGGCAAATTTATATTTCTCAATCCGCAGCGGGGCCAGGCGTGGAGCTTTTACTGCCCAACCAATTTAGTTATAGTTATTTACCTCGGCAAAGTTTAGGGAGCCCGCTCCAGAACAATTCCGCACTGCGCTTGCAAGCTCACTTAGATAATCTGGAATTAGCTTTGTATGGCTATGATGGAGTGGCTTCGGTCCCGGTGATCACACCCGTGGTGAGCGGAACTTTGGTTTCCCTGACTCCGCGCCAGGTGATTCAGGTGAATTCGAATGTGCAATTATTGCTGAATGATTATCGGCAACAGACAGCCGGTTTTTCTTTTATAAAAACTCTGAGTTCCTGGCAAATTAAGGGTGAAGCCTCCTGGACTCAACCAGGAAAAGAATCCGCTCAAGCCTGGG
Organism: uncultured Bdellovibrionales bacterium; assembly: GCA_903926205.1. Taxonomy (GTDB): domain Bacteria; phylum Bdellovibrionota; class Bdellovibrionia; order Bdellovibrionales; family Bdellovibrionaceae; genus CAIYID01. The sequence continues at coordinate 7,480 of CAIYID010000006.1, forward strand.
CTGATGCGGGAATTCTGGGTGTTGAAAAATCTTGGAGTGTGGGAAGTTCAGGCTCTCTTGTGACCATCCTTCAATATTCTTCCGCGAATCATGCAGCCTTGCCGGGAAATGATTTGGCGTCACTGTCGGACTTTTTTAATTCCAATTGGATGCTAGGTGGTCATTTTAGTTGGAGAGACAATGACTCCATCACTTTCTTTTACTCTTACGATTCTCTCACCACGAGTTGGATGGGAGATTTAAGTTATAGTCGACGCTTCAGTGATAATTGGAGTTTAGGACTGGGCGGAACCACTCTTGACGGTCCTTCCAGTTCCCCACTGGGTGTTTACTCGAATAACAAAAATGTTTATCTCAATCTGAGCTGGAATTATTAGTTCTGCCTGTTTTACGGGTGAGGTTGATGGATCAAATTGTAACTTTAAATCGGTACTCCCTTGCACAAATCCAGTGGCTCGAAAATTTCAGAGTCTATCCGATCAATTTCCGAAAGTGATAACAAAAGATTTTAAGTCAGCGCGGTGTTGAACATTGGTAGCGCGAACCGTTCCGCCACCAACAACTTGCATGGTGGGTAATGGGTACTGAAAAACTTGACTGTTCAAGTAGCCTTGCATGGAATCACTCACAAGCCAACCCGCAATGCCCCCGCAACAGCCACCACTTTGTGCACAGTAATTTTTATCAAACTCATAGTTGATATCCACGTCGGCCTTGCTGGGGGTAAATACGATTTGATTACCCGTCACAGCCATGCTCAATCTGGATTTAAATGGAATTTGAAAATGTACATAAGGCATCAATTCTGCGGACAGATCAATTTTAAAAGTCGTTCGCAGTGTCATTGATCCATTCTTGTTCCAGGCGAGTTGTGCCACATTTTGTGTTGAGGCAACAAGAGGGAATTGCGTACTTTGCGACCAATTTCGAAGATCACCCCAGACAAAGAATTGCATTATTCGGGACCGCAAGAGTTTCGCAAAACCAGAAAGATTATTGGCGATACCTTGAAAACTCCACTGTCCAGGGGCAAAGTAATTTTGCACTAAGGCCGTGATGGCATCTTCAGAAATGATAAATGAATTTTGACTCGATAAAGAGGAATAATCAATTTTATTTAAAGGAATGCGACGGGGGGGGGTGTTTGAACTGAACGGCAACACGAAACGAAGAGTCCCGTAGCTTTTCCAAGCTCCATTAGGAAGAGCTTCTAAAGTGGCCGGAAAAATCCACGCCGAAATTCCACCGGTGCCATTGTTGTAAGCGCTAGAAAAAATTTGTTGAGGCTCGGTCCATTTGTATGAAATTTGATTCATGGACTGTTGCACCGAATTGATGACATTGCTTTGAATCAGGGCGTTCAATTGACCTAAATTGGTCAAAGCAGATTGAATATTGGCAGTAATTAATTGCTCAAACCCCTGCGCCCCAGTGCATTGCATGGCAGACAATTGAAATTGAGGAGTGGTGAGCAAGACCACAGGATTGGTCAACTGAATCTTCAAAAATTCTCCCATCTCAATAGGAGTTAGATTTCCAGAAATTATTGAAGTTGGATCTGTCAAAAGAGCAGTGACTCCCTGACAAGAGGCATTGATTTGAATATTAACGATCACGCCGCCGATGATTTCCTGAACCGTTTGATTAACAGAAATATTGCCAACGTTAATATGCACAGTATTGCCGACACTCTGGAAGGCAATACCATCGATCGTGTTCGAGATCTGAGGATTTTGCGGGATGATCTGAATATGAACTTGATTGAGTGCAACCGCAGGGCTGCTTGCCAGACTCAATTGTTCAACATTGTAATTCAAATTTTGGAAGAGTTGATTCAGGGCCGTCGTTCCTTGGCTCTTAAGAAAGTTTCCAGAAAGAAAAGATAAATAATCGGCATCAATAAAAGAAGAACCTATAGATTTTTCGGCCGAGGCAACCGGCGAAACCACCAACACTCCAACAATTGAAAAGCTGAGCGGAAGTAAAGATAATACAGTCAAAAATAAATTTCGTGTTTTCATAGGAATCATTGTAGCAGAGGATTGAAGTGATAGAAAAATTTATATTCCATGTAAGGAAAATACAGGAAAAATTTTAAAAGTTTTTCAGTCTTCGAGAATAATTCGCTCAAAAATGTAAAAGCCTTGTGCGCAGGAAGATTTGCGCTGTTGAATTATTTGACAATAATTGTCACCTTCGAACGGCTTGAAATTCAAGAACAAGAGCTAAACATAAATTGTCAGTCTTTGCGGCTTGTCATGCGCAGAGTTTTAATTTTTGCTTTCGCCGAATTTGAAACTTTGTGTGTTACTATTAAAAAAATCTATTTTGATTTTTATTTGCTGTTATCTGTCATTATCGATCATTTGGGAGAATAAGTATGAAGTTATTATTAATAAAATTTGCCATTCTACTGAGAGGTTGTTTTTTGCGAGCGAGAGCGCGCAGAGTGAAATCACTCAAACGAATGAAATCAATGGTGCTGACATTGATGATTATTTCAATTCCGCATTTGACGAGCGCCGCTAGTCAATCAAAGACAGAGGCAGCAAAAACACCTTCAAAGTTGGAGGCCTTGGGAGATAAAATGGCCGATTTAGTGGCGACGAAGGATGAGGTTGGAAAAATTTCAATGAAGATCATTGAGTCCGACGGTAGCCATAAAATTCGAGAGATTTCTTACTCTCGTTTGAATGAAAAACAATCGCATTTTACCATCATGCGGATGATGTCTCCGAAAGACATTAAGGGGACTTCTTTATTGAGTGTCATTAAAGGCGATGTGGAAGAAAAGTGGATTTATTTACCAAGTTCAAAACAAACCCGAAAAATTGCAACCACGGATTCGAGTGCTCGAGTTCTAGATTCTGAACTGTACAGTGAGGATTTTGATATTGCGAATATCAAAGGGGTTCAAAGTAAAATCCTTAAAGAAGAAAGTGATGGAACACTTCAAATTGAAACAAAGTTAGCTTCCGCAAAAAGTTCCTACAGTAAAGCGGTGGCATGGGTGGGAAAAGACAATCTTGTTAAAAAAACAGAGGTCTATGACAAAAAAGGAGCCTTACTTAAAATTGTTGAATTTCCAAAGTACGTGGATGTGGGGGGTGGAAAAAAAAGAGCCTCACAAATTAATATTACGAACGTTCAGAACAAACGAAAAACTGAGCTGACCTTGAATGCGGTGAAAGTGAATCAGAATTTAAAAGAGCGAGACTTCTCTACTCGCGCCTTGGCAGAGAGTTTTTAAAATCAGTCAGGGTGAATCACCTTAGGCAGACGAGCGGCGATAAACCAAAGCGCCGCGCTCAGAAGTATGACGGGCGAACAGACCAACATTCCCAATCGCAAGGAGCCCGTCTTGTCAGAAACTAAACCAATGAGCGGCGCAGAAATAGCATCGCCTAAGATGTGACAAGCAAAAATAGCTAAGGCCATGGCAGAGGTGCGAAAATGGCCGGGAGCAGACTCGATAATCGAGACGTTGATCGGGCTTGTGGAAATAAAAAACAAAAACTGAGCTATGCCTAAAAAGATCGAGAAGCTCAGAAGGCTTTCGGCACTTAGGCAAGCCACATAAAATGGCAATGCCAATAACATCGAGTAACTGGAAATTTGTAAATGTCCATGATGATGTTTTTGAGTGAGTGAATCACCGATGTGGCCGCCGATCAAAGTTCCAAAGAGGCCACTCCCAACGGCAATTCCTCCAAAAATAATATTGGATTTCATTTGATCAATTAAATAAGTGCGCTGCAAATAAGTGGGCACCCAGTGCGCGACGCCACCAACCACAAAGGTGTAGGCACAATAACCTAAAACAGAAAGAGTGTAATTTTTCGAACGAAAGAGCGTGCTAATATTTTTTTTGAAATTAATACTGTGTTTGGCCGAACCTTGTCGGGGATCGGGCAACTTCCAAATAAAATAAGAGAAAAGTAAACCGGGGGCACCTACGAGATAAAAAGCCATGCGCCAGCCGAACCACTCGGCGAAAAGACCTCCCAGCACAAATCCGAGCGCTGCTCCCACAGGCAAAGCTGTGGAAAAAATAGAAAGCATACGGCCGCGTTTCTCTGGTGGAAAATGATCGGAAATATAGGGAACGGAAATCACGGTGAAGGCTGATTCACCGATTCCAAGGAGAAAACGTGACGCAGCCATAATTAGAAATTGAGAGGCCTGACCCGTGAGAAGACTTGCGACGCTCCAGATCGTGGCGCCGAAGGCCAAAATTTTTGAGCGATTTCCTTTGTCTCCCAACCAGCCAAATACGGGAGAAGTGAACATGTAGGGAATCATAAAGGCTGTGGCAAGAAGGCCCGCTTGAAAGTCAGAGAGATTGAGATCAACCTTAATGGAGACCAAGACCGCCGCTAAAATATATCGGTCAACGTAATTCAGATAATTGACCGTTGTCAGAAGGCTTAAGGCTTTTGAAGCGTCGTTTTTTGCTGTGTTTTTTGGCATCCTTGGGAGTATAGAATTCAATGATTAACTATTGCAATCATCTAAATTAATTTTGCGATCATCTTAACTGCGCTCCTAACTAAAAAAACAATAAAATCTACTTTTCATTTTTTCGAGGCAGGCATAGATTGTCGAAACTATGACATTATCAGATATTTCAATCAGAAGACCTGTTTTTGCGTGGATGTTAATGGCTGGCCTTCTTGTTTTTGGGGCTATTTCGTACTCAACAATGGGGATCAGTCAGCTACCTGATGTGGACTTCCCTTTTGTTAATATTTCAGTGACTTGGGCCGGCGCTTCGCCGGACGTCATGGAATCTGCCGTTGCGGATATTATTGAGAGTGCCGTGATGAGTGTTGATGGTATTCAATTGGTGCAAAGTAATTCTCAACAAAGTATGACCACGATCACTATTCAGTTCAGTCTTGATCAAGACGTCAACGTGGCCTTGCAGCAGGTGCAGACTAAAGTTTCTCAAGCGCAAAGAAATCTTCCTCAGACAATTGATCCGCCCATCATTACAAAAACAAATCCCGGTGACCAACCGATTTTGTGGACGGCCGCTTATCAAAAAGATGGAAATATTCGTGATCTCGCGCTTTTTGTTCGAAATCATTTAAAAGACACGCTCACGACGGTCAAGGGTGTGGGTGATGTTTCTATGGGTGGTTATGTTGAACCACAAATGCGCATTTGGATGTACAGCGAAAAGATGAAAGCCAAGGATATCACTTTTCAAGATATTATCGATGCAGTGAATGGCGAGCATCAGCTTTCACCGACTGGCTATCAAGACAGTGGTCCCAAAGAATCCTATGTGCGCGTTCACTCCGAATTTGAGAACGCCAAACAATGCGAAGATCTTGTCTTTCCGGCGCGAAAAGGGATGCCGACCTACAAAGCGGTAAGAGTGGGCGAGGTTGCTCGGTGTGAAGAGGGAACAGATGAAGTTCGTCGAATCTCCCGTTACAATCGAATTCAGCCGACGATTGGGTTAGGAATTATTAAACAACGAGGAACGAATGCCGTAGCCATTGGAGACGCGGTCAGAGCGAAAATCGCAGCGCTGAATAGCTCGCTACCCGCCGGAATCAATATGGGCATTGTGACTGATTCCACTGTGTTTATTAAACAATCGATCAATGGTCTTCTTCTTAATTTGATGATGTCGGTGCTTCTCACGGCGATTGTTTGTTATTTATTTTTGGGAACCTTGAGCTCCGCCTTTAATGTGATTTTAGCGATCCCTGTTTCGTTGGTGGGCTCCTTCATCGTTTTGAGAGCCTTAAATTTCACGGTGAATAGTTTTACTTTATTGGGGCTTTCGCTTTCGATCGGCGTCGTTGTCGACGATGCGATCATGGTTCTGGAAAACATCACACGTCATGTGGAGATGGGAAAACATCGAATGCATGCGGCCTTGGTGGGAGCTCGTGAAATCACCGGTGCCGCGACGGCGGCCTCTCTCGCGATTTTAGCGATTTTTATTCCTGTTGTCTTTATGCAAGGGATTGTTGGTAAATTCTTTTTTCAATTCGGAGTCACCATTTCCGTCGCCGTTTTGATTTCCTTGCTTGAAGCCCTCACGTTGGCACCGATGCGCTGTTCGCAGTTTCTTAAAATTCGATCGGATAACAGAGTGACGGAATCTGTTCGTCAGTTCATGGACTATTTGGCGATCAAATATAAAAGCAGTTTATCTTGGTGCTTGCCACGTCGTGGATGGATTTTAGGGGGTTCACTTTTTATTTTTGCAATTTCACTTTTCCTGGTTAAATTTTTACAAAAAGAGTTGGTGCCGGCGCAGGATCAAAGTCGTTTCTTGGTGACGATATACACGCCCATGGGTTCTTCCATCGTTTTGACCAATGATGTTTTTAAAGAAGCTGAAAAAGTTTATTCGTCTCGCCCAGAAATTCAGACTTCTTACGTCGCCGTGGGCGGCTTTGGTGGGGGTTTAGTTAATCAAGGAATATCTTTTATTACCATGAAGGATATTGGTCAGCGACCAGTGATGGAGCCCTTCACGAAACAACCATCTCAGGTTGAATTCATGGCTTATCTTCGTAAAGAGTTAGAGAAAATTCAAAATGTGAGCCGGGTCGCGATATTGGATTTATCTCAGACGGGTTTTAGCGGTCAGCGCGGATACCCGATCGAATTTCAGGTGCAGGGACCGGATTGGGAAAAATTAGCAGAAGTGTCTTTGAATATTCGAAAAAAATTAAAAGAGTCCGGTTACATGGCTGATGTGGATTCTGATTATAATCCTAACATGCCGGAGATTGAAATTTATCCTGATCGGGAAAAGGCGTCTCGGCATGGGGTTCCTGTTTCGTCGGTCTCTCAAGCGGTGGCGGCGATGGTGGGAGGCATGAAATTACTGCCGAACAAATACACGGATTCCTCAGGACACCGGGATGATATCCAAGTGAAGTTGGTGGCGGATCAGAACCAAGGACCTGCGGATATTAATAAAATTCAAGTGCGGAATGTGATGGGTTGGCCCGTGCCCCTCAGTGAATTAATTGATGTAAAATCAGGAAGTACTCTTTTAACGATCACGCGATACAATCGTGAGCGAGGAATCGGTGTTTTTGGAAATCCAGCTCCTGGAAAATCACAAGGTGAAGTGATTGATGCTGTTCAAAAAGTGACAAAAGATATTTTGCCATCAGGGTATCATATCACAATGTCGGGCAACTCTCAGGCTATGGCGGAGTCTAATAATAGTTTGATGGTAGCGCTCATTCTCGGAATTTTCGTTGCCTACATGGTTCTCGCAAGTCAATTTAACAGTTTCATTCATCCTTTGGTGATTCTACTGGCGCTGCCCTTTAGCGTGACCGGGGCGCTTTTAGGTTTGTGGATGACCGGCACTTCCTTGAATATCTACAGTTTAATTGGAATTTTACTGCTCATGGGAATTGTGAAAAAGAATTCGATTCTCTTAGTGGAATTTACGAATCATAAAAGAGCAGAAGGTTTTGATGTGATGGAAGCCTTGATCGAAGCTTGTCCCATTCGCTTGCGGCCAATTTTGATGACTTCCATGGCGACCATTGTCGGTGCTTTGCCAGAAGCCTTGGCGCGAGGAGAAGGCTCGGAGGTGGTTCGACCGATGGCTATCACCGTTGTGTTCGGAGTTGCTCTGTCGACCGTTCTTACCTTATTTGTCGTTCCCTGTGGATATTTGATTATGTCTCGTTTTGAAGACAAGAAACACGCCAAGGAGTTGGCCGACTCTTTGGCTGCCATCGACGAGGCGGCTCTCGCGTAGAAAAATCAACTTGTGCAATGGGAGCTTCTGGCTCCCGTCCCCGGCTAGTGACAAGTTTTGCAAGGCATGTAGGTGGATTTTTTACTGGAGATATTTCCACCCCAGCTTCTGGGATGACTGCCTCCGGAATTGAAAGAGTGACAGCCTGAGCACGACCCAACTTTCGAGGAACCCACTTTGTGATCATAAACTCCACCAGCCCAGGACACGCCCAAGTTGGCGGCAGGAGCGGCAACAGCGGTGCTACTACTTGGAGTCATCACCCACAGTGTTGATGAAGTTTGGTTTCCGTGGCAAGCCGCGCAGTCAGCAGAACTATAAGAGCTTGAGTGAAGATATTTGTCTGTGGTCATTCCCACAGGCATGACTGTGGTGCTAGCCGGAGCGTCGCTTGCATGGCAAGCAGCACAAGCAGTAACTCCAGAAGTGACGGTGGTATGGAATTTAGAAGCTGTCACCCAAGTGTTTGAGGCCCCCATGCTTGTGTGACATTTTGAGCAGTCGGAAGTGACACTCGCAGCAGTGTGAGAGAAATGTTGTGGATAACCACTTCCTCCTGCTGGGGTATAGGTCACCGACGAAGTCGATAAAGTTTGAGGCATTTTTACAAAGTGGCAGCTCGTGCAAGTTCCGATGGAATTAGAGCCAGAATTTGTATGGAAGCTCGCACCATTCCAGCTAGTACCAACAGCATTGCTATGGCAAGCCGCGCAGTCTTGCGCTGCAAGCACAGTGCTGCCGCTTCCATAGACAAAGGCATGATTCATATCGACGGGATCTGTGGAGCCAGTCACTGGTCCAACAATTCCGCTCGGCACTCCCCCAGGATTGTGACAAGGAGTGCAGGTGGTTGGCTGAGTCGAAATCGATTTGTGATAACGAGTTCCACTTGTTGCTGTCGTTCCAGCAGTGTGACAAGTGGCACAGGAATTTAAAGTTCCCGCCGGAACAACGGAGTGAAGCATTTGTTGAGGTAAAGAAACCGTGGCTGTTGAGGTCGTGGCCGTGCTATAACTTTTTCCAGCAACATAATTCAGAGTTGTTACATTCATTGACCATAAATTCCAAGCCGAACCCGTGCCACTGACCAAACCAGAAGGTGTTGAGGACGCTCCTCCCCATCCTGTGAGCGCGGTAAAGTTCGGGGAACTGGTATGGCAACCGACGCAGTCTTGCCCACCGTAACTTGAGTGATCTTGGTAAACCAATCCCGTACCTGTAATATTAGGAGCTGTTGCGGAAGTGGGATAAGTATGACAACCAAGACAGCTTGCTGGAGTAGGGCTGTGGGGAAAATTTCCACCTGACCAGTTACTCATTGTTGTGAAGACTCCAGCCGTGATCGTCGAGCTGTGGCAAGAATAACAGTCTGTACTCGAAGCATGAGTTCCAAAGTTAAAAGTTGTGGAGGTGTTCGACCAAGTGGTTTGAACCCAGCCCATTGTGTTACTAGGACGTTGTGTTTCGTGGCAAGCCTCGCAGGAATTCATCCCAGTGTGATTGAAACTTCCGGTTCCCACCCATGTGGAGTAATTATTTGTCGTCGAAGTCACAGCACTGTGGCAAGCCAAACAATCGGTCAGGCCTCCATTATTGGCGTGATTAAATCCAGTGGTGCCAACGTTTCCAGTTGGACGATTGTTGGCGTGACAATCGAGGCAAGAGCTTGGCTGGCTCAGACTTGCAGATGAAAGTGCTGAGTGGAACCTGGCCCCGGACCAAACTGTGCCAACCGCGCTTTTATGGCAAGTGACGCAATCTTGGGTCACAATTTTCGTCGTCGTTGGCGCGGTGACGGCACCACTCGTTGACCAAGCGACGGCTTCGTGACGCATTTCTGCACTAGCCGGTGAGCGACTGGCTCCTGCAGGACCAATAAAACCGACAGGATTTCCGCTGCTGTGACAATCAAGACATTGAGTGGGTTGAACGCCGCCAGCGGGAACAATGGAGTTGTGAAAGACGGCTCCGGCATAAGAACCACTGGCTGCACCAGAGTGACAATTGGTGCAGGTGTCAATCAGAGTTCCTGAAACAAGAGAAGTGGTATGAAGCATTTGTTGTGGTAAAGAAACAGTGGCGGTCGCAACTGAGAGAATGGTGACTCCACTGAATCTTGGCGTTCCCACAACTGAGGTGAGTGCGACATTGCCAATCAATCCTGTCGGCATCATTTGTCCGCCAGCCCAATCCGCCGAAGTATTATATTGATTAGTGCTTTGAGCATGACAAGCAAAACAATCCCCCTGGCCGCTCTGTGAATGGTTGAAAGGGGGATTACCAACAGAGTTTGTTGGGCGCTCAGCATTATGACAAGTCGAGCAGGTTGATGGTTGAGGGGCATGGGTAAAAGAGCCTCCCGCCCAGCTCACTCCGATAGAATTTTTGTGACAAAGGAAGCAGTCACCTTGTCCTCCAAAGGATGCAGAGCCATGATCGAAAGCCGCCGGAGAGCCAACAAGTCCTGCGGGGCGCTGGGCAACATGGCAAAGGCCGCAGGAGGTTTCTTGTCCTGTGTGTAAAAAACCTGTGATTGCAAATTGAGCATTTGCAATTTTTGGTTTTTGCACACTGCAATTCATGAAAAAGGGCAGAGCTAAAGTGAGGATGAGAGCCGTCAAAGCTCCGCAAAAATAATGTCTAGGAAATTTCCCCTGAGTATTTGCCATTCCAATAATTATCTCATGTCAGTTAGAAAAATAAAAATTTTTGCTTTTAAGTTCTCAAAGTGAGGCAAAGAAAAAGCGCGACTTGAGTCCAGCTGACGACTTTGAACTGTAAATAAAATCGTTGGTTTTTTCTAGATTTTCCATACAATGAGTTGACGTGAAAATTTGGCTAAATTATCGACATTTTTCTATCACATTCCTTTTCTTAATTGTTTCAATTTCGACCAGCGCCGCTGAGCAATTTGGTCGATTTAGTGTGGGTGCCTTTTCCTCCACGGAAAAGTTTAACTCAACTGCCGATGGGGCTCCCGAAAACGATGCTCAAAATTTTCTCGGACGCATGTATTTGCGAGTGGCTGATATTGAATCTGGACACTCGGAGTTTGTCGCCGATCTTCGAGATAATTACGACATGTTTGGAACGCTCAATATGACTCAGCAACAATTGGATTCAAAAAATGCTTTTCAAGCTCGAACCATTTACGTTGGAAATTTTCCAGCAAAAAACAAATGGAATTATGAAGTGGGTCGATTTTCCTTAATGGAAACGGGAGGGACTTTCACGGATGGACTGGTGGTGCAACATCATTTCACTGAGGCCAGTCGTCTGGGCATTTTTGGCGGAGCCAACCCTTACTCTGAGGCTGATCAGCTGGTGGAATATGTTCCTCATGCGATAGATATGGGAATTTATTTTTCCTATGAGCCAAATGAGCCTCGTGCGGTAAAAAACTTTTTTATGAATTTTGCGCTTGTGCAGAATCAATACAGTTCGGAAGTTGATCGTCAGTATTTTTACGAAAATATCTATTATCAATGGGGACCAAAATCGAGAATTCTAACCACAGGCTATTTGGATTTTGTGCCAACGACCAAATTACAAACGGGCACCTTCAATTATGATCAAAGAGTGAATGATCGGCAGACCAGTCATCTTCATCTGCTCGCCGTTGATACGATCACATATCGCCGCCTTCAAAATATTCGTTCAACTTTACCGGCGAGTCCCTACGAGCAAGGACAGCTCTATTGGGATTTTCTTTGGGGACGAGATAATATGATTCAGCCGATGGTCACCTATGGTCATCGAGAGGTCGATGGATTGACGAAGAATGAAAATCGACTCAATGTTATTTTCAATGATTTTGAAGATCATCGATTAGACGCAAATTTTTATATAGGGCAAAGAAGTAATTTTGTTTCACAAGATTTGTTCGCTGGGCTCGGTGGAGGATTTTACTCAGCAAAATGGGAATTTTCAGGGGATTTGCAATTAGCGCAGGAAAACTATTCCGCTCAAGTTTTACACCCCATAACCGCAACAGCCAATGTCAGCTATGTGCAAAATCGTGATCTTTTTTATGTCGCTAGTCTTGAGTATGCGCAAGACGAAAATGTCGTTATTTGGGCCAATTTTTTGAAATTGACCTATCGGTTTGGCTCTAAAGAAACAGCTCCACTTCGCGACGGTGCTCCAACCAAAGGCGCTTTATGATGAACAGGCTTTTTTTTCAAAGATCTTTGTTCGGGCGTTTTCACTTAAATCTGTTTGTGATGTTTTTCATGGTTTTGCTGGTGGGAGTTTCCATTTCGTTGAGTGCAATTGCCCAAGATGAAGGTTTGATGAATCGATTATTTGCCCCGGGACCACTCACACGGGGACATGATCAACTCGAAGGCCCTAGCGATTGCAAGAAATGTCATGAGTCGGGAAAAGGGGTCACCGATTCAAAATGTTTGGAATGTCATAAAGAGCTTGGCTCTTCTATTGAGGCGAAGCTGGGCTATCATGGACTTATCAGTGAAGCTTGCTCGAAATGTCATTCGGATCATAAGGGGCGAGAATTTGAGTCCGCTCATTTTGATAGTAAGACTTTTGATCATGGGAAAACCGGTTATAAATTGACGGGAAAACACCACGATTTAAAATGCCAAGAGTGTCATAAGGAAAAGCGCGGGGCGAAACGAAATCGTCCATTGGAAATAAAGTTTTTTGGCGCAGCCAACTCTTGTAAAGTTTGTCACCAAAAGCAGGATATTCATTTCTTCCAAGGGGAATGGGCGAAAAAGGACTGCGGTGCTTGTCATGGTTTGAACAAATGGGATGAAGACTTAAAGTTTGAGCATAAACGAGATACCAAATTTAGTCTTGAAGGGTTCCACGGATTTTTGGAGTGTCAAGAATGTCATAACCCAACCTCCTTGGCTCAGAAGAAAGTTATTTACAAGTGGCCCAAATTAGCGACATCTCAGTGTTTAAGTTGTCATGAAAATTTTCATCGCGAGAACTTAAGCCCGAAATTTCAAAATGGAAAATGTCAGTCTTGCCACAATCAAGAAGATTGGAAAATTCGAAAGTTCGATCATCAGCTGACGCATTATCCTCTGCGAGGCAAGCATGCGGAGATCGATTGTCTTGACTGTCACCTCAACGCGAAATTGAAAGCAAAAACGACGCTCGACGCAAGAACCGCACCAACAAAAAAATTCGCGGAGCTAAAAAATCCCAATATCAAATGGACTGGACTCGGAAAACAGTGTTTATCTTGTCATGAAGATTTCCACCGATTTGGTCACTATAAATCTCCCACCAAAACTAAATATGAAAACTGTTTAAGCTGTCACAATGAATCCAATTGGAAAAAACTTCATGACTATAGTCACGCCGCAAGCACGCGATATATTATTGATGGTGAGCATAGAAAATTAAAGTGTTCAGACTGCCATCTGGCTCAAAATAAAAAACCAATATTAAAACCGAATCCAGGAATTTACGTCTGGCCTAAGTTGTTAGATAAAACCTGTGAAAATTGTCATAAAAATCCTCACCTCGAAAAATTTTCTAAAAAAATGCTGCAACAAAAATGCACCGAATGCCATGTGACCGATGGCTGGCAAGTTGTAAAAACTGGAAAAGATTTTGATCACAATAAGACAAAGTTTTCGCTGACAGGCAAGCACATCAAAGCCACCTGCACTCAGTGCCATGTGAAAAATAAAGTTCAAGTGTTTCATTGGACTTCACCGGATCAAGGGTACTGTGTCGAATGTCATCAAAATGTTCATAAAGAACAATTTCATGATAAATTTAATTCCCAAAGCTGCTTGGAATGTCATGACACGAACACTTGGTCTAAACGCAAAGCTTTCGATCATAATACTGCGGCCTATTTGTTAGCGGGAGCTCACACCAAAGTAGAATGTTCTGTTTGTCATACAGTCACTCCAGAGCTTTTTCCGATCAAGCCGTTGAAGCATATGTCTTTATTTAAATTCCCAGGTTTTGAAAAAGACAAGTGTCTGGCTTGTCATAAGGATGTACACGCGGGCCAGCTTGGTAACGACTGCACGAAATGTCATAACGATAATTCCTGGAAAAATACGAAGTTCAATCATCAAACTCAGTCGAAATATCCACTTTTAGGAAAACATGCCGAGGCAAAATGCGTGAAATGCCACAAGCCAAGGGGGCAAGATGCCGGTCAAGAGAAAGTGATTGATTTCAAGAAAGTCGTGACAGTTTTACAATATAAACCGCTCACGGTTCAGTGCGGCGGCTGTCATAAAGATATTCATAAAGGGCATTTTGGGGCTCAGTGTGCAAGCTGTCACTCCGAGCAGGCCTGGAAGACCACCAAAGATTTTCATAAAGATTATTCTCTTGTAGGAGTTCATTTCACTTTGCAGTGCACGGAATGTCATGGACAGAATCGCAAATTGGCTGGTTTGAGTCGAGAGTGTATTTTTTGCCACAAAAAAGATGATGTTCACTCAGGTACCTTGGCTGATTGTGAAAAATGCCATCTGCAAGTTTATTGGGAAAATTCGAAGTTCAGGCATTCAATGACCACCTTTCCTCTCAAGGGAGCGCATCGCACTCTTCATTGTCAAGATTGCCATCAGAGGGGCGTGTATCAAGGGTTGTCCTCTGAATGTATTTCCTGTCATTTGTCGACCTATCAGGGAGCGACGACACCCGTGAGTCACGCTGGCTTCAGCACGACCTGCACACAGTGTCACCATAGTCCGTTTAGGTGGTAGCTTATTTTAATGACTGAAGGTAATTCAGATTGGCAGGTTCCATCCAATTCATGGCCCCAGAAATTTTTTTTATCAGATGCATTTGTGAGTCAAAAATAAAAGTTTCAGGAAATTGAAAAACACCCAAAGTTTTCGATACAGATTTTGTTTGATCCCAATATTTAAAAGAAGTGGGAATTTGAGGGTTGAGTTGTTTGAAAAAATTCAAAGCATCTTCTGCTTTGTCATCTTCGGAAATAAGCAAGAGGTCTACTGTTGGGGCCAGCTTTGATTGCGCTGCTAATAATGTGGGCAGTTCGGTTTTGCAGGGGCCACACCAAGAAGCCCAAAAGTGCAGGATGACAATTTGTCTCGAACCAGGATTTGGTTTTGGAAGATTTTCAGAAGGATCTATGGATTGAAGCGTGTCGAGTGGCAGTTGAACAACGGAAGATTTTTTACTTGAAAACCAGAGAAAAGAAAGAAAGAGTAGAGCCAACAACCCGGCAAGAATGTAACGGAAGCGAGTCAATGATTTTAAATTGACGTCTGTGGTGTTCTTGTTCGTGGTATTCTTATCCGTGGAATTCATATCGTGGATGATATACAGGGGAATTGTTCAATGCTGAAGAAAATAATGAAAAAAATGTTCTATTTTATGGGCTCAATCAAACTCGCTGTTCCGGTGTTGTTGATTCTTGCGCTGGTCGTGGCGATAGGAACCGTGATCGAAAGCCGTTACAATGCTGAATATGCGAAATTGCTGATCTATAAAAATGAACTTTTTGGAGCTTTGCTGTGCTTGATTTGGCTCAATGTTCTTTTCGCGGCTTTGACGCGCTGGCCTTGGAAACGTTACCACCTGGGATTTTTAATCACTCATTTAGGTTTGTTGCTGATTTTCGGCGGTGGGTTCTTGACCAACAATTATGGCATTGACGGCATGTTGCGAGTTGTTGAAGGGCAGAGTTCGAAATATGTTGTTCTTCAAAGTTTGGTTGTTTCGGCTCGTAGTGGAACCGATTCAACGGCCATTGAGTTTGAGATTCCACGTTACCTCTTTGAAAAAGGGGAGTCCACTTTTTCGACAATGAATGAGGGCTTTAAAGGTTTGGCCGTAGTGCGTGGTTATATGCCATTTGCCGACGTTAAAGAAGTTTTAAAGGCTTCTGCTTCTCAAGAGACACGAGAGCCTTTTGAGGTTCAGCTGCGAATAAAAAGTGCGATGTTTAATGTCGAACAAGGTTTGAATTCTCAGACGCAAAATGAATTACAAATGGGACCCGCTCTTTTTCGACTCCTGAAGGCCAGCGATTTGGGTCGTAAACCAAATTCTGTGGAGGCCTCTGTAAAAGACACAGGGAAAGCTTCGGCGAAACGAACAATCACTGCAGAGCCAGCGTCAGGTCATGCCCTTTTGAATTTAAAGGTCGGGGCTTCGGAAAAACACCTTGATGTGAAAAAAGCGAAGGATTCAACGATTACGATAGGCAATTATAAGGTAAAAATAAAAGCAGTGATGAGTCACGCTGCAGTTGTTAACAATGGTTTACGTGAAAGCCCGGAAAGTAAAGTCAATCCGGCTCTGGTGGTTGAGATCACTGATGGAAAAGAAACCATCAAGGAAGTTTTGTTTGCAAAATTCCCTAAATTTTCTGTTCGAAAAGGAAAATTTTCTGATTTGGAGTTGAGTTATTCCTCTGCTGAAGTCGAGAGCTCAAACGATGAAGTCGCCTCTCATGGCACCGGTGCTGGTGCCAATTCCGAAAGCCAATCTTCCGCAATGGAAGGATCCGTTTCGAGTTCGAAACCTAATGGCAATGAAGTTCGAATCTACTATTCTCCAACCGACTCAAAACGAGTGCTGATCCAACTCTGGAAAGCTGGCAAAAAAGCAGCAGAAAAATATTTGGCGGAAAATGAAACTTATCAAACTCCGTGGATGGGAATGGAATTAACGGCGTTAAAAATGTCTTGGAATGCGGAAAAAGAAATTCAAGTGACGCCAACGACTCCTTCAGAGAAAATGGATCAACTTCCTTCCAGCGCGGTGAAAGTCGGTCGCTATGATGGAGCGCCTTCCGAAGACGTTTGGATGCCAGAAGGAGCAGAACGCTCTTTCGGTATAGATGGAAAAGAATATTTTATTTATTATGGACGAAAAATAATCGAGCTTCCTTTCGCTGTGGAATTAAAATCATTTAGTAAAATTGATTATCCGGGAACCAGAACGCCGAAGGAATTTGAAAGCCATGTTCAAGTTTCTGGACAGTTTGTGCCTGTGACAGTTTCAATGAATGAACCTTTGCACTTCAAGGGTTACACTCTTTATCAAGCGAGTTACGAGCCGATGCCTGACGGTAAATTTGCTTCTGTTTTTTCTGTGAATTATGATCCGGGTCGTCCCTTCAAATACGCCGGTGGAATTGTATTAGCCTTAGGAATTATTCTTTTAACATTATCGAAAAGTCGTCGCATGAAAGAAATGGGGTTCAGATTATGAAATATTTATTGAGTCTATTGCTGCTCTGCTCAGGCCTAGCGGCTCGAGCCGATTTTATCTTTGATCAGTTCATCGCAAAAGCTCAAAGCCTTCCCTATGAAGAATTACGAGGTCTGCCACTTTTAAACAATGGACGGATCAAACCTCTGGAAAGCTTGGCCAAAGAAACTTCTATTTACCTCACCGGGTCTTATCAGTTCAAAGGACTCCATCCGATTCAATTACTTTTGGGCTTGATGATTTCAGATGATGGTGAAAATTTACAACTGATCGAGGTTCGCTCTCCAGAGTTACGGAAACAGTTAGGTCTTCCAACACCAGAGTCCCGGCGTCATTACTCATTAAAAGAGTTAATGTCTGCGAATTTGGAAAGTTTGGCTTCGGCCTTAATGGAAAAACAAAAAGTCAATAAACGAAGTTTGACAGAAGTTGAGAATAAAACAATTGAGACTTATGAGCAAACTTGGATGTTTCAACAAGCTCGCAATGGCGCTTTGTTACTCGGCGCCATGGAGCCGGCTCAAGCCGCGACAGATCCGGCACAAACACCACAAAGTTCAGCTGTGGTGGATGAATTTAAATTACTCATGCAGGCTCTTTCAACAAAAGACAGCGTCGAATATCAAAAGCATGCGGCAGAGCTGAAACAAAAATTAAATGCTCAGAATTGGCCAGAACCTGTGAGAGCGCAGCTTTCAAATATTGATCGTGAACTTTTCTATCAACAGTACAAACCCTTTCGCTGGGCTTGTTGGATATTTTTCCTTTTTGCTTTTTTAATGGTGTTTCCTAAATCCAATGAGTGGGTATTTAAGACGGTACCAAAAACAATTTCCGCGACGCTTTTGTTTATTCCTCTTATTTTCCTCGCTCTTGGTTTTTACATTCGGGTGTCAATCACAGGATTTGCGCCGGTGACAAATATGTACGGCACGATGATTTGGGTGGCCCTGGGCGTGGGTTTCTTTGGTTGGATTTTTTATCTCATTTATCGAAATGGAGTTTTCTTAGCGCTGACCTATTTCGGGGCTTTTTGTCTTCTTTTGATCACGGAGCAAATGCCTTTGGTGATCAGTCCGGACATGGATCCCATCGTTGCAGTTTTAAGAAGTAATTTTTGGCTCACGATTCATGTTCTGACGATCACGATTTCCTATGCAGCATTTAGTATTGCGATGTTGTTAGGAAACACGATGATCATTCGTGATCTGTTGAAAAGAAATAATGTGGAGTGGATCAAAACTTACGGCCACTTTTGCTACCGTACCATTCAGTTGGGTGTCTTTTTGCTGTCGATTGGAATTATTTTAGGTGGAGTGTGGGCGGATTACTCATGGGGAAGATTTTGGGGATGGGATCCAAAAGAGACTTGGGCGTTGATTGCAGATCTCGGGTTCTTGATTCTTCTGCATGCACGATTAGTGGGTTGGGTTGATTTGTATCGACTGTTACTACTTGCTCCTTTGTCCTATTTACTGGTGATCATGGCTTGGTATGGTGTGAACTTTATTTTAGCGACAGGCCTTCACTCCTACGGCTTTTCTAGTGGTGGCGCGCAGATAGTGACTGTGTTTGTTAGTGTGCAATTATTACTTATTTTTGGTTCATTCTTCACTCGAATGCTGAGAGCCAAAAAGGTTTAATTGATGGCGAAATATTTTCTCAGCTTGTGGGCTATCTTGAGCGCGTTGATAGCCTTTGAGCTTTATCGATTGCATAGAAACCCTGAGCATTCGATGTTGTTTTATTTGCAAACGCGACATTTGCTCAAAGCAAAATTCGATCTTTCACCAGATCCTGGTCGTACTCTTAGTTTATGGTTTGGCTATGTGGGCTTTGGTTTAATGCTGCTGACAAATTTATATATTATCAGAAAACGTCTGAACTTTTTTCGTCAACTGGGAGTTCTAAAAAACTGGCTTGATTTTCATATATTTTGTGGCTTGATGGGGCCGACACTCATTCTTTTTCATTGTGATTTTAAAGTGCGAGGCTTGGTGGCCATCAGTTTTTGGAGCATGATTGTTTCACTGTCGAGCGGAATTGTCGGTCGATATGTCTACACTCAAATTTCCAAATTAAAAGGCGACTTCGTTCGTGAAGCTGAGGCCTACAATCGACGAATCAGTGCCTTGATTGAACATAAAGAGCTTGAAATTTCTGAAGAGGAACTCGCTCACTATCGAACACAAGCTTTGGAAGCAGCAGGAGGTCGTCAGGTTTCAAACAATCCAATGATGGCTCTTACCAGCTCTCTTATTGGTGATGTTAAAATGAGACTCCTTTCGACTCTAGCCCCAGCGGCTATGGGACCAGCGGGGGAATTATTTTTTCGCGAATACGCCGTGAATATGAGAAAAGCAAACACGGTCGATTCCTTCAATCGCCTGATGGGTTACTGGCATACTTTTCATACACCCTTTGCGGTCTTTATGTATCTTGCGGCAGTTCTTCATATTGCTGCCGAGTTTTGGTTGGGCGCCGCTTAGCGAGTTAGTCAAAAATAAATTGAAAATAACTTGGCTCAACCTAAGCGGGTTTAGAAAAGCCTTCACCAAATTTTTTATCGATAGCAACGCCCAGGCTCATAAGAAATTTAAATGGAACCTCGGCACCGGCGAACACAAAGAGAAAATCGTTATTCAAAGTCACCACGTGATCCTCGTGTTTAACTTGCAAAGTTTTTTCCTCGATTTTTTCAACTGAGGAATTATACCAAATTTTGATAAGTCCATTTTTTTCCATGTTCAAAATTTTTCTTTGATTTTCCTCATTGCAACGATCAAAGGACGCCCCTCGTAAGAGGAGATGCACTCGATTGTAAAATTTCGAGGCGGCCAGGGCTTGCGCGGCCTCGACTCCCGCATTACCTCCACCCACGACAACGATATCCCTGTCAGTGTATTGTTCTGCGTCGATCAAATTATAGGTGACCTTCGGCAAATCTTCGTTCGGAAGGCCTAAGCGGCGTGGGCTTCCGCGAACTCCAAGAGCAAGAATTAATCGCTTAGTTGTGACTATTCCCATGGAGGTATTAACCTCAAAAGTTCCGTTCGGCAAAGTTCGAAAGTTTTCAAAGCGACAACTTTCTTTGACCTTCAAACCTGTATTTTGGCGAACTTGATTCCAATAGCTTAATAAGTTTTCTTTACTGATTTTATTTGTCGAAAATTTCATGGTGCCGACCAAGGGAAGTTCGGCGGGATGGGACATAACTATTTTTTGGCGTGGAAAATTATAAACCGTTCCGCCAAATGAGTTTTGTTCTATGAGATAATATTTTTTATTCAGCTTTATGGCTTGTAAACCAGCGGCAATTCCTGCCGGACCGGCGCCGATGATCATCAGATCATAGTCCGCAGTCACACCAGATTTAATATTTGAAAGTGCATGGTTTGCCGCAAGACTTCCTTGTTTGACTGCGTTTCGAATTAAGCCAGTGCCGCCCAATTCCCCCGCAATATAAACTCCTGGAACATTAGTTTCATAGTTTGAAGTCACTCGCGGGATATCCATGCCACGAGTTTTAGTTCCGAAAACTAGAGTGAGCGCGCCCATAGGACAAATCGCTTCGCATTGACCGTGACCCACGCATTTAGTTGGAGTGACTAGCGTGGCTTTGTTGTTTACGAGCTGGAGGATATCGCCTTCTGGGCAAGCTTTTGTGCAACTACCACAGCCCACACAAAGGTCTAAGTTGACCTCTGGGTGCAAGGTCACGGGCTCATTCGTTTTTGTTGCGACTGAGTTTTGTAATTTGGTTTTTGCTTTTAATTCTTTCTTTTTAAATTTCGTCAGACGACTGGACCAAAAAATCAAGCCGATGCCGAGAAATGATATGACTTCGATATGGTCCAGAACCATTTTTTTCAAGGACATAGTTCAATCGCTCCTGCCAGCAAAGCTCGGTGACATTATCCTAGACCATTATTATGATCTCTTCTGGACCTATCGGCAGGTTTAGAAAGGAATTAAATTCTAGCGAATTTGTCGATAAATTAGTCAGTTCTTTTAATCAGGACGATTTTAACGACAAGGCCACTTTTTTGAGAAAGATTCAGTTATCACGGCTGATTATTTTTTTTTCCGAGATGCAATTGGTAGGTTGAGGGAAGTTCCTTGGTGTTAGGAGTTGTTAAACCACCCTTTTGGACGTTTAAAATAAGATTTGTTACAAACTTCGGATTTACAAAAATTTTAATGTTGGTCTCATAATCAGAAAAGAATCCATGACGATTGAGTGAACACAGAGTCAGTTGTTTGCTGCTAGCACAATCAAGATCGACATGATTTCCTGGAAAACCAAAACCCTTGGCTGATCCGGCAAAGGAAAAACTAGCATCTAAGAGTGGAGCCATATTGAATTCGACATCGCCGTGGTCCACGTTGATAAGTAGATTATCGATTCTAGATTTTGGCTCTGAGTATTGCAAATCTTTGTAAAAAGGACTGGCCAGTAAAAGTGTTGTGACGGTAAAGATTGCCAATAAAATGTATAGAATATAGCTCAAACCTTTTTTGCGATCAAAAAATTGAGTCATCCAGGCTAACTTCGGAGATGCGGTGTAGAGTTGATCTTCTCGCTGCGGAATTTTTAGTACAAAGTAGTAAAGCCAAAAGCCTGAAAACCAAGTCATGAGAGCCGCCCAGAAGACATCAGAGAGGAAATGGCCGCCGTCGGCCATGCGACCGATACCCATGGCGGTTCCAAGAACCACAGAGCCAAGCAATGAGGTGATACCAAGTCGTAAGTTCCTTCGTCGAAAAATCCACCAAAAAATCGTAAAGGTAAAACCCACCGAACAGTGACCGCAGGGAAAAGATTTTCCGGGTTGTCCAAAGGCTGGCGTATAAAAAGTGCGGTATTCGTATCGTCCACCTAATTCAATGACTTCTCTCGGTCGAGGACGTCCCCAATAAGGTTTAAAAATTGAGTTCACCATTAAGCCAGGTCCGAGCATCACGGTCAAAAGAACATAAATGGCATAAACTCTCAATTTTTTAAACTCTGGTTTAAATTGAGCCAGCAGCAAAACACTCAAACTACCAAGAAGAAGTGCTCCCGTAAACCAAGGGGCGGCATGATAGAAAAAATTCCATAATAGATCGTGAGCCTCAAACCAAGGGTCCTTAATATTTTCAGGATGATAGAAAAAATGCGCAAACCTAAGATCCAAAGAATTATCACGAAAAAGAATCACCACTGCCAATGTCAATATCAACAGAATAATTAATTCTGGAATCCAAAGTTTTCGATAATTTTTTTTTTTTTGGCTAGTCATGATTTTCATTCGTTTATTGATGAAATTAGGTGGTGAAGCGGACTTTCGCAAGCGAAACATCTGACACTAAAGGCTATTTCAGTTGACTGATTTTCATGCAAGAGAGTAGTTTTCCTCGATGCAAAAAAATCGTCCTCCTGCTGAATGGGAACCACATCGAGCTTGTTGGTCTGCGTGGCCTAGTCACAAAGAAATTTGGCAGGAAAACCTGGAGTCTGCTCAGCTGGAGTTCACGCAACTCTGTAAGGCCATTGCTTTGAGCGAAAAACTTGAAATTTTAATTCCTTTTCCAGAGCAGTTGATGATAGCGGCCCATGCTCTTAGAGGTTTGAAGGTTCGTTTTCATGCTGTCCCTTTTGGGGATATCAGGCTGCGGGATATAGTACCAATTTTTACTCGCAATTTAGAAACTAGTCAGTTGCAAACCGTGCGTTTCGGTTTTAATGGATGGGGCGGAAAATATCAGCCGATTCATGAAGATCAGGTTTCCAAAAAAGTGACAGACCTTATGGGAGTACCCTTTCGTGAATTTCCTTGGATTTTGGAAGGCAGCGCGATTGAAATGGATGGACGAGGAACCGCTTTGACGACTCGTCAATGCTTGTTGAATTCTAATCGAAATAATGATCGGGTTCCTTCAGAAAATGAAGTTGAAGAGCGCCTCAAAGAAGCTTTGAATATTGAAAAGGTTTTATGGATTGAGGAAGGATTGTTGAATGATTACGCCGATGGCCATATTGACAATCTGGTGAGATTCGTTGCTCCAGGCCATGTGGTTTGCCTGAAGACCAGTGGAAAATCTGATCCCAATGAAAAAGTTTTTAAAAATATTTATGAACAGCTTTTAAATTTTACCGATGTGAATGGGCAGAAACTGAAAATTACTCAAGTAAACTCTCCCGGGAATTTTGAAAACAATGAAGGTCATGTTGTTCCTGCCAGTCCTCTGAGCTTTTATATTAGCAATAAAATAGTGATCGTACCGGTTTTTGAAACTGAATATGATGATCTGGCGGTTTCTCAAATTGCTCAATGTTTTCCTTCGCGAAAAACAATTGGTGTTAAAGCTTCTTCCTTGCTTTTTGGAGGAGGAGCTTTTCATAGTATTACGCAACAGGAGCCTACGTAAGAGTTCCTCGAGCATTGGTCAACTATTGTTAGATTACACACCGAATGAGCTGATCTAGAATCGCGTTATTGACGAAATAAATACTCACAGGAGAGGAGAAATTCCTCTTTGTTTATTTGCTCATAAACACAGACAAAGAATTTACTAATTCTAACTCTTCGTTATTAGACAATATTTAGATAAGTTCATCTTGGCTGGATCTTTGCTTCTGCAAGGAAATGGGCGGGGGTAGTTATGAGGAAGAATGATGTTTTTTCAGTGAAGGCTGAATCGAAAAAAAAATCAGAAAGCAAGCGAGTAGCTCATAAAAAAATGCAGCTGAGTCGACGCTGGGACTCGTATTGGAAACGAAAGTACAGAGCCATGGTTATCGGTTGGAGTAGGTATTTTTTTCCTTTAAGAAACAACTGACAGAGCTCTTGCTAGCAGTGAAATAACGTGTTGTCTTATGAAAAATACACTTTCAATCAGAAACTGGGGGGCTTGTGATTTTTATTTTATTTTTAGTTATAGGTTTGGTCATTGGCTCTATGGCCGGGAGTATTGTTGAATCACCGATTCTCGGGAAACTTAGGAATATTATTGTTGGAGTGATTGGGGCTTTGTTTGGGGGATATTTTCTCAGTGTATTAAGTGTTTCGGATTACAGTATAATTGAATCTACAGGAATGTCTGTGCTTGGAGCTGTGACATTTTTAATGGTCGCAGGACTAGTAAAAAGTACTTTAGGGTCCGGCAAAGATCCATTTTCTACAGCGTAATTTTTTGTGCGGATCGGACTAGTCTTAATTTCAAAGTCCAGATTACCGTTGAGGTTTTCACTGTTTCTCAGATAATGAAATTCTACATGTTAGTATAGTAGCTCAATCATCTGGAGGTTTCTCTTTGAAATTTTTAAAAACCACTTTATTTGCGTCGGCTCTTATTTTTAGTTACGTGACTAGTGCCGCAGGGAAAATTTATGAAGGGTATTATGTTCATGATAAAAACTTTCTACAGCAGGTCTCAAATGATCCTGATTTAGTGGTTGATCATGTTACGATGGATGGGTTTGAGCTCTGGGGCCCCAACGGACTTGGAGCTTGGTTAAAAAGGGTCAATGTTCCTGTCGATAAGTTGAATGCTGTCGTTTCTCGCTCAAGACAGGGGTATCTTTCCCCTGAAGAGATCGGAAAAGAATTGCAAGCAATAGCAGCAGCGCATCCTCAGCTAGCTAAGCTTTTTTCGGTCGGAAAATCTTCTCTTGGCCGAGATCTTTGGGTTATGAAAATTTCAAAAAACGTGAGTGTCGATGATCAGCGACCTGAGTTTAAATACATTGCAAATATGCATGGTGATGAAATTGTCGGTCGTGAACTCATGGTTGAACTCATTAAAGATTTACTGGATAATTATGGCAAAGATTCGCAAATCACCTCTTTGGTTGATCACACGCAAATTTATATTATGCCTTCGATGAATCCTGATGGCGCGGCGGCCGGAACACGTTATTCTGGCGAAAATATTGATTTGAATCGAAACTTTCCTGACTGGACGACCTCTGATAATCAAAATGTCCCCGAAGGGAGAGGGGTTGAAACTCAAGCGGTGATGAAATGGCAAAAAACTCGTCACTTTGTTTTATCCGCAAATTTTCATGGTGGCGCGGAAGTCGTCAATTACCCTTGGGACGCTCTTGAAGAGGTTCACCCTCTTGATGCTCTGGTGAAATCCTTAAGCTTGAGTTATGCGAAATTAGTGCCCTATATTTTTCGTTCAACAGCTTTTGAAAATGGAATGACCAATGGTTGGGCTTGGTATCAAGTGAATGGTGGTATGCAAGATTGGAGTTGGTACTATCATCGCGATTTGCAATTAACGATCGAGCTTTCGAATCAAAAATGGCCAAATTATAGTACTGTTTCTGGCTACTACAAATCTAATCGGCCGGCCTTATTGGATTTTATTTCTCAGGCCCAAAAGATGAATCAGAATTTGCAATAATTATCTTAGAACTGGGTTTTTCTTTACGTAATCTGTCCAAAGTTTTTCTCTGTTGGATGCGGTTATTTTAGAAGAACCTAGATGTTTTTTTGTCAATTTTTCTAATCCATGAATCGCGGCTAAATGTAAATCTTTGTCGGAATCTTTTAAAACTTCAATAAAAGATGAATATTCTTGATTGGTCGGATGTAGCGCTAACTTTTCAACGATTTCACGGCGGACCCAAAGACTTTGATTTTGACGATAGTTGTGAGCGGCATGCAATTCGTTCCAAAGAATTTCTCTGATTTCTGTGCTGGGTTTCTGATCTATGACTGAAATCGCAGCGGAGCGAACGACCAAAGCTTTATCATTCAATAATTCTAAAGCGACTTTTTGTGCCTTTTCCGGATCAATGGTTTTCATCGCCACCAACGCGGCATTTCTCATAAACCAGTCGTCACTTTTTAAAGCGCGATCTAACGCCGACGTTGAATGATCTTGGTTGATGTTAGCAGCCAGAATCAAGGCTTTCCAACGAGTGGGAACGCTGCGCTGGTCGTTGAAGGCCATTTCTACCAATTGCGGATAAAGCTCTTTTGCATTTTTTTTTGCAATTTCTAGGCGGTGGATCTCAGGTAGACTGAGCAATTCGATGGGGCTCACGGAAGGAATCGAAGCAGAGGCTTGGAAAACGGCGAATAAAGTAGTTAACAACATTTATTTTTCCTTTTTTGCGAAGTTTTCAAACTGACCCATGACCTCTTTCGTTTGTGGGTCTACAATCATATCCTGAGCTTCTGTAGCAAGTTTATCTGGATCAAGAGCTTGATTCAAGACATCTTCTGTCGGAGCCGTTGCTAGCTCTGGCAGACTTCCGGCTTCGTTGAGCATTTTATCAATATCCAAAGTTCCAAGATCAACTTCTTCAATCGCAGGTGGATTATTTTTTTCTTCGAGTGAAGATTCTGTCGTTTCAGTCTCGTCAGAGTTATCAGAACTTTTTCCGAACTTCTGAGCATCGACCATTGCAGCATACTCTTTAATCAAATCCTCGTTCACAACTTCTTGAACTCCAGCATCTGATATTTCTTGTTTTTTCAGCTCGGCCATTGGCGCTGTCATCGGCTCTGACAACGATTCATTCATTGGCGGAGCTATTGGTTCAGCCAATGATTCACTCGAGGGCTCAATCAGAGGTTCCATTACAGCAGATTTTGTCAAAGTTTCCGGAGGCGGAGGAGTTGCAGCAGAGGACGCGGGCGTCTTCGCAGGAGGATCGCTCTTTGAGGATTCCTTCAAAGTGCTCAATTCTTTTTGCAGACGCTGATTTTCTTCTTTATAAAAAGAAAGATCAGCAATGTCTGCACTGATAATATCAAACTCTTCTAATTTGCGTTGCAGTTCTTTGATTTGATTTTGAAGATTTGATTTTTCTTTTTCGGAAAGCGCCGCGCTACTGGGATCTGCCGCTCCCCCCGCAGAGGTGGCTTTCATCATTTCGATTTCACCCTGTTTGGCTTC
Organism: uncultured Bdellovibrionales bacterium; assembly: GCA_903926205.1. Classification (GTDB taxonomy): domain Bacteria; phylum Bdellovibrionota; class Bdellovibrionia; order Bdellovibrionales; family Bdellovibrionaceae; genus CAIYID01. Next base: position 34,322 of record CAIYID010000006.1, read on the forward strand.
GAGCTCTTTTTTAAGAACAGAGATATTTTCAAGTAGGGCTGTTGCTTCAACTCCAGCCGCACTGGCTTCTCCACTAGGGCCGGCCGCCGCGATGGATTGAGCGAGAACGCCCGCGCTCGGAAGAGTTTTGGATTGCTCCAAAAGTTTTTTTATCATCTCTTCTAACTGACCGAGGTCACCAGAAGGAGAAACTCCCAACTCTTCATCTTTCGAAATTTTAAAACTTCGATAAGCCAAAAAAGCAGATGCTAATAAAATTGCGACAACTAAAGATTCGATAAGCCCGGCATTATTTTTAAATAAAAATAGAAGGAAATTTTCAATATTCATCAGAATGATTGTCTCTATTCAATCGGTTATGGTCAACTCAATCGATGAGGGTCAGCACGAAGGGTTATTAAGGGAATGAGGAGCCGAAGAAAGGCTCCTCACTTCACTAAGTTGATTTGAGACAAGCAGGGTGGATCGTTGCTCAGGCTTTATTAAGGGACAGTCAGGAATCCGCTGCGAATCAGTCGTGATTCAGCGAAAAAAATCTTTTTTTAGAGAACACTAGACCTAAGGCGTGACCCGAAGCCTGAAATACATTAAGCTCTTACTCATGAAATTAGATTTTGCCATTAATAATGGTCATGTTCTTTTTAATAAATCCGGGATTATATCGATTGAAAAAATTAATGTGGGGGTGCGGGACGGAAAAATCGCCTCTTTTTCTTCGAATCATCTTGAGGCGGAGCGAAAGTTAGACGCTGAACACTTGCACATTTTGCCCGGCGTGATCGACAGCCAAGTGCACTTTCGAGAGCCTGGGTTAACCCATAAGGAAGACCTGGAATCAGGAACGGCCTCTGCGGCGATGGGAGGAGTGACGAGCATTTTTGATATGCCGAATTCACAGCCGCCCACAACTAATGTTGAACGACTCCAAGAGAAATTCAATTTAGCAAAAGGAAGAGCTTGGGTGAACTACGCTTTTTATGGCGGTGCCGCGAGAGACAATCTTGAGCAAATTTCGGCAATGGAGTCCTTGCCAGGTTGTTCTGGCATTAAGATTTTTTTGGGAAGTTCTTTTGGTTCCCTTTTGGTCGATAATGACGAGGCTCTCGAAAAAATTATGAGCCAATGTCATCGTCGCGTGATTATTCATGCTGAAGATGAAGCTCGCTTGAAAGAGCGGAAGGCCTTGGTACTAGCAAGCAAAGATGTGAAACAACATCATGTATGGCGAGATCCAGAAACCTGTTTTCGGGCAACAGCAAGAGTGCTCACTCTCGCTAGAAAACTAAATAAAAAAGTGCATATTCTTCATGTCTCGACAAAAGAGGAAGTGGAACTTTTGTCGAGAAATAAAGATTTAGCGAGCTTCGAAATAACTCCCAATCACCTGACGTTGGAGGCTCCAGAGTGCTACGAGCGCTTGGGCACTCTGGCGCAAATGAATCCACCCATTCGAGAAAAAAGTCATCAAGACGTTTTATGGCGAGCTGTTCGAGATGGTTTGGCCGACGTGATTGGGACGGATCATGCTCCGCACACTTTAGCGGAAAAGTCGCAAGAATATCCGAAGTCCCCCTCCGGTATGCCTGGTGTACAAACCCTAGTGCCTGTGATGTTGACTCATGTGAGTGAAAAAAAATTATCTTTGCAAAGACTGGTTGACCTTGTTTGTGAAAATCCTCGTCATGTTTTTGGCTGTAACACTAAAGGTCGTATCGATTTAGGTTATGATGCTGATTTTACAATCGTTGATTTAAAAAAACAGAGAGTCATTGAAAATTCCTGGATCAAAAGTCGCTGCGGATGGACTCCCTTTGATGGCATGAAAGCGACAGGCTGGCCGACTCACACTATTGTGGGAGGGCAAGTGGTGATGGAAAATGATCAATTAAGGATTCCTAGCCTTGGTCAGAAAATTTTATTTTCATGAGTCAAAAACAGTCTCAAGCCGCTTTATTATTTTTCGGGGGAATTGTTCCTTTGGTGGGCTATGCTCTTATCGAAGACAATTACGGGCCGCTTTGGGGGACTGTGGCCGGAATGGTTCTGGGTATTGGTGAAATTTCTTTTGAATTTTATCGCTATCGAAAAGTTTCAAAACTCACCTGGGGAAGTAATGTTTTAATTTTAGTGATGGGCGGTTTGACCATTTTTACGAATGAAGGTTTTTGGTTTAAGTTGCAACCCACGATCATGGAATTGCTTTTTGCTTTTTTGCTCTGGGGCTCATTGCTGATGAAAAAAAATCTTATTTTAGCAATGGCGGATAAGCAAGGGAGTCAAATACCAGAAATCATTCGACCACGGATGAACGGACTTTGTTTCAGACTCGGTATTTTTATGGCGATCCATGCAATACTCAATGTTTGGGCGGCTTTTTCTTGGTCGACAACTGCCTGGGTTTTTCTCAAAGGAATCGGTCTGACGATCAGTATGATTATTTACATGGTGGGTGAAGGTATTTTTATTCGCCAATCTTTAAAGAAATTATAACTCGCGACTTCAACTTTTGTTAGGGTACTAACCAAAGATTCTTCAAGATTAAAATTAGAAACTTTTTGTTTGTCAGCAAATAAAAAGTAAAGTCGAGCCTGTGAGTAACGGTAAATCACAAGAGAGATTCTCGAATTATGAAAATTCATCATTAGAAAGCTCTTATAATTCACAAAAAAAAGAGCACTCTGTTAAGGAGTGCTCTTTTTTGTTTTTCATTCTTGTCGTTGAATCTGAGATTCAACAAACATTAATTCTGTTGGCAGCTCGACAAAGTTGGAAATGTTTCACATATAATCGCGCATATTTTTGGATTGCCAAACACGCAAGAACCTTCAGGCTGACCTGGTTCATCTGCTTTTCCGCCTTTGACATAAATCTTGTAAGAAGTAGCCGTGACGCCAGTCGCATCTGTCACGGTCACGGTGGTGTCTCCGCCGCCGGTTGCGGTGAAGTTACCAGCATTGTCAATGGTTCCTACGCTTGAATTTGAGCTTGTAAATGTCAACGGCGCTTTGCCGTAAACAGCTTCAAATTGAGTTTGCTCACCTTTTGCTAAAGTTGTCGCATAAGGTGAAATGAACATTTTTTTGCTTATCACAGTATCAATCGCGTTAAAGGCATTCACTCGACAATCACAGGCTGTTTGAATACTTACTTTATCAGCCGATGCTTGTAAGAGCGCGCGAATTTCTGTTGGTTTCAAGGAAGCATCTTGTGCTTTAACAAGAGCAACCAATCCAGCAACAAGCGGTGTTGCCATTGAAGTGCCAGAAAGATTACCATATTTATCTTTGGGCAAGGTGCTCATGATACCTTCACCAGGAGATGCTAAATTTACTTTTGTACGTCCGTAGTTAGACCAACTTGGTTTACTATCGTTAGAGCTTGAGGCGGCAACAGAAATCATATTGCTTAAGCCTGCATTCGCTGGATAAACATTAAAGGTATCATTGTTTTTTCCATCGTTCGAAGCGGCAACAACGAACATGACGCCTGCTTTTTCTGCACGAGCAATCGCCTCAATCAAGGGTTGAGCTTCTTTCGCAGAAACGGGAGCGCCCCAGCTTGCCGAAATAACATCCACATGTTTTTCAATGGCATAGTCAATCGCCTTAATGGCATTGTCTAAATTGCCACCACCATTTTGATCTAAGAATCGCAAAGGCATGATTGAAACTTCTGGAGAGATTCCAACAGTTCCGCCTTCGATAACGCCCGTCGCGCCAATGATTCCAGAGCAATGAGTTCCATGACCAGGATTTTCTGAACCAGTAATATCCATAGGATTGTCATTGTTATTTATGAAATCGTAGCCTGTTATCATGTTAGGAGCTAAGTTTTTGTGTTTGAAATCGGCACCTGTGTCGATCACGGCCACTACAACTTTACGAGAACCTTTGTTGCCTGCACGTTGCCAAGCTTTTTCAGCTTGAATTTTGCTGATGGCCCATTGAGTTTGCGTCGCCGAAGAGCTGACCGGTACATTGAAGGCATGCATTCTTGCATTTGGAACGACATAATCAACATTTGGGTTTGAGAATAAATGAATCAAACCTTGAATTTGTTGGCCCTCTTTAATATCTACGACATAGTACTGACCGAGTTCATGATGATTTTTCACCTGAACATCTGTTGTCGCGAGGCTTGTAAAAGCCACCGGTGATTTGTATTTAACGATGTATTCTGATGCCAGAGCTGTCGTGCTGAGTGCGGAAACAATCAGCAGAGAGCGCAAGGCCTTTTGCATAAATGACGTCATTGTCATATCCCTCCTATTTGGTTGCCTGAAAAGCATAAGCCGCTAACTGGATGAAAGTATAAGTTAAAGAGTTTGACGATGCGCACAAGGCTCACTTTTTTTTTAGCAGCTAGTCATGAGTCATTTTCACGTGGCGTCTTCTTTACATCTTAGGAAAAAATGAAAAAGTTAAGAAAAAATGATTGCAGAGCCTCCTCACTTTGCGTTGAAATCGCCCACCATGAGCATTGAACTACCAAGAACTATTGCCAGCGAAGCTTCTCAACGAATGAATGATGTGATTTTTTTGATCCCCAACTGGAAGTGGATTGCAGCCGTGATTGCACTTTTTACGGGATTTATTTTAAGAAGCTTGTCGAAGCAATTAATTTTTCAAATCAAAAGTCGCTATGGACAACATCACAAATTGCCAGCCGCAATTTCATATTGGTTGGCCAAAGATGTTCAGTACCCACTGTCATGGTTGTTGGCGGCCGGAGTTTGGCATTTTGGTTTACAAATTATTTCCATTCACGAAGGAATTGAACACGTTCTAGTTCTGGTGATTCATCTTTTGGTCTTAGTCAATTTAATGCGACTGGCTTACTTTGGAGCAGAGGGCACAGGACTTGCGATGGAAGATTGGGTAAAAGCTTCAGGAGGAAGTCTTGACGGACAATTGGCTCCATTTGCTACCAAAGTTTTGAAAATTGTCGTTGTTACTTTAGGCTTTCTCCTTTCTATGCAGAGCTTGGGTTTTAATGTCGGTGCCATTCTCGCAGGATTAGGAATTGGCTCTTTGGCTCTCGCCTTAGCGGCGCAAGACACTGCCGCCAATTTGTTTGGTTCTATCACTATTATTTTGGATCGTCCTTTTCAAAGAGGAGATTATGTCAAGGTTGGTGACACCGAAGGCACGGTTGAAGAGGTGGGTTTTCGCTCGACACAAATCCGTACCGCTTACAAGTCCATGATCACGGTTCCAAATTCAATTATGGCCAAAGAGCGAATTGATAATCTTGGTGCGCGTCCGGCTCGCCGGCTTCGGCATGTGATCGGTGTTGCTTCTTCCACTCCTCCAGCCTTAGTTCAGCAATTCATTGAAGAAATCCGTAGGAAATTGGATTTACATCCATTAATTTTAAAGGATGAGACCTATGTTTATGTTCAGTCTTTAGGGGATTTTGATATTAAAATTTCAATGACCTGTTTTGTAAATACCAGCGATTTTCGATTGGAATGCCAGACACAGCAAGAACTTCTTTTGGAGATCATTCATTTAGCTGGAACAATGGAGATTCATCTTCCTTATCCGACTCACACACTTCACTTGGCGAGCCTGCCTCACCAAGTGAACTCAACAGGTATTTAGAACTGATCCCAGTTTTTCTGGAGCAATAAAGAACTTAGTGCTTCTTTTTCTCTTTTTTAGGAACTTCTGAATTCTCTGCGGAAGCTTTTTCGGTGTTGGTTGAGGTACCTCTTAAGAGGAGGGCGGTCTCTGCTTTTATTTTTTCTGTTTCTAACTTCATTTTTTCTGTTTCGAGTTGAGTCAGCAAGGTTTCCTTGGTTGTTTTTGTATTCTCTGCGTTCTTTTTTGATTTTTCATTTTGTTGTTTAAGTTTTTCTTGCTCAGAACGAAGCTTTTCGATCTCTGCTTCAATTTTTCTATTTTCCAATTCCATTCTTTGCATTTCGGTTTCTGAATCAACAACGGATTTTTTAAGTTTGGCATTCTCTGCATTGACCAAGGCCACATCGCGAGCGGCTTCGGCTCTTTTCTTTTCAAACTCAGCATGAGTTCTTGTCGCTTTTTCGCGACTCTGGGACTCATACTTTTTTAGTTCTTCGAGTTTTTTCTTTTCTTGTTCCACAGAGTTTAGAACTTCTTTAAAACCAGCCTCAGCCTTTTTTGCTTCATCAAGAAGTCTTTCCGTTTCCTTCACTGAGGCCTCTTGTTGCGCCTTAATTTTCCCCGTTTCGCTTTCAGCTCGGGATCTTTCTGCTTCGGCTTTCATTTTTTCTGCTTTATATTTTTGGCCAGCAGCGTTTGCAAGAAGAACGTCGCGTTGAGCGATAGCTTTGGTTTTTTCTAAGAGAACCTGAGCTTCCTTTTCTTTTTCTTTTGCAGCGTCAGACTCTCTGCGAGCTGTTTCCATTTCAACTTGAACAGCTTTGGCTTTTTTCTGCTCTTCATCGCCTAGAGCTTGGAGGACTTTTAGTTGCTCATCGGATTTCTTTTTCCGTTCAATGGCTTCTTCTGTCGCTTTTTTTGAAGCTTGGATTTTCTCTTTGGTTGCTTCTATTTGTTTTTGCAACAAAGCACCGCGCTCATCAGCAGCTTTTTTTTGTCGATCAAGATCTTCAGCGTCTTTTTTAAATTTTAGTGAATCTTGCTCAGCCAAAGTGGCTTCGTGCTTCGCCCTTTCTTCAGCCAGTTTTGCTTTGCTGATGGAGGACTCGGCTTCATTTTTTGCCGATTCTTTTTTTCGTTTTTGCTCGTCCGCGAGCTTTCTAGCTTCTTTGGCATCAGCGGCGGCTGATTCCGCATCAGCTTGGGATTCTTCAACCTCCACAGTTTTGTCCGCCTGAGCTGCACGAGCAGACAAGACGGGCGCTACATTAAGAGCCAGAGTTAGTGATAAAAATGTTATTATTGCTTTCGGTTGCATCGCTCCCCCAAATTTTAATTCTTTTCGAAAAGTTCAACTTGTATATTATAGCGGACCTCAGGGAAAAAAACAAAACGCACAGAAGTTAGACCTTTTATTTATCATTCAGAGTCTCGACGAAGGTCCTAACGCTTTAAAGCATTTAAAGGCTGCGGAACAGGTGTTTTTCTAGAAAACAGGTAGAAGCTCAGTTGAGTCCCATAGATGCCAAGGAGAGCTCCTCCAATAACATCGCTCACGAAATGTTGAAGGGCCATCACTCGAGTGAAGGCCAGAAGTCCTGCGGTCAACCAAATCCATTTTGATTTTTGTGGCCAGAGGCTAACAAAAAGACTCGCAACGCAAAAAAGGGTTTGAGTGTGTCCTGATGCAAAACTTTGAAAATCCCAATTAAAGTTGAACGGGTGAAAGATCAGAGCTTCGCGAGTGATAGAGACATGAGGTCTTTGTCGTCCAAAGATAATTTTTGTCAGCTGCAGAAAAAAACCAGAAACTATCAGTGCCGCAAAAAAATGAAGACTCCAGTTCTTAATATTACTGGCGCGTTCTCTACTAATAGATTGAGGACGGTATTTGAGGATTAACTGGCTACCGAAGTAAACAAAGAGGGAGAGTCCAAACCACTGTTCGCCCTTGCCAATATCAGTAATTTCTAGAGCAAAGAGGCGCCAACTGTTGCGCGCGGGTTCGTCGAACCATAAAGAAATTGGCTGATCAATGGTGAAGGCAAAAATCGCAGCTATAATAAGGAAAGCCCCAGGAATGGCCAGTTTTTTCATTTTGATTTCACATATTCCCCAGAAACGTCACTCCTGTCAAAAACTTTGACGGGCACAAAAGCGAGGAAAGATTCCACTCTAACTCCTATTGATTCTCAAACTGGCATGAACTGTGCTCCGTATCGAGTGTTCCTTTCAATTTTTGGAGGTTTTATGAAAAAATTAGTATTGGCGGTTGCCTCGTTTATTAGTTTATCGGCGGTGATTGTCGCTTGTCAAAATAGTGGAGGCGGAGGCTCTAGTTCAGCAGTAGCTACTCCCACGTCTTGTGGAAACACAGCTGGATACTTAACGACATCCCAAGGTTGTTTGCCTTCATGTGGTGGAAGCACGACAATGGTGACTTACAATAACCAATGCGTTTTGGCCACTTCAGTTCCAACTTGTGCAACAACGAATACAGGCTATTCGAATGGCTACAACAATGGCTACAACAATGGTAACAACGGAAGTTATTGCAACACAAATTCATATTCGAATGGTTGGAGTAACGGCTGGAACAATAATAATACATGGAGCAATAGCTGGAATAACGGCTATCCTCAATATTATACTTATCCAGTTTACAGTTATCCTATGTACCGGCAGCCTTTGGTTCCTGGATTTATGGGCGGTGGTACAGGTTTTCAAGCTGGCGTTTGGCTTAATTAATAAAATTCCAAAATAATTTGATGGTAATCATGATGGCTGTGAACGTAAGTGACACAGCCATTTTTCTTTTTTAAAATCTCATCAGGATGTTGAAGAAGGAACTCTAATTTTTCACGAAGCGGTTCCACCGTTTTTGGTGGTACCAACCAACCGCGCTCTTCTTGTTTCCCAATGAGATCTGGAGTGCCACCATCATTGGTTGAAAGCACGGGAACGCCTAAAGAAAAAGCATGAATAATCAAGAGCGAATAAGTCTCTTGATAGCTGGGCATGACTAAGACGTCCAAGCAGGAGAGCAAAGAACGAAAATCTTTCTGATAACCCAATTCAGTGATTCGCTCTGAAAAACCTGATTCATGAATGAGGGTCTTCAATTCGTCTTGATAGGTTAAAGAATCTTTTTCATTGCGAGTGGGCTCTCCAACCACAAGCAAATGCAGTTGCGGATATTTTTTTAATAGAGGAATGGCCGCCAATAGAAATTCTTTAACTCCTTTTTGACGATCAATGCGACCCAAAAAACCAGCATAAAATTTTCCAGAAGCTAGTCCCCATTTTGAAAAATCTTTTTTTACGGTTTCACTGGAGTTAGAGGCTTCACCGAGGTTGGCGGTTTCACCGAGGTCAAGCCCGTAGGGAACGATTTTGAGCTGGGATTCTTTGACCGGAAGATTTTTTAAATAACTTTGCTTGGCACATTCTCCTGCGGCGAAAATTTGATCCAGTTGTCCATAAGCCCAGCGATGAAAAATATCTTTTTTGCGATAATCGATGAACATATGAGGATGATAAAGCACCTTCAGTTCGCGGCAAAAAAGCTTAATTCCCGCAAAGGTCATCACTCCTCCAGACCAGTGAATTTGCAAATGAGTGAAGTTCTCGCGGCGAATAGAATGAGCCAGACTTGGTAGTTTCCCTAAAAACCGACGAAGGGGAACGGGATCGACCAAGACTTTAAGCCCACGTTTCAGCGCTTCTTGATGAATGGGAGATCCTTCTTTGCACCAAATAGTAACGTCTAACCCGGCTTGTTTTTGCCAGTCGGCGAGTTGAACCATATAAATTTCTGCGCCACCCCAAGAATCATTGGGAAACACATGGGCTAGTCGAATTGTGGAAAGTTGATTAGGGGTAATAATTGCCTCCAATTCCGCACTATGCTAGTTTTTTTGCTTATGAGCAAATATGAACCGCGAAAAATTGAAGCAAAGTGGCAATCCCTATGGGAAAAAAACAAAACCTATCGTTGTCCCAATCCTGGGGATGCTGATTTCGATTCTAAGAAAAAATCTTACTATGTCTTGGATATGTTTCCTTATCCGTCGGGCTCAGGTCTGCATGTTGGGCATGCGAGTGGTTATATCGGGACGGATATAGTCGCTCGGAAAAAAAGAATGGAAGGCTGCAATGTTTTGCATCCCATGGGTTGGGATGCTTTTGGTCTACCTGCAGAGCAGTATGCGATTCAAACCAATCAACATCCACGCAAAACCACGGACATCAATACTGAAAATTTTCGTCGACAGTTGAAGTTGATTGGTTTGTCTTATGATTGGTCTCGTGAAGTCGACACTTCTGATCCCAAATATTACCAGTGGACTCAGTGGATTTTTTTACAACTTTATAAAAAAGGTTTAGTTTACCGCAAAGAAATGCCGGTGTGGTGGTGTGAGGAATTAAAAACCGTTTTGGCTAATGAAGAGGTTATCAACGGACGATCTGAACGTGGAAATTATATTTGTGAACGACGCCCTCTCACTCAGTGGGTTTTTCGGATCACAGAATATGCCGACAAACTACTCGCGGGTTTAAAAGATTTAGATTGGCCAGACAGTGTTAAAAAAATGCAAGAGGACTGGATAGGTAAGTCCTTAGGAGCAGAAATTGATTTTGCTTTGGCGGACGCGGGACTCTCGGAAAAAATCACCGTCTTTTCCACTCGCCCCGACACGCTTTTTGGCGTGGTGGCCGTGGTGCTAGCCCCGGAACATCCTCTGGTTCAAAAAATCACACCCAAGTCTCATCAAGCGAAAGTGGAAGCCTTTCTTGCTGAGATGAAATCTCGTTCGGAACGGGATCGCAAGGCTGAAGCTGATGATTTTTCGGCCTGTGAGACCGGCGCTTTTTGTATCCACCCATTGACGGGTGAAAAAGTACCAATTTATTTAGCGAGTTATGTTTTGGCGGACTATGGCTCAGGAGCCGTGATGGCAGTTCCAAGTCACGATGAAAGAGATTTTCTCTTAGCGAAGAAAACGGGCCTGCCTTTGAAAAAAGTGATCATTCCCGTTGCAGGAGGGTCTGTCGCCGAAGCTTCTCAAGACTGTTTCACGAAAGATGGCGTGTTGATGAGCTCTGATGAATTTACGGGACAAGATTCCGCGACGGCCAGAGCAAATATTACCAATACAATCGAGAAGAAAAATCACGGGCGCGCTAAAATTACATATAAGATTCGCGACTGGATTTTTTCTCGGCAAAGATATTGGGGCGAACCTTTTCCTTTGCTTTTGGATGAAGCTGGAAAGGTACAAGCCATGGATGAATCCGAATTGCCGGTGGAGCTGCCGCACATGGAGGATTTCAAGCCGAGCACGGATGGATCCTCGCCTTTAGCTAGAGATAAAAACTGGGTTCATATTCAGAAAAATGGTAAAAATTATTTCCGAGTCACTGACACCATGCCTGGTTGGGCGGGGAGTTGCTGGTATTATCTGCGTTTTATGGATCCAGGTAACAAAATAAAACCGTTTAGCTCTGAGGCCATGAATTATTGGCGTCAAGTCGATTTGTATGTCGGTGGAGCTTCGCATGCGGTGATGCATTTGCTGTATGCAAGATTTTGGCATCGAGCTCTTTTTGACTTAGGCTTAGTTTCAGATCCTGAACCTTTCAAGAGATTATTTAATCAAGGAATGGTGACCGCGTTTGCTTTTAAAGATAGCACAGGACGCTTGGTTCCCAGTGACGAAGTGACAGCGAAGGAAAATGCTTTTTATCGTTTGAGTAATGGTGAAAAAGTTGAGCGCTTTATCACAAAAATGGCGAAGAGTTTGCGCAATGTTGTGAACCCGGATGACGTGATTGCAGAAAAAGGCTGTGATGCTTTTCGTTTGTACTCCATGTTCATGGGGCCTTTGGATTTAGATAAACCCTGGGCGACGGAGGGGATCACTGGTTGTGAAAAATTCCTGCGTAAGTTTTGGATTTATTTAGTGGGAGAAGATGACTCACTGAAAATAAGTTCAACTTCAGGCCCAGAGAATGAGAAGATTTGGAAAGCTTTACACAAAGCTTTAAAACGCATTGATGATTCTTTTACGAATTTCAATTTCAACACAGCCGTGGCCGCGATGATGGAGTCTCTTAATGATCTTCATGAGATCAAAGCGACGATGACTAAAGAACAAGTGGAAATGTATGTAAAAATGCTTTCCCCTTTGGCTCCTCATGTTTGCGCCGAACTTTGGGAAAAATTAGGGCATAAAGAATCTATTGATTATTCGAGTTGGCCTCAGTTGGAAGATAAATATCTCAAGGATTCGGACTTCGAATTGGTTTTGCAAGTGAATGGAAAGATTCGCAAACGCGTGCAAGTGGCCGTAGATATTTCAGAGCCTGATGTTCTGAATTTGGCGGAAAAAGAATTATCCGATATGTTGGCAGGCAAAGACGTAGTTAAGAAGATTTACGTCAAACAAAAGCTCGTAAATATCGTGATTAAGGCTTAACGAAGACTTTATCTCATTGAGCGATTTTCCCAAGGGTGTCTCTCGTGTTTTTCTCAGTAATCAATGAGTTAGAGGTCTCATTTTCACTGGACTTTCCTCGGGCTTGTCTTATTTTGGTCTGATATTATTCTTTAGTTCAATTTATGGGCAGCCGATAAGTTTCATACAGAAGAATCACTAGTTGAAGACCTAATGTGGCTTGGTGAGGGAAAAGAATGAAACAGAATATCTTGGTGATTGATGATGAAGTTGATATCGCGGAGCTCGTGGCGGAGCATTTAGAGGCCCATTATAGCGTTATAACTGCAACATCGATGAAAGATGCTTGTGAGAAAATATCCAAAAATAAGTTTGATTTGATCGTCACGGATCTACATCTTCCTGACTGCCGCGGTGAAAGCAGTGTGAGCCTGCTAAGGCAGACTCAATTTGCTGAGCCAATACTATTGGTGACAGGTGAAGACGAGTATGATCCGTGTGTCATAAAAGCCTTGGCTGATGGAGCTCAAGGCTTGATAAAAAAGCCTTTCAATCTGGATTCAGTAGAAGCCAGCATCTTTCAAACTCTTCAAGTTAAAAGAGCTGGCTAATTCATATTATTTTTTACAAATTCCAGCGTCGCAATCACAAGGAACTTCTTTTTGGGAGGGGCCTTTTTCACCGCAAACTTGTTTGACCAAGGTTTTTTTGTCTTTGCAGCGATCAAAGTCAGTCATGACTGATTTTACGCAGGTGGTGGTTTTGGAAGAGTCCTCGATGCAGGTTTTATCAATAACTGTGTAAAAGATCTTGCCTCGTACTTTTTTTTCGTTAGTTTCCTTGGCGGGAATTTCGTTGCAATCCACAGAGGCTTTTTCTGCCCACGCTGGTGAATGAAAAACGAGCAAAGCTATAAATAAGAGGATATCTTTTTTCATTTTGATTTTCCTGAACAAGTCCATTGGTGGTCAACAATAATTGAGGCCGAAAACTCTTTATCATCAGTGATGGAAACATAGGTTCCGTGCACCTCAACATGCCCTTCGCAACCACCGTCTTTCCTGGGGGTAGAAACTGCAATGTAATTGATGTTAAAGGAGCAATCATCGCCAGCGAGTTCATTCGCTTTTTCGCCAGCGGGATTTTTTTCCCGGATGAAGTGTTCGATCCATTTTTCATTTTCTTCATTAACCTCAACGCAATTCTTTTTCTTGAAAATTTCACTTGAAGGCACAACTTCATTGTTTTGATCATCCTTAATAAGGACAGTCTTGCCAGTCAATAAGCATTTGTCTGGCTTCTTTACATTGAGGGGATAAACATGAACATCAAATTTGTTTTTATCCGATTGTTCACAGCCGTCTTTACATTTTTTTTCAGAGGCGGCCGCTTTGGCGTTGTCAAAAAGCTCATTTTTTTTATTAAGCGCGCCAATGCTTTTCCATCGACTGGTACTGATTGACACCTTGGGAATAGGCTTTTTTTCTTCTCCCTTGTCAACGCAGAGGTTATCGGCAATGTCACGGATATCAAAAAGATTACTTGTTTTTAGTCCCGCGAGATTTTCGTTTCCAATGCACTGAAGGTCTTCTGCCAAGGCAAGAGGTCTTACTAAGAACAACACTAAAAAATATAAAAACTTTTTCCAGAAATAAATTTTCATAAGATTTTGTCGGCTTAATACCTCAATTTCTTAATGAGATTTTGTTAGCTTTTTTGATGCGCATAAGACGCATAGACTACTGTCAAAAGCCCCTGCCAAAAGCACCTGTCAAAAGCTTAGTCACGGCACTTCGTCGAGTTTTTAGACAGGTATTTTTTCTCAGGGTAGAATTAAATGCCTGTGAGTTCGGCACACTTATCGCAATAGCACTCACCCGAAAGACCCACCGAAGACTTTGGGTTTTACTAGATAGAAATAAGAATATTAAACAATAATTATTAACTAAGGGATACCGTTCCGAAGTTGTTGGGATTTTCAGAAATCTAAAAATTTAGAAAATCCCATTTCCTAAGCATCAACAATCACTCCTAAAAAGCTCAGTTTAATATTCGCTTCCATTCCCATCTTGGATGCCCAGTGATCGTCCCAGAACTGTTTCGTTGAACTGAGTTGCAGCAGCACAAGCCTGGTCATTTTCTCTGCGCCTTTTTCGCTCCACTTGA
>CAIYID010000007.1 GCA_903926205.1 uncultured Bdellovibrionales bacterium
AAGTACCGGAGGACCTTTAAAAAGCCCAACGATCCGCGTTAATGGGGGTGGTCAAATGATGCAATTGACCTGGTCAAACACTGAAATCGGGGTGGTCAAACCCGTGAAATTTGGGTGGTCAGATGCGGTGAAATCCGACAGTAATTTTGTTTTGTTATGATTTTGTCATGATCTCGACAGACTTTTGTTTGTTGATGTACATTTTGCTTGAACAAAATCTCTTAACGCCAGTATTTTGTTAAACGTCTGAAAGTACTCAAAACACCTGTTTCTCGAAATGTACAACATTGTAAAGACGTCGTTTATAAAAAGAAAGATTAGGGTTTATGGCTAAAATAAAAAAATCAACAGTCGGGAATAAAACTGCGGCTAAGTCAAAAACAAAAAACAAAATAAATTCAAGCAATTTCCTGGATCAGATTTTTTCTTTAGAAGAGGATGTTTTAACTCAACCAAGTTTTGGACAAGAAAAGCAATTGCGTTGCTACAATATTTCGAAAGGTACAAGTTTTGATTTGGAAGGACCTGTGTCTGATTTCGTTTCTGAAATTGTTCAAAATTCAAGAAAATCCGCAAGATCGATCTTAAAAAAAGTCTATCCAGAATTTGAGACTAATTTGCAACTAGAAAAGCAAACTGTCGAAATGGTCAAGGAACTAGTCGAGCATCAGATCATCACAGCCAAGTGACGCTCAGGTAATTTTTGTACAAAGTAAAAAAGAATAGTAATTTGCAAAGAACAGGTGACTTTCGAAATCTCGGGGTTCCCGTTCTTTGTCAAAGAAATTCGATACTCTGGCTACAAGCAAAGAAAAATTTTACGCTGCCATTTTTCACTCAAGAGTTCAGTCCACAGGCCCTGCAAAACGGTCGATTGACGGATTTGAATATTCTTCGTTCTTTTGCAAGGAATTCGAGATTTAAAGATCCTGGGCTTTTTATTTTTCATATTGGACGCTGTGGTTCGACTCTTGTCTCGCAGGCCCTTCGGCGAAGTCCACAGACTTTAGTTATTTCAGAGTCAACGGCGGTGAATGGTTTTTTTCGAGAAACGACGACCGTCGAGAACAAGCTACGGAAAGAATTATTAAGAGGATTGCTAAAGGCCTATAATCCTAAAAGTTCGAGTAAATCCAAAGTGACAATTTTTAAATTTACGTCATGGAATATTGAGGAATTAGGTCTGATTTTGGCGGCTTTTCCGCAAACACCTTGGGTGTTTGTTCACCGAAATCCAGTGGAGGTGTTGAGCTCATATTTAGAGCGCCCGCCTGCTTGGGCAAAGTCCAATTTCAAAATTAAATCGCAGGCGAAAATGGTGGAAGATTTCTATTCGAAGATTGAATCACATTTGAACCGAAACTCTTATTGGATAGATCATAGAGACATCAAAATAGAATCAATTCTTCATCTTTTGTTCTTACTCGAAATTAAATCAACAATTCGAGTTCAAGCGCAAATCACAAAAACCTTAAAAATTTATTCGAAGGATCCCAAACAAAAAAAAATATTTTTGGGGGATCACATTCAGGCTGATACACACAAGATACTCACTCAAGAAAACCGACACTTGCAGAAAGTGATGATGATTTATCATTCTTTTTCAAAAAAATTTCAGAATCGGAAATTATCTTGAGAGCTCGAAAAATTTCATCTTCTTGGTGTCCTACAAAAATTGATGTCGATTCTTCTGGCAAAGAGTATGTGATTTGGATTCACAACGATAAATCTAAAGGATTAAGACAAAAAACCAGGTTAAAAGATTTGCTCGATTTTTCCCGAAAGGCGGAATTTGCTCCAGTTGCATATTTATACTTTGTTGATCCTAATCAAGCTCAAGAAATGGTTTTGCAACTGAGTGAATTCCCTGATCTCACAGTCATCGTTGAGCCTTTTGTAGTGAAACAACTCTTCAAAGCGCTGCCGATCTTGGCTATTCGACGACAAGTGAAGTTTTTAGAGGCATTGATTCAGTCCTTAACATCAAATTCAGTAAATAAATCAAAAAAAATCATATTCATATTTTCACAAGATGAATTATTTTTTCTAAAACAATTCGCTCTTGCATTCCCTCGTGTTCCTAAATTTATTTTCTTCTCTATAAAAGAACTCACTTTTACAGAAATTAAAAGGATTAAATTTTGGCTAGATTCAAGTTCGAAAATGGTTCCACTAGTATCACATAGAAGTTCAATGCAAATAAAAAAGTGGTTAGCTCAATTCAGGAAAAAACTTTAATGAGTCGACGTTATGAATTTTTATCACCACTTCTTTATCGAGCTCCAATTTTTTCTTTGCGGCAAGTTCTTGAATGCATTGATAATAACAAAGAGCTTTCTCTTCTTGAGGAACCCTTTGTTCGAACTGCATTATTTCTAGCCAATCCTCAATTTTATGAACGGCTCACGCAAAGAATAAAAATAAAAGAAGGAACAGGGCCCTTAACGTCGAAGGATTTACAGACACTTCGACGTTATCTTTTAAGAATGGCTTCAAAGCCAACCCCCTTTGGTTTCTTTTCTGGGATAGGGGTTGGCTCTATAGGTAACGAGACAAAAATACCACAGGATTTATTGAATAAAGCTAGATATAATTTATTTGAATCCACCTCGGCGATTCATCGTCGAAAAAAACAGGCGATGACATTGTCTAACTCGCTCATCAGTGACTTAGAATTTATGATCAACCCGAGTCTTTATTTTAAAGAGCTCGTGGCGAATTTTTGGACACGTCTGCCCCACGAAAATGGTTTTCATGACGTCAGTATAAAAATTCATTTATCGAAATTTATCAAAAATAAATTGATTCAATTTCCTCAGAAAGTTTCTCTGAAACAGGCAAAGGAATTATTGAATCAAAACAATTTAAAAACAAAATCAACAGTTGAGCAAATTATTTTTAATTTGGTCCGAAATCAGATTTTGATTCCAGTGGAAGTCAATCAAGCTCCATCATGCCTATGGTCCAAAGAATCTCTTCCTCCATTTTCTGAATTAAAAAAAATTATGAACGGCTGGGGAAAATCTTCCTTTGAATTCGATTTGCCATGGAATGCAGGTATTGAGCTTCAAGAACCACTGCAATTGCAAAAGAACAAGGCTGAAAACTTGCTGAAGGTCATAACTCAATTTGCAGATTTTTTTTCTGAAAGAACTCGAACTGACTTTCTGGCCAGCGATTGGAAAATCGAAGCCATCAGAGAATATTTGCATAAAAACTATGCAGGTCAAACTTTTCCGCTCTTGGAGTTGACCGAAGAAATGCTCACGCCTTATAGGCCAGAACTTTCAAAAGAATTACAGTTATCTCCGATCGATATTTTTTTGCAAAATAGGACCGAAGAAATTTTGATGAGTAAATCCACAGAATGGAAAATTAACGAAAATGATCTTCAGAGATTTCACCAAATCCACAAAGAAAGTGGAACAGTTACTGAATGGCCGAAAGTGATTTCAATACTTTTAGCCGCGGCCACAAAAAGAGATCAGCTTTTTTTGATACCTAAAAAAATATTTCACCAGTCAGCTTCCCGTTTGATGGCACGAGCTGCAGCCTGGTCAGCCAATATCAGACAGGTCAATCAATTAGTTTTACAAGAAGAAGTGGCAAAATCTTCAGGACTGTCAGCTCAGCTTTTTCATCGTTCTGCAAGAGCGAGTGTTGATAATGTGAGAAACCTCGCACTGGACCTTCCATTTTTTATCGATATGGATGGAGTTGAAGATCAGGGTTCGACACAAATTCCAATTTCAGAAGTAGGGCTCCGTTTGGCTTTTGGCGGTGAGGTAAAACTTGTGAGGATGAACACCGAACAAGAAATTCATCTATTTTCAGTTGATGCTCATGGTGCCAGAAATGAGCCCAATTTTCATTTTAGATTGCTCAATCAGTTTTCACGAATCCCACATTCACCGATATTTATCTGGCGATGGGGTCCTCTTGAAAAATTAAAACCATTTCTACCGAGAGTCAGTTATGGTCAAGTGATATTAGCGCCAGCTCAGTGGCAATTTTTCTATGAAGGTTCAAGAGAAGCTTCTTCGAGCAGGCTGGATCAATGTCTCAGATGTCATCAGCTACCAAAACTTTGCTATCTTGTAACGAATCGAGGAAGAATTCTGATAGATACTGAAAGGGCCTGGGCTAAAGAACTAATGGTTCACGAATTAATAAAATCAGGTCAAATTCAATTTCAGGAATGCATTGAATCGGAATCTGAGCGACCTTTAGAATTATTGTTGTTTGCCAAGACTCAGATTAATGAGCTAGCAACTAACCAAATTGTAAATCGATTGAATTGCTCAGGTCCTTCGTTTTTACCAACGAGTGATGATTGCCTTTTTCTCAAAATTTATCATTCAGAAGAAAACTCCCAGGTAGTTCTAAAATCCCTCAAAAAAATCATTTTGGGTCAGGCATCTTTTTTCATTCGTTCTCAAGACCCGGAATATCATTTGCGCATTCGATTCTTTTTCGACAAAAAAGGCCAAAAGAAAAAAATCGAATCTCAGATCCATCGAATTTTAAGTTCTCTAATGAAAGAACGTTTGATCTGGCGAGTTGAGACGGCCACCTATTTTCCTGAGTATGAAAGATATTGTGGACTAATTGGAGTGAAATTGTTTGAACGAATTTCCATCTCGGACTCCCGTATTGTTCTTCGTCTATTGGAAAGTGATGGAGACCTTATTGGTGGGGCACAGCTAGGACTGCACTGGCTCAACTTCTTTTCGGATTCTATTGAGGAAAACATCATTTTAATTCGTAATATGATTGACTTGTATTTAGATCGAAAAAAAATAAAATGTGCAATCAAACCCTTGACTCAGATTCCTTTTAGTTTAATTAAAAACATTGAAAACACTTCTTTAAAAAATGACGTGCGAAACTATCTGAAAAAATTGTCAGACGATGATAAGAAAAGATTTATTCACTCGGTGATTCATTTGAGTATTAATCGTTGGAGCCCGCGCTCACGAAAAGAGATGGAAATTGTTATTCTAAAATCTCTGCAACATCATTTATATCAGCAAGTAAATAGAGCTAAAAATGCGATCGATTGATTTTTTATTTGAACAGGTCAGTATTTATATGAAAAACAAAGGCATATCTAATTTTGGTATCGTAAACGATTTGGACAAGTTTAATAATTCTGTGAATCTTCCAGATTTGTCAAAAATGCGTCGGGGTTTGAAGCACTTGGTCTTCTTCGGAAATGCTCCTTTTTATTTTTTTGATCCAGACTTCTGGCAATCGACTGATTTATTTTTGATTTATGTTTTATCGCGTTTATTGAAACAATTTTTGATTGAGATTGTAGGGCTTCCTTCCTCATCCATAAAGGTCATATCCCGTTATGATATCTTAACACAAAAAGATCCAGAGTATTCTTTTTGTGAGGCAAATTCTTTGGTGTATTCAGGGCGTGTTGTGGTTGGAAAAAATGTCGAACTCTTGATTGGTGTTTTCAATCAAATGCAACAAAGCAAACATTTTAAAAATAAAAATATCTTCCTTTGCGGTCCAACAGATCTCAATTCATTAAAAAATGAAATTTGTAAATACCGATGGAATCGTACTCCTCATCTGTTGGGAAATCTTGGGCCTCAATGGTTCAATAAATTTGATCGACCGGCTCTGATAACACTTTCAACCTACCGCCTTGATGATTTTAATGTTTCATTAGCAATTGCTCAAAACCAAGGCTGGCCAGTCGTTGCACCAAGTTGGAATGCTTTTCATGATCTTCAGGGTCATGAAGTGCAATTGATTGATGCTCAGCAATTACTGAAAAAGAAGAAAGAAAATCCCAAACAGGTAGCAGCTTGGGTGGCCAATCAATTGGTTCACCCTTCTGAATTCAGGCGGATTTTTCAGGGAGGCACTTCACAATGGACAAGCTCGCATCGACCTCTAAGAGGTCAGGATATTAAAAAAAAGGTGCTGGCCTTAAGTGTGAGACGGAGGATTCAATTATTTCGATATTTTAATACCACAGAATCCACTTACCAGGAACTGTATCCTGAGGAAATCAAGAAATATGAAAAAATATTTTCCACTGCGCCGTAAAATTTATGCCAACCGACTACTTTCTTGATTTGTGAAATTGATATAGTAATTTAAAAATATTTAATGAGGTATAATCAATGTGTGGATTTGGCGGTTTTTTTAATTCTTCCAGGAATCAAAAGTTCTCTCAAAGAAGTAAAGATGCTTTACTGAAAAAAATGAGTAAAACCATTTTGCGCAGGGGTCCGGATAGCGAATATTTTTTCCATGATTCTCAATTACAAATGGTCTTTCGACGATTGACGATCAATGATCATTTGCATGGCGATCAACCTTTCTCTAACCGAGACGGCTCCATTTATGTGTTCGGAAACGGAGAAATTTACAATCATCAAGAGCTTCGATCAAAATATTGTCCACATTTCAAATTCAGAGGTCAGTCTGATATAGAAGTGATACTTCCTCTTTTTGAAAAAATGGGCACTCGGGCTTTTAGTCTTCTCAATGGTGAGTTCGCTTTGGTCATCTGGGAGCCAAAAGTTCAACGTCTCACTCTGGTCAGAGATCGGATGGGAATTCGTCCATTATTTTACACCAGGGGACGTGGACAGTTGAGTGAACCTCTGGATGAGTTGATTTTTTCGTCTGAATTAAAAACTCTTTTGGTACATCCATCCTGTCCACGTGAATTTGCTTGGAATGATTTAACCAATTGGTATCAGCCGGTTTCACATATAAAAAATGTACAGTCGTTGCCACCTGGACATTTTGTAACTATTGATCAAAAGGGCATAATTGATTGCCCTTACTGGTGCTTCGAAAATTATTTTCATCAGTATCTGAAGAAACCAG
The DNA here is from genome assembly GCA_903926205.1 of uncultured Bdellovibrionales bacterium. GTDB lineage: Bacteria > Bdellovibrionota > Bdellovibrionia > Bdellovibrionales > Bdellovibrionaceae > CAIYID01. Next base: position 6,862 of record CAIYID010000007.1, read on the forward strand.
GGATTCAACAAGTTTCACAACTTGTGAAAAACTACGCTGAAATTTTTCAGGATAGTATTTCCTTGCGTTGGCCAAAACAAGGAACAGTGGGAATTTCATTGAGTGGAGGATTGGACTCTGCCATGATATTAGCTGCAGGATCAAAAATAAACAAAAATACTGTGGCTTTTACCTTGGCCGATTCGTCAACAGTCGAACGTGGTGATTTAGAGCAAGCACAAAAATTAACTAAATTGTTAAAAGTGCCTCATGAAGTATTGAACTTTGATTTCACGAAGCGCAAATACACTCAAGTCTTTAATTTGGAATTTTTAGAGAACCTGATTGCTACGATTGAAATGCCAACATTCGATTATCAATGGCCGCTCAAGAATATATTAATGCAGTCCATTCGCAATCATCATCCAGAGTTAAAAATTCTATTTTCAGGACAAGGCGCAGATGAGTTTGCTGGCGGGTACTCTCGCCGAGAAGATCGGCCCTTCAAAAATTGGCAGCAATTCGAACAGCAAATTTTAAAGCCCAATTGGGTAGAAGGGTTACACCGTCGTGTAGGATTGCCCAAATATTTAGCTCATCTTATTGAGCCAGAATCCAATCCTTTTTTTAAAGAGCAGTCGTTCAGTCAAAGCATGTTATATTTTAATTATTTCAAATTACAAAATCATAATATTTGGCACGAAGACAGAAATTCTTCTTCTTTTGGTTTTGAGCAGCGAACGCCATTTCTAGACCATCGACTAGTGGAGTTTCTCATCGGAACACCGCCAGCGATGCACGGCTTTTTGCTTTGGGATAAAAAATTGCAACGAATGGCCGCTCAAAATTGGCTTCCAAGTTCGTTTGCCAACCAGCCAAAGGGTAATTTCTTTTTAGCTCAATCTGCAGTAAAATTTCATCAATTTCAAATACAAGTGTTAAAAAATATTTTTCCTTCTTTTTTAAAAAAATATCATAAAGACCTTCGATTGCCGATTTCATTAATTCAACTGAATGATTGGTACCGTATGGCTTTGAATGGGGATCCTGGATCGAAAACATTTTATGGTCACAAAGTGCTATCAGCAATGACGTTAGAAATCTTTTTTAAAATCTTTCATCTTAATTGATATCTATTCCTAACAGAATTATGACAAAGCATTTATTTGATAGAACAGTGGCCTAATTCGAGTCTCATAATAGGAGTTTAATTTTATTAAGTCAGGATTTACGATTGAAAATTATAATAAGATATGAAATCATCGCTAAGTAATTTATTTTATTTGGAAGGACAGTTTATCCATGGCAAAAAAAACCAAGCGAATTAAATCCAAGGCGCGTGCTAAAAGCAAAGCAACCGGACGAAAAGATTCCGAAGCTTCAAAAGTTGGTTTTGGTACAATCAAGCAGGTCAAAACGACTTTCCTAAACCAAAAAATTGATGTCTATGCTGATACGACAGATCCCTATGGCTGTTAAGTTTCGATGTGAATTAGCAGCTCGCCACCAGGGCCCGGCGTTTCCGTTCATTTTTCTTCTTAAAGAATTTATACAACAAGATTTTAACACTACAGCCTGTCGTGAAATTTTTCTTAAGTATCTGAATACTTTTTCAGAATCAGAATTAGAAAAATTTGTTCACTTGGATGGGTTCTCTGATGGTGGATATCTATTCACAAAAGACTGCTACTTTCCTAAAATAAAAGATTGGTTTTTAAGCTGGCGAATACAAGCTAAAGAACGACAACAGCTTAGCTTTTATTTCAAATCAAATCAATTCGAAGCTCCTTCACAACTTTTAAGATTATTAACTCACCAACAGAATCTCGAAAAATTGAGATTAAAAATTCCAGATGTAGATAAGTATTTACCGAGTCAGCTGCAACACTTTGTAACTCCAGAGAAACGATATTGGAAAACACAAAAAAAATCAGGAATTTTTCGACGCGAACATGCGAGTCTTCTCATTTGCTCTGAATCAACCTCCATACTGATTGATCCTATTGATCATCACTCCCGCCTTCCTTGCATTGACCAAGTGCCATTGCCCAGCAAGAAAGAAAAAGTGGATGCCATCTTGGTCACTCATTCTCACGGTGACCATTGGCATTTACCTTCTATTTTGAGTCGAGTGGGAGAAAATCGGTCCATTCCTATTGTTGTTCCTCAGGTAAGTCAGAAAAATATTCTCTGCCCTACTGATTTTAAAACAGAACTTCAATTATCCAAGCAGAAATTCATCCAACCAGCTTGGAATACAACTGTAGTAATTGGAGACATTGAGATTGATATCTTGCCCTTTTATGGAGAACAGCCCACCGTTGACCAAAAAGGGGTTTTTAAAAGTGTACGCAATTGGGGCAATTGTTTCCGCATCAACACTCCGGAATTTTCTGCAATTGTACTGGCCGACAGTGGACAGGACCCCGATGGAAGTATGCTCGAAGAAATTGAAAAATCTGTAGATAAAAGGGGGCCTGCAGATATAGTGCTTTCTTGTGGACGTAATTTTCAAAGTCCTTTTTATGCAGGCCTTGGACAATATTGGTCGTCGCTGCCTTGGGAACAACTACAGCGTCTTTACAAAAGAAAGAATGAGGCAGGCCTTCCTTCTGTAATGGCCACTGGGGAATATTTAGCTAGAATTTGTGATGCAGCCAAGTGTATCTACTTTTTACCTTACGCCAATGGATTTAATGGAATAAATAAACCTATTAGTGATATAGGGTGGGGAACTGGCGAACCTTCGGAGCATGAAGTTTTTAAATCTTTGGTCCATCACTTAAAATCAAAGCAAATTTCTACTGAGGTTCTGGATTGGGTTCCCGGAGATTTTGCACGCATTTCAAGAAAAGCTAGCAATGGAAAATTGAAACTCACTCTCTAGAGATATTTCGGTGCGCAATTTAAATATTTTTAGCTAGTGGATCTCGAAAAAAATCAACTATGCATTCTGTTGACTCAGAATATGATCTGCTCTCTAGTTTGACAAAGGAAGCGGTACCTCCAGAATTTCAGAAAGGGGTTATTCTATGATACGGCTCTGTATGCTTGGAGTTTTTTTTGGGTTGAGTCACCATTCGTGGGCTTCTAATGGTGCTGTTGAAAAGGCGAAGGCCGCGGCTGAACTCGAAATCAAATTAGAGAATGTGTCCAGTCTCTGGCGGCAAGGGGTTAGATGGCTAGTCAATTTTGAAAGTGCTGATCCCGATTTCAAGTATTCGAAGTTGACGGAATTTCAGGTACTCACTAAAAGTGAACAGATGCGCCTTGAGGCGCGCCTGCCTAAACTCAAACTACTTGAGCAATTTATCGATCTGGATAGGCTTAGTACAGATGACTCCACACTCATCAAGTTGAGGAGAGAAGTTCAGGAGCAAACCCATTCGGATCCAGAACAAGTCAGAGCCGCGATTCATGCGTTTCAGGATACGGAGGATCGAGTCAGAGCGGAATCAACTCTTGAGTTAGGAATCCGCGAGGATATTTTGCAACAAGATGAATTTCTCGATCAACTTTTCACAATTAATTATCGCAGTGTCGAATATTCCATTCCTGCTTCAAATAAGTACCCTACCAACGTGTGGATTCGGCAGCCCAAGGAAATGACTCAGACCAATTACTCAGTTATTCGCCGAATCTATCGCGATCTTTTCTTGCAAGAGTCCGATGTCGTTTACGACCTGGGCTCTGGGTTCGGAAGAATTCTTCTTTATGGCGGCTGTCTTTTTCCGAAGACTCGTTTCAAGGGCGTAGAAATCGTCAAGGAGCGAGCCAAGGAATCCGAGCGTATTAGTAAGAACCTGGGGCTAACGAACGTTGAGATCGTCGCCGATGACGTTCTCAACGTCGATCTATCCAAAGGAACTGTGTTTTATTTTTTCAACCCGTTTCCTGCGATAATGGACAAGGTGCTTTCTCGGCTTCAGAAAATCAGCGTCAAAAAGAAGATCACGATCGTCACAACCGGGCGAACATCCAAAGATCTAATGGGAAGGCCTTGGTTGAAGCTCAAAAAGACCTACGATAGAAATCTGATGAACTTGGCGATCTTTGAGTCGAGATAGCTCTCTGCCATCTTTTATGGAATGATGGTCACGCAGCGCTAAGGCTCAAGTCATTTTGCCTAAGTTTACAAAAATGAAATTCGCACAGCTCGTTCGTTCGCCTAAGAAAGAATTGAGTTAATTGAAATCATTTTCAAATTAAAAAAAATAAATAAAAATCAGTCCTGTCGTAACCAAGTGTTTTTATCATTTAAGGAGACTCCGGGGATGAATATTTTTTCTTCCACATTGCAAATTGTTCCATAAGATGATCCAGATGACTTTGGCAACTCGGAGTTAGTTCATTAGAGTGCGAATAAAGACAAGTTTTAGCAGCAGGTACATCTCCAGAAGTGCTTTCATTGCAATATTTTGCCCAGTCAGCCAGACACGGAGTTTTATCTTGGAGATCCTGACAGTTTGGTGTCAGCTCTTTGTAATGTGAAGCAAGACAGAGAATATTAGCCTTGTAAGATAGACCATTGCAAAAAGTAAGTTCATCTAAGTAGCAGGGAGGTCTTTTTTTCAAAGGCGTCGGTGATAAAGAAGATAAGCACCTAGATGTTAGATTTTTTTGGCGAGTAAGTAGACAATCATTTTGCAGATATTTATCTATGTCTTCACAATATTTTTGTATATCTATCTTACAGGGATCTTCAAGGGTGGGTAATTCCATTTCTTTTTGGCAGGCCAAGGAGAGATTGGTGAATTGTTCTATGAGACAATCACGTCTCAGTTCAAGAGGTGTGTTTCGACAAAGATGATCTATGTTTTGAGTACATGCCGATTCGTCAGGGATCAAGCTAGTTAAATCGGATACCAAGAGAGACGCAATAATTTTTCTGCTATCTAAACTTAAGTGATTAGGTTTTTCATAAAACCCACGCTCTTGAGAAAATCTAGTGTAATCAAAAAAAGGGATTTTTTCATTACGCAAAATCATCCTAATTTTATTATATAAATTATTGGCAAATCGAAGCTCTCTTGAATCAATCACATGCATGGGAAGTAAGTATACTACAAGCGTTGATCCATTATCTTTTGCAATATTTTTAAAAGACTCGAGCAAAGCGGCACTATAAGGCCACAAGTTAATACCATTTTTTATTTTGCCAGCTAGAGAGTTTTGATTAGGGAAAATGTGAGTGATTAATTCATCATTAAAAAATTGTTTACGCAGACTTACAAGGGTTTTTTGAAGGGGTTCTGCAAACAAATTGTTTGTCTGTGTATATTTTAAGAACTTGAGATAAATGCGGAATCGTAAATCCATGAAGTTTTTCAATTTCAGTTCCAACGAATCTGGAACGTCTTGTGATATTAAAGGCAAATTATTCAGAACTACTGTTGATACAAACGGACTCAGAAAAAAATCTGTATAATCCAAGCCTAAAATCGTGAATTTTGGATGTCGTCCACTACTCATTTTAAGATAAGCCAAATCACTGAGTAGGTTGCTTCCTGGTATCGATAAATCAAACCTCTGAAGATTTTTAATTTTAAAATTCATGAACGGAAAGACATTGCCAACATCACAGCTTCCATAAAAAATCATCGAAGGTTGATCTGGGTTTAGCGTTGGTGGCAAAATATGATGGTTCAAATTTTGACTGTCCATTGAAAGGTAATCGAGCTTTCTGTTCGCATCAAAGAATAGATTGATAAGCAAGGTAACAACACCTACGAAAATCATAATCACTATTCGGAAAAGATACCCAAGTTTCGTCAAAATTAATTTTCGCTTTCTTCTTTTTTATGGATCAGGAAATTATCTTTAGTATAATTTGCTAAGCAAAATCATGTCTCGTCAAGGGGTGATTGCTGAAGTGCGTTTTGCTAACGAATATAATTGAATAAGAACTATCTCTTAAGACATGATTATGTTTGATGACTTTGAATGTAGTTCTTTTTTCTTTTGCAGCAGTGCTATCTTTGCGTGGGTCGCGAACAATTGAACTGAAGCATTTTTTGCTATTGGCATTCAATTTATCATTTTTGTTTTTTTTGTTTTATTGGCAGTTGACCGCGTTGGCATATCTCTTGGTATTTTTTGTTTGCAATTTCCTGCTTATGAAATTGATCGCTCATTTAAAATATGGAAGATTGGGTTTGGCAACTGCTTTGATTCTGGGTGATATTTTATTTGTTTTTTTCTGTAACTATTCGAACAGATTGAATTCTTTTTCTGCGATTATTCCTTTGCCTCTAGGAATGTTAGGTTTAAGCTTCGCGATTCTCCGACTTTTTCACTTGATCGTCGAAACCGCCAAGGGCAAATTGATCCAACAACTGACGTTTTTTCGCTACTGTAATTTTATTCTCTTTTTTCCTTTGTATTTGGCCGGACCATTAGTTCATTTTGACCGCTTCATTACTCAATTGGAAAGTTCTAAATCTCTGAATAGTGAACAGATTTACCGGGCACTTAGTCGCATCGTAATTGGTCTTTTTAAAGTGCAGGTTTTAGCAATGATAATCAATTATTTTTCTCTTCAAACAGTCGATGGACAGGTTCTTGAATTTATTCGTCCAGAGAAAGTTTTGCTGGCTGCATATGTTTATGGTTTATGGCTTTATCTTTCTTTTTCTGGAGCAACAGATGTGGCCATTGGTTTTGGCTCACTTTTGGGTGTGACTTTGCCTGAAAATTTTAATCGACCTTTTCTAGCGCTCAATATTCAAGATTTTTGGCAGCGCTGGCACATGAGTTTTATGGCGTGGATAAAAGATTATCTTTACATCCCATTGTTGGTTCATATTCGGATTTTATTTAAAGGAAGTCCTGTTTTATGCACTGCGATTTCGATGCTATTGAGTTTTTTATTATTGGGAATTTGGCATGGTACTGGGTGGCATTTTGTCACTTATGGTTTGTTTCACGGAATGGGAATGTTAATTTTTTTACTTTACTCATTGTACATCAAAAAACATCTTTTAAGAATGAAACCAACGTCATCGTTGCTGGCTGCTCGACTTTCTTTTGTCCTGCGCTTGGCTTCTTGGTTTCTAACCTGGAATTTCATTAGTATTGGTTGGTTTTTTTATTTAGGACAGGAAGGGGCCCTCTGGCATATGATAGGTTGGTTATGAATATTTTTGAAACAGTCAAATTCTACGCAGAATTTATTCTTCTTCTTTGCGCGCTAAGTCTTGTCATTCTTTTTTTAAGTTCTGGAGGAAGTAATTTTCAATATGTTCAGTGAAGAACTGATTTTCATAACACTGCAAAAAATTTTGAGCCAAACGCTCTCAGTTCCAGCGGCCAGTATCACAAAGTCTTCGTCGATGGATAATCTTGCCGCCTGGGATTCCTTGCATTTCTTGATTATCATCAACGAAACGGAGGAAGCCTTTGACTTTCGATTCAGCTCTGCTGAAATCATTTCACTTCGATCTGTCCCACTTTTGATCGAAGCGGTTAAACGGAAAAAGAAAGGCCCACTGTGAATTCTATTCTTGAACCTGAAGTTTTTTTTGATAACTTGTCTCAAAAACTCGATTTTTGCGATCCCCTAGTTCTTGAAAAACTTGAGATTAAAAATTTGATAAATCACAACAAAGGGACTTTATCTCTCCGAGGAGCTAGTGCCGAGCTCTTTGAAAAAATAAATCAAGATGTTAAGTCCTTGGCCGCATCTATGGGGGCAGAAGAAATTGTGCTTCCAGCTTCGGTTGGACTTGAGGAACTGCACCTGTGCGGCCATTTGAGTCGTTTTCATCATTTGCTCACTTTGCAAACGTCACTTCTCTCATATCCAGGGTCGTCAGCACAGCCAATTGGATTTTCGCCTTCCCTTTCTGCGCCTGAACGAGCTTGTACCTCGGCGGTATGCTTATCAAGTTACCCTGTTTTAGCAGGAAAAATTTTTTCACATAATGAAACGTTGACTTTAACAGCCCTTGGACGGTGCTTTCGCAATGAAGTAATTAAACATGAAGAGCCTCTGCGACTCCGCGAATTCAATATGCGAGAATTGATTTTTTTTGGTACCGAAGAATTTGTGAAAAACTCATTGCAACAGTGTCGGGTGTGGCAGAAAAACCTTCTCGTTGAAGGTCAACTCAGGGGCATTATTCAATCCGCCGAGGATCCATTCTTTCCAGCTGAGAATGATGGGTTGATTGCATTTCAACGTGCTACTAAAAGTAAATTTGAACTATTATTAACAATGCCTGGGGCTTCGGAGTTTGTTGCCGTTTCCTCTGTCAATCAACATGGAAATGTTTTTTCCAAAGCTTTTGACATTCGATTTTCAAATGGAGACTTTATTCACACTGGGTGCTTTGGAGTCGGTATAGAGCGCCTTGCATTGATGATTTTAATCCAGCAAGGTTTGCAGATTACCAGATGGCCAGTTCATTTAAAAAATAGGTTTTCCACGACCACTAGCTTTTGTTGATAATAGCTAACCACGGGAATTTAGTTGTCTTCATTCCAGCTTTAACCACTCCACCACGACCTAAATTCAATTAAAAATAGCCTAATTCTCTAGATTCTTTTCCAGCCATCTTTTCAAATTTTTTCTTTAATCGAGAGTCCCAATCAACGTCTCTTTCAAGTGGTTTGAAGTCTGGTCCTAAAGCGTGGGTAACCTTCCAAGGGTCATTTGATTTAAATTGAGAAGAACCGATGATTGGAAGCTCGGCTAGCTTGTCAAAATCATAATTCCGCCAATCAAGATCACAAAATTTCAAAATTCTCTTTACTGTGATTTTTGCATTTAAAACCAAATCTTCATATTTAATAAATTCAACTTGTTTATTATTCCTATGCAAATTTTCTTTAAGTTGAATTACTTGTCGAGCAGATTTGGCCCACTTTCTAATTGCATCGTCATAAGTCATCGGCTTTGCGTCGGGAAAAATCCACTTTGGTCGTTTGCCCTCCCAGGAAAAGGTCCTGACCAAGGACTCAACCGTACAGCGGCCATCCCTTATCAAAATCAAATATTTTCCTTGAGGAAATAAATCGAAAAAATTTTCTAGTCCAACAAGTGTTGTAGACTTTAAAATCGGTCTTTCTGTCTTTGAGTTTGAGTGAATAAAATCTAATAATCCAGCACCTAGATTTTTCATCAATTCTACTTTGTACTTATCAAAAGGGTATTTATCAGCAAAATCCATCCGCCAGGAAAACTCGGAATAACTTTTCAGCAAGTTTGACACGGCCAAAAAGTTGTTCTCTGGGAATAAGTGAGGTGAACAATCTGAATGTTGAGAAAGTACTGATTGTAAAAAATTAGTCCCAGTACGGCGAGTTTGTCCAAAAATGAAAATTGGAAATTTATTGTTTTTAGAATTCATTTAATGACCAAGTGATATCTTAGATAGAAGCCCCTTTCAATTGAAATTAATGTTAACTTGTAATGGGTTAAAAGAGGCAAGAAGCAATGCAATCACTGATAGTCTATGACTATTTCATTGCCCTTCAGTGGTGTCTTGAATTCAACTCTGCGCTTGCCTTAAATTAATATGAATTGACCCCCGCATCGCCGGTATTTAGCATAAAACACGATGCTTAATTCTGAAAAAAAGAAAGTAACCTGGAACGAGTTTTTAGTGATGAAGGAACAATTGAATCACTCAGGCCAACTTTTAATTAGAATAGCCTCAGGATCCATGGAACCTTTACTTTCGATTGACAGTGAGTACTTACTTTTACCCATATTCAATGTAAGTTTGCTCAGGCGATTTGACTTGATCGTGATTTTCAGAAAAGATCGTTTGGTATGTCATTATTTATTTCGTCCGCCAACTCCTCGCTCTGAATCGTTTATCACACGAAGCCTTTTTGGTGCCTTCAATGATCCGATGGTAAGTTCAGATGAAATTCTTGGAATTTTACAGATTCGAATGCCATGGTATTGGCGCTGTTTTGTTGTGTGCCGACTTTTTGTCATTCAAATAATAAATTGATAGTTAGCGCTTAATAATATTGACTAATCATTTAGTAAACAGAGCCAGAGAGTAATATATGCCTTTTTCATCGCAAAAATCCGGGCCCAGATGCATAGCATACTTTAAAAGGACGGGAGTACTGGATACTCAGCCTTATCAGCAGTTAACTCTTCTCTCCGCATTTTCACTGTTTCAACAGATTGATTAAATGAGTGAAAATTTTGGAATGTGTATTCAAAGCGATCCAGATTAAGCAGACGAATTGAGTCAGTATTCCTCAAAGACTCTGACCGAACTCCGCCGCCACCGTTTCCTCCAGCAAAGGCATCCGCAGAAAACCTTAAAGCAAAAAATTTCGCTGAAAAGAAAATGTATAATTAATTTGTACAAATTTCATATATTTTAAAAGATCTTAATAAAATCGAGTGGTTAGTAGAATGTCCTCATCGTTAACAAAGCTATGACAATTGCTTTAATTATTTTGTGCTATATTCATACTGAAAATGTAAAAAGATTAAAACTAAATAAACGTGAATTATATATATTATGAAAAATATCATTTTAGCGAGCACAATATTTTTAGCAGGAACGACAGCTTTTGCTGGAAATAGCGATTGCAGAAAACAAATATTATCTTGTAGCACAGTTTATCAGCTTTTTGACAAATCTACCAACGACGGCCCTAGCACAATGGCTGATGTTGTAGATCTTCAACCGGAGCCCTTTGATCCAGCATGGTGTGAAGCTTCTGCTGTTCTTCATACAGACATTGGAACAATTATGCTCAATTACGAACAAGTCTCTGGAAAAGTTTCAGGATTTCTTGCTATTAATGGGAAAGAAACTTCAGTTGAAACAGATGCTCAGTTGAAATCATCTGTTCGCACCACCAAGCCTGGCGATATTTACCAAAACGATCCTCTAGACATTGAGTTCGTTCACGTGAGCTGTCAAATCCTTCAAAAATAAGAGCGTCAGTTTATTCGTCATCTTGGTCCGCCTCAGATGCAGGAAAGACTTAATTACATTTGGCCTTTCGATATTTTTAAATAAAGGTTTTTTATGCGACTTATCTATGGAGTTTTAATTACATTCATTTTTCTTAATGCACCTGCGGCTTTTTCTGCAGCTCCCAACTGTCGTTTTGTTTTAGATGAGCGAGACCAATCGACGTTCGTTCAAAAACTCATCGGGTATAAAGTTGCTAAAGACCATGAAGTTTTCCGTCAGGGAGGATCCCCAAGCGCGAAGGCTCAGTTGCCACGGCCTCTCGAGTTGCTGGTTATGCTCCAAAATTTATCCAAAGAGATGCTCGCGAACCCATTTCACAAATACTAAAAATGGCTCTTCTCACGGAGTATCCAATAGAGAGCTCAGAACTTTCTTTGCTCGTCGTAAATATTCACTGCATTAACTTTGTTCAAACATCAGACTTTGCTGCCCAATATCACAAGTAGAAAAAGTCATTCAATCACATCAGGGGCCTCTGCTTTTGGCCGGTGATTTTAACACCTGGAATAGTTCTCGAATGATTCTTTTGCGGGAGGTTGCCTCTCGATTGAATTTAAATGAAATTGAATTTGATGAGGATCATCGTTTTTTAGTTTTAGATCACGCTTTTACTAGAGGCATCAACGTGAGAGAGGCTCGAATTGACAATTCAATCAAAGGCTCTGATCACAAACCAATCATTTTAGATTTAGAGATTAGTATTAAAATGGCATTCCGCAGTTGAAATCTAAAAACTCAAGCACCAAGAAAAAAGTTCGGATTACTTTCCACGCTTCAGACAAATTAACTCCTGGACCTCTGCCTTGGGCATTTCATCCATGAGCCACCTCAATTCATCGAATTTAAGAGAACTCTATAAAATTCTTGGTCCATAAATCAAAGTTATTTATTGAAAATTTTGATTTAAATTTTCAACTCCGGAATGCCACAATAAGAGTGTTCCTCAAGGATAAACTGACGGCTTCTTAAATTCTTCTAAGCCAAAGCGTCAGCAAGGGACGATAGGTCGTGTCTGGAAATTCTCGACTAAAAAACGAGGCTCGGCTTGTACCTGATCCCATCACGCGCCAAAGAAGTCCTTTGTTGTTGGTGGAATCACAAATCCAGGATTTCACCGAATCAGTAGGAATATCAAAGGAGAGATGTCGAAAAATAGCATTATTTGCAACCCCCTCGAAAGAATCAAAATATCCAAGCCTTGCACTATTGAGAACAACCTGGTTGGCATTTGGACTAGTTGGCCAAGGTGCCGAGCCATTGGCGTTTATGTAGGTTGCAGTGGATTCATTCCACGCAGGAGCGGAACTCAGCATGGGACCTACCGAGATAAAAGTTCCTGTTCCGCCGGGAGAAGCAAAGACGTCAAGCTGTGCTCTCGCTACTTCGAGATTTGTTGCGCAAGAATCAGTTGCTTGCAATAGGTCGGTGGTAAGTCCGGAAACGTCGAAAGAAATTAAACCAAAAGAACGTTGCGTATTTGTTTGCCCTGAGTCGATGGCTGCCACAACTTGCTCCGCTGTTGGTGCAGAGCCTACAACCCCATAGGAGCTCCAGTCAGAACCACTGACATAAATTGTAGTGTCACGAGTTCCTGAATACCCGTTGTAACCGTCTCGGAGAAGAACAATTTTTTGGGTAATTGACGTGACGGCTGTTACGCCTGCAGGCGCTGCCGCCGAAACAGGTGATTGACTGCAGTTTGTGTACATAAATGAAAGTGGAGTAATGATGAAGATCGCTCCGGCAACACTCCAAACTGTAGACCAAATTTTCGGCATAGTGATTTCCTTTTGTGTTTCGAATAGATGTTTACAGTAATTATAGCAATGAAGCTCTAAAAGGCATTACAAAACGAGCTCTGTCTGGACCAACGTTGGAAGGCTGGCCCTTAGCAGAGTAGAGAATTAACATCACCTCTCCCCTTCGCAAAAAAATCAAGCTTTAAACTTTAATCAAGTCCAAATTAAGAACAAAAGCCTCATCAGTTCCATCGGAATGAATAGTCTGATGTCATATTCTGACAATAGACCGAAGACCAATATTTATGGTCTAGAATAGTTTAGGTTACAGACCCTTTAACTTTCAGTAAACTTGAATCAAATGATACTTTCAGATGCAAATATTTTTAATAATCTTTTTGATTCGATATTGATTGTCGATACGGACTTCAATTTTCTCTATGCAAATGCTCAGTTTTACAATTTAACTGAACTGTCAGAGCGTCATCTTCGCGAAAAAAATATGTCTGTTTTTCTTCCTATAAAAGACTGGCTCCCCTATCTTTCGATGAGCCAAGAGACTCAAGTAAAAACGCCAAGCCTAGCTTTTAAGTCAGTCCAAGTCTGTGTTGAAAAAATTCAATATTTAAACACGGATTCTTACTTTATCTACATTCGAGATGTCTCGGTTGAAAGCGGTTTGCAATCAAAGTATCGATCTGAGATCAAAAAAAAAGAGGCTTTCATTCAGAGGCTAGACCGAAAATTATTTGAGGTTAGCTTTTTGTTAGAATTATCTTCGATCCTCAATTTGCGCGAAGAAGGAACTGATGTTTTTCATCGTGCTGTTGAACTTATTCTAAGACAATTTCATTTTCAACGCGTTGTTTTGATCACTTTTGAAAAAAATGAGCAAAAAATTATCGCTTCAGCTGGACCAAAGGTTGAGCAAATATTTTGGGAGAAAGCCGTTTCAGTTGGACCAACTTATATTTTTAAAGTCGAGCCTGCCTCAAAAGGAAAAATCACTAATGGTTGTCTTTTATTTGAGTCAGAAATTGAGCCCTCAAGTGAGGACCGTGAACTTTTAGCTTCTGCGACCGCGCAGAGCTTAGCCCGTTTCGAGCAAGAGGTTTTGTATTTTTCATCGATCACTGATGAAAAAACAAAGCTTTTTAATTCCCGATATTTTCAAATCTCAATTGAACAAGGAATCAAACGTTCGGATCGACGTGCAGAAAATTTAGGGCTCTTGATTATTGACATCGATCACTTTAAAAAAGTTAACGATACCTACGGACATCAGGTCGGAGATGAGGTCTTAATTCATGTGGCACTACTTTTAAAGTCGATCACAAGGGATACCGATGTTTTAGCAAGATATGGAGGTGAAGAATTCTGCATCATTGCTGAAAATGCTGATTCTGAAGGCCTTAAAATTTTGATGGAAAGAATTCGTCATAAAATAGAAATGAATCCCTTAATATCGCAAGAACTTGGTTCTATTAAAATCACAGTGAGTATTGGTTCTGCCATTTATCCAATTCACGCGAGTAATAAAGAAGCTCTTTTTGTGAAGGCGGATCAAGCCCTGTATCAAAGTAAAAATAACGGTCGAAATCAATCAACAATTTCGTCACCCAATTAGTGGAAGGTGTTATTCTTAGCCTCGGATTTTAGGATCGGTGTCACAACCAGGAAACGTCTCTTTTTACGACAAAATATTTTTTATTTTTATATTTTTATACTTTCATTTTTCATGGCCAGTTAGTGACCGGATTTTTAGCGATGGGGGGACGGCTTATTTTACTCCCTGGCTCTGTTTAGAAGACATCAAATTCTTTCGAAGACATTTATCTCACTACTTTGAGCCAATCGGAAATGGCCGTCGAAAGTTTTGGAGAGAGTGGAGCAAAGACCTTTGTCTTTTTGATCGTCATCATAGCCTGTAAGCTTGTTTTCTGGTCCTTTTGTTCAGACATAATGTGATCAATTTTATCTAAAAGTTTGAATGTGAAATTAGCCTTATCTCCAAGTCGGCCTTTGGCCAGATTAAATTCACTTGGAGCAATAACAAAATCTGACGTGCCCTGAATAACAAAAACTGGAGCTGTTACCTTTGACAGTTCACTTAGCGGCTCAATTTTAAAAAGATCCGTCAAATATTTTTCCTGGGCCCCATCAACAATGATTTCTCCATCTTCATTGGTACAAAGGGCCTTATGGTTTTCACATCTGAATTTCCCGTTTTTTAAATCTGCCAGGGCTTTCATCATAGGTTCGATTTCTTTTTTGGCATCATTCTGGCTTTTCCCCATAAGACTCAAAATTTCGAGGTTTTGCTCTTCCAGAATATTATAGAAATTCTGGTAGCCACCAGCGAATAGGGCCACGCCTTTCACTGAGTTTTTCTGCGCAAGCACGGTTGAGTGTAAACAACCGATGCTCTGACCAAAGAGATAAACTTTTTTCGAATCGACACCTTTGTATTTGCGAAGAAAGTTAAGCGCAGATTGTGCATCTTTATTATCAGTCCAAAATGTTGATTTTGCCCAAGAGCCGTTCTTTGAATTCGATGCCGAACCACGCTTGCTAAAGGTCATGGCAACGAAACCGTGTTTGCTGAGGTCCTCTGCTAGTTGAAAAAACGGAAATGACTCCAATTCCTCTTCAAAATGTGACTTGCCTGAACCTTCAACCAAAAGAATGGCTGGAGCTGATGACGCTTTCTCAGGCTCATAGACACGAGCATTGAGCTTCAATCCATTTTCCGTTGGAAATTGAACCTTGGACATTTTAGCGTGAGCGGTGGTGACAGTCATAAGAACTCCAATGGAATATTGCACTCGCCGGAGCCACTCGATTGCATAATCGGGAGCCACTTTAGAAACAACAATAACTCATTATTTATTTGCTGATTTTGTGTCAAGTTTTTTCGCTTTTATTTCCCGATAGATTTTCTCACCTTTCATTTCGATCTTTACCGCCGCGTGGTCCACAAGGTCCACTATTGCCTCTAGGATTACAACGTCCTCAATGATTAATATCATAGAAGCTAATCTCTTTCGGGTCGTTAAATATCGATTCAAACGACGGCCCTCGGTGATGAGGCTAAGTATTTTAACCGCTAATTTCAAGTGTTAACGAATCTATCTCCCGCTCGCCCTGGCCCTTTTACGATGGGCTTGGGACTCGGAAGTCTTATGTTAAGGCACTGATCCTCAATTTAAAAAGGAATGGTGAGAGTTCCATTTGAACTTGAGTATTGAGCAGGATCTTTTTTAACAAAGACACTAGTTATTTTTAATTCATGATTTTGAAAAGAAAGATGATCGAGGTCATTTATCAAAGTAAACAGAGCAAGTTTTAGAAAAATCTTTTTTATATCAGAAAAGTTTAGGGTTTAATCTTTATACTTGCAAGAATCACTTTTAAAAAATTATAGTTGATATGAACTTTATATTGATTTTAAAGATTTTCAAAAAAAAGGAATTTGAAATGAAAATATTTATTTTGTCGTCAGTCGCTTTAATTTCTTCAATTGCAATAGCAGCTACAAAGCATTATCGAATTGAAACTCAAATTTTGGTAGATGGGCAATTAGTTTCTTCACCAAAAGTAATTACAAACGGTGATAAGGCTACTGAAATTTCTCAAATATCAGAGAATCCCCACAAAGAACTTAGAATGAAAATCATTGCATCTGACTTGACTAGCGATAAAGTGAAAGACGGAATTTTAATTAAGTTTGATGTGGAATACGTATCTGGCTCCAAAGTGGTGAAAGCCTCTCCGCAAGTTTTGGCAAAAGCTGGATCAGAAGCCACTATCGAAATTGGTAATCCTGAATCACATCAAAACTTAAAAATGAAAATTGTTGCTACAAGAGAATAGTGATAAGCCACTCTTTACTGAAATCTAGAATAAATGAGTGAAAGGATATAGGCTGTTTATAGATATTACCGATGAATTTCTTGATAAGAAAATTGATGAGATCCTCAGTCAAAATAATATTCAATCCATCTGTGATTATGGCTGTGGCGAGGGAGGTCTGCTGCAAAGGATTGAGGCGCGGCATCCCGGGCGATTCAAACTTTGTGGTATCGATTATTTTTCACTTTGGCCAGAAGCGATGCGACCGAAATCCTCCGGCTCGATCAATTTGGTGGATCGTAATGGTGATGAGTTCAAGAAGATTGGTGCATTTGATTTGATCGTTTCCACCTTTGCTTTGCACCACTATCGGCTTCCGGTGACCGAACTTCAGCAGATATGCGAGTTTCTTAATCCTAACGGCCTTCTTTTTATATCAGACATGCATTTTGAGAATAAAACTGATGCTGAAGCCACAAAGAATATTGATTCGTTCGTCGATGAAGCGTTTGCCGCTTGTCTGGGAAAATTCCATCGACATCACTACACCATTGAAGAAGTTCTAGATCTGCTTAAGGCAGCCCCTCTGAGCGTAATAGATTCTAAAATCCAGCGGTTACCTCTGGATGAAGTTCAGTGGCGAAAAGATGGCAAGAACTCGCTTGAATATTTCACACGTAAGCGTGATCTGCTTTCCAAGCTTAATCAGCCGGTTTTGGAGCAGTGGTTTCGCAATGCCTTTTCTCAAGGGGTCGAGATGATAGACAGATTTGGCGTTGATTACTCCGCTGTGTTTACAATAATAGCCAAAAAGACTGAGTGAGGAAGAAAAACTCATCACATTTGCACAGGTGGCCGATTTCGTCTGAAATCCACCGCCCAATTTCATCGAGATGTACCAGTCAATTTCATGCAAGTGCACCACCCGATTTCATCGTAATGCACCACTTGTATTGAATTTGAGGAATATTTCCCAGAGCGTCAGAGACAACAGAATGGGTCTTTGATGAGGTCGTTCCCGGAGGTGGGAATGGCCATAACGAGGGAAACGGTTCCAATGCAGAATCAAATCTTAGAGCTTCATCGACAGGGCCGATCAATTCGGACAATTGCTAAAATAGTTCACAAGGATCGTCGAACAATAAAACGAATTATCGAACGTGGCGAAGCCATAGCACCGAACGTGATTACACCTGAATGGTCCACCAAAGTTGACTGGGAACAAGTTCGTCTTGAGGTCAGTCGCGGAGTTCAGTTCAATATTTTGGCCCGAGAACATGTTGGTAGCGCCATTAGCTACGTGCAGTTTTGGCGCCATTTTTACAAAACCTACCCTGATCTTCCAACGGTGACGATGCGACTTACGCACAAGCCTGGTGAGAAATGTTTTTTTGATTACAGTGAAGGAATAGATATTGTGAATCCCTCAACTGGTGAGGTTACCTCGACATCACTTTTTTGCGGAGTGATGGCAATGAGCTCGCTGACATTTGGTGAGTTCACACTGACACAGAAGCGCGATGAATTGATGCGATCAATGGAAAAGTCCTTCAGATATTTTGGCGGAGTCACTCCCTATGTGACCGTGGACAACCAGAAAGCAGCTGTTGATCGCGCCCACTGGTATGACCCGGATGTGAATCCGACGTTTGTGGATTTTGCAAATCACTGGGGATTTGCAGTGATTCCGGCAAGACCGTACAAACCGAGAGACAAGGGTGCCAATGAGTCCGGCATCGGTGTGATCCAGAAACAATTTTTTCAAGAAGTTCGGGATAAAACATTTTATTCCCTCGAGGAATTAAACCAAGCATTTGCAGAATATTTAGTGCGACTGAACAGTGCCATGATGAAAGACTGGGGAGTGAGTCGTCGAGATCGTTTCGAAGGTGAAAAGTCATTATTGAAACCATGCCCATCTTCCGACTGGGAATCTGCTGAGTGGCGTGGTGCAAAGGTTCATGCCGATTGCCACGTTCAAGTGATGAAGAAATTTTATTCCGTTCCATATAAATTTGTTGGTCGTGAGGTCAGAGTGCGTGTGACCGCAAAGTTGATTGAAGTATTTGATCAGGATCTGAATCCACTTGCGGCGCATGCAAGGTTGTTGGGCAAGGAAACTCACTCGACGGACCCACGTCACTACCCAGAAGAGAAATTGGCGTTGACCCAGTTCTCAGTTCAGCAGGCATTAAATGAAGCTGAAAGAATTGGTCCGCAAACCGCGAAACTTGTAGGTCTTCTTCTGAGTGGAAGTTACCCGCTTAAATACTTGCGACGGGTTCAGGGAATTTTACGAATTTTTCAAAGTGGCCGAGCGTCGCGTGAGGGACTTGAGCATGCGTGCAAAATGGGTCTGACGTTCAACAAACATCAGTTCCCTTACATCCAGGCAACGGCAGAATACTTTGATAAAAACGGCAATCGTCCAAGTGCTGTGAAAGCGGCACCGGTGCGCGATGCTGGTTCAATTTATTTACACAACATCATCCAACAAGAGGAGGAATTATGATGAGTGATCAAATGCGTTCGTTGTCCCACCAGTTACGACTGTTTGGTGTGCATGCGAACTTCGAAAAACGAGCGGCGCAAGCTGCGGGTCAAGGGTTGAACCACCTTGAGTTCTTACGACTGGTTCTCGAAGATGAGTTACTTCAAAGAAAGGAGCGAACAGCAAAGGGACTTCTGACCCGCGCAAAGTTCAGGTCTGTGGCTGACCTGGAAGATTGGGATCAGAGCTACGAGCGTGGACTTACGAAAGCAAAACTTCGTGAGTTGTCGGCAATGAGTTTTGTCCAATCAAATGAGAACATGCTGATATTGGGTCGGACAGGTGAGGGAAAAACACATTTGGCAGTGGGTCTTGGTCGCAGACTTTGTGCTGAAAATATATCGACATTTTTTGTTCCAGTGAATTTTTTATTTGAAGAAGTTCAAGCGGCAAAAGTTGCGGGTAAATATCTGCAATACGTGAAACGTCTGTCACAAGTTCGAGTGCTGATCCTCGATGACTTTGGTCTTCGTAATTACACCCACGACGAAGCAAATGTTTTGGTGGACATTTTGGAAGATCGACACAAAAAGGGATCTGTGATTGTTACTTCGCAGGCTGATCCAAAAGGCTGGCCAAAACTTTTTGAAGATCCATTGATTGCAGAAGCTATCGTCAGTCGGCTGGAACATCCGAGTCAGAAACTGATTTTGAAAGGCGGGAACTATAGGGAAAAATTGCAAACTACGCTTCCTGTAGGAAAAAAACTTGATCAGGATAAAATGCTCAATTAATAATCACGTCGCTGCCGCTCCGCTGGTGCACTCGAATGAAAGCCGGTGGTGGATCACGATGAAATCAGCCA
>CAIYID010000008.1 GCA_903926205.1 uncultured Bdellovibrionales bacterium
CGAGATCGTTGGCAGCGTTTTCGCTTTCCAATCCAATTTATCCCACTTTAAGACTGGCTTGATTCTGGCTTACATAACCCACTGAAACATCGTTCTGGTTGAATCATGGGAAATCAATCCCACCAACATCGGAACGGTATCAACTAAGGAGAATTTATGAAAATGATGAATCAAACGAAAGTTCGTTGCAGTCTTTGCGGCACAGCCCTGCTGCTTGCCTTGATCTTTACTCTTGTCAGTAAGCAAGCTTCTGCAGAGGATCTCACCATTGACGGAAGAGATGCTAAGAATGATCCTTGTAGCGTGACTTTGGTCGGAGCCTCTAAAATTGTGGATCATAACTTGGATACACAAGTGAGTATGACTCCAGGAAATAAAACAAATGTGCGAATTAAAATTGCTTCCCTCAGCTTGAAAATTCAAGGTGAGACGTTGAAAGTAAAGAACGTCGTCAATGATCATACTCCGGATGGTCTTCCGACTCAGTCAGTGATCGTAATAGTGAATGATTCGAAAGCATTGGCGATCTCCTTTGACGACAATACTTTAAAAAATGAAAAGAGTTCTGTTAAACTGAGCCGTATTAGTGTTCGTGCTCGCTTGGGTATGCAACAACCTTTCTGTCAATTCTAACCAATTAGAAAAATCACTAATCAAGCCCCGCAGTCTAGGAGCTCCTCCGCTGCGGGGCTTTTCTATTTCGGATGGGAACACAATTTATTGAAGTCTGTCTTTATTATCTTTGCTTGATTGCGTTCGATTCGTTTTCTAATTTTTATTGCTTCAGTGTCTTTATAGCGATGCCTTTTGGCTAAATAACGATTCATGGTCTCTAAGAGAACAGTGTCATTTTGAATTTTTCCAGCAACTGATTGCACTGTTTTTAAATGATCCAAATTTGCTTGCGAGGATCCCATTATTGTATTTAGATATTCTTCTTGATAACGGAGTTTTTTTGCGAGGATTCGGAATTTGTGAATTTTTTTGGCTCGTTCAGGATCAATTTTTCTCAGTGCGCGTTTAAATTTTAATTGCGTGGATTTTATTTTGAGAGCCAATCTGTGCTGAATTTGTTTTTTATTTTTTAGTTCTTCGATTCGCGTCAGCTTTTTCGCTAATTTATCGAGGCATTTTTTTTCAGGTTTGAGCGAAATGTTTTCAAGAATTTTTCGAGCCTTTTTCTTGATATCAATTTTTTCTTTTTTAAAAAAAATGAAAAACCCTTTGTGCGATTTTTTTTTTGATTTACTCTCGTTAAAATGATTGAGGGTATTTGACTCCACTTGGCAGTCCCTCAATGGGCCAAGATTTTTCCTCACTTTTTTTACTGAAGAGACAATGACTTTTGAGTCATCGGTGGGTTTTAAACCATCGATCAAGGTGAGCATGGCTTCAAGTCTCTGAGTGGCAATTCGAAGCTGATGAATATTTTTTGGTGAAGCCTTCCTCCTTGAAAGATGAACTTGGCTTTTATAGTTTTTCCAAGCTTGCAATAAAGACTGACTCAGAAAATGATTTTTTAACAAAATGATCCCGCCCTTGTTTTGTTTCGGCCACTTGTGACGTTGAAAATGTGCAAAAGGCAGACCGTTGTCAGTATTAGAGTTACTCTTCACGACGGGGCATTACTCCTCATGGTGAGGGGTGGATTGGGGTTCTTGATGACAGCTCAAGCTACATTGGATTTTAGGAGAATTTGATGGGCAGGGTTATATGAATTCTTCCAATGACGTGTATGGATAAGTTTTCAGTTTTAAAAATTGCGAAATCTTTACCGAAACATTTTACAGCCAAAAGCATCGAATTTATTTTAACAGATTTTGAAAATCAAAAGGGTTTGGTTTACAGGAAGGATAATTTGGTTTTGGGTTTTCTCATGTTTTACTTCAATCAAACTGTAGTTGAACTTGGTAACATCCTGAGACTCCTGAGTGTGAAGCTGAGCTGCTTTTGAAAATGGAACTTTCATAGGTTATTAGTTAAGCTAACTCCCTGGCTGATAAAGGCTTGTGTCTTTCATTATGAAATTGAGTTCATCCATCCCTTTGCCGATGGCAACGGTCGCATGGCTTAAATTTTCATAAAGGCTTATCTACAGCCACAGCCAGTCGACATTTGAACACAGCAGTGGAAAGTGGTTTGTTGAAAAGAACTGGCGACAAGGCACAAGCTAGGTATTCAGCGTAATGATATCGATCGAGGATTTTTGGTGCTCCGTTTAAGAGAATAACAAAACGAAAAATCGCAAGATTTTGGCGGCATCGCCAACACCCTGATTTTCGACATAAAAAAACCTGCCATTGGGCGGGTCTTGAAATTTGGTAGTGAGAGGCGGCGGTAGCTTGCAAAAACATAACCCCTAGTAAGCATTGCGTATTAGGAAAAACAATAACTTACCATCGGACAAATCAGGACACTTGAAGACAAAAACAGCCTATTTTCTCATACAAACCTGAGAATGCCTGAGAATTTTCTAGCAAAGTACGCCAATTTGGAGTACCGTTTGTCATGGATAAAGTGATCTTCGACAAGGTCCACAAGCAATTGAAGAAACTCCCTGACTTCGTTCACATCAAATTGTTGGCGTGGGCAAAATCAGTTGAACTCAGAGGACTAAGAGAGATCAGGAAAATTCCAGGCTATCATGACGAACCTCTGAAAGGGGATCGCAAGGGGCAGCGCTCGATTCGATTGAGTAAAGCTTACCGAGCGATCTACACAGAGGAACATGATGGCACAGTGAACTTGGTCGTCATTGAAGAGGTGAATAAACATGAGTACTAAAAAAGTTGGAATAGCAGAAATTGAAAACGAGTTCGGCGCCCTTACTTTTGCAAGCTTGCTCAAAGCACACCGTCTTGGTGAAGAGATGACTCAAGTTCAAATGGCAAAAAAACTTGGTTTGTCCAAACAAAGCCTAAATGATCTTGAGAGTGCTCGCAAAACTCCAACCATTCGACGAGCGATGGCTCTTGCAAAGAAAATGTCTTTGCTCCCTGAGCTAGTTGTACAAGTTGTTTTGCAAGACCAAGTGAACAAAGAAAAATTGAAACTCTCAGTTTCGGTGAAGAAGACGCAAGCCATGCCCAAGGCTTCGTAACTCACGAACCGTGCAATAAATATTTTCAGTGTGAATTTTCTCAATGAGCAATGACTGAATTTGCTCTGCTTTCCGTATCTGTTTAATTTCATCGAGCCGTTTCGCTTGCATGAGCAGCGAGACAACTTTTGCAAGGTCACTATTTTAGCTGACGAGGAATTGTTATGGCTCAAGATAAAATAAATGAACCGAATCATGTAACGCTTCAAGAGTGCGAAACTTGAGAAGATCTGAGAACCACAAAACGAAAAATCGCAGGATTTTGGCGACATCGCCAACACCCTGATTTTCGACATAAAAAAACCTGCCATTGGGCGGGTCTTGAAATTTGGTAGCCATCCTCCGACAACCTGCAACTGGGGTCAACTACACGATTTTATTGGAATCACATTCTCCGATTTTTCGCAAATTGTAGAGGTCTCTTTTGACGGTGGCGGCACATATTACTCAACTTATGAAGTGGAGGAATACGTCGAGAACAATCTGCCCTGACGGGCAGAATACTACAAATGGGGTCCTTGAAAAGTTCATACATTACAATATGTTGCAAATCAAAAACCTGTGTTATATTAGTTAAAAATACGCCCCCCTTGTGGGAGCGCAGACCGTAGGAGATCCCGTGTTAGAACAAAAGCCCAAACTCGGAAAAATTGGAGCCCTTAAAGAAGTCACAAAAAAACTGACCGAGCTTCGTAAAAAGCCTCTGTCAAAAAAGGTTTTTGAAATCGTTCATGAGAACTATGATCGCCAGCAGCCAAATCAAGGCAACAAGAAAATTGCAAAAACCAAAAGTGACCTTGAGGCGTAAATGAGTGTTTGGGGGTACTCTGAATTTTCAATTTTGTTAAAGCAACATCCTGACACCAGAAATGGCTTTTGGATTGATACCAATATTTTGGTATCCGCGACTTATGATTCCGACAAATACCACGATGACTCTGCGGCTTTTATCGAGCAAATTCTTGCTGAGAAAATTCCGATTTTCTGCAATGTAAATATCCGTGCTGAGTTTTTAGAAGTTCATCGACGGATTCTTTTTTCAGAGGCAATTTTGGATTTTGAGCGACAGTGTTCAAAGTCTCTTCTTCCTCTGGCGCTTTCAAATGCCCTTTCAAAATTTAGAAACAAATACGAGCGAAGACTAAAGGAAAAACCTGACGAAACCCCATTGAAATTATCTGAAACCGAAATCAAAGATTTTAAGCTGGCAATGATAAAGATTATTGGTCGGGAAAAAGATTTGTGGTCAGAGCTATGCGATGATCGTATTGGGTCAAAAATTAGTGAGATTTGGCAGGGAACAGAATCTGCCCTGGGGCTTAATTTTTTAACACTAAGAAAAGAAGACAATGACCGTCATCTTGTTGCAAGGCCTGAGTGGGAAGGCGTGACTGATTTAATTTCCAAGCAAGGACTGTCCAGTTCAGACGCAATGATCGTGAATATGTTTTTATCTTCCAAGTTCATGGTTATTGCCTCCAGCGATTCAGACATTGGTTTGACGATCAGCCGACTAAACATCAATGAAAAACACTGTATTTTGCCTGATGAAATCGTGGAGAAATTTTAATCTGCCTTTCAAAGTATCATGACTAACGAAACCCCGTAGGAGTTTGACGGAACTTCATTACCAAAATTTGTCCTTCGGCCCAGCCGAGCAGCTCGCCGCACGTAAGTCCACTGCTCCCACGAGGAAATCTGTCGAATTTTGGGCATGACAGGGCCTCCTACCGACCGCCGGTCGGCATGGAAATAAATTTTTAGAATTTTAATTTTTGAAAATCAGATTTGACTCGGCTTATCCACCGATTCCGGCTCTCACTTAGTCAACACCCTGATTTTCGACATAAAAAAACCCGCCATTGGGCGGGTCTTGAAATTTGGTAGTGAGAGGCATTACTGAAGAGGTTACCCCTGCGACCATACAAGAATGAATCGCGGATGTAAATGATTTCGTTGATCTTTTGGGTATGTGGCCGAATTGACCTGCCAAAGAATAAGTAGGAAATAGGTCGATATTCGACCTAGAAAAACCCTAACTTATTGGAATTTGCCTAATTTTAGGCTTAGAGACGGAATGGCTGTAGGTAGCTATAAGGCCCTATTAGCAGCCTGGAAGCTCTGGGTTCAGCGGATAGAAGGTAATCTTCATAAAGTCACAAAAGGCTTCGGCAGACCTAATCAGTCCAACCGTACAAGGGTTCGCATAGCCCTCAGGTATGAAGAAGCTAATCCACAAATTATATCGACCCACATAAAATACCTCGCCGTCGAATACCAGAAATGCGCCTGTAATTTGATCGAACTCATCGATACGTGCGTTGTATTCGTATAGGCCATCGGGCAATTCAGGATGCATACTTCGCATCCCAATCATAAAGGCGGCCATGTTCATAAAGTTCGGAGAGCACACTTACCATTCTCTTTCTTGCTTCAATAACTTTGGCTTCTGAAGTGCCGCAAAATTTATTGAGATCGTCATTAAAATATTCAACGGCAGTTTTAGAAAAAACTGATCTGATTCTAAAAAGCACTAAGTCATCTGCTTTCTGGCAAGCCTGAAGAATGGTCACATTGTCGTTCTCGGCCAATAGAAGCCAAAGATCTCTATTGGACAAAAATACGATATGTTGGAAAGTAAAATCTGAGCTATCAACTTTGATCAATTTTATCCTCCAAAATTGTATTTGCCACTAAAGTGGAAATCGCTCCCTGAGCATCGCGCTCACGATCTCGATAGATCATCAATGTTACAATCGATTTGTGTCGTGAATGATCGAGGACCTCTTCTAATGCAAAACCATTATTTTGGGCCGCCTTGCATGCCTCGGTGATACTCAAGTGCCGAACCCCGTGAGGCCGTGTCTTTACGTCAACCTGTTGGCCCAACCATCGAATAAGTTTATATAGACCCGTGCGAGTCAGTCGTTTTCTCTGATTTGTTGCACGAACTAAATTTGCAAACAATGGGCCCGCATCAAATCCACGAATTGCGATCCATCTTTTTAAAGCTTCAATGCTGGTTGCTGGCAAAGAAAGAAACTCCCTCTGAGTTCGACCTTTACCTTTTATAGAAACTCTCTTTTGTTCAAATTCAACATGGCACAAATCCAACTCAATAAGTTCTGATGCACGAAGGGCAAGATCAAACAGCAAACGCAAAATTGCATGATCCCTTGCTGCCTTTTCGTAGGATTGGCTAGCGGCTTTGGATAGCATACGCTTAAAGGCTGGAAGTCCCGGGCCCTTAGTATCTCGATATGATTCTGATTTAATATTTGAAATCTCAATTCGCACTGAAGTGAAACCTAAAAGCCGCGACAACTTAAAAAGACTTCGAACTGCACCTAAACGTCGATTCACTGTCGATGGGCTGAATGCTTTTTCGACAAGGTGATCTCGATATCCAAGAACTGCAAAATTTAACTCTCCAGGCAAAAGAGAAAGTAATCTCTGAACCGATTCAATCTGGTGCACTTTCAGAAGATAACTTTGAAAGCATTTGAGATCTTGCCTATAAGCCTCTCTGGTAGCAGGCCCTTTACTAGAGAGAAAAGTAGAGATCAGTGTTGCCGCTTGTGCATCTGCAGTTATCGGAAGTAAATTCACTAGTCCTCCTGAAACCCAGTCTTCTTCATGAGATTTTGGATTCTAATAGTTTTATTAAGTTTCGGGACAAGCATCGAAGCACAACAGTCAAAAACGATGTTCAATGCATTGGATTCATGCAAACCGTGGCCGGCGAAGAAAACCGCCAGCTTGCTCTTGAAAATCGATCATTCGGAACAAAAATTTGAGTTCAAAGTAACCGATGGGGTTGTTACACTTCAAAATAAGAATTCGGGAAAGCCCTATGCCATTTTTTTTGATACAGCGGCTTTATGTAGAGCTCGCAAAACTAAGCAGCCTTGAAGTCAAACTCGAGTTGGCCGTCACTGCTCTCATTCACTGACACTGCTTCGCGAGCTTTGATTCTAATGCTCCAGGTTGTACCTCTATTGGTCTTTTTGGATGCGGGCCCTTGTCCAGATACCTCAAGGATTCGTTTGATGTCCCGGGCGAACTTCTGGAATTGTGGGAATGACTTTTGGTTCTGCCAAAGACAGAACTCTTTAAATGATTCATAGAGTTCCGAAGTCGTCAGAGCTGACTCATCAAAGCTCACCACCTCACAAACTTCCTCTGTCCATTGCTCTACTATGTCTTTCACTCGTATTTCAGACTCTTGGATTTTCCTAACCTCGTTCAGATGAGCAAGGATTGGAGATGGTGCCTTTTCGTCAACCGAGCGCCATAGGGCCAAGTAGTCGATGCTATTGATTGCCTGCCAGTTGATCTGGTCAGCACAGTTAATCTGCCAAAATCGGCGAGACGAAGTTGGATCCTTGATTCGATCGCGGACAGGATCATTGCTGCATCCAATGAAAGTTGCATTTTGAGGTGCAGACATAACTCGCTCTGACCGCATAGCCCGCCACTCGACGACAGGGGCCGTGATGATCTGCTTCATAACGTTCACATCCGCATTGTCACTTCCTTGAAGCTCGTCAAAGAAAACAAGAAAGTTACGGGCAAAAGCGCGGCGACTGAACTGGTCGCTAAAAATCGACATATCTGTTTGCAAAGCAACTGCAAGAAGTGGCTCGATAAGCTTCGATATGCCATCTTGTCCATGCGTCGCACGATCGGAAGTTCTATAAGCTCGTTGAGCTCATGATGCCTGACTGGCGTGAACGTGAGATAGCTCTCAAAGCAATTTAGCAGAGGAACCATTATGGAATATGAAGAAAGAATAATTCTTTTTATCGACATCTTAGGATTTAAAGAATTAATTGATTCAACCGTCGACAAAGATGGAAACGCGATCCCAAAGAAGGTTAAGGAAGTTGCAAGTCTTCTAAAATTACCTGACGAAATTTTTCGAGACCATCCTGAGATTCAAAAATCGAAAATAATCACCAGATTTTCGGACTGCATTGTGGTCTCTTTCAAATACCACGAAGAAAGTGAAGTGTTTTATACACTTTTGGATATCGTCCATTTACATATGAATTTCATCTCTAGGGGGGCTATTTTCAGGGGCGCTCTGGTAAAGGGACAGATTTGCCACACTGAAGACTTAATATTCGGACCTGGCCTTGTTGAAGCCTATCTTCGCGAATCAAGAGCGGCAGTATATCCAAGAGTCATTTTAGATGAAGAGATTATTAAAATTGGGGCCAAATTTGCTGTGGATGGACACACATCAGAAAGAGAACGAGAGCACATCGAGGCTCTGGTAAACAAGGACACCGACGGATTTTATTATGTGGATTACTTTTTCAAATCTCAAGGTGAACTTGATGATCCCGAACTTCAATTTCCAGACTTCATAAAAATGATTCAGGCAATTATCAAAAAAGGCCTTAAAAAGCGGGACCCCGGTGAAAGAATAAAATTTACCTGGATGCGGGAGCGCTTCAATCAGCTTGCAAAAACCTGCAAAGATCCCGAGTTTTTGAAGTCCATCGAGTCGAGCGTGGGTCTTGAATTTCGGGAGTTCTACGAGGACCTAGAGTTATTTGAAGACTAACGTTCTCAAAATCACCATTATGCGAACCATTAGCAAATCGCATTTTGGCCTAAACAAGTTAAGGCGTAATTAACTTAAATTGTGCTGTGTATGGAATACTATGTTGCCCATCTTAAAGTAACAAAACAAGAGTACGACGAAATTCGAAAAAACGTTGAAGCTGAACTAAGTTTACTTCTTCTTTTGAAAAAACTTTCTCTTAAATCAATCGATAATTCATATTTTGAAGGGTGTTATTTTTCTCTAATATCGGAAAATTTATCCAGAAAAATTTCATCCGTCCTCAACACATAGGCTAACTTGCTTTGCTCGGCTGCCTTGTCCATCTTACTTCTTGCTTGTCCGTATAATGCCTGTAAGTCGTCTCAGTCGATTGATGTCCAAGCCAGGCACTAATATCGACATAGTCCTGCCCAAGGTCTCTCATGAGCGAAATAAAGCCTTTTCGTCCGCCATAGTGAGTAATCACGCCTTTATAAATTTGTCGCATCTTTTGGTAAATTGGTTTCTTGAAGTTGCCGCCTTCAATTATGGATAGCACAGCCTTCTGTTGCTCGGTAAAGCAGGGAATTTTCTTCCATCTTTTTTCTTCAGGGAGCGTAATTAGTTTCGATTGGTATACACAAAGCACAGGAATGGACTCAACTTCCTCAAGCTGCCAGGTAGCAGGATCTTTCAAAGAGTCAATTTCAGCGGGGCGAAGTCCCAGCCAAATTGAAATGTACATCCAATTATTTTCTTCCTCAGTAAATCTGTCTTTGTTCTTTTTTTGTAGCTCAGGAGTTAAGGGCTTCGATTCCATTCGTACACCGCGAACAGAGTCAGTGCCTGTTTTCTTGGACTGGGCTTTCGCGATCGCCGCTTTGTCGAAGTTGGAGGTAAGTCGAATTGGCTCATACCTTTTTTGAAACTGCTTGCTGTACCAATCACCCCAAAGGTTCACCATTTTAATCAAAACTTTGCTGTAATTGACGGAGTATTGATTCTTGATAAACAGAGTGATGAATTTACGTTCCACGCTTTTGTATTTGTCAGGGTAGACTTTTAATTCTTTCACAATCGACTGAATCGTCAAGAATTGAGAGTGTAGTTTCTTTTTGTGATCGTCTGAGCCGCGATTGTCGCCAATATATTCATTCCAAAATACCTGGGCCATTTCCTGTGGAAAAAATCTTTCGTCGCGTGAAAGTTCCTCGAATCGTTTTGCAGAGTTAATTTCTTTGCGCAGATCATGGCGCTCTTTGTTCAACTGCGAAGCGAGTTCTTTGGCTTTCTGGACTGAAACGCCTGGTTGAAAACCGTAGTTCATCCAAAGTTTTCTAGGAATATATTTTGTGACTTTCTCTCCATCAACTCGATACTCCAAATAGAGTTTGAATCCATCGTTTTCCTCTCGAGTGTAGTGAGGTCTCACAATGAAATATCCTTTTGGATCTTTCGTATCGACGACTGAATTTTTCTTCTTCTGCATACTTGCCTTTCACAGCGTATGCCTCTCATCGGCCCACTCTCTAAATGACTTTAGAAAATGGGTTACCCAGGTTACCCATTTTGGGTAACCTTTTATTTCGTAACCTCTTGATATTGTTGATCTTTTTAGAAAATTTGGTAGTGAGAGGCGGACTTGAACCGCCGACCCTCAGATTATGATTCTGATGCTCTAACCAGCTGAGCTACCCCACCACCGTGACTTGTTTCATCTTTTATAAAACCAAGCGAAGAAGATTTAATGCGTGGACACAGGATCTGTCAATGGTCCTACAGACTTATATTCACATTTTCATGGCGCAGGCCAATTCCATTGACAATTTTTTCACCACTGACTGGAATAGATCAGACAAGCAGCCCATGGAAGACCTGCTTGGCTGAATTAGGAGGATGTGTATGAAATTTTTTTCTTATCTATCATTAGCATTTACAGGGTTGTTGACCCTGATGGTTTTAACAAGCTGTTCCAATAACGATCCAAACGACCCAAAAACCGGGAAACTTCTTCCTTCTGCGAAGATGGGTGCTGAGTTCCGCTCGTTACAAAGAGTGCTCAGTGAGGACGGGCAAGCGATCGCTAATGCCCAAATTTTAATCGGCACTGCCGTTGATACTCCTTTCAAAGGAAATTTTTTAACCACAGACCAAAATGGTCAGTTTCCAGTTCCAGAGGGCTGGATTGCTCCTCAGGCGGTGACGATTTCAGCGCCAGGATTCGTGAGGGCCACTTATTTGGCTCAGTCGTCAGGCGGTCAGCCATTTGTTTTGCGTAAGGATGGAGCACATGGGAACTTTGAGCTCACAGGGCAAACTCCTGGAGTCAATATCGTGGGTGGAGATGGAAATGCTTATTTTTCATTGATTGTTCCAGTGTTGCAAAGAAATGACATTCTTCACTTCAATCTCGGAATGTTTTTAAGTCCGCAAAAGGATGAAATTTCAGTTCTTGGTCAAACGATGAGTGTGCCAAGTAATTTGACCTTGCCTAAACAGAAGCAGTCCTACGTGTTGCCATTCACTTTGAATAAACCCA
Organism: uncultured Bdellovibrionales bacterium; assembly: GCA_903926205.1. Taxonomy (GTDB): domain Bacteria; phylum Bdellovibrionota; class Bdellovibrionia; order Bdellovibrionales; family Bdellovibrionaceae; genus CAIYID01. The sequence continues at coordinate 11,194 of CAIYID010000008.1, forward strand.
TTTATCGTAATTACTTTGAGACCTCTGGGCCAAAACGAGTTTTGGCTTTGAGCGGAAAATTTCCATTTAAAAAAGTGGTGGATAAAATTCGAGGGGGCACGCCTTTTTATTTAATCTCTAACGATATGCAAATTTTATCAGGGGGAGTAACGGACGCGAGCCTCGTTGCCCCATCAACAACTTCTGACATTCCGGCGAATCAGTTTTCAATTAATGAGAGTCGTTCTTTTTCAAGCGCAGCCGTGGGAAGTGGTGAATTACTCTTGGGTGTGGCTTTGACGAATAATAAGGGAGATCTCGTTCTAACGGACGTGAAGGTTTTAACTCCTAATGCTCAAAATGCCCTCGGTGTTCAGTCGGGAAATGATGTTCAACTTTTGAGTTTACTTAAGAAACAAAGTGAAATGCAGTCAGGCCCCGGAGAAGATCGCTTGAGTGCGGTGATGTTGCCATTCACGAGTGGAGCGACTCCGCAGCATCTGCCTTTGTTGGAGAATCCTCGGTTGATGTCAAACACGACTGTACAAATTCAAAAGATCCAAGTTCCAGGGCCTCTGAAGGCGTTGGCGACTTATGGATCTTTGCAGACGCTCAAACGTGAAACTTTGAAAGACGGTTCTTTATTGGAAACTCCCACGCAAGTGTGGGAAGTTTATGCTTCTGACTGGGTCGACACCATTGAGATTCCTCTCTGGCCTGGAGACCCTGCAATTAGTACGGGAAATATGCGTTGGTCAGTGGCTCTTGTTGCGGGAGCGCAACAGGCGAATGTTGATCTTGGTCCAAGTTTAATGCAAAATGTAACTCATGTTACAAACACATCGATCGATTTCTAAATTTTGGTTGTTGATGATTTTTTTTGTTGGGGTGGGCTGTAGCACTCCCCAACAAAAGCTTGTTCGCTCTGAGCAGGGCTTTGATAAAGATGGTCAATCTTATTATACTAAAGTACTTTATAGTCCTTTTGAATTGGTGTGGCGGGCGGCTCAATTGAGCGTGAAGTATCCCATCGCTGTGAATAATATGGATAATGGAATTTTAGAAACTGAGTGGATCAAAGGGATTGATGGATTTGTCTCGCCGTTGAATCCTGGTTCTCCTGCAGCAGGGTATCGCTACAAACTTGCGGTGAATATGGTGAAGGGCCGAGTGGATTCCAAACCCAGTGTGCGAGTCACTATTCGTAAAAAAATTGAGAAACAAAAAGATTTTTTTTCTGATGTTGAAACTTTAAGCTCCGATGGCTTGGAGGAAAAAATCATGCTCTACCGTATCGAAAGAGAAATCGTCATCGACGAAGCGATCAAAAAGTTTGCAAAGACGACGAACTGAAGTCCCTCTTCAATTATTAAGCTAAATTTTTACATTGAAGCTAGTACCGCAACTACAAGATTTGGTAGCGTTGGGATTGCTGAAGATAAAACCCTTGCCGTTCAAACCACCTTCGAAATCCAAAGTCATGCCGATTAAATACATAAAGCTTTCTGGATCAACGACCACTTTTTGGCCTGCGCATTCGAAGCTTTTGTCTCCTGTGCGAAATTCGGAATCAAAATTCATTTTATAAGACAGCCCAGCACAGCCACCTTTTCTCACTTCCACTCGTAAAAAATCGCTCTCGTTTCGAGATTCTTCCTCTTTGAGATTTTTAATTTTCTTCGCTGCCAAACTTGAAACTTGAATCAAAGGAAACCTCCAGAACCTAAATTTTTATAAGTTCAGAAAGAATGATAACAGAAGGTTGATAAAAAAGTCTATGCAGTTATCGTTTGGTTTTCATCTTAAGGTGCTGAAATTATTTTATTTTTTTAAATCTGCTAAATAACATTTCGGAAAGCGTCTTTAGCTCCTCTGTGGTCGTCATTCGACCGAAAGAAAAGCGAAGAGTCTTTTCAGCTTCGAGCGAATGAAGGCCAATGGCGCGAAGAACATGACTCAACTCCTGTTTTTCGCTGTGACAGGCGGAGCCTTTGCTAAAGGAAATTCCAGGAAGTTGAAAAGAGCCTTCGGGTTCTAAAAAAGTGATATTCAAAATTTGAGGAACGGAGTGGTTGATAGCGCCGTTCACTCGAAATCTAATTTCTGCTTCAGTCCAGATTTTCAACAAAGTTTGGCGCAGCTGCAGAGCTTTTTTAAACTCCTCAACAATTTGATTTTTTACTAAATCCATCGCTTGTCCAAAACCAACAATCCCTGGCACATTCAAGGTACCAGAGCGCAAACCGCGCTCCTGACCGCCACCATAAAGCAGCGGCCGAATTTGCACAGTGGGATTTTGGCTGCGCAAATAGAGCGCTCCAACACCTTTGGGACCGTAAAGCTTGTGCGCCGAAAAGGAGAGCAAGTCGACTGGAGTTTCCTTCAAGCTAAGAGGAATTTTCCCGATGGCTTGAGTTGCATCGGTATGGAAGTAAATTTTTTTTTCTCTCGTGATTTTTGAAATTTCCTGTATAGGATTCAACGAACCCAATTCATTGTTTGCCCACATGAGGGAGATCAATTTGGTGTGAGGTTTTATTGCTTGAAGCACTTGTTCTGTTGAAACTCGGCCATCAGTTCCTACGGGTAGAAAATCCACTTCGACATGACGGTTCTTTTGTGCATATTCCAAAACTCTTAAGATGGAATTGTGTTCCGCATTCGAGCTAATGATGTGAATGGACGCTTGCGGTGCTTCTTCTTGCCAGGCTTCAATGAGCCCTTGAATGGCCCAGTTATTACTTTCTGTTGCGCCCGACGTAAAATAGATTTCCTTCGGAAGAATTTCTAGCGCGGAAGCGATTTGTTTGCGGGCTTTTTCTACGGCAGACTCGGCTTCCCAACCATAAGGATGTAATTGGCTAGCGCTATTGCCAAACCTTTCAAGAAAATAAGGTTGCATGGCGGTGAAAACCTTTTCATCCACAGGGGTTGTTGCACTGTAATCGAGATATATTGACTTCTGCATGACTCAGGACCTAACAAAAAAATCGTGTACCTGCAACAAATGTGTTTTAAAGTAAAAAGGTGAAACCAGTGGAAAATACTAAAGAAATGAATTGTCGGAAGAATTTTAGAAAGAGTGTGATTTGACGCTGATGGATTTGAAACCCCACTTCACGCAAGGTCGGGAAGCTTCTCGACTTTTTAAATGGAAAACACAGGACTGTGAGATTCATGATTCTCAAGGGGGTGTCGTATTTTCCATGAAAAGAGTGAAGGCGCCAGCACAATGGAGTTCTCTTGCCATCGAAATTGCGGCCGCAAAATATTTTCGTAAAACGGGTGTCGGTCGGAAAAAACACGAAAACTCTGTGCTTCAAATGGTTGAACGAGTGGTGAGTTCAATTAAAAAGTCAGGACTTAATCAAAGGTACTTTCAAAATAAAAAACAAGCTGAAATTTTTGCGAGTGAGCTCACCTTTATTTTATTGGATCAACGCGCCTTTTTTAATTCTCCGGTTTGGTTTAATTGTGGTTTGCAAGAGGCTTATGGAATCACTTCTCAATCGGAACAATGGGCTTGGGATGAAAAAGCAAAAAAAACTCGCCCTATCGGCGAGGCTTTTTCCAGGCCTCAGATTTCGGCTTGCTTTATTCAAGGAGTCGAAGATCATTTGGAAAGTATTTTTGAATTAGCAAAAACTGAGGCGCGTTTATTTAAATTTGGTTCAGGTTCAGGAACTAATTTTTCAAAAATTCGTAGTAAATATGATTCCCTCGAAGGTGGTGGCCAAAGCTCTGGGCTCATTTCCTTTCTTGAAGTTTTAGATCGAGGGGCTGGTTCGATAAAATCCGGTGGCACCAAGAGGCGCGCGGCCAAAATGGTTTGCCTTGACGTTGATCATCCAGAAATTTTGGAATTTATTTGCTGGAAATCCACCGAAGAGAAAAAAGCCCGGATTTTAGCTCAAGCGGGTTATGGCGAGGGCATTGAGGATGAATCCTATCGAACCGTCTCTGGTCAAAATTCAAATAATTCAGTTCGTGTCTCAGACTCCTTCATGAAAGCGCTGGCGCAGGAGGGGGAATGGTCTTTACGATCGCCAACTTCAAGCAAAGTTTTAAAAAAACTGAAGGCCTATGAGTTATGGGAGGCCATGGCCACCTCGGCCTGGGAATGCGCGGATCCAGGTCTTCAATTCGACGATACCATTCAGCGTTGGCATACCTGTAAAAATTCTGGTGTCATTCGTGCGAGTAATCCTTGCTCTGAATTTATGTTTTTGGATGATTCCGCCTGCAATCTTGCCAGTCTGAATTTACTTCGTTTTTTTTCGCCCACAGGGACCTTCGATCTTGAAAGTTATTTGCACACGATCAAGGTGATTTTTTTAGCGCAAGAAATTTTGGTCGATTTGGCTGGTTACCCGACAGAAAAGATAGCTCGTAACACTCATGACTTCCGACCGCTCGGAATTGGTTTGTCGGGAGTTGGGGCCTTTCTCATGCAGATGGGTGTGGCCTATGATTCAGAGGCTGGAAGAAATTGGGCTTCTTGTTTATCCTCAATTTTAACAGCGCAAGCCTATGAGGTCAGTGCTCTTTTGGCTTTGCAGAAAAAGCCATACGCCAGTTTTCGTTTGAATCAAAAACCACATCTGACTGTTCTGCAAAGGCATGCCAAAGCGGCGCGATCAATCTCCGCCTGCGCTCAAGTACCTAAAGAAATAAGTGAAACGGCAAAAGCTCTTTGGCTGAGAGTATTACCTTTGGCAAAAAAAAATGGTTTAAGAAATGCACAGGTTTCTGTGATGGCGCCCACAGGCACTATCGGCTTGGTCATGGATTCTGACACAACTGGAATTGAGCCGGAGTTCTCTTTGATCAAACAAAAAAAATTATCGGGTGGTGGTAACCTGCGTCTGGTGAGTCAAAGTTTTGAAATTGGTCTTCGCCGTTTGGGTTATACCGAAGAGCAAATTTTAGACATAAAAACACAAGTGGAAGTGACTGGTCGGCTTCAAATCTCTCAATTATTAGATCCAGCACATGAAAAAGTTTTTTTAACGGCGATGGAAATCTCCCCCCTAGCACATCTGCAAATGATGGCAGCGATTCAGCCATATATCAGTGGATCCATTTCCAAAACAATCAACATGCCAATATTTTCGACGGTCGAAAATATCAAAGAAATATATCAAGCGGCTTGGACTTTTGGACTTAAATCCATTGCCATTTATCGTGATGGCTCAAAGCTGGATCAGCCTCTGCAGTCCTTGTCAGTACCAAAAAAGCAAAGAGATTTTTCTCTTAAATGCAGTGAGTGCGGTGCTCCGACGGAATTTGCGGGAGGGTGTTTTCGTTGCGTGAATTGTGGAAATGTGATGGGCTGTGCTTAATGAGAAGCACAATGAAGAAAATTCGACAAATTTTTGAAAACATCGCTAACGGCGGAGTCACTCCTTACCTGACTACGGCGGGGAAAATTTCGCTAAGAAATGCCAATCTGATTCTTTTTGGTTCAATTTTATTCGTTCTTATTTTTACTATTATTGCTTTGTCCGTAAATCTGGTCGCTTTTGCTATGGTTATGTTGTTTGCCAATATCGGTTTAATTTGCGGAGTCGGCTTACTCCGATCTGGTTATCTTGATGAAGGTAAATTTGTCGCCTGGTTTTTTGGAAATATTGTCGTATTTTCCGTTCATGATTTGCTCGCTCCAGCGCTTGGGAGTGGACTTTTTTATTTGGTTTTGGTTTTTTGTCCGTTGGCTGTTTTTCCAGAACGACCAAAGGTCCGAAAGTTTTTAGCTTTTCTTGCCTTTGTTTTTTGGATTTTATCAGGACAAATTCCGCCGCATTTGTTTTTTAATCCAGGCACAGCTGCAGTTTTTTTTCCTTCCTGGTTTTTGCAAATATCTGGAGGCTTGCTTTTAGTGGCCCTTTTTATACATCTCACTAGTAATCTCCAGGAATCTTTGATCGAATTACAAATGAAAAATTCTGAGATGACTCGATCGAGTCAGATGATTGTTTTGGGAGAAATGGCTGGTGGCATCGCTCATGAAATCAATAATCCTCTTCAGAGTATTCTTGGGCGAGCTGAGATCATCAGCGTGCTTGCGACCAAAGGGGCGAGTAAAGAAAAACTCATTGAAGAAGCGGAAAAAATTATTTCTACCGTTGAACGAATTTCAAAAATTATTAGCGGATTAAGGACCTTTAGTCGAACACCTGAACTAGTCCCCCGAAAAAAGCAAAAACTTTGCGATCTTTTGTCAGAGGTGATCGAGTTGTGCCAAGTGAGATTTCAGCGCAATCAATTACAAATCCGCATCAATGTAGACTTAAATTTGTATATCACCTGTAATGCGATTGAGCTTTCACAAGTTTTTTTGAATTTACTCAATAATTCCTATGATGCGGTTCATGAGTTGCCAACTCCTTGGATTGAAATTTCCGCAGAAAAAGGGGAACACTCTATTCGAATTTTTGTGACGGATAGTGGGAGTGGAATTCCTGCTGATTATGCCGACAAAATCATGAAACCTTTTTTTACCACCAAAGAGCTTGGCCAAGGAACGGGTTTGGGTTTAAGTATCAGCAAGGGGATTGTTGAATCCCACGGTGGAAGGCTTTACTACGATCCAACTTGTTCTAATACTCGCTTTGTGATTGAGCTGCCTCAAGAGTCTGAAGAAGTTTAGAAATAGTAAGAAATTAGGGTATATTAAGACGGGCGCTTTGCGTTAATGCTGGCAAGCCAGCGAATATCATTGCAGATTCCAACTCTGCTAACAGCCTAAACGTTTTGTTAAGGAGGCTTTGCGATGTCAGCGAATGTCGATTTAAGAACATTTGATTTATTTAACCCCACAGAAGAACATTCCATGCTTCGCCAAACGATCAAAGATTTTGTGAAAGCAGAGGTTGAGCCTCAAGCGCTTCACCATGATCGTAAGGAACTTTTCAATTTGCCACTTTTTCGAAAATTAGGAGAGCTTGGGCTATTAGGAATCACTGTTCCTGAAGAGTATTCTGGCAGTGGTATGGATGCCCTCGCGGCAGTTATTGTGCATGAAGAACTTTCTTACTCAGATCCTGGCTTCTGTTTGGCTTATTTAGCCCATGCGATGCTTGCGGTAAATAATTTTGCTTTCAATGCCAGTGAAGTTCAGAAAAAATCTATGCTACCAAAACTTTGCTCTGGCGAGTGGGTCGGCTGTATGGCAATGAGCGAGCCCCATGTGGGTACCGATGTCATGGGGATGAAGGCGACAGCGGTGGCAACGGGTGACCATTATATCTTGAATGGTCGAAAAATGTGGATCACTAACGGAACCATCGATGAAAGTGGTACTCCAGCCGATTTTGTGCTCGTGTACGCCATCACCGGAGAAAAAAACGGGCGACCACAAATTTCCTCCTTCGTGGTGGAAAAGGATTTCGTTGGCTATAGTGTTGGACAAAAAATTCGCGATAAGTCCGGAATGAGAGCTTCTAACACAGCAGAATTAGTTTTTGATAATTGCAAAATTCCAAAAACTAACTTGATTGGTCATGAAGGCGATTCAATGCTTCATATGATGCGCAATTTAGAAATTGAACGAGTGACTTTAGCGGCGATGAGCTTAGGAATTGCCAAGCGTTCGCTGGACGTCATGATCAGGTACGCCAAAGAGCGAGAGGCTTTTGGTAAACCCCTTAATCATTTTGGCCAAATTCAAAAATACATCGCCGACTCTTATGCTGAATACAAAGCGGCCGCTTGCTATGTTTATGATACGGCCCGAAAAATGGACCTAACAAAAGAAGGTCAGCGAGTGGATTCCGACGGAGTTAAGCTCGTCGCTACGACCATGGGAAAAAATGTTGCAGACCGTGCCATCCAAGTTTTGGGTGGCTATGGCTATGTCGGAGAGTACGTTGTGGAAAGGCTTTGGCGGGACGCTAAGCTTTTGGAAATTGGTGGCGGTACGATTGAGGCTCATCAAAAAAATATCACTCGTGATTTATCGAAACATTTATAGAAATAGAGTTTCATGTTTCCATTTGAAGACTGGCTCCAAATAAAAAATGCACAAATCTCTGCGGAGAACGTTGTCGAAAAGCTGCTGCCGCTTTTGACAGCTGAGCGTCGTCAGAAGATCGATCAAGTTCTAGAAGGACGGACTTTCAATGTTTCTGTAGTGCTGGAAAATATATATGACCGTGGGAACGCCAGTGCGGTGATGAGGTCGGCGGAAGCCTTGGGGTTGACTCGCGTTCATCTGATTGAAAGTGGTGAGAAATTTAAGGAATCGCAGCGGACCACCGCCGGCGCGGACAAATGGATTGAACTTAAAAAATACAAATCAACCCCAGAGTGCTTAGCGCAATTAAAAAGCGAAGGTGTTCAAATCATTGTGACCCATTTGGATTCAACCTCAAAGCCCATTGGTGAAATTGATTTCACTCAACCCTCGGCCTTGGTTTTGGGAAATGAAAAAGATGGAGTGTCTCCTGAAATGCTTGCGGCGGCGACTCATCGAGTGATTTTACCCATGGTGGGCTTTGTTCAGAGTTATAATATTTCTGTCGCAGGGGCCTTGAGCTTTTATCAAATCTACGCAGATCGAATGCAACGCCAAGGACGACACGGAGATCTTTCAGAAAAAGAAAAAATGATTTTAAAAGCACATTATTATTTAAGGACTCAGCCGTCGGCAGAAGATGTTTTATTTGAGATGGTTCAGCGGGGTCAAATTGAGGAGGCTCAAAATGGCAAAAAATAAATCCAGTCGCTCCACAGAGTTAAAAAAATTTCAGCTGGGAAGTATCAAAACAGACTATCCAACGACTTATGCACCACAAGTTTTAGAAGCCTTCGGCAATAAAAATCCCAAAGCCATCGCATGGACGAGTTTGATTTGCCCTGAGTTCACTTCCCTTTGCCCAAAAACAGGACAGCCTGATTTTGCAAAAATTTTTATTAATTATATCGCCGATCAAAAAATGGTCGAAAGTAAGTCTCTTAAACTGTATCTTTTTAGTTTTCGCAATCATGGTGATTTTCATGAAGATTGTATTCAAACCATTTGTGACGATTTATTTACTTTGATGAAACCCAAATACATTGAAGTGATCGGGGAGTTCACTCCTCGCGGAGGAATTTCTATATTCCCTTTTGCCTCGAGGGCTAATTCCAATAAAGATTTTAAGGGTTTACTACGTGCCCGACAGCAGGGATATGCGCCTGGGAAGTATTCGAAGTCGCTTTAGTTAGTTTTCAGAAGTCTTTATAGGCCCTGGCGCGGGCTTACATCTCTCATTGTCCATTTTTTCTAAAATTAAAGCTTTCATCAAAGAAATTTCGCTAGGAGTTTCAAAATCGAGAGGTCGAAGGTCGGGAGCTCTGATGCTTTTTAATTCCCTTCCTAAGGTTTTTTCAATTTGAGAACGAAAAGTATTAAAATCCCATTTCTCAAAATTCGAACTACAAAGAATCATTCCACCGGGAGCTAAGCAATCAAAACATAATTTTAAAAGTTTTGGAAAATCTTTTTCGAATTTCCAAATTTTTTTCCCGCTGCGAGAAAAGGAGGGAGGATCAAGAATGATCACGTCAAAACTTTTTTTTCTTTTCAGTGTTTGTTGGAGAAACTCTTCGGAGTCTTGACTGAAAAAGAGAGCTTTAGATTCTTCTTGGCTGTTAAGTGATTCACTGTTTAGTTCCAAATTTCGTTGGCCCCAAGATAGAAATACCTTACTGAGATCCACAGAAACCACTTCGCGAGCGCCACCAGCGGCGGCCGCGACACTGAAACCACAAGTGTAGGAAAATAAATTAAGCACTCTTTTGCTCGCGCAATTTTGGCTGAGCCAAAAACGGTTTTCTCTTTGATCAAGGAAGAGCCCGGGGGATAGGCCCTGATTTCGCCGAAATTCAAAATGCAATTGATTTTCCTTAGCAACCCAAGTTTCCGGGATATTTTCAAAACTCCATTGTTTTTGACTCAAGGGATCTTGTCCACGGTTTTGCATTTTTTGAATCAACACTTTTCGACGGGTTAAACTTTGCAAAAACTCAAATCTTTCTAAATCCTGAGAAGAGGGGTCTTCGTCAGCATACCAGTAAACCCAAATCATCGAACCAAAAAGATCTATGCGGAAATCTTTTTGATCAAGGTGAGCCAGACGCAAACACACATCAGGTTGAGTTAAAAATTCATAGAGGCGTTGCCGACGATCAAAGGCGGATAAAATGGCCGCCAACTTTTTATCTCGAATTAAACCCATACGTTCAAAAAATATCGGGTGAAATCTTTGCCATGACCCAATTCCAGGAATTTCTAAAGACTGTGCGTGAAGACACAAATGGGGATAGAAGTCGTCTTTATTTCCATAAAGTGAATCGCCCAAAATTGGAATTCCGGCTTGAGCGGCATGAAGACGAATTTGATGAGTCTTTCCGGTTTTAGGAAAGGCCTCCCATTGCTGAAAAAGGGCATTGAGTTTAACTAATTTAAAGTGAGTTTCCGCATTGGCCTCGGCTGGAGAGCAAGGTGTATTAACTAGCTCTTTATCATGCATTTCAATTTTTGAATGAATAATGATTTCAGTGAAATCAGGATAAGCCGATGTTAATAAAACATAGCGTTTTTTGACCTTATTTTGCTTAAAGGCTTCAAAGAGTTCTTGGGCTCTTTTTTGGTTGGTGGCAAAAAGAAGCACTCCCGTCGTGTTTTTATCTAGGCGGTGAACCAAATGTAATTTAATATTTTTGCCCTGTGCCAAAAATTCTTTTTCAAGGAGCTCAGCCAGCCCAGGTCGGCCAGGAGCCACGGCATGAGTCGAAAAGCCCGCCGGCTTATTGACAATAATAAGATCTTCCCCAAATTCAATGGCGAGTGGTAGTCTTTGCATGGAGTTTTTCATTGCAGGTAAATTTCTCAGGTTTTTGAAAAATAAGCTAGCTGATAAAATAGCTGAAAGGATTTTGTTCATGAATAAAATTGTTATTGGAAGAACTGTTCGTGGGAAAATAGTGAGCGAAAAAATTGTTAAGCTTTTGGCGATTGTCGCCTTGAGTGTTTCGACTCTTTTGGTGAGTGCCTGTGGAGTGCAATCCATTCCTCAAACAAAGAATGCGACAGAGGCGGCGTTGGCAGAGGTGACAAATCAATACAAGCGTCGGATGGATTTGATTCCTAATTTAGTGAACACTGTGAAGGGTTATGCGACTCATGAAAAAGAAACTTTAGAGGGCGTTATCGAGGCTCGCTCAAAAGCGACTGCAATCAATATTGATCCGTCGAAGGTCTCTCCTGAAAAATTGAAAGAGTATCAGCAAGCCCAAGGGCAGTTGAGTACGGCGCTGGGGAAGTTAATGGTTTTGACTGAGAATTATCCCAATCTTAAAGCCGATGCTAACTTCAGAGATTTGCAGGCTCAGCTTGAAGGAACGGAAAATCGAATCACTGTCGCTCGTCAGAGATTCATTCAAGCGATCAATGAATTTAACAATCAAGTGACAGTTCCTCCGACAAGTTGGACTAATTCTGTTTTTTATCATTATGAAAAGATGCCTCAATGGGATCTCGAGGCGACAGAAAAGACCAAGGCGGAAAAAGCTCCTGACGTGAAGTTTTAATTGACGATGAACTTATTTTTGAACTTTTCATTTTTGGCGCTGATCTTCACGGCATGGTTGCCGTCGGAGGTGTCCGCTTTAAACATTCCGGAGCTCACGGCTCCGGTGATGGATGAGGCCGGAGTCATTGGTGGCCGGGCGGCTCAGTTTTTAGATCACCTGCTGAGAGAAGCCAATGCGCGAGAAAAAATTCAACTCACGATTTTGACTCTACCAAGTCTTGATGGCGAGCCCATCGAGCAGGCCACAATTAAAATTGTAGATAAGTGGAAATTAGGAAAAAAGGGTAAAGACAATGGCGTGTTATTTCTTGTTGTTCCTGCTGAACGCAAAGCCCGCATTGAAGTAGGGCAGGGGCTTGAGGGTGATCTTCCAGATGTTGTTGCCAAAAGAATTCTAGCTGACATCGCGCGCCCCTACTTTAAAAAGGGTCTTTATGCTGATGGTATTCTTGCGGGCACGGTGCAAATTTTAAAAAGAGCGGATCCTGAATTTTCCATTGAAGGTTATTCCCAGCAACCCTCAGCAGAATCGAAGCAAGAGCAATTGCCCAGCTGGGCACAAATTTTAATTTTGATCGCCTTGATCGTGATCGTTATCTTTGGTCGGTTCCTTGGATTCATCGGTGGTGGATTTGGTGGAGGAGGTTGGGGCGGCGGTAGCGGTGGTGGCGGTTGGTCTGGCGGCGGTGGTGGATTCAGTGGAGGAGGCTCCAGTGACAGTTGGTAATTCTCAAGCAGCGGATTCTTCATGGGCGAAAAAATATTTTTCTCATGAGGGCACTCAAAAAATTTTAGCGGCGGTCAAAGCTGCGGAGAGGAAAACTCGAGGGGATATTGTACCGATGGTTGTGCATCGATCGGCGAATCTTTCCAATGTTTCTCCAACTCTGTTTTTGTTATTCTTTGTTTTGGTTTTATTGATTGGAACCAAGCCAATCATTGAAGAATATGAAATTAGTTTTTTTCTATTTTCTTTTTGTTCGGCTCTTGTTTCTCTGACGTTATCCTTGTTATTAGCGCGATGGGAATTCATCCAAAGATTGGTGATCCCTGGAAGTCTGTTGAATCACGAAGTTCACACTCGGGCAGAGCTTGAATTTTATCGAAATCATTTTGATCAAACAAAAAGTCATGGCGCCGTACTCATTTTTGTGTCTTTGCTTGAACGACGAGTCGTGGTGCTCTGTGATGAGTTCTTGGCAAAAAAAATCCCGCAGGAGCGTTGGGATTCAGTTTCTGAATTGATTTCGACTCATATGAAGCAGAATGAATTAGTTAATGGAATGATTCAGGCCATTGAAAAAACGGGTCAATTTTTGGCAGAGGTTCTACCTGGCGATGGGACCCAACTTAATGAAATTTCTACAGATTTTTGTATTAAAGAGTGAGTTTAGGATATTCCCTGAAGATAAAACTTGAAGAAGCCTGCTCTCTCAGTTTATTGATCTGTTTATGAAATTCACTATCGAAAAAGTAGGTATGCTAACGGGTTTGCCTGCAGTAACCCTTCGAAATTGGGAAAAACGTTATGGATTTCCGCGTCCTGAGCGAGCAGGTTCTGGCCATCGTTTTTACAAGAGTGAAGATGTTGAGTTTTTAAAACAAGTGAAAGAGTGGCTTTCGAGCGGTCATAATCTTTCCCAAATCGGTGAGTTTTACAAAGAGATACAGGAAAAAGGGAGTCAGAAAACTCAATCCACTCAAGTCACTCAGGCCAAAGATGAACAAGGCATAAAATTTCTTCAGAAATCAGCCTCCACATATTTGATTGATGACGTCGATTATCGGGTTCAGCTTCTTTATGAAAATCTAGTGAATTTCAATTCGATTCAGGCGTTGGGGCATTACACGATTCTCAATTCCAAACTAAGTCCTGATAAATTTTTTGACCGGGTGATTGAGGTGGTTCTAGGTAAAATTGAAAAAGAATGGAAAGCTGAAAAGATTTCTTTGGCTCAGGAAACTTTTGCTTTTTCCTTTTTACGAATGAGAATGATGAGTTTTCTCTGCTTGGATTTACCAATAGCTCAGCCGCATAAAATTTTAGCGGCCACCATGGTTAATGAGAAATACGATGGAAATTTGCTCCTTGTGAGTGCACACCTTAAATTTCGTGGCTATCCTGTGAATTATTTTAGTTCCGAATTGCCTTGTGAAGAGTTTGTGGAATTACTAGGAGCTGTAAAGCCAAATATTTTGCTGCTGTCTTATGTGGATCCGCGTCGTTTTTTACAAGATATTCGTCTGATACAAAAATTAAATGTGGTCACCTGTGTTGGTGGAGCTGCTTTTTCAGAACCTCAATTTTGCCTTCGTGCGCTCAAGCAAATTCCAAACAATGTTTTTATTTCAACAAAATCAGTTGGAAGCGAAATCGCCTCTTTTGTTGAAATGATTTGCCAATCAAGATAATTCTCAAGGACTCTCGTTGATTTTGATCACGTGATTTCGAGCAATTAGATTCAATTGTCTTTTTTTCAAAAGCTGTGCGCATTTTAGTCATTTGACCTATTGTGTAAAATACCTTTTTGAGATATAAGGGATCTCCTTCAAGGGACAAATTAAATACGCGCACTGGGGTGATGTCCCTTCGAAGGAACGAATTTACACGGAAAAAATAAGGGGGTCTTCGTGATTCACAACGACACTGAGGGTATGAATACAACTGGTGGAGCAGCAGGTGTAGCAGGCATGGGATTTCAGCCGACCAAGAAAGAAGTTGAGCTCGACTCAGATTCTGATTTGGATGAGGACGAAGATCAGCGGAAAGCCTTGGAAGAGCAAAATGCCGATATCGCCGCACTGGAAAAATTAGCCGCCGCGGGTCAACTCGAAGAAGTCGAAGACTCAATTAGTCTTGATGAAATCGAAAACATTTTAGATCTTGAAGAGGCTCAGTATCCACGGTTCACTTTAGCAAAAAACAAAGCGCGCTTTTTGCGTATGGTGAGTTGGTATCGTCAAAAAGAAGAGTGGATTGAAGTGGCTCCTGTTTCTGGCGTGGCAAAACTTTTCAAACAGCAGACCAAAGAATTGGAAAGTATTCGTTCCAGTAAATTGGATTATGAAATGGAACTGGAAACTGGAACTTTAACTCCGAGCCAACGATCTTATCGCAAAGACGAGTTGAAAATGTGCCGAGTCCAAGAAAAAATGGCCGTGCATTTGATTTCCAAATTACAGATCAAAATTAAATCTGGTCGAAGATAATCATTTTTTATAAATAAAGTTCACAGATAAAAGGGTTTTCCCTTTGAATTATTTCGAGCGTCTCTTAAAGGACGCTCGTTTTATTTTCAAAGTCCCATCGAATCTTTCTCAAAAAAGTGAAGAAGCCGAGTTAAAATCGTCCTGATAAAAAGAGCTTTGCTTTTTTAAACTCATTTCGGCCAGTCACTTTTTCATGAACAATAGTCAGAAATCTCAAGTCCAAAGAGTTAATCTTCATGAAATTTGTTTGAGTGCTTAAAAAATAAGACAAACTCGACAGAAGACTGTCTCAGGCTGAGACACTTTCAAGCTTTTCGTCCAAATTATTAGCGTTTTATTTTGAGAAAAAAATATATTTCGTTTGGCCGTTAATTCCCACAATGAATCGCCGATAGGTAAATGTGCGTCGAGTTGGAACGCTCAATGTATCAAATCGAGGGAGGTTAAACATGCCACGTACAACAGTTTATGTTGTGAGTGACGAAGCAGAAGTGGTGGAGAAAGCCAAAGCCTATTTTGGCCCACAGGGGATCACTATCACTTCATATAGTTCAAATCAATGGCGCGAGGGACTTGAGCAGCCACAGTTTCGCTCACAGCTTTCTGCCGGAACTCCAGCTTTAGCGGTTGGACTAGGCGGGACTGATCGCAGTAACGTTTTGCCGTTTCCAGGAACGACTCCGTCGTATCCAGAAACAAAAACTGTAACGATGGAAGAACTAGAAAGTAAAGCCATCGAGGCAGCAATTGTGCAGCACCGTGGAAATCTCACGGAAGCCGCAAAAGCACTTGGCATCGGCCGTGCGACTTTGTATCGCAAAGTAAAACAATTTCATATCGACCCCTCCCAAGCTCGTAAAAAAAGAGTGGCATAGTAGGTTCGATCCGAGTGGCAGGATCGAACATCGTTTCGGTCAATTACGCTCAATGGAAACGTCGACGAAGGTCGGCGTTTTTTTTTCACGACCTAGGTCTTTATATTTATTCTTTCGCTAATACTTCTTTAAGGTCTCTTCTAAAATTGAGACAATTAAATCGAGACATGTCGTGCTGACGGTCAGGTGTGCAATGTGTGTACGCCAATCTGCAAAAGGATTTGCGGAGAGGTCGGCATGCACTTCGCATCTCCAGAATGGAGAGGTGAGAGATATGGGTAAATTGATTTCTTTTCCATCAAAAACGTCGAACAAAGTGACAGCACTTCAACGTCGCGAGGCCAGACGCTTGGCTTTAGCGCTCTCGCTACTTTCAGTGGCTGTGATGGCCATCACGCTGAATGAACGGTTGCGTTCAGATCAAAGGCCTCAATATGTGTTGGCTGGTGAAAAGTTGTCACAGTTAAATCGTGCGATCGCCAGTGCGCAGCCTTTTAATCTCATTGAAGATGTTCAAACAGAGCATGATTGGGCAAAAAAAATGAGTGATTATGAACGTCGTCCCGCAGCTATTGGGCAACGACCTTCGAAGGAAGATCAATTCCGCTATGGGCAGCTGGCAGGAAAGTATCGTATCGAAGGGAAATCTGATCATATTTCCGAAGTGGAGTACGTCGATTCCTCAGACATTACAGATCGTCCTGTGATGGTCAGAGATTCTCAGGGCTTTTTGTTAGAAAATAAAGAGCTCTTTGCTGTGCATTTTGAAAAAGCCGAAGTTGATTCAAAATCCACTCGCGATGAAACCTTCAAATTATTTAATAATACTGGGCAAGTCGTTGGTCGAGCGGCCTTTCAATATGACAGCGCTGGGCATTTGCTTTCGCTGAAAGTCCAGGACAGTCAGTAGCCAATTTTTAGCTCCGTTTTTTTCTCTATTTTTTTATAGAAAAGTCCGATCAATACCTGAATGGTATTTCAGGATTTATCTCAATATTCTAAAGACTCCGCGGTGTCCGACTCTACGGCGTCATTTCGCATTGCCCCTGTGAGCGATCGCGTTTTGGCCTTTTGTTTTGATGTGGCCTTGTTTTCGCCGCTGTTTACGCTCATTCTCAGTCGTATTTTTCAAAAAATCGAACTCCGGTATTACACAGATCCCGGGAGTTTAGAATTTTCTGTCTTATTAGGTTTGGGTGTTTTTGGAATTGCTGCCTTAACGCTTTTTACCCAAGCTTATTGTTTGTGGCGCTGGGGTGCGACCCCAGGTAAATATTTTTTTAAACTCAAAGTCCTTTCAATCAATGAAAAAAAACTCACTTTTGTCCAAACGACTTTGCGCTCAATTCTTTGGATCTTGGAGTTTTGTGCTTTCGGTTTAGCTTTCTTTGAAATTCTCAGCCAAAAACAGCGTCGTCCTTTGCATGATCGAGCGGCTGAAACAATGGTTGTCACTCTGAAAATTCAAGGTGATCAAGGGCCCCATCCCCTGGAAGCTCATTTTGTGAGAAATCTTCTGCTGATGTTTTCTACCGTCATCCTTTTGTGGGGCACTGTTTTTATTGGGCAAATTTATCGGATGGCCACCCAGGGTGAGTTTAAGAAAATGGAATTAGAGGAAAATGAATTTCTTTGTTCGGCCATTTCAACACATGTGGAAAAAGATCAAACTCGGCTAGATCTAGCGATTGCTCAATTCCTTGCTGGGGAAATCGAAGAAGATTGCCTTTTGAGTGAGTCTGATTTTTCGTTATGGACGGGAGAAAAAAATCAACTAGCTTGGGGTTATTTTGCAAAAAGTATTTTTTATCAATTCGATCAAGAAAAATCGAATGAGTATCTTGGAAAAGTATGTATTTCCGACCGCACCAGCGAAGCTTGTCGATTGGCTCAAGCTCTACAAACTCAGAATCGAAACGAAATCCTCAAAGCTGCAAGCAGTCTTACTGGGCAAATTATGCAAATTAGAGAATTTACGAATCGTGGTGATTTTTCCTCAGCGTTGAAAAGTGTTACAAAGTTAAGTGCAAGCTCGGCGGGGTTTGAAAAGTACACTCAAAAACAAACCGTCAAATATTTATGGATGCTTGGTAGAAAAGAAGAAGCTGCAGGCGCTTATATGAACACTTGGAAGTTTATGGCTGAACAAGATCAAGCGGATTTAGCCTCATGGCTTTGTTTGGAAAATGTGAATGACCGTTGTGAGAATAAAAATTATAAGGCCTGCAATGATTTGAAAGAAAACTTAAAAGAAACTTCTTACACAACAGCCACAACGGAGTCGTTGATTGGACTAGTGATGGAAGCTGAGTGCAAGAATTCCCATGATTTGTCACTGATTTCATTTCAAAAAATTTTGGAAGGTAATGAGTCCTTAAAAAACTTGGTGTTGGCTTTGTCCTCAGAGTCGGAATGGAGTTCAGAACGTCGATTGGCCAGTCTTCGCCAATTGAGTTTTGATTCAGAGGCTAACGTCAGTCGACTGGTGCAAAGACGGGCTCAGATGGTACTGCTTGATAAATCAAAAAACGTGGAAGACTCCCTTAAATTATTAGAACTACTTCGTGGCACAGAAAAGCATGATTGGGTCTGGCAGTCGTTGATGCAAAAAATTTCTCACTTAGCAGAGAAGAAAAATTACGCAGCACTAGCTATAGAACTTCAAAAAATAAAACCGCAATTAAAAAATACTTCCAATCGAATTCCTGCCAGCGAGACTGAACCATGATTTTTCCTTGGCTCAAAGGTTTTTTAAGAGCCGAGGCTATTCCACTCACCTGGACACTAATTTTTTTGAATTTTTTTATTTTTTTGCTCAGCTATGATCCGTCACAACATCACAGTGCGGAATTTTTTTCCGATCAAAAAAAATTCGAATTAACTGCAAAGTTATATTATCAATTTCAAGGAGGAGAAGATCTTCCAAAAAAATCACAGTTATTTTCTTTTGGTATGCGCGCCTTACATGATGTGAAATTTATTTCTGAGGCTGATCAGCGTGAATTTAAAGGTGATCAAGTGGCTATTCAGCGTTGGAAAGAAGACTTGGTTCGTTTTAGAAATCAGTTGGATCTAAGGCCCTCGCAGGTTTTTGGTTTGAATTGGAATCGAAAAGCGCCGCTGACTTGGATCACTTACCAGTTCATGCACGCAGGTTGGCTCCACTTGTTTGGGAATATGGTCATGTTGTTGATTTTTGCGGGCGCGGTGGAAATGCAGATTGGTGGTTTTTCACTGATTCTCATTTATCTCCTGAGTGGGCTTGCAGGAGTTCTGGGCTTTACTAGTTTAGGAGAACCGACCTTAGCACCGATGATTGGGGCGAGTGGCTCTTTGAGCGGAATTATGGCTTTTTATGCTGTTTACGAACGAAAAAAACGAGTTCGATTTTTTTATTTTTTATCCCCAGTTCGCGGTTTTTTTGGTCATCTCTGGTTACCAACCTGGATGATTTTTCCACTGTTTTTTGTGACCGATATCGCTTCGTATTTTGGCACCGCCTCAGAGCTCGGAAGTGGCGTGGCTTATACTGCGCATATCGGAGGTATGATTTTTGGTCTTATGAGTGGCCTTCTTTGGAAAAAATGGATTTCGCCGTTGAGTCCTTCCGTTCAGCAGTGAGGACTTACACGAAGATTATCCGTCCATGAAAACGCGAAGGCTGGCCAACGCAAGGCCGCCCTCTTCTAAGTTTCTTCCACCGGTGCAAAACCACGTCGCATGGTATTTTCCGTGACCGCTTTTGGCTCCATGAACTGTTTCAAATAATCAGGGCCACCAGTTTTTGAACCAATGCCTGACATTTTAAATCCGCCGAAAGGATGACGATCGACCATGGCTCCGGTGATTCCACGGTTGATGTAGAGATTCCCACATTCAAACTCCTCTCGAACCTTTTCAATATTCTGAGGGCTTCGTGAGAAGACTCCGCCGGTGAGCGCGTAAGCCGTGCCATTAGCCATCTCGATGGCTTGATCTAAATCTTTTGCTCTAAGAACTGCGAGCACAGGACCAAAAACTTCCTCTTGAGCAAGGTCAGCTTTTGAATCTTTCACTTCAAAAATTGTGGGGGGTACAAAATATCCTTCAGCAGGAGCGGTGCCACTGAAAAGTAATTTGTGATTTTGTTTAGCCTCTTCAATCGTTTTTAAAATCCGTTGATGAGCTTCTTTATCAATCACAGGTCCGTAATAGCATTGTGGATCTTGCGCCTCCGCGACAATGAGACTCTTCGTTGATTCAATCAAACGATCAACAAACTTATCGTAAACTTCGTCAAGCACGATGACCCGACTGCACGCGGAGCATTTTTGACCAGCAAAACCAAAGGCGCTGTAAACCACCCCATCAACGGCTTCATCAAGATCGGCGTCGTTGTCGACGATGATGGCATTTTTTCCGCCCATTTCTATGAGGCAACGTTTGACGTGCGTTTGTCCTTTATGAACCAAAGACGCACGATTCAAAATATGAAGCCCAACATTTTTAGAACCAGTGAACGCAATTGTTGTAATGTCTGGATGGTTCACCAAATGTTCACCAACCTCTTCCCCTAGGCCTGGAAGGAAATTCACCACTCCAGGAGGGAAACCCACTTCCTTCATCAAAGTCATCAGTCCTGCGGCTACAATACTACTTTGCTCGGCAGGTTTCATGATCACGGTATTACCTGTGACAACCGCCGCTGCGGCCATGCCACACAAAATAGCGAGTGGAAAGTTCCAAGGAGCGATCACTAAAGCCACACCACGAGATTGGTATTGATAGAGAGAGCTCTCGCCAGGGACCCGTCCCATTTTTTGTGGCTGAGCAAGGTTCTTCATATCTCGAGCATAGTACCGACAAAAATCGATGGCTTCGCCGATATCGCCATCGGCTTGATCCCAAGGCTTTCCAACTTCAAGAACTTGCTCTGCGATCAATTTGAATCGGTCTCTGACCATGAGATCTGCTAACTTTTCAAGTTTAGCGGCTCGTTGTTCTGGGGGTACTTTTTTCCAGGTTTTCCATGCAGTCTTGGCGGCTTGTACGGCTTGCTCGGCCTCAGTTGTAGAAGCTAAACAAATTTTCGCTAAAACTTGAGTCGGTCGTGAGGGATTTTCTCTCGCCAGGGTTCTTGTTGTGGTAATGTCTTTTCCGCCAATATGCAGAGAAATAGTATTATTTGCTTGTGCTAAAAACTGCTTGATAGCCGTTAAGGTTTTCTCTCGATTTTCTTTCACAGCAAAATCTAGCAGCGCTTCATTGTAGAAGTGATTTTCCACTTTCAAAGCAGAAGTCGTCTTAACTAAATCCACGGCAGGATCACGTAAAAGTTTTTCTGCACTGGCGCCATCAGCAAATTTCCCGCGGAGCCAAGATTCGTTGGACGTATTTTCAAGCAAGCGACGAACCAAATAAGCCATTCCAGGAATGAGGTCTCCCACCGGAGCGTATTCTCGCACCCGGAAGCCCATATCAACCAAAGATTTTTTAATTGGATCGGCCATTCCGTAGAGCATTTGAATTTCAAAGCCATTTTTTGGAACTTTGTATTTTTCGGCCGCAGTGATGGCGGCAGCAATGGAACGCACATTGTGCGAAGCAAACGCTGAGTGTATAAATTTATAATTTTTCAAAAGCAAATCAGCGCAAGCTTCATAATTGGCATCAGATTCTTGTTTGTTCGTGTAGACTGGGATGGGCCAACGTCGTTGCTCGGACTCAATGGTTTCATAGTCCCAATAAGCACCTTTGACTAAACGAACGGTGATGGGAACACCTCTTTGCTCACTGAATTTTATCAGGTCTTGAATGTCTTCGTAAGAATCGCGCAAATAAGCCTGAATCACGCAACCAAAGAAGGGATAAGTGCGAAATTCAGTTTCAGTGACGAGCTCTTTAAAGACCTCTAAAGTGAGGTGTTTCACAGAGTACTGTTCGATGTCCAAATTCACAAAAACGCCTTGGTCACGACCAGAGCGAAAAATCGGACGCAGACGATTTTTTAATTCAGTTTTTGTTTTGTCCCAATCACGATCGTTCATTTGGGAATACAGTGCAGACATTTTTACGCTGACATTCACTTTAGGCAGAGGACCGCTCGCCGCCTGATCGACTTGCGGAATATCTTCCCAGGTTTTTGCATCTTTTGCTAGCCAGTCAATTAGCTCTAAATATTTACGTTGATATTCCAGGGCTTCTTTCTCGCTCAGAGTGGCTTCGCCTAAAATATCCACTGTGAAAGCGATTTTATTTTTACGAGCTTTTTTAAGCACGGGAAGAGCTTCTTCAGGATTTTCGCCAGTGATAAACATTTTTGCCATCTGGGTGACGTTTTTTCGAATAGCACCTGCCATTAAGCCTGGTGCTAAAGAACCTAAACCAATTCCAACATTAAAAACCGAAGGAAGTTCTTCTCCGCTTTGAGAAAAATATTCTTTGAGATGGCGAGCCACTTCATTTCCTGAATTCAGAGAGGGCAACACATCAACAAAGCGAAACATTTGCGTTTTGAATTGTTCATTTTTCATGGACCATTCCATGATGTTTCCGTACCAATAATCTTTGCTGAAGAGCGAAACTTTTGAGGCCCCTTCCATGCGCTTCATGATCTCTTCACCTTGAGCAACAATTTTTGACTGCATTTCGGACATGAAATTTCCTCCGCCGTTACGAATAATTCTTCTTCATTGAGTCGATTGAGCGGGCAGATATTCACTCCGACAGAGGGGAAACTCAAGAATACTTTTTTGAATTGGAGGGATTTTTTTAACTATCCTGACTCGCGATGTTAGACGTTGATTCAGTTGGTTTTTTGGAGTTAGGCGCCATCTTTCACTGTTGGGGCTTTTTCTTTGGAAACTTTCCATTGATGACGAAGCTCATTTTCGAGTTCCACCTTGACGTGATTCCCATCTTTTAAGGGGCCAACTCCGGCGGGAGTGCCGGTTAAAATCAAGTCACCGGCACAGACAGGAAAGTGGTTTTTGATGTATTCGATTAATTTTTCAAAACCAAAAAGCATCTGTGAAGTTCGACCGTCTTGGCGAAGTTCATCATTGACCCACAGGCGTAAACGGTGATCGCCAAATTCCTCTAATTTTCGAATGGAAAAAAAGGAGCTCACGGCGCAAGCACCATCAAAAGATTTCGATAAAGTCCAAGGAGCTCCGGCTTTTTTTGCTTCGTTTTGAAGTTTTCTTTCTGTCAAATCCAGAGCGAGGGCTCCTTCAACGATAGTCATATATTGACTGAATTTCAGAGCAATCTCCACTTCGTGGTGCACTTCTTCCGTCCACCAAGGAAGAATAATTTCCGTGGAATTGACGGAGCAAGAACTTCCTGCTTTTAAAAAAATCATGGGCGTTTGAGGAATGGTATTTCCGAGCTCTTTTGCATGGTCAGCATAATTGCGACCAACGCACCAAACATTTCGAATGATCATGGGTGAGACTCCCTTATTAAGTTAAATTCCTAAAATTGTTAAGTTGCCAGAGACCGTCTTTGATTTCAAATTCCATCAATTGACCCGAGGGCCAGGAGTGATAGGCGCCTTCATAAAAATCCGTGTCGGAAGAAACCACTGTCAAAAAATCTTCGATCCAATCGTAATGAGTGACAGCGTAAATCACTCCACTGAGTTTTTCGACTTGGGCGATGGTGCTCTTGATTCTTTTGACAAATTGCAAAGAGGATTCTTGGCTTTGCCGCTCAAGCAAATCGGGAGTGATTTGCACGCGAAGTTGGAGGTCCTTTGCCAGGGGCTGAAAGGTTTGCTGGGCTCGGAGCTTAGGGGAGGAAAGAAGCACGGTCGGTTTTGAGAGTTCGCCATCCGTGACCAATTGAGCCAGCGCCAAAGCTTGATTTAAACCTCGCGAGGAAAGAGAGGGATCTACTGAGAAAGATCTCTCTTTTTCTGCATGTCGAAAAAGAAAAAATTGCATCAATAAAATCTATCTGTAAAAAACCTAAATTAAAAACATTAAAAAAAAACAAATAAAACAAACAACAAACAATTGAGACTTGCTTTTGAGCATGTTAGTTTCGACACTCCTTTTTATGAATAGTAAAAACAAGAACCTAAATTCTGAATCACTTAAGTCCAGAGTCCACCGGTACGTCACCGATGATCTGACTGTTCGAGTGGCAGCCGTCGATGCAACTGCTGTAGTGCAAGAGATGCAGCGCATTCAAGCTTCAATGCCTTTAGCGACTCTAGGAGTAGGAAGAGCCATGGTGGGCTCGCTGCTGATGTCCTCGCAGTTGAAAGAAGGACAAGAGGTGGGATTGCTTTTTAAGGGCAATGGTCCCTTGAAAAGTATTTATGCTGAGTCTTCCTTTAGTGGTCATGTTCGTGGCTATTGTCCTCATCCGCAATATCAAGCACCACAACCAGAAGATGGATTGAATCTCAGTAAAGCGATGGGTTCTGGAACGTTGAGCGTCGCCAGACATCAGCCTTATCAACGTCAACCTCATCAAGGCTTGGTCAATATGGTCTCTGGAGAGATTGGCGAGGATATTGCGCATTACCTCCAGCAATCCCATCAAATTCGTAGCTTAGTGAGTTTGGGCGTTTATTTGGATTTGAATGGTGGAGTTTTAGCTGCCGGCGGGGTTTTGGTTGAGGTTATGCCTGGAGTGGAAGATTCAGTGGTTGAGGCTCTCTATCAAAATTACGAGAAACATCAAGTCAATGTCTCTAAGCGTTTGGCCGAGGGAGAAAATGTGACTGATCTCGTCGGTCTTTTCCTTGAGGGAATTCCTTTCACCGAGCTAGATCACCCTTATCAAATCCAATATTTTTGCCCCTGCACGGAAGAGCGTGTGCTAGCGGCTTTGACGACCTTGGGTGTTTCTGAATTGGAAGAGATGATCCAAGAACAAGCTCCCGCGAAGATCACTTGCCAGATTTGTGGACGTCCTTATGAAATTTCAATTGAAAAACTTGATCTCCTAAAGGAAAGCTTAAGAAAAAACTCGATGCATTAGTACTTACATCCTAATGCACCATGTGTTGTTCTAAGCTCTACACCAAGTTTTGACCTTTGAGTAAACCTGTTGCAGATTCAATTCGCGGAGGCATTAATCTTATGACCGAGGAAAAACCAGTTAAAGTTCTAATCATCGAAGATGAAAATGAAATTCGAGAAATTTTAGTGAGCAATCTAGAATCTTCTGGATTTATTCCTCGCGGAATTGATGGCGGAAAAGAAGTGATTCTTCATCTTGAACAATTTTCTCCTGATGTCATTTTACTTGATCAAATTATGCCGGGAAAAACAGGACAAGAAGTTATGCAGGAAGTTCGAGCCAATGCGCGTTTCTGCAATATTCCAATTATCGTCGTGACAGGCTTGAATAGTGAAGAGCAAAAAATTGCGGCTTTAAATTTAGGTGCTGATGACTATGTGACAAAGCCGTACTCAACCAAAGAATTACAAGCAAGAATTTTAGCTTTGCTTCGTCGCTCGAATGTGGCTCATAAATCTCAACAAAAAAATATTTCGATAAAAGATATCACGGTTGATTTAGGAGCTCATAAAGTTTTATTGAATGGCCAAGAAGTACCGCTCACTTTAACTGAATTTAAAATTCTTTGTGAGTTGATCAAACAATCGGGCCAAGTCTTGAGCCGCGATAGTTTGCGTGAACGAGCTCTGGGTAATTTAAATGTCACCGATCGAACGATTGATGTTCACATGGCCTCATTGCGAAAAAAATTAGCGCATATGGGTGACTCCATTGAAACAGTTCGTGGTGTTGGCTATCGAATGGCAGTTTGACCCTCTGGTGCGCTGGAATCATTTTTTTCGGCAATGAGAATCAACTGGGGTCTCTGACTTTGGTCATATTGGCACTATGTTTGTAAATAATTGAAATAATTGAAATTATTCGGTCTCAGAACTTTGGCCTGCGTCTTGCTTTATTCATTCATCAAGACGACCTGGCCGCTTCCACAATCGTGGATACCGATAAGCGAGCCGCGCAATCCAATCACTCATCCCACCTTGCTGGACGGGGAGATAAAAAATCTCCTCCCTCCAGTCCTGTCGTCAGGGGTGAAAAAGAACCTTTAACGGACCAAGAATGGGCTTCATCTAGAGCTTAGGGTGTCTCAATTCTGAACACGAAAAAAAATGAATTATTTCAGAGGATTAGGTGGTTTTTTTTGATTTTCTCAAATTGAGGCAACAAAAATTAATCACTCAATCTATTTGAAACCTGATAATTAATCGACCCTGTTTATTTCATAAAATTAATCGATTTCATATAGTTAGTAAAATTTTTTACAAACATGGAACTCTGGGCTTTTGTTGGCGCGAAGATTGAATTACTCAAGTGTACGAGGTTCAGCACATGCGGTATTTGATTGCACTACTACTTCCAGGTTTATTGGTATTGGCAGGATTACAGGCCTTCTCCAAAACTGAGGGCAATGCTTCCACACGTAGTGATTGGGAAGATGATAGCTGTGGTTTTGTTCAGAATATCTATAGCAAGAAATTATCTTGGCAGGGAAATCTTCCCATTAAACTTTATATTCACGAGTCCGTCCCTTCAAATATGAGACTTCCCATTCAACGAGCCATCGACACTTGGGAAAAAACGAGCGGTAAAAAGTTATTTGAAATAGTCGCCACAGATAAGCGTGGTGGAAAAGACCTAAGTAATTTCAAGGATGGCACAAATACCATTTACTGGTTCAACAAAGGTGAATGGAAGGGTGACAAAGACGACCAAGCCAAGACTGTGATTTCATGGATTGGAAGTCAGATTAACCAATCGAATATACTCATTAATTCTGATACAATGAAATTCTATTCTGAAATGGCGACGGGACTTAACCAAGTGGATCTTGAGAGCGTGATTCTTCATGAGCTGGGTCATGTGCTTGGTTTAAAACATAATGATAAACGCCCAGGAATTATGGCTACTTATTTAAAAGAAAACTCAGAAAGAAGAAACATTTTAACGGCCGACATGGATTCAATTAGATGTGTGTATTAGATCTGATCAGCCATGTCATTTTTTCATGTCAGGTTATTTAAGTTGAGAAAAGAAAAGCTGATTCCCTAGACTAGAACTTCGGGCAGGTGCTTAGGCCTCCCGCAAACGGAAGGATTGATATGAACAAACATACGACGCAAATGAAGGCCGGATCGGTTAATACTTCCGCACAATCAATTGAGAATTTTTTGAGTAGCACTCATTCAGTTCCATCTACGACCTCACAGAGCGTGACACAGCTGGCTTATCATGAAATGGGCGAGAGGCATGTACACCAGGTCGATGATCTTGAGCAATTGGAAAAGAATATTCAAGCTTTGTCAGATTTGCGTTTCCGTTTACAATTTATGAACCGTGAAATTCGCTATTTGATGAAAGTTTAATTTCAAGACCTGAGTCGTAACCTTCTTCAAGGAATGAAGAGCCGGAAATGGCAAAATCAAAGAAAAAAAATTTAAAACGAGCGATCCCATCAAAAGGGTCCAACAGGTCTTATAAAAATAAAAAAGACTCGTTGAAAAGTCTTATTTCAACCCCGCTGCCGGGTTGGAAGAAAACAGATGGAATCATGGCGGTAACGGGTAAGCCCCCGCGCTTTGTTTCTCAAGGGCAGAGTCAAAAAAGAATTCAGATACAATTTTTTACTGATGATGTGGATCAATCCATACACGCCAAATTATGGTTTGGTCCCGATTGTGAAGGGCCACCGGGGCATGCTCATGGCGGCGCTGTGGCGGCCGTTTTGGATGAAGCCATGGGACAGGTGGCTTGGGTGGTCGGGCATAAAGTTGTTGCGGCGAAGATCGAAGTTAATTTTCGAGCACCAGTGCCGTTGAAAAATCTGTGCTTTGTGCACTCAGAAATAGTGAAATCCGAGGGGCGAAAAATATTTACATCTGGTAAAATTTTATCTGAGACTGGCCAACTACTGGCGGAGTCCACCGGTTTATTTATCACTCTGAATGAAAATCAAATTCAAAATTTCAAAATGAAATTTAAGCAAATCCGCCCGTTGACTTGAGAAGAATACTTTTTTCACTCAACAAAGAATACTAAGGATAGTTTCAAATATATCAAGCCGACGGCTTCGGGGTGGCTAGGCATTTGGGCAAGTGGATAGTAAATTCGACCCCTGGATTGGTGTTCTTGAAGCTGAGTTTTCCACCATGCTTTTCCACAATTCCTCTAGCAACACTGAGCCCGAGGCCGACGCCGCTGCCAACTGGTTTTGTCGTGAAAAACGGAGTCATAATTTTTGAAATATTCTCTTCCGCAATGCCAGGTCCGTTGTCTCGACATTTAATTTCGATTTTTTCTTCAAGGTCATTGAATTCAATAAAGAGCTCTGGTTTTGCAATATCTTTCAGAACGTCGACCGAATTATTAATTAAGGCCAGGATGGTTTGGATGATGCTATTTTTATGGCATAGAATATCTACCACTGGAATTGGTGCTAAGTGAATCTCAATTCCCTTGGCCGTGAGTTTCGCCTTCGAAAAGGAAATGACTGACTCGATGAGTTCCTGAAGCGATAATTTTTGTTCTGATTCAGTTCCTGAATATTCAGAAAAATTGAGAAGTCCGCTAACGATCTTCGTTGCGCGAATTGAGGCTCTTGAAATGGCATCCGTGCATCTCGTCAATTTTTCAGGATTGCTCGCATATTTCAAAATGAGTTCTGAATTCGCCGTGATGATGGCCAGGGGATTATTGATTTCGTGAGCGACTCCTCCGGCCATTTCTCCAAGAGCTGAAAATTTGGCAATTTGGACCATCTCAGACTGTTTTTGAATAATTTCAGCATTTTTTGAGGCAATTTCTTCTTTGGCTTTTTTGAGTTCGTTGTTTTTCAAGCTCATGTAAAGGTTGTTGTAATATTCGCGTCGTGCAAACAACTCCAGCAGGCGTGAAATAAACAAGAAAGCAAAAAGACTTGCGGTGTACCACATAAATCCATTCATAAAGAGTGCTAATTCCTGAGATCCCCATTTAGACTTAAATCCTGACTGAAGGACGATAGTCACGATGTAAAATAAAATTGAGTTGGAGACGCAAAGAAAGGTCGCATATTTAAACAAAATTCGCCCTAGGCCGCAGGCCCAGAAATTTAAAAGCATAAGTCCGCCAAAGTAAGATCCATAGGCGACTTCAGAGGGAGGGGTTGAATATATAAGATAATTAACTAAAAGCCCCGTGGCCATCCAGGGAACGCAAACGATCTCTTGAAGCCATCGGGCAGCGAATTTTTGATATTGAGAAATCAATACGAATGCCAGGAGGCACAACGGAATGATAATTCCTGCGCGTGCAAGCAAGGCCATGTTAAAGTTCGAGGGGCTCGAAAGTCTATCCAGCGGAATCAATGCAAGATGGACAAGTCCCCCTGACACAGCAGCGAGCTTCGCTGAAAAGATCCCATTCCTGCAGAAATCATCAAAAAATTCTTTTTCAGTGACGATCGAACCAAAGCTAAAATTGGCAAAGGTTGGATAACGAATTAAAATATCATCACTGACTGCGGGGCTGTCATCAATAACAGCTTTCAGTTTAGGCTTTTCCTGATCCTTAATATTATCAAATCGATAGGTTTGTTCACTCATATATGCCTTAACTCATCGGAAAAAGATCCTCGTTACTAGAGACTAGGGACTGGAGGCTGATAAAATTTAATCTTTTTCAAGGCTTACTCTTTTTTAGTCGTTAATTTTAAATCTAAATATTTAAGAGTTGTCTTACAATGAGACATTTATTCTAAATAGGCCGAGGAAACAATTTGCTGACGGGACTAAAGTAAGGCCTTCTCGCCAGGTCTAATTATATTTTCTTATTTACTTTGGCGAAGGCCAGTTTCGGAATGATGTAGGTCACGGTGTCGCCATCTCGTTGCTCAATGATTCCATAGTTGGCCACGGGTTTTTCAAAATCAAATTGTTCTCTGAAGGTTTGATAAGAATTCGTTTCTAATTTCTTACCGTCATGATCGGCCTTGTCGACGTAGGCGCGAGCCCCTGATACGACGGCGTGATCTTTCTCAATTTTCACTTTGATATTATTTTTTTCATGATCCGGAATTTGAGTGCGCAACACATAAGAATGTTGATTTTCTTCTAACTGAGAGCCCGGATTTTCCATTTTGTAAAAAGGATCATCTTTGCGTTCGTCGTAATATTGAATTTTTCCAATGGCTTCTGATTTATCCGTAGCCAGTTGTTTAACCAGCATTTCTTTTTGAATATTCAAGGCCTCTTTGTTCGCTGAAATGTTTTTACCATAGAGCGAGTTGAATTGTTCATTTTGGTGCTTCAAATTGTCTTGATTCGATTTAGCGTTGTGTTGGAATTGTTTACCGTAGGAATCATTCATTTGGTTTAATTGTGTTTCGTAGCGCTTGCGAGCATGCTCCAACTCGTGCTTTTTGGTCTCTTCGACTTGAGTCACTTGGCGGTGAGTTCGATCTTTCACCTCGGTGACTCGTTGATCGCCGAGCTGCTTTTCAGATGCCAAACGTTTTTCGTTCACTTCTGTGGTTTTTTCGATCTTATGTTCACCTGTCGCTTGTTCCTGTTCGATTTTTTCTGAAGATTGAGCTTTCAATGTTGTTAATCGGTCGGCATTGATTCTCTGCGTGCTCTCTTCTTGCTTCTGATAATTTTTTTTAATCATCGACAGACGTCGTTCTTCGTCAACGTGTTCCTTCGTAAGCTCGGAATTGGTTCGTTTCTTGGCCTCTTCGATGGAACGTTGGGATTCGGCTTTTGTATGAGTCAGAAGTTCTTGATGTTCATTCCGAACATCAGACTGTGCCGTTTCAAAATGCTCATTTATTTTTTTTAATTCTTCTTCGTTTTTTAGATTCGCGTTTTGTTTTTTCTCGTTTGTCGCTTTTGTGAGTTGTTCAAAATGCGCGTTAGATTTTTCTTCTGCTTGGCGTAAATTCTTTTGATGTTCTTCAAAGGACTGTTGAGCTGATTTGTTAAGACGCTTGGATTCCTCGTCTTCATGTGACTCAAGCTTTTTGATTCGGGATTCGACCTCTTCAGACTTATCTTGGACTCTCTGTTTGAGCCCTTGCTCTGTGCCTTGTGCATATTTTCTGAGTGCATCTAAAACTTGTTTATTTTCATCTTTGGTGGATGTTACTTTGTGTTCTTGTTCAGATTGAATATTATCGAGTTGCTCTGCATTTTCTTTACGAATGTGATTGATGACGGCTTCATTGCCGGACTGAATTTTTTCGCGCTCCGTTTGGAATTTTTCGCGTAGGTTATCAAGCTCTCGATTTTGATTTTCAACTAAATCTCGACGACGCTTAGCTTGCTGAGATTGTAACTCAGACATATCTTGAGAATAGTCAGCATTGCGGGAAGTCACTTCAGAAGCCATCTGCTTTATTTTAGCAAAGGAAAAGGCTTTGCGAGCAGACTAGTTGTTCGCAGGCTTTCTTTCTGGACTTTTCGAGGTCGTAGTTTCGTCGGGTCTGCTACTAGGTAGGCCTGCAGCACTGTCTGTCTCGGCTTTTTCCGCAGCAAGTTCTTTGGGGCTTTTACAAATTGGTAGCAGGCCACCAGTACGGCCAGAGCATCTCCAAGTATCAATATAGGTGATGGTTTCGTTGGATTTTAGAGGATAATAGCCTCGGTATTGCTTTGGATCCAAACTTGATTTGACCAATTTTGGAGTTTCTTCCTCTGGAGATTTTATTTGGAGGAGAAACGCGCGATACTCGGCTTTGGTCCAGTCAGGAATCACCAGGCAAACCGCAAATAAAAATAAAATCTTCTGAAGAGCCTTCATCTTTGGCTCTTTCGGTACAATTTAGAAATTTATTTAGTTGATCTGGTTATCGGCAGATCAGTGGTGCTGATCTGGATATTGACCGATCAGTGGTGCTGATCGGTTGCCGCTCGAACTGTGTTTTCAACGATGTGGAAATAGGTGCGAATAAGCATTTTATAGGATTCTGGATCAAGCTCTTTCAAGAAAGCGACTTTGTCATTGTAGGAAGGTTTTGCAATGAGAGAGGTCATTACATCTTGAACCCTTTTCATTTTATTAAAATCAAAAAAATCGGTATTATCTTTGAAGTCTCTCATGGCATCAGCGATGTCATTGTTTTGGAAGAGTATGTGAATTCCCATAGCAGAATGTTTGAGCAGTGCTTCCATTCGCTCAAGACTTTTTTCCTGCATTGGTTTTGACTGGATCTCTTTTGGTGCAGACTCAGACATACACGCCCTCCTTGGTGTGACTACTTGTCATAAACTATAGACAAACAAAACCTTAACTCCATCGTGAGGAATCGACAGTGGACTTGCAAGTAAAAACGATGAAGCTATGACGGGGCTCATCAATTTATTTTGCTGATGTCCATTCGAAACTCCTTCGCAGTAAAATAACAAAAAGCCAATCTTGTACGAATTAGAGGGAGTTGAACATCATGGCAAAATCTAAAGTTCCATCGCGAAAGCCGAAGGCCGTAAAAAATAAAAAGCTTCGATTGCGTCGTAAAAAAAATCAACCGGAACAGATTGTTATTGATCGTGAATTAGGTCTTATCTTTAATTCAGAGGAAGAGCTTTACACTCATTTTAAAACTCAAATTGATCAATTGGAGCAGGAGTATGAATCTGTTCATACTCAAGATGATTTCAAAGATGAGGAAATTCTCGATCTTGAGACGCAGCTCGACAAGACTTTGGATGAGCCCGCAGAAATTTGGCATGACGACAAGACCTTCAAAGAGTTTCCAATTTTTCACTTCATTCGTCCAATTGATGACATGAATGCTTTTCATGTGGCGGTAACTTATGTCTCTTCAGATGATGAACCAACTTTTATTTTTTTTCATTTCCTCACTAGAGATCTTCACTTAGTGGAAAAATTTCGTCGTGGTGATTTGGTTTATGATCGAGCTTTTGAAGAAGTTGGTTTTGGTGCTATTGAAGGGGATTCGCTCTCGGAAGGAGACCCGCTTTCTATTGGTCTTTTTATTGCCATGCTCAAAGTTCGTGGCGAAACCGACATCCCTTATGAGAAATTTCAAGAGTTGGGTGCCGAATTGCGTGAGGAAACGATCGAGCATGCAGATGAAATTTGGCGTGCGGCTGATATGAATGGACACAATGTTGTCAATTTCATCAAAGAATATCCGGATCATATTATTCCCAATTTGTATTACGTTGGCAGTACACTCGAAGATGCTTCCAGCCAAATGCACACTCTCCTTTTTAGCTTTCCAACGAATGATGAAAGCTTAGTGGATCGTTATCGCCAAGGGGATAATTTGCAGGCAGAAGAAGTCGTGCAGGAATCCAGCCACTGATAGAGAGCTGATTTGGTGGCACTTCCGTTGCAATAGTAAGCAATCCTAGGATTTAAGTTTTTCAGTTTAAACTAGGAGCGGACTATGCGGAGCGTATTAACAATAATCGTCACTCTGTTTATTTCTTATGCGGCATTGGCTGAGTCGCCAATCGAAGGCAAAGTTTCTTTGTCTTCAGAGCAGGCGTCAGAAGAAGTTCGACAGATCTTTGATGGAATTATTAGTTCGGGAGATAATAAAAATCTGCCCTTTGTGATTCTTGATAAGAAACAGGCAAAAATTTTTGCATTTCAAAAGGATGGGCAACTTCTTGGGGAGGCGCCGGTGCTTCTTGGTATTGGGATTGGTGATGATTATTTCCCAGGCACTGGAGAAAAAAAATTATCTGAGATTCCTGTTCGGGAAAGGACAACTCCGGCTGGTCGATTTCACGCAAAGCTTGGCCTTGATTCCCACGAAGAAGAGGTTTTGTGGGTCGACTTCGAAATGGCTATTGCAATCCATATTGTTGTTAAAGGAACAGTGAGAGATCGCAGGTTAGAGAGGTTGGCCTCACTAAATCCCAAAGATCATCGGATTTCATTTGGGTGCATTAATGTTCCAAAAGAATTTTACACTTCAAGTATAAGTCCATTGTTTGCAGGTCAGGGGGGCATTGTTTATGTTCTTCCTGACACTAAAAAGCTCAGTGAGATTTTTTCTTTTTCATTTTAACCTTGTGAAAAAAACGCGAGATTAGAAACAAAGATTGCTTCCGAGAGTCGAGAATTGAGTCTCAGTGTAGCCAGAATTTCTATTTGCATAGAAGGGGTGAAGACCAAGCAAGGTGCTATTGTGTGTGAGGATATAGTTGTTTGGATTTGCTAAAAAAGAGGGAATCAACGCCTGCAAGTAGCGATCAGGGGACGCCGGAGCCGCTGAAGTTCCCATTCCATTTGTGTAAAGGGCTGCGCTCAGTACAGTTGATGTGGAGACGGAGCTTAAATCGATCACGAAAGTAATATTTTGCAGTGTTACGGCCGCCGAGGAATTGCTCACACCATTGGTCGTCGCGATCGAGGCTAATTGCTGCCAAGTCAGAGTGTACATACTACTAGATATCGAAGTGAATGATCCAGTGCCGGTATAATGTTCAAGAGTGAAGGGGACTTCCGTCATGGTCGTGTAACTCCCACTGGAATCAGTGCCATATGCCCAAAATGCGATGGTTGACCCCGCATTCACAAAGGCTGCAGGAAAAGCATTAAAGCGCACACGAATTGAATTCATATTTTGCACGCCACCAGAAGAGTAAACTTCAAGACCCATTGAAAGATCGGAGATATTAGCAATGTCATGACTACAGTTGGTGAGGGCTTGCCCTGAAGAATTGAAGTTTGATGAGGACGTTGTGTTTCCACTTGTCGTCGTCGCAGTCGAACCAGGAGAGGAGTTGCTTGATTGAGAACTACAGCCCACCATACTGGTCATTGCCAGAGCTACGACGATGAGGGTTAAAATTTTATTTTGAAATTGAGAGTTCATAAATCCCCCGAGCAAAGTTAGTCGATACTCATAGAGTAAAGCAAAAGAGAGGCCATATATCAGTCTGAGACAGATAAAATACGAGGGAAAATCAAGGAGTTAAATTCCTGTGAAATTTCATTATGAGAATGACTGTCAAAGCATTGAGCGAGTGCTCGCGATTTTGTAACAGAGTTTCACTTTGAGACGCTTTGCCGTGTTAAGAGAAAATCACAGAAATGACTTCGAGAAGTGTTTGTGTCATTTAGCGGAAGTTCTGTATCACTCAAAAATCGCAAATCAGACGACTGTCCTCTCTGCGTGAGGGATTGGCGTGCAGATATTTGCGACTGAGTTCGACCCAGCGCTGAAGTCTGGCCGTCGATCGAGGGGTGGCCTCTTTCACGGCGGACTCGGCCAAAAGCGAAGCAATAGAAATTCGCCCCAGCGACAAAGCGAATTCTCGTGAACAAGCGTTCGCTGTTTCAAGATCTCCTTCAAGAATTTCTTTCGCAAATTTTGTGAGCTCTTGAACTTGTTCTTGCAATTGATTCGCAACAGACGTCGAAGGTAAGGCCTTGATGCGGCCCTGAATGTCTTGCAAGAGATTTTCAAACGGGCACTCTTTAGTGAGAGCTCTTAAAACATCGAGACTCAGCACATTGGTGGTGCCTTCCCAAATCGGAAAAACTTGCGCATCTCGAAGTTGTTTAGGAATTCCGGAATCTTCGCAGTAGCCCACTCCTGCAAAAACTTCGACCATTTCGCTCACCACGCTGACAGCGGATTTTCCGGTGTAAAGTTTTGCAATAGGAGTAAGAAGTCTTCGTAGGCCAATTTCTGCTGGTGAGGCTAAGCCCGATTCTTCTTTTCCAAGAAGATGTGCCACTCGGAAAATCAAATGCAAGCAACCTTCAAATTCCACTACGGCATCGGCAAAACTTTCTTTGAAGAGCGCGTGGTTCATCACATTGTCACCAAAGGCGGCGCGTTTTTTGGCGTAGTCTTGGGCCCAGGCGATGGCTCGTCGCATTTGAGCCACAGAGCAAATGGCATTATAAATTCGAGTGACATTAAAAAGAGTCGCAATTTTTTTAATGCCATCACCAGTGCCGCCAACAAGATAAGCGGGTGTTCCTAATAATTTTAACTCTGCGGTCGGCAAGGCGCGGGTGCCTAATTTGTCTTTCAAACGAATGATTTGGATGTGGTTCGGTTTTCCATCGGCCAAGCCGGTATCGAGGTAAAAAAGACTTAAACCCCGTCCGCCACTTTCGGCACCTTCAATGCGAGCGAGAGTCATCGTCATGGGACAAGTTGTTGCTGAAGTAAAAAACTTTATTCCGTGAAGTGTATAGCCTTTACCATGGACTTTTGCGACGGCTTCTGATTGGCCAACATCAGAGCCTCCAATTTTTTCTGTCATCCACTGACCACTGGTCCAAAAATCCTTCGGATTTCGACTGATCAAATGTTTGAATGGTCCACTTTTATTTTCCGGGCTTCCGTAGGTTTCAAATAATTTAGCCGCACCATCGGTCATCGCGAGCGGGCAACTAAAAAAAGCACTGGAGGGATGAAAGAGATAAATCAGTACCATTTGGTAAACGCGCGTCCATTCTGAATACTTTCTTTCGTAGGCCGAGGCCACGAGACCATGCTCTGCAGAATAAGCTTCAAGCTTTTTCCAGGAGTCACTCATTTGAATAAGATCGATTCGTTTTCCCCAAGGATCAAATTGCGTGAGCACAGGAATATTGGTTTCAGCATCTAAAGACCAGCGAAGTAATTTTCCAGCCGCGTCCTCACCAACTTGTAAAAAATCACTTTGAGTTTTTTGCAAAATATCTTTTGGTAAATAAGTGGCTAAAATATTTTTTAAAGCGAAATCAGTGCTGTATTGATTTCCGAGTTCTGGAGAAATTTGAAGGAAACCTTCAGTCATTTCCAAGTTCTGCCCAAGTGACACCGTCGCCTCCTTGCTCTGGAGAACCGGCCTTCCATTTCTTCACGTAAACACTGCGAGAAAGGTAAGTCCTCACGGCCCTTTTTAGAGCTTCTGTCCCATGCCCATGGATAATCTTGATCCGATCTTCTTTGCGTGTCGAGGCCTGATCGAGTTCTAACTCCAATTGACTAAGTGCTTCTTCAACAGTGTGTCCTCGAAGATCAATCAGTTTTTCTTGATTCGTTAGCGCAATGCTGGCGCCAGAAGAGCGTCGCACCAAAGTCGCCGTGGGATTTTGTGCGGATTGAGGAGGTTTAAGTTCCTGCCAAGGAAGAGTTAAACGCATGGAGTTGGCGAGAATAAGCACTTCACCTTTTTGACTCACTGAGCTTTGCACGATGCCATCTTGTTTTAAGGAATTCACATAGACTTTGCTTCCAGGCGGAAAATTCTTAGCAAAATCTTCGGCAGAGTTCATATTCGAACTTTGTCCCGTGCCTGGCTTACTTTTAATGATTTCTGGTAATTCGTTTTTTATTTCTTGTAAACTTGTATGTCGTTTGAAGGTTTGTTCGACCTTTGATTGGGAAATCAATTCATCGATTTTTTTCTCCGCCTGGCGAACTGATTTATACAAGAGCTGTTCACGCTCGGCTTCAAATTTTTCCATTAGATGATTATATTTTTCCTGATCTTTTTTTGCCTTGGTCGTTTCACGTTTGAGGTTTTCCCGTAAATTTTGAATATCGACTTTGATTTGCTCAATCTCTTCTAATCCCGCGAGGCGTGACCTTGTGACCGGAGACAAAAGCTCCATGGAGCGAGCAATTATATCTTTCGGCACACCGACTCTTTGAGCCGTTTGAATCGCTAAGGAATCCCCTGGAATGCCGGGCAAAAATTGATAAGTCGGGCGACCGGTCTTACTGTCATACTCAAGACTTCCACTCATGATTTTGGAATTTTTATCCCAGCCTGATTTTAAAGGTCCTAAGTGAGAAGTGATGACAGCGAAGCCCTCATTCGTCGAAAACTTTTCAATGAAACTTCGCGCCAGTGCCGCGCCCTCTTCAGGGTCCGTGCTGCCGCAAATTTCATCGATCAATATCAAATGGTCTGCGCCTTTGAGCTCCGTGGCTTTCATTAAAAGTTTCACATGAGCAGCAAAAGTCGAAAGTTCCTCATCGAGACTTTGAGAGTCTCCGATTCCGATATGAATATTTTTAAAAAAAGGAATTCGGCTGCCACTTTCGACACAGACGGGTAGTCCACAGCGTGCCATATGGGCCGCAAGTCCAATGGATTTGAGTAAAACAGTTTTGCCGCCGGCATTGGGGCCAGATAAAATAAGAATCGATTTTTCTTGATTGAGTTGGACGGTATTAGCGATGGGTTTTTTAGTCGAAAGTTGCATTAAGGGGTGTCTCACCTCGACAAGAAAAATTTCGTTCTCCGAAAAATCAATCGTTTTTGCTTCCAGTTGTAGGCTCCATTGCGCTTGAGCAAAGAGCACATCGGCCTCTTCCATTAATTCTCGCGTGCGCCGGAAGGCTTCCACATGTTGACCTAAGTAATTGGAAAGGTCTGTGAGCAAACGCTCGATTTCCTCTTCAATTTCGACTTCCACTTGGCGCAAGCGATTATTAAGAGGGATCACTTGGCCGGGCTCCATAAAAACAGTTTGTTTAGTGTGACTGGAGCCGTGAATCACGCCTTCAATGCTATGCTGATTGCCAGAGCGAATGGGGAGAACCCAGCGCCCTTCACGAGTCGTGACGTAACGATCTTGCAAATAATTTTGCATTTCATGAGCTTTAACCAAACGATCCAAAGTGGTTTCCACTTGGCGGGTGAGGTTTTCTTTTTCGCGAAAGAGTCGATAAAGTATTTCACTGGCATCACTGCGGATTTCCCCGCGAGGAGTTAAAATCTGATCAATGGCTGACAAAGGTTCAGAGGCATTGAGCAATTGGGAGCGAGTGCTTTCAGCCCAAGGATTTTTGAATTCTTTGAGGACTTCATCCAGAGCAACACACTCAAAACAAAAGGAACGAGCATCTTTGATTTCCAAAGCTTTCAAAACGGCCTTGCGTTTCAGACGACCGTGCCAGGGCTCAAAAAGATCCAAAGACTCCATGAAGGGACGAAGGCCTTTACTCAAGACTTCGATCGCATCAAAAATATCGCGCATGTGTTTTTGTGCTTCTGCTGGAGTTGAGAAAGACTCAATTTGTCCAAGAGAAATTCTGCCAGAGCCTGAGGTTGCCAAGTTCTGAATGTGTTTGAGAATGTCCAACCAATCGAGATTATTAAAAGCCATTTTATGATTGTCGTAATTATTTTTATTATTCATGTTGATTGACTGTGTTTATTGTCCTGTTTACTAACCATTTTTTTTGCCCGGCCTTTTCCTATCAAGACGGACAAGATCACAATTAGCAACAGAATCAGTGGAAGCCAAGAATGATATTGAGTGAAGAAGGTCATAGGGGCTTGCTTTTTAAAAGGAATCTCAAAGCGGCCATACCAGGGAGTAAATTGTGCAGATTTCTGTAACTGTGTGCCATCGGCCAAAATGGCGGTGGTGATGCCCGTGTTGGTGGTGCGCAAAAGCGGCCGGCGGGTTTCAACTCCACGGGCCAAAGTCATCATCATATGTTGATGAGATTCAGAGGTGGGGCCAAACCAAGAATCATTTGTCAGATTCACTAAAATATCTGCACCGAGGTGTGCGAGCTCCGCTGAAAATTCTGGGTAAAGGCTTTCATAACAAATCTGCGGACCAATCTTGTATTCGTTGAAGGGAATAATTTGAGGACCGGTGCCCCGAGACCAACCTTCGCCAGCGGGGCTAATTTTGGTTAAAATTGGAAAGTAATCAGTCAGTGGAGTGTATTCTCCAAAAACTAATAAATTTGTTTTATGATAAGGCGAGCCAAACAACTGCCCGTTTGCCCCATAAAGAAAAAGTCCGTTGTAATTTCGATTCAAACCCTTGGCATCGAATGTGTGTGCGTAACCGCCAGTAAGAATCGGCTTTTTGATCTCTTTGAGAAAATGCTGAAACTGGTTGGCATAGGGTCTATTGACCAGATCCATCACTTCAAGATAATCAGGATAGGCGGATTCGGGCCAAATGACTAAATCAATGTCGGAATATTGTCTGAGCCCTTCGCGTGTGAGTTCAAAATATTGATTCACGATGGATTGTTCGAAGCCCGCTCCTTTTTCGGCCATGACTTTTTCAAAATTGCCGATGTTGGCCTGAATTTGAAGGACATTGAGTTTTGAGTCAGTGACTCTCCATTCAGCGCGCTTTTCTAAACCCCAAAAGTGCAAGCCGGCGAAGATTCCGATAATGGCCAATGATTTCCAAATTAAATAGAAATATTTTCCGGTGTTTTTTGCTTGCAGAAAGGCCCAGGTGAGTCCGGCGTTGGCAAATAAAACCAAAAGGCTCAAGCCTTGAAAGCCAAAGACATCGGCCGTTTGGGCGATGGGAGATTTCATCCACAAAAAAGTGTAGCCAAAATTCCACGGAAAGAGGCTCGGCCAATAGATTTCGCCAAGTCCTGTGAAAGCCGCCAAGAGCACGAGGGTGACGGACTCTGAAAGCTGCAGCCGTGATCTGAGCCACTGAGCGCCTCCTGCGGCCACAGCGTAGTAGGTATGCACCGTGGCGACGAAGAGTAAAAGCACCAGAAGCGCCACCGGCCAAGGCATATAGCCAAATTCGTGGCTGACGTAGGCGATCCAGTAAAATCCAATGAGAGACAAAATGAACTGCGTCCACCAGCCTCGAGCGAAGCTGCTCCAAAAACTTTCTTGATTCTCAAGAACTTCTAGCCACAGCGGTATCAGACAAAAGAGTAACGCCCACGGTGGAAAGGGAATGTAGGAAGTTCCAATTAAAACACCAGAAAAAATTGCACCTTTGTTTTTACGAAGAATTGCAATAGTTTTACTTTTAAACTTGAAAAATCTTGAGTCTCGATTCATGATTAAAATGTGATGGAAAATTTTGAATCTGTAAACAACAATACGAGCGCCGTTAAGAATGGCGCAAATTTCGGTGCAAGCCTAGTTGGCGATTTTGCAAGTATTGAATTTCGTTGTCCGCAGTGTTTCAAGCTCTATCGTGTAAATACGAAAGATATTTATTCGTCTCAGCCGCAATTTGAATGTCAGACGTGTCATGCCAATTTTGTTTTTGATTATCCGCCCAAAAATGTAAAGGCCATTTACACTCGAGCCCTCTCACTTCCCCAGGTTGGAAAATTATCTAAATTGGGAAATCGTGTTTTAAGTAAAAAGGGATCTGAGTTGAAGGCTTGCCCAAAGTGTCTGACGATGAATCCTCGTGGTGTGAATGAATGCTACAAATGCGGAGTTGTTTTTTCAAAAATAGAAATGGTCCAACATGAGCCCAAGGCTGGGCATTTACCGAGTCTTATGAAAATGTGGCAAGATCTTATGCATGATTATAATAACATGACTAAGCACATGGCTTTCGTTGATCGCTGCGAAGAATTACATGCTCTTCCTTTTGCTCTAAAAAAATATAAAGATTTGAAGGAAGTGCAGCCTCAAGATTCTTTGGCTCACCAAATGTTGAATTCTGTTTTGATCAAGTCCTTATCTCGGCAAGCGAGCCAGGTTGTGGACCATCGATTTTTGAGTTTCCTGAAAGAGGTTCCCTACGCCAATTTGCTGCGTGTTTTTCCTCTAGTTCTAGGGGCTCTATTGATTTTATTAGGCCTTTTAAGTAATGGCAGTCGTAATTTTGCAGGCGGTGGAGTGGCCTTTTTGGTTCTTATCCTTGGACTTACCTATGTCCTCAAAGGGCGATTGGACTGGCGCGATTTCTGGCGCTGAATCGCTCCCAGATATTCTTTTGAGAATCAAATTCGTTAGCGACTTATGTAGCCATATCTTCATGAGTCCCAAAGAAAACCAATCAAAGATTGTCGTTCTTGATCGCTTGTCTTAAACGAGGCTGATTCGTTGCCTTTGGATCGGTGATGGGTAACTTCTGCAAAATTGCATGAGCCGTTTCCTTCGGCGTAGGATAGAAACTGGTTGAAACAAAGGTGTCTTCACTATGCCCCGAGCCACCAAAGGCTGTGATGCCCTGATCCTCTTTGACGACGGCTTTATAGAGATTTAATTTCCGATATTGTGCGGTCTTATTTACTAACTTTTCATCGGCATCACCGGTGGAGATAATGTAGCGTTTGACTTGCTCTGGATCGGTGATACCTCGACGAGCCATCACCAGCACGGCCGCTCCTGTCACAAAAGCAGTCGCTTGCGAAGTTCCAGTCATATACCCGTAAGCATTTCCTGGCAAAAGTGACAAGATATTTTGTCCGGGAGCTGCGATGTCGACTGATTTTATTCCATAGTTTGAAGAAGCGAGCACTTGGTGGTTGGGGTCTAAGGCTGTCACAGAAATAATATTACTTAAGCCATAGTCCGCGGGATAATAATGGTTGATATCTGAATTTGACCTTTCGTTTCCTGCGGCTGCAACAAAGAGGATTCCCGCTTTGCGAGCTTCTTCGATGGCATCGTGTTCCTCTTGACTGAATTCAGTTCCGCCACCGGAATAATTGATGATTTGTGCATTCATTGATTTGGCATAATGAATGGCGTTCACAGTGTTGCGTAAATTATCTGTGCCCACAACTTTTGGATCGAAATACTTCAAGCACATAATACTGACATCAGGAGAAATTCCAGCGATGCCTTTGTTATTGCCGGCTTCCGCTCCAATAATTCCAGCGATATGAGTGCCATGCCCGTGGTTGTCAGTAAGATCGCCATTGTTAGAGACAAAATTCCAGCCATGCACATCATCAACGAAACCATTGCCATCATCGTCGATACCATTAGTTGCTTTATCGTGACCTTTGCTGTCTTTTCCTGATTCGCCCGGATTGGTCCAAATATTAGTTTGTAAATCTTCATGATTAATATCACAGCCAGTGTCGATCACTGCGACCACGATATTTTTACTGCCTTTGGTGATATTCCACGCTTTCAAAGCGCTCACATTGTGAATACCCCAGGCTTGGGCGATCGCGGGATCATTCATGATGACACTGGGCTCATCATGAATTTTGGTGGTGGTATTGGTTGCATCAGGCAGTTCTAAATTTCGTTTATTGGATTTAACTTTCGACGAGAATGAAGATTCACCGTGATTGTAGTAAAAATACAATCCCACGCCAAAGCTTGCAATTGCGATGAGAACTGCCGTTCGAAAAAACCACTTTGAGACACTCATTTGGCCTCCGCCATTTAACTTCACTCTTCATTTCCTTTACGGAAAATTTAAGAAAAAAGTTAATGAGTTAATGGGTTTTTACGATTTACGAATTGCCCGCAAAAAACTGTTACCGAAGCGGCTCAAAATAAGCTAGATTGTCTCTCAATTTGAGACAGTGTTCTTATTGTTGAGATTTTCCAGTGCGCTCTTGTTGAGTTGTAAATTCTCGAGGCAATTTCGAGGAAAGGGGAGGCTTTCTCCAATTTTATTCATTCTTCGGTAGAAAATATAATTGCGAAGCACCAACTTGACGTAAGCCCGGGTTTCTTCGTAGGGAATGTCTTCTATGAATTCCAGAGGATCTTCGCGCAGTCTTGTTTTGAGCCAAGTATTGATGGCTTTCTCACTCGCATTGTAAGCCGCAGCGGTTAATATCAACTGACCATGGTATTTATGCGATAACTGAGACAAGAGAGAGACTCCGACAGGAATATTGATTTTTGGCAAATAAAGATCTTCGTGGTTTTCCAAATGCACATTCGCATTTTTTTCGTGCAATTTGGCAATAGTGGGTAGCAATTGCATTAAGCCAAAGGCATCGGCGGAACTTCTGGCCATGGGATCAAAAGAACTTTCTTGGCGAATGATGGATAGAACTAACTCTGATTCGATACCAAACTTTGTGGCGGCGGGTTCTATCAGTTCAAGATATTTTTTAGGAAAGAGTAATTCGGGATGTGTTTCCAAAAGTTTATTTTTTGTATCGGAATCAAGTAAAGCTAATTGGGTAAAAAGCGGTTGATAGAGGCCTCCCTCGGCTAGATTTTTGAAAATAAAAAGCATGACTTCCTGGTTTAACACCGCAGGCGTGCGAAGCTGGGGAAAACTGGTAGTGATGAGTTTTGCTAAAACTTCTTTTTCTTCAACTTCAACCAGCGCGCGCATTTTTCTTTGAAGCGTAAGATCCAAAGGTAAGTTGGGCGTTGGTTCAATTGATCCCGAATTATTTATTTTTAAAGCTGGAATGGCCTCGTTCAATTTATAGAAAGAAACTAAACCATAATAACCGAGAGGATCTTCTTCCGTGAGGCCTTTAAAAAGGCGATGACTCACCTCGGGTTGCCCAGCTTGTTCCCAGCTCTGGCCTTGCCAAAAACGATATTTAAATTTGGCATATCGATCATTCGAAATTTTTTCCAACTCGGCAAACTTGACAGCGGCTTTTTCAAATTCTTCTGTTTTTCTTAAAATCCAGGCTTGCGCAAAGAGGATTTTCTCTTTCGCGGTTTGTGAATCGTGAACTTCAGTTTCTGCAACTTGAAAATATTTTATGGCGGATTTTTCATCGTGAGCTTCTTCCGCAATTTTTCCTAAAATAAAATTGATGTCGTTTAAAGGAAAGCGACCTTTTAATTCTTTCATGGCTTGATTGAGTGTTTGGCGTGCCATCGAAATATCACCCTCAGTCCAATGAGCGCGGGCTAAGGTCAGGTAGGCTTCATTTATTCGACCTTCATTAGAGGATTTCTCTGTGCGATTTTTTTTAAGCCACGTGACCAATTCTTGTGCGGCTTTAATATGATCTGTTTTTTTTTGCTCTAATTTGTAAGTACTTCGAATTTGTTTAAGGGCTTGATATTTTTCATCCGCAGAAAATTCTTTATCACTGAGAATTTTCTGACAATACTTGCGAGCTTCATTGAACTCTCTTTGTAATAAAAAATCTTGAGAGATTCGAAACCATTCTTTTTTGCTTGGACTCGGATTTAATCTTGGCGCCACATGATAATATCTATCTTGGGTGTCGCTCAAGAGTTCTTGATCTTGACTTAATTTGGCTTGCTCGAGGGCGCGCTGGAGGAATTCTAATTTTTCTTTATTGAGAATTGATTGTTTAGAGCGTTCAATCAAGGCTTTCGCTAACTTTTTTGAGTCGTTGCTGACTTCTGCTTCCCGTAATTCTCGCTCCACATTCAATGGATTGAGCCAAGGTTTTTCCTCCAGCCACTCTTTTGTGATCACGGGAAGAGCCCCGGGATGTTCACAAGTAAGGTGAGCCCGCATCAAGGCTAAATCAGATAATAAAAAAGTAGAATTACTGGCTAGATAGGTAAAGATTTCGCAAGCCTGTGGAGGAGTGTTGGCACTAACAGCTCTTGCTAATTTATATTTCGCAAGCCATTCCTTTTGCTGAAGGGTTTGCTTTTGACTTAAATCCTCGAGGTTGGTTTCCTTATGAGTGGTACTGCAACTTAAACTCAAGGCGGCAAAAATAAAAAAAGCCGGCAAAAGAGAAAAAAAA
The DNA here is from genome assembly GCA_903926205.1 of uncultured Bdellovibrionales bacterium. Lineage (GTDB taxonomy): Bacteria > Bdellovibrionota > Bdellovibrionia > Bdellovibrionales > Bdellovibrionaceae > CAIYID01. The sequence goes on from CAIYID010000008.1 coordinate 56,172, forward strand.
TTTGTTACTACTGAGCGCATGTCACCATTCTAAAATTGAAGAGCTCGAGAGTCCACAGAACCTGGCCCTCATGGGCTTTAAGTTTTAGCCTCAAATTTGAGCTTCAAGTCGTGCAATGCGTTCTTTTAAGTCGGGGTGTGTGGAAAATAAAGCTGAAAAAGACATTGGGCCAGAGGGCCGATTGGTGATTTTCAAGGTGGCAAGTCCAGAGTGATCAGGCTCAATTCGATCCACTTGTTGCTGCAAGCGTCGAAGTCCTGCAATCATTTTTTGGCGACCAGCAAAACGAGCGCCACCGGCGTCGGCGCGAAATTCTCTTTGACGAGAAAAATAATTAATCGCAATGGAGCCAAGAATGGTGAAGGCAATATCAAAAACAAAAGTGAGCAGCATGCGCACCCAGTAGCGAGACTTTTCTTCGAAACTTTGAGAAACAATCTGCGCCACCACTCTTGAAAAGAAAAGAACAAAAGCGTTCACGATTCCCTGGATCAAAGTCATGGTCACCATATCACCGTTAGCAATATGAGCAATCTCATGTCCTAAAACTCCTTCGATTTCGTTTCGTTCCATCACTTGGAGCAGTCCGGAGCTCACGGCCACCAGGGAATTATTCCGAGTCGGTCCCGTAGCAAAGGCATTGATTTCCGGAGCTTCATAAATTCCCACTTCAGGCATTTTTGAAAGCCCAGCGTTCTGTGCCAGTTGATGAACCAGATCAAGCAACGTTCTCTGCGCAGGCTCGTTGGTGTTTGGATCAATGACCTTCACACCCATGGCCATTTTGGCCATGAACTTAGATAAGAGCAAAGAAACAAAAGCGCCGCCCATCCCCCAGACAGCAGAAAAAACAATCAGATATCCTAAATATCCATTCATTCGATTGAGGTGAAAAACCTGAGTGATCAGGGAAAAAACAACACTGATCGTGATCATCACCAAAATGTTAGTAAGGAAAAACAAACCAACCCGACGAAACATTTGCATGTAAAAATCTCCTGCAGTTAGATTAACTGCATTTTGTGACTAAAATAAAATTTGTCAATCTCTTACTGAGTCTAACTAAAGACACCAGTGAGCCGCCTCATCACTTCGGTGAAAAGGCAAACTCCAGTGGATTGATACTGTCTAATTTCGTACCTAAGCTCACACTCACTTTGCCCCCTTGACTCAGGCGACCAAAGAGCAATTCTTCCACGAGTGGTTTCTTGACGTATTCATCCAACGTGCGCGCCAGAGGTCTTGCTCCATAAATTTTGTCGTAACCCTTGTTCATAAGCCATTTTGTCGCCGCTTCATCCACAGAGAGATCCACATTTTTCGCTTGAAGTTGTCGACGTAATTCTTCGACAAATTTTCCGACCACGCGAAGAACTACCTCTTCGGGCAAATTTGAGAAGCTCACGATAGAGTCCAAACGATTAAGGAATTCTGGAGTGAACATTTTTTTGAGAGCATCTTGTGAAATATGTTTACTCGATTGCTGCACAAAACCGATGGAGCCTTTTGCCATGTCGGAGGCTCCAGCATTAGAGGTCATTATCAAAATCACATTGCGGAAATCCGTCACTCGACCATTGGAATCAGTCAATCGACCGCCATCCATGACTTGCAACAGAATTGAGTAAACATCCGGGTGCGCTTTTTCCATTTCATCCAATAAGAGCACGCTGTAAGGTGACTTATTTATAGTTTCTGTTAATTGTCCACCTTCTTCAAAGCCCACGTATCCCGGAGGTGCGCCGACAAGGCGAGCGACGGTGTGTTTTTCTTGATATTCACTCATGTCAAAACGCACGAGAGGAATTCCCATGATCTCTGCCAACTGCTTACAAACCTCAGTTTTTCCGACGCCTGTTGGGCCAGTGAAGAGATAGCTTCCGATAGGTTTATTATCTCGTCCTAAACCTGTGCGCGACATTTTTATGCTGGCAACAAGTCGTTCGATAGCTTCGTCTTGACCAAAAATCACCGCTTTTAATTTATTATCCAAGTCTTTAAGTTGAGCTCGATCATTGACCGTAACGGAGGTGGGTGGCACTTGTGCAATTTGCGCAATGACTTCTTCGATGTCATGGCTATCAATAACACTGCCCACTTGACCTTTCAAACGCGCCAATGATCCGGCCTCATCAATCACATCAATGGCCTTGTCTGGTAAAAGTTTTGCGTGAATGTATTTCGTCGAAAGTTCCACCGCACTTTTGAGGGCTTCTTCAGTGAATGTCACTTGGTGAAATTTTTCAAATTGAGTTTTTAATCCTTTAAGAATTTCTATTGATTCAGCCACAGAAGGCTCTTTTACATCGACTTTTTGGAACCTTCGATTGAGAGCGCGATCTTTTTCAAAATGTTGACGAAACTCTTGATGTGTTGTTGATCCTATGCAGGAAATTTCACCATTTGCCAGAGCGGGTTTCAAAAGATTGCTTGCATCCATACTGCCGCCGCTAGTGGCCCCTGCGCCAACGATTGTATGAATCTCGTCAACAAACAACAAAGCATTTTTACGTTTTTTTACATCTTTAAGAATGGCCTTCAAACGGCCTTCGAAGTCGCCACGAAATTTTGTTCCTGCAATGAGAGAGCCCATGTCGAGAGAAAAAATCACTTTGTCTTTCAATAAATCAGGAACTTCCCCTTTAACGATTTTTGCCGCCAGACCTTCTGCGATCGCGGTTTTTCCTACTCCGGGTTCGCCAATTAAAAGGGGATTGTTTTTAGTGCGACGGCAAAGTATTTGCATTACACGATTGATGACGTCCTCCCTTCCAATCAAGGGATCGACTTTACCGGCTTTGGCTTTTTCATTGAGATTATGGCAAAAGCTTTCTAACGGAGAGGACTTGCTATCATCTTTTGGTATTCCATCAATATCAGTTCCTGGAGCAGAGACTGTTGGAGAAAAACTTTCATCGCCTTCTTTTCCTACTCCATGAGATACATAATTAATGATGTCAAATTGTGTCACACCTTGTTTCATCAAAGAATAAGTCGCAAAAGAGTCTTGCTCAAAAAATAAGGCCACCAATAAACTGGCTTCATTGACTTTATTCCTCCCTGCGCTTTGCATTTGTAAAGCGGCACGTTGAAAAAGACGATGACAGGCTAAGGTGAATTCGGGATTCCAAGACTCAAAGCCACCGCAAGCACCTAATTGCTCTGTGGATATTTGCTGACAATGTTTTTTTATCTGATCGCGCAAATCTTTTTTTAGTGATTGGACATTCGTACCTGCCCCAGTCAAGATTTCTACAGCCGTCGGCGAATTAGTTAGTCCCAATAAAACATGTTCAAGCGTGACGAATTCATGTCGTTGCTGTTTAGCTTCATCGACCGCTTCTGCTAATCTTTTCTCAAGTTCTCGTGTCATCATATATTCACTCCGGTTCAAGTGTTGTTTTGAATGGGTGTTGACGGGACCTTGCAAATTGGTTGCATTGCATAACTTTCATCTCTGCGACTTCCAAAGTAAAAACACCAGCAATGCCGGCGCCTTTTTTGTGCACCTCCAGCATGATCCGACTGGCCTCCTCATCCGTTTTTGCAAAAAAACGTTTGAGAATTAAAATGACAAATTCCATCGGCGTATAATCATCGTTCAACAGAACTACTTTATACATTTTTGGAGTTATCACTTGGTTGATAGTCTCTAGCTCGCCCTGAATCTCGCCCTGACCCCCAAGCTCATTCTCTCGAGGAATCTGAGGGGGCATTGACTGCATCTTAAATGGTGATTCTACTGCTGCATGCATCATACCTATTAATTATATCCCTTTTTTTGTTTCTTTACTCCGCCTAACACAATCTACGAGGCGAAAGTCTCGTAAGGCGATTGTCTCAAATAGAAATGTGGGGAGTTTTTTTTGAAGGTCAAGGTGCAATCCACAAGATGCTTTGATCGGTCTTCTTGACAATCATAAATTGAGTCGCAAATTTACTTTGAATTATGAGTAAAGTTTGGCACAATGTACTGATACATTTATTATATATAATGCGCGGTCAGTTAAAATCATTTGTAGAGGAGTTTTCATGAACCCCATTTCTGGATCTTGTGTTGAAAAACAGTCGGGATTTTCGCTGATTGAGTTAATGGTTGTTGTTGCTATCATAGGATTGTTGGCAGCTGTTGCCGTGCCTAAATTTTCTAAATTTCAAGCCAAAGCAAAACAGACCGAAGCACAATCGATGTTGACTGGGATCTATACAGCAGAAACCTCCTTTTTTTCCCAATTCAATACTTATTATGAAAAGTTGCTAACGATTGGTTATACTCCTACTGGTCGCGTTCGTTATAATTCGGGTTTTACTGGAGGTTCAGGGGTTGCGATTGCCAATTTTGGCGCCACTGATGCCGCTGGCGATTTCCCCACAGTTGGCCAAATCTGTCAATCGACTTGCACTGGAACAACTTGGACTAATGATTGTTGTTTACTTCCAGAAGCTCAAGTGGCTGGAGCAATCCCTGCGGCTAACACCTGGAATGTTAACGCGGGCGGCGCTGCAACAGCTTTTATGGCTGGAGCAGGGGGATTGGTTTATCATAACACGACCTCATTACCTGACCAATGGGTGATCGATCAGGCCAAAAACTTAAGGCAGACTCAGAATGGTATTTTTTGATTAGAGGGTTGATGAGTTCGTGTTTCAAAAATTAAAAGATTTTTTTTATTTGCACTCAAAAAAAAGCCTCGCCGTCGCGGGGCTTTTTTCTTTGGTTTTAATTCTGATTTCAAACATCATTGATGTGGAAGTTGAGCCCCGGGCTCGAAATTTTTATTTTTCACCCCCTGCAGGAATTGAACATTTTCAATTTGGTTTTCAAGAGAGCACCGCGGATGCACTCTGGATTAGGGTCATTCAAGATTTTGACTTTTGTGAAGAGCTCGCGGGAGAAAAAATTTGTAAAGGCAGTGGTTGGGTTTATCAAATCATTCATTCAATCAGTCGGCTTTCGCCTCATTTCCGGGATGCAATTTATTTTGGAGGGCTGATGTTAACTGTTGTGGTTAACGATATTGAAGGTGCTTCAAAAATTTTTAATCGTGCCGTGGAGTTATTTCCTGATGATTGGCCTATTTTATATGCAGCCGCTTATCAGGCAATGGTGGAAGAAAAAGATCAGCCGAAAGCAGGGCGGCTTTTGCAAGCTGCCGCTAGTCATGGTGCCCCAGCTTGGGTTTATGCTCTGGCAACTAAAATGTATATGGAAGCCGGCCAGCAAGAAATGGGTGAAAGACTTTATGAATCCTTAAAACATTTGGGAATGTCAGAGGAAATTTTGCAACAAGTGCGTAAACGATTAAATCAGCAAAAAAATTGAGTTTTGCTTCTATAAAGCCCTTGTCAGTTAGGCTCATCTCGGAAGGCTTGAGCTTGACTCACGGGGAGGACTTCCCATATTCTGCGCCGACATGTCTACAGAACGAGATTATTACGAAATTTTAGGTGTTGAAAGAACGGCTGATGCGGAAGTCCTAAAAAAGGCTTATCGCAAACTCGCAATGCAATTGCATCCGGATAAAAATCCTGGAGACAAAATAGCAGAGGATAAATTCAAAGAGGCCGCAGAAGCCTACGGAGTTCTTTCCGATCCAGAAAAACGAGCTAAATATGATCGTTTTGGAAAAAATGCTTTTGGACAAGGTGGCTTTGGGAATTCAGGCTTTGCAAATGCCAATGATATTTTTTCAAATTTCGGAGATATTTTCGGAGATATTTTTGGTGGAAGTATGGGCGGAATGGGTGGTCAGCAGCGACGACGTTCTACAGGAGTTCGCCGTGGTGCAGACCTGCGTTACGTGACGGAAGTTACACTCAAAGAAGTGATCGAAGGTATAGAGCGCGATATCGAATTTGACACTGAAGATAATTGTCTAACTTGCAACGGCTCAGGTGCCGAAAAGGGCTCAACTCCTGTGACTTGTCCTCATTGTAATGGCCAAGGACAAGTGATCAGACAGCAAGGCTTTTTTACCATGGCCTCACCGTGCACAAATTGTTCCGGAGAGGGCACTGTCATAAAAAATCCCTGCAAAAAATGTCATGGAAAAGGCCGAGTTCAGCAGCACCGAAAAATTAGACTTACAATTCCTTCTGGTGTGGATAATGGAACTCGGCTCAGAGTGACTGGTGAGGGTGAAGGCGGATTTCGCGGGGGTGGCCCTGGGGATCTTTTTGTCGAAGTCGTCGTGAAAGAGGATCCTCGTTTTCAGAGACAAGGTGATCATTTAATAGGCGAAGTGAATATTGACTATTTGCATGCGCTCTTGGGCGGAGTGATGGAAGTAACCACAGTGATGGATTCGACTCAGATCGAGATTCCTGCGGGGACACAAGTCGGGGACACCATCAAGGTTCCGGGTGAAGGAGTGCCAAATTTACGAGGCAAGCGCCGTGGTGACCTGTTTTTAACAGTTAGCGTTGAATTTCCTCATAAATTATCAGTCAAAGAAAAAGAATTACTGGCTCAATTAGCTGAAATAAGAGGCTTGGATTTAACAGGTCCTACTGATAGTGAAAAGTCCAAGGCTGGCTTTTGGCATAAAAAGAAATAAAAACCGCCTTGACGTCGAAAAAATCTCACCCACATTCATAATGAAAATCACAGTTTAAAGGAGAAAATTATGGGAAAAATCATTGGAATTGACTTAGGTACGACAAACTCGTGTGTGGCAATCATGGAGGGTGGCGAAGCTAAAGTTCTTGTGAATGAAGAGGGCGCTCGCACGACTCCATCGGTGGTGGCGTTCACAAAAGATGACGAACGTTTGGTGGGACAGATTGCAAAACGTCAATCCGTCACAAATCCGGAGAACACAATTTATTCAGCAAAACGTTTCATCGGTCGCCGTTTTGCAGAAATCAGCGAAGAGATCAAATTAGTTCCTTACACCGTTGTTGAAAAAGGGAATGATTGCGCTTTTAGACTGAAAAATGGCAAGACTTTGTCTCCGGAAGAAATCGGTTCAGGAGTCTTGGCCAAACTAAAAAAAGTTGCCGAAGATTATTTGGGTGAACCCGTGACTGAGGCTGTGATCACTGTTCCTGCTTACTTCAACGATGCTCAGAGGCAGGCAACGAAAGATGCGGGACGAATTGCAGGTCTTGATGTGAAGCGGATCATCAATGAGCCTACGGCCGCAGCGCTTGCTTACGGTTTGGATAAAAAGAAAGATGAAAAAATTGCGATCTATGACTTCGGTGGAGGAACTTTCGATATTTCCATTCTCGAAGTGGGTGACGGAGTTGTGGAAGTTAAAGCGACCAATGGAGACACTCATTTGGGTGGTGATAATTTAGATACTCGTATCCTTGAGTGGATGATTTCTGAATTCAAAAAAGATCAAGGAATTGATTTGAAATCAGATAAAATGGCTCTGCAACGTTTGAAAGAAGCGGCAGAGAAAGCAAAAATTGAATTGTCAACCTCTCAGGAAACTGAAATCAATCTGCCGTTTGTAACTGCTGATCAATCTGGCCCGAAACATTTGCAAATGAAATTATCTCGAGCAAAATTTGAACAAATGATCGAAGATCTTGTGACTCGCTCGATTGAACCTTGTAAAAAAGCTTTGGCCGATTCTGGTTACAAAATCACTGAAATCGACGAAGTTATTTTGGTGGGTGGATCGACTCGTGTTCCTGCTGTTCAAAAAGCAGTGAAAGATTTCTTCGGAAAAGAGCCAAACCGAACAGTGAATCCAGATGAAGTTGTTGCTGTTGGAGCTGCAGTTCAAGGTGGTGTTCTTAAAGGCGAAGTGAAAGACGTCTTGTTGTTGGATGTATCCCCTTTGTCGCTTGGTATTGAGACTGCTGGCGGTGTGCGTACCGTGATGATCGAAAGAAATACAACCATTCCTGCAAAAAGATCACAAATCTTTTCAACCTATTCAGATAATCAACCTGCGGTGGATATCAATGTCCTTCAGGGTGAACGTAAAATGGCGGCGGACAATAAAACCTTGGGACGCTTTGAGCTTGTTGGTATTCCGCCAGCGCCACGTGGCGTACCACAAATTGAGGTTGTTTTCGATATCGATGCGAATGGAATTTTGAGCGTTTCTGCGAAAGACAATGCTTCTGGAAAATCTCAGCAAATCAAAATCACGGCTCAGTCGGGATTGAGTGAAGAAGAAATTAAAAAAGCTGTGAATGAGGCAGAATCTCATCGTCAAGAAGATGACGAACGTCAGGAGTCCGTGAGTGCGCGCAACAACCTCGACAACTTGGTTTATCAAACTGAGAAGTTGATCAAAGACACGAAGGACATGGAAGAGTCTTTGAAGAAAACAGCTGAAGAGGAAGTCATTGCAGCGAAAAAGGTTCTTGATAACAAAGCAGCAAGCACTGCTGAGGTCAAAGCCGCTTTTGAAAAACTACAAGAGGCCAGTCATAAAGTGACAACTGAGTTGTATAAAAAATCTGGCGCTGGTGCCGCAGGAGGAGCCGCTGGAGCAACAGGTGAAGCCGAGGGCAGCGGCCATGCTGAAGCTGGAAAAAAAGGCGGAGATGATGTGATTGACGCCGATTATAAGGATGTGAATTAAAGGTTTATTTTAGACCTTTAAAATTCACGCAATGATAAATATAAAATGTGCGGGCCAAAATCTTTTGGCCCGTCAGTTCTTTCCTGTAAATTGGAAATTCAGATTTTAGGCAAGAATCGAAAGATGCGATTTCCATCGGGTCTTGTTGGTATTTATCATTATTAACGATCAGAAAATTTTTCCCCTGTAATAATTCACGGTCTTTGTCGCTTTGCTCATAAAGATATTGATCGCGATCATGAGATAACTGCCATACCTTGTCTTGGGTTCCCCAAGTGAGTTGAGCGATAAGCTCATATCTTTGTGCTGCCAGTTCTGGTTTTTTTCCAGTTTTTTGAAGTAATTCCTCTTGTAGCTGGTGCACTTGAGCGCCGAGCTCTTTCCAACCATAAAATTCATTGGTGAAATCAAAAGTGGGATTCCACTGATTGTTTGAATTTGAGCCGGGATTGGAGCTGACATTTGCCAGTGCAAAAATCTTAGGAATCACTGGAGTAAAAAGGGGAATATATAAAAGCTGGAAGGGGAGCAAAAAAATCACAGTCATCGTCGTGATAATTTTACTTTGAGGTTTCAGCCATCCAGGGATTCCATCCAAGAAAATTTTTACCGCGCCAAAAAGTAAAATCATGTACGCGGGCCCTGACCAATGTGGTTTGTAAGCGGACATTAATGGTTGATAATAAAATAAAGATAAAGCTGGAGCGGGCAGAGCAAAAATAAAGCGCCAACGATCATCGCGAATTTTTTTCAGACCGTAGAAAAATGCGATGAGCATAAGAAAATAAATCATGGGACTCATGAAGGCCCATTGATAGCTCCAAAATTGAAACCAACGTCCCCAATCAATTCCGTGAGCCTCTTGATGGCGAGACATGAATTGATAATCAAAGGTGGCCCATTGGTGTTGCGAATTCCACAAGAAAACGGGAGTCATCATCACAAAGGTGATGAAAGCTCCGAGGTAAGGCCAAGGGGTGAGTAAATGCCAGCGCAGTCTCGGGGTCAGCACTAAGTAAAGCCCAATTCCTAAACCAAGCAAACAGCAGGTGAGTTTGGAATTCATTCCAAGTCCCATCACCACGCCAATCAAAAGCCAAGTTTTTTTCACGGACCAGGTTTTTTCATCTTGACGAACGGATTGCCAAAAAATCCAAGCAATCAATATCCAAAATAAACCCAAAGGGACGTCAGGGAGGGTTCCTAGGCTGGCCACGCCCCAAAGGGGAATAAAAAGTAAAAGCGAGCTCGCAAGTTCAGCGACTTTTTTACCAAAAAGATCCTTCGCCAAACGATAGACCACAAAAAAAATCGAAATGAACATGAGAAATCCAGGCAGTCGAATGGCCCACTCTTTTTGACCGAAGATTTTCACAAAAGGCCAAATAATCCAAGCCACCATTCCCGGGTGATCAAAATAGGAATAGTTCATATGGAGAGTCCAGCTCCAGTGATAGGCTTCGTCATCAATCAAACCAATGTTGAAGATGACCAGTAAGCGAAGAAGTAAAAAGAGCCCCGTGAGCCAGATAAAATATTTTGAAGCTTTCATTTGAAAGCAAATATTTACGAATTTTTGGCAAAGGTCAATCAGTCGTGTTTATGTAAATCCCATTTGTGGGTTTCTGGCAGAAAAAAGAGTCCAAAAACGAAAGTCGCAAGCGCAATCAAGATGGGATACCACAATCCGTAATAAATATCTCCCGTGGCCGCGACCATGGCAAAGGCCACCGTGGGCAGAAAGCCGCCAAACCAACCATTACCAATGTGATAAGGCAAAGACATGGAGGTGTAGCGAATTCGTGTCGGGAACAGCTCCACCAAAAGAGCCGCAATGGGGCCGTAAACCATGGTGACATAGATCACAAGAATCGTGAGTAATAGAACCACCATTGGCAAATTGATTTTGTCAGGATCTGCTTTGGTTGGATAGCCTGCCGCTTTTAGGGTCGCAGAAAGTTGAGAATCAAAGGCTGAATTTTTCGCTTTAAATTCATCACTCGGAATTCCCGTTCCTTCAAAACTTGCGATCACAGTGACTCCAACTTTAATCTGGGTCAACGTGCCCGCTAGCGCTGACTCATTAGTGTAATTGATTCCGCGTTTTGCTAAAGCGCCTTTGGCGAGGTCGCAAGAGCTAGTGAATTTAGCTTTTCCAATGGGATCAAATTGAAAACTGCAATCGGCCTGATTGGCAACAACAGTCACGGGGTTACTTTGCTGAGCCTGAAAAATGGCCGGATTTGCATACTCTGTCAGGGCTTTGAAAATCGGGAAGTAGGTTAACGCCGCAATTAAGCAGCCGGACAGAATAATTTTTTTGCGACCAATTTTATCTGACAAGGTACCAAAGAAAATAAAAAATGGCGTTCCAAGGGCTAAAGAGCCCGCAATTAAAAGATTTGCCGTTTTGTCATCAACTCCCAAGGTTTTTGTCAAAAAGAACAAGGCATAGAACTGGCCAGTGTACCAAACGACGGCTTGTCCACCCGTGGCACCCAAGAGGGCAACGATCACCACTTTTAAATTTTTCCATTTTCCAAAAGCCTCAGTGAGTGGTGCTTTTGAATGTTTTCCTTCTTCTTTCATGCGTTTGAAAATCGGCGATTCATTCAGTTGTGATCTGATGTAGACAGAAATAATTAAAAGTAAGATTGAAAATAAGAAGGGAATTCTCCAGCCCCATTGAGCAAACTCATCGCCAGTGATTTGGCGACAAGCTAAGATCACCATGAGCGAGAGAAAAAGCCCCAACGTGGCTGTTGTTTGAATCCATGAAGTGTAGGCTCCGCGTTTTCCCATGGGAGAATGTTCCGCCACATAGGTTGCAGCTCCGCCATATTCACCGCCGAGGGCAAGACCTTGCATCAGTCGGGCAATAATCAAAACAATCGGAGCGGCGACGCCAATGGCTTCATAATTTGGGAGCAGGCCGACCACCGCGGTGGAAAGTCCCATGATAAAGATGGTGACAAGAAAAGTGTATTTGCGGCCAACAAGATCACCGAGATGACCGAAAACCAGCGCTCCGAAGGGGCGCACGGCAAATCCAGCAGCGAAAGCGAGAAGTGCAAAGATGAAAGCCGTCGTTTCATTCACGCCAGCAAAAAATTGTTTAGAAATCACGGCGGCCAAAGAACCATAGAGGTAGAAATCATACCATTCAAAAACAGTTCCTAACGAAGAGGCAAAGATCACCTTACGTTCTTCCTTGGTCATTGCTCGACTGTTTTCCATGTCTGTTTCTCCTCTGGTTAGTTTATTAGTTAAGTAAGTTAGTTAAATTTACTTAACTAATAATTTTAAAAATTCAATTAAAGTAAATACTCTATAATTTCAATTCTCCCATAGCCTATGTTAGAGTCAAAGTTAATAGCCAAGAAGATCTTTAATGAGTCAATAAAAACAGTAATTTGAGACATCTTCACCTAAAGCAAAGAATCACTTTCCACAATCCAAAAAATAGAGTCTAATTTTAATTAGAGTTAATACTTTACTTGTAAAACGCGGAATCAATTGACTGATTTTACCGCTTTCGTTGAGAGGGATTTATGGGACAAATTATAGCGCCTCGCCGAGAATTTGTAGAAAAAGCCAATGTCGATATGCCTAAATATCACGATATGTATCGACGCTCGATTGAAAATCCTGATGCTTTTTGGGCGAAGAAAGCCGAGCGAATCACTTGGTCTAAAAAATGGAATAAAGTTCAAGAAGTGAGCTTTGTTAGTCCCGTCTCAATCAAATGGTTTATTGGGGGGGAATTGAATGTTTGTTACAACTGCATTGATCGACATTTGCCTCTCCACAAAGATAAAGTCGCCTATATTTTTGAGTCAGACTCCATCGAGACTCCGACGAGAAAAATCACCTATGGACAACTTCATGAAGAAGTTTCTAGGTACGCCAATGTTTTTAAAAAATATGGAGTTAAAAAAGGTGATCGTGTCACCATTTATATGCCGATGATTCCTGAGGCCACCTTCGCCATGCTGGCTTGTTCAAGAATTGGGGCTGTTCACTCAGTGGTTTTTGGTGGGTTTTCTCCGGACTCGATTGTTGATCGCATCAATGACTGTGAGTCCAACTGGGTGATCACTGCGGATGAAGGTCTGCGCGGAGGAAAAAGACTTCCACTCAAAGCCAACATCGATGAAGCGCTAAAGAAAGTAAATTGCATTAAAAAAGTTTTTATCGTGAAACACACCGGTGCTGATGTTAATTTTTTAGCGGGCCGTGATTTGTGGATGAATGAAGAAATCAAACACGTAGAGACTTTTTGTGAGCCTGAGAAAATGGATGCCGAAGATCCTTTATTTATTTTGTACACGTCAGGCTCGACAAGTAAGCCGAAGGGAGTGCTGCACACAACCGGCGGATATTTGACCTATGTTAATTTCACTTTCGAGTGTGTATTTGATTATAAACCTGGCGATGTTTTTTGGTGCACTGCAGATGTTGGATGGGTGACGGGTCATAGTTATGTGGTTTATGGTCCCTTATCAAATGCAGCAACGTCCGTGATTTTTGAAGGCATTCCCAATTATCCGGATAACTCTCGTTTTTGGAGAATAATTGATAAACATCAAGTGAGTATTTTTTATACCGCACCAACGGCGATTCGTGCACTTATGCGCGAGGGGGACGATTGGGTTTCGAAAACTTCGACACGAAAATCCCTGCGTCTTTTAGGAAGTGTTGGAGAGCCCATCAACCCAGAAGCCTGGTTGTGGTATTTTCACACAGTGGGAAATGGTCAAGTGCCGGTGATTGATACTTGGTGGCAGACCGAAACAGGTGGAGTTTTAATCACGCCGATGCCTGGTGCGCACGACATGAAGCCGGGTTCAGCGACGCAGCCATTTTTTGGAATTCAGCCAAAGATTTTGACTCCGGAAGGAGAAGAACTTCACGGGCCAGCGGAAGGAATTTTGGTTCTTGCAACTTCGTGGCCGGGACAAATGCGTACAGTCTATAAAGATCATCAACGTTTTGAAGAGACTTATTTCTCTGCTTACAAGGGGTATTATTTCACAGGTGATGGTTGTCGTCGTGATGAAGATGGATATTATTGGATCACCGGACGAGTCGATGATGTCTTGAATGTCTCAGGACATCGAATTGGAACGGCGGAATTGGAAAGCGCCTTGGTGGCTCATCCGTCCGTCGCAGAAGCGGCTGTGGTTGGATATCCTCATGATATTAAGGGGCAGGGGATTTATGTTTTTGTGACCTTGAAGGTGGGAAAAACTCCAAGCGAAGAACTCAAGAAAGAATTGATTCAATTCGTTGCAAAAGAAATTTCTCCTATTGTTAAACCTGATCTTTTGCAATGGGCTCCCGGGTTACCCAAAACTCGCTCTGGAAAAATCATGAGAAGAATTTTGAGAAAGATTGCTGAAAATCATCCAGATCAATTAGGTGACACCAGCACCTTGGCCGATCCCAGTGTGGTTCAGGATTTGTTGAAAAATCGATTGAATACAAAGCAGAGGTTCTAAAAAAAGTACTGAGCGCCTAATTGATAGGAAGACGCTGCCGGGGACCAATCATTTTGATTGGCAGAAGTGCCTATTCTTGAATAATAATCTAAAATAAAACCGTATCGTTCAAAGGGATCCCACTCAAGTCCCATACCGTAGCCCACAAAGCCAGAACTTCGGCTGAAAGATCCGCTGCTATCAGAATTAAAATTCAATTGTTCCAATCCGGCTTCAGCTGAAATACGGGTGAATATTTTCTGTTTAGCTCGCCAATGAAAACGCATCATTGGTTTAACAGAAAGTAAGCTGGTTTGGAGTTTTCCACTCATCGTAAGAAGTGAGCCAGAAACTAAATTGATCTCTTGTGAAGTAAAAGCGCCCGTCACCTCGAGCCCATAGGTTGTCTGAAATTCACCAAGAGAGCTTGATTTACTTAGGACTCCGTAACTGAGAGTTGGCAGTAGAGTCTGTCCTGTGGATCCAAGGCTGGTGGTACTTTGATCGGAAAAGACAGCTTGGCCGAGAGGTTGATATGTTTCTAACCGAAGCCCAATTATATTTCGACCAGGAACGTCGACAAAAACTGTTGAATTTTCAGCAGACAGTTGTCCCTGAATTTGATTGGTGCTCTCTGACATATTTGTCGTTTGTTGTGGTCCGTTTTGAAGCTCTTGAGAGTAGGCTCGAATGATCACTAGGCTCAGTAAAATGAAGAAAAGATAAGCAACTTTTTGCATGACCGATTAATAAAGAGTGAGACTTTTCAAGTCAAGCCAACTCGGCCCTTATTGACATTCTTTCGAATTAGGGCAAGATAAGGCCGTATATTCTCTTTAAGGAGCGTTCATGAGGGTAAAAAATTCATTTCATTTTTCGGTTGTATTTATGATGATTTTGTCAGGAAGCTTGTCTCGGCTGATTCCTCATGCTCCGAACTTCACAGCCGTCGGAGCGATGGCTCTTTTCGCCGGTGCAACCTTGGGGCTCTCGCTTTGGGCTTTTTTGATTCCCATGACCACATTGGCTCTGACTGATCTGGTTTTTGGCCTTCATCCAACGATGATTTATGTTTATGGAGCCTTTTCTTTGGTGACTCTGTTGGGTGCATTGACTCTGAAAAAGCGTTCGGGCGCTCGCTTGGTTGGTATCACGCTGTTATCGTCTTTACTTTTCTTCTTTGTGACCAATTTCGGAGTTTGGGCCGCCGGCGGATTTTATGCTCCAAATTTTTCTGGATTGATGGAAAGCTTCACTATGGGAATTCCCTTTTTGAAAAACCAAATTTTTGGCGATATCACCTATTCAGTTTTGATGTTTGCGGGATATGAATTGTTGGCTCGTCGAAGTGTTAAGTCTTTGACTTGAGTTCACGATTCATCTTTTGAACTTTCTTTTTTTGCTCTTTCTGAAAAGAAACTAATTTTTGAGAAATTTTTTCGTCGTTCAAACCTAAAATTCTTGCGGCTAAAATTGCTGCATTGCTGGCATTGTCAATAGCAACCGTCGCTACAGGGATTCCTGCTGGCATTTGAGCAATAGATAAGAGCGCGTCCAACCCATTGAGTTGAGTTGTTGTCACAGGCACGCCAATGACCGGTAAGATAGTGAGCGAGGCAATCATCCCGGGCAAGTGAGCCGCACCACCGGCTCCGGCGATGATGACTCCATATTTTTCGGCTGCAGTTTTGGCAAATTGAACCATGTCTTCAGGCGTGCGATGGGCAGAAACAATTTTTATATCAAACGGGATTTTAAATTCAGCTAAAATTTTGGAGGCCTCTTGCATGACTTTCAAATCAGTTTTACTTCCCATGACAATGGCGACTCGATTTTTTTTCATAATTTAAATTTCTTTCTTTCAAGCAGAGCTTTTTTTAATAATTCTTTTGTGGCGGCGCCAGTGTAATTCACATGTCCCATTTTTCGTCCAACTCGATTTTCATCTTTGCCATACCAGTGAAGGTGTCCGCTTAAATTACAAGGAATTTCTGCTGGTTCGTTGCTTTGACCCACAAGATTGCTCATACAAAAAGCCGGAGATAAAAGTTTAACTTTTGGAAATTTTTCTCCTAAACCAGCCAGGACATGAAGCAAAAATTGCGAATGTGAAAGGGCTTCTTGAGAGTAATGAGCAGAGTTGTGAACTCGAGGTGCAACCTCATTCACTAGCAACTCAGTGCCGGTGTCAAAAAGTTCAAAACTCACACATCCAACATAATTCAGTTGCTGCAATAAATGAGATATTTTTTTCAATAAACCAGAAAGTTTTTTGTGTTTGACCGGGCCAATCACCCAATCACAACGGCTTTGTTCTTGATGAGATTCAACCAGTGGCAAAGTTTCAAGACTGCCATCTTGACTGCGAATCAAAGTCACCGCGAGTTCCCTCTTAAAAGAGATCAAAGGCTCTGCGATAAACTCAGCAGGAAAAAGAGCATGAAGTTTCACCAAATCATCTTGGCTCTGACAGTAATAAGTGCCATAGCCGTCATAACCGCCTCGACATTTTTTTAGCACAAAGCCTTTTGGAAACTTTTGCCAAGCCTGTGTTAAATCCTCCTTGGTATTCACCTCGATCGAGGGAGCAACAGGAATTTTGGCTTTGATCAGAGCGGCTTTTTGAGAGCTTCTATTTTGCAGAATCTGCATGGCTTCAGGAGACGGAAAAATGGAGAGGGATGGGCTCTCTTGCCGCAAAGGCAATGAAGCTCCTTGCAAAGCTTTTTCCTGAATTTCAAAATAGGAGGTCATTTCGTAAAATTCACTTTCAAAAGTTAAAAGATCCAGCTTTTGACTGAATTCTATGACGTCTTTTCTTGAGTTGGGATTTCCTTTTTGCCAATTTTTACAAACCTGAACAGCAGGGTCGCGTTCTTTTTCACTGAGAATATGAACTTGAATTCCAAGGGGAGCTGCTTCCAGGGCAAGCATTTGGGCTAATTGGCCTCCGCCAACGATTCCAAGTTGAAGTTGAGAGGAGCGACTGTTTTTTAAGGCCTTATTTTTTGCCATGTAATTTCGAAAAGCTATCCTTTTCATTCTTTGAAATAAAGTGTAAATGCTGGGGTTGTGGTATTAAATCTTGCGTCAAATCCAACATCTGCGTCGTCATCCTCAGCTCTTTTAAATCGTAAAGAGGCACTTTTAAATGCGTCCCTTGGTGGGAGACTTAATTTTCCCTTGTGCTTAGCGCCGATGGTGGGACTTAGCCATGTGGCTTTGCGTTTGCTTTTGCGAGAGTACTTGCCTTCCGATGCTTTTACGATTTGGCCGACGGAAATGTTGAATTCACGACGACTTCCCAACGAAGATATGGCGAAAACGCCAGCGGCTCTGCGCGATCCTTCTGAGGAGGGATTAGTTCCGCAAATTTTAGGTAACGAAGAATCTATGATCACCCAAAGTCTTGAGCTTTTGTCCGCTTGGGGCGCTGAAGGCATTGATATCAATATGGGTTGTCCGGTAGAAAAAGCTCTTCGTCACAATTACGGAGTGGCCCTCATGGGTGATCCTGCTTACGCGGCGGAAGTCGTGCGCATGACGGTGCGAAACACGACACTTCCGGTGAGTGTGAAGCTTCGTGCGGTGGAGTCCGGCGATAGTCAAAAACTTTTGGCGTTCACTCGCAAGTTAGAAGAAGCCGGTGTGTCTTGGTTGACCTTGCATCCGCGCACTGCGGAGCAACGTCGACGGGGCTCTGCCAATTGGACGCAAATTCGTGAGCTCAAACAAGGCTCGGGGGTACCGGTCATTGGTAACGGTGATATTCAAACAGTGCAGGATGTTCACGAAATGTTAAAGACCACAGGCTGTGACATGGTGATGGCCGGCCGAGCCCTAGCTGCGCGTCCCTGGATGCTCTGGCAACTTGGGGAGGATTTGGGCTTTGCGAAGCCTTCCGGAAAGTTGGGCCTAGCTCCGCGCTCTCGCGTGGAAGAGGGTCGGGAGTACGGACTTGTCTTGCGAAGGCATTTGCAACTTTGCTTGCAGTTTTTTGGTGAAGCGTTGGGTCTGCGTAAATTTCATTTTTATGTGAGAACAACCTCGGTTTGGTTGCCCTTTGGGCATGCACTTTATTCCGTCGTCACAAAAGCAAAAACTCCCACCGAAATTTTTGCTGCCATTGATTTGTTTTTTTCTCGTGAAGTCGAAATGTCCGAGTCAACGGAGTTACGCCAATGAGTGTCTTTTTGAGTCCTCATCTTTTATATGAGGATGAAAATGTCGCCGCTTTTTACAAACCATCGGGGATGCATGTGCATCCGCACGAGAATCCACTCCATCGAGTGCACCGCAGTCAAATTTTGCTCTATCAAGCTCGCGATATGTTGAATCAATACGTGTTTCCAGTGCATCGTTTGGACGCAGGAACCAGCGGTGTTATTCTTTTTGCTCTGAATAAAGAGGCAGCCAGGGAGCTGGCTCAAAAATTTCAAAGCCATGATTTGCAAAAAACTTACGAAGTCGTCGTCCGAGGCATTGTTCCGGAGGCAGGAAAGATCGATCTGCCCTTGGAGCTGGATTCCACCAACGAATTGGTGCCCGCACTCACAGAATTTGAGCGCTTGGCCACCTTGGAGTTGCCGGTAGCAGTTGGGAAGAGAAATCCCACTGCCAGGTATTCTTTGGTACGCTCCTTTCCACGCTCAGGACGTTTTCACCAGATTCGGCGCCACTTTAACCGCAAGAGTCATCCAGTCATTGGTGATGCAGCTCATGGTGACTCAAAACACAATAAATTTTTTCGCGAGGAGCTAAAAATCGCGGGGCTTTGTCTTCGTGCGAGTGAAATCGAGGTTAAGGTCTCTTGGAAGGCCGAGGTTTTAAAGGTGACAGCCATTCCCTGCAAGAAATGGGAAAGTATTTATCAACTTTTTGATTATTCACCGTCCAATTAAGCGGTCAGGTCTTTTCAAATGACCCGCAAAAGAGTAGAACAATTCTTCGGCAAAATTTTGGAGGCCACTCATGAGCGATATCTTTGGTGATGATGATAAAAACGGGAAGAAAAAAGACGATTTTGGAGCCATGCTTGAGGCTTCTCTAAAAGGTCTTGAAGTTAAATTTTCTAAAGGCGACAAGGTGGAAGCGGAAATCATGACCATTGGCAAAGACGATGTCTTTGTGAACATTAAGGGTAAAGATGGAATGGTTTTAAAACAAGAGTTGCTTGATGCTGAGGGGCAGTTCAAACACAAAGTCGGTGATCAAGTGACTTTGTATGTGGTGAAAAACAAAGACTCGATCGTGCAGTTGACTGCGCGGGCTTCTCATCAGGCTCTTTCTGAAAATATGGAAGATGCAGTGGATTTTGAAACTCCGGTGGAAGGAAAAGTGACGGAGGTCTGTAATGGTGGCTTCCGCGTGCAAGTTTTTCACAAAACTGCTTTTTGTCCGATCAGCCAGATGGATTTAAAACAAATCACTTCGCCAGAAGAATATGTGGGTAAGAAATTTGAATTCATCATCACTAAATATGAAGGCGGCGGACGCAACATCGTAGTTTCTCGTCGAAAACTTTTGGATGTCGAGCGTTTGGAAAATGAAGGCAGCTTCATCGAACGCACGAAAGTAGGCAGTCTTTTGAGTGGACGAGTCACTCGTTTTGAAAAATTTGGCGCCTTTGTTGAAATTGCTCCGGGCATTGAAGGTTTGGTGCATATCTCTGAAATTGGTTGGTCACGGTTGGAGCATCCGAGTGAGGCTCTGAATATTAATGATGCCATTGAAATAAAAGTGATTAAAATTGAAGAAGATGATCGTGGACGTTTAAAAATTTCTTTATCACGGAAACAAGCTGGTGATGATCCTTGGAAGGAAACAATTAAAACTTTGTCAGTGGGGCAAAGTATCGAAGGAAAAATTCGAGAGAAAGCTCACTTCGGTTGGTTCATTGAAATTCGTCCGGGCATTGTGGGACTCTTGCCAAAATCAGCGATGAGAGAAGCCACGGATGAAAAGGCAATTGAGCAAAAGAAAGTTGGCGAGACTCTGCATTTGCAAATTGCAAGTATCAACGCTGACGATCGACGAATCTCCTTGTCCCTGCCAAGAGATCAAGATGATACAGCTTGGGAAAGTTTTTCTCTTGCAGGCAAAGATTCCAAAGATATGGGAACCTTGGGAGATCAGTTCTCTAAATTATTTGGCAAGAAGTGAATCTAATTTTCCTTCATCCACTAGCGTTTTAAGATCGGTGTAACCACCGACCAGCTGGTCGTTGATAAGGATGATTGGCACGGTTCTCCAGCCTGTTTCTTGTTTGATACGGTCGATTTCGTTTTGGTTTCCTGTGAGATCGATCTCTTCATAGGGAAGATTCAAAGACTTCAAGAGGTTTTTCGCAGAAACGCAATAAGGGCAAGGGACTTTGGAGTAGATTAAAATTTTAGCCATAGATGAAAATTGTCATAGACCCCTGGGAAATTCAACTGCAACTTAAATTGGATGCGAAATGACAGTGCCTATTCCGCAGCAACAGCCAATAAAGCCAAAACAACAATGCAGTCTCTGTGATTCACTCGACCTGAACGCACTGAAACATCAAAACGTTCCGCAAAAATCTTATTTTCATTGTCAAAATTGTGATTTGATTTTCATGGAAGAGAAAGATCAGGTCTCGCTAGAAGCAGAGAAAGCGAGGTATCAAGATCATCAAAATTTTGAAGACAACGAAGGCTATGTTCAGTTTTTGCAAAAATTAGTGAAGCCTTTGACTGGAATTTTACGGAGTTCAGACTTTTCGTTCAATTCGAATCGCTTGACAAAAAATTTGAGTGAGCTCAAGGCTCTTGATTATGGCTGTGGTCCGCATCCTGTCCTCGGGAAATTATTTTCTGGCCTGGGACTAAATGTCGAAAATTTTGATCCCTATTTTTTTCCAAGAGAGTTTTTGGAAACTGACAAGTGGGAGCTGATTCTTTCCACAGAGGTTTGGGAACATTTTCGACAGCCAAAAAAAGAAATTGCAAAGCAACTTCAGTTTTTAAAAACAAGTGGAATTTTAGGAATTATGACTCAATTTCATCAGGGAGCGAATCATTTTTCTGATTGGTGGTATGTGAGGGATTTGACTCACGTGGTTTTTTACTCACAGAAAACAATTCAGTGGATAGCGACGCAATTTCAGCTGAAGATTCTTTATGAATCTAACCCTGTAGTGATTTTTCAAACAAAAGCTGCAGTTCTTGCTCAAAGTTGGCGGGTTCAGTAATCACTTTGAGTTTTTCAAAGGCCGCTGACATTTTTTCGGATTTTCCTGTCATATTTTTGAGCCACTGCTTCGTTCGGGCTTGGGCAAAATGCGGGCTCACAGCACAGTTGGCTCTAAAAAAATCTTGAATACTTTTCGAGCTAATTTGCGCATCTTCTTCGACCAGACCTTTGATTTTTACAAAGAGGAGGGGATCTTGCAAAGCCCCTCGGCCAATCATGAAAGAGTCACACTCGGTGAGATCTTGGCATTTTTTAAAATCCGCCACGGAAAAAATGTCTCCGTTAGCGATGAGTGGGATCTGAATTTTTTGTCTAATTTTTTTTAGCCAAGTCCAATCAGCAGATGGTGCATACATTTGTTTTTTTGTCCGACAGTGCACAGTAAGGTGGGAGACTCCTCCCGCGGCAAGGGCCGCTGCATTTTCAAGACAATCTTCCGGATTTTCATAACCTAAACGCATTTTGGCAGAGAGCGGAATGTGAGCCGGAAGTTTTTTCCTCACTTCACTTGTAATTTGGTAGAGGCGATCCGGAGATTTTAGTAAAGTGGCACCGCCGTCATGACGGTTAACGGTTTTAGCAGGGCAACCAAAGTTAAGATCGATGTCTTTAGCACCGAGTTCGACAGCGCGATTTGCGTTTTGACTCAACCAGTTGGCATCACTGCCAAGGAGCTGCACAGTGACCGATACCCCGGCCGCGGTTTTTCCCTGGGTTTGTAACTCGGGGACATCGCGAAAAAAGACGGAGTCTGAAATGGGTTGGTCGACCACGCGAATAAACTCTGTCATGCAATGATCAATGCCACCAAAATTGGTTAAAAACTCCCGCATAATAAAGTCGATAACTCCTTCCATCGGAGCTAACCAGAGGGTCGGTTGTTCAGTCGGTGGTGATTTTTTGCTTAGCAAGCTGTGCAACATAAAATTTTTTACCATTGAGTCTAAACCGAGTCAAAGTCGCTTTCAAGGCTGACAAGAGAGTCAGCTTTATCGGAGAATGTGAGAGATTTAATCGCCGATTCAGGAATGGGGAGTCTATGAAACAGAAATGGGTGTTAATTACAGGAGCAAGTAGTGGGATCGGTGCGGCCTGTGCAAAAAAGCTGGGAGAAATGGGGTACAACCTCATTCTGACAGGTCGACGTAAAGAGCGACTAGAAGAACTCGCCAATAATATCAAAGCTGGTGAAACTCTCGTGGCGAGTTTTGATTTGCAAAAGCCCGGAGAGATTGAGTCCTTTTGTGCTCGACATGAAGCTTATCTAAAAAAATTGGATGTCCTCATCAATAATGCTGGTTTGGCAAAGGGCAATGAAAAAGTTGATGAAGGCAGTGTTAAAGACTGGGATTTGATGATCGACACTAATGTCAAAGGCTTGATGCATATGACTCGTGGAGTGCTTCCACACATGGTGGCCAAGAAAGAGGGACACATCGTGAATTTGGGGTCCGTGGCAGGACGCTGGACTTATCCAGGTGGTGCGGTTTACTGCGCGAGCAAATTTGCGGTTCGGGCTTTTACTGAGGGGTTGCGGATGGATTTACAAGGAAAAAATATTCGCGTCACAAATGTTGAGCCTGGAATGGTGAACACGGAATTTAGTTTGGTGCGCATGGGCTCAAAAGAAAAAGCGGAGGCGGTCTATCAGGGGATGACTCCCTTAAAAGCAGAGGACATTGCCGATACCGTGGCCTGGGTTTTACTTCGACCAACTCATGTCAATATTCAGGAAATTGTGATATACCCAACGGACCAAGCTCATGTTGGAATGGTTCATCGAAGCTAGGTCAGTAGTTAGGCCACCGCCGAAATTAGAGGAGTTTAATTATTATGAATTTAAAAGCCATCAGCCCTTTTTTGAAAACCCATGCACCGAAGGCTCATTGGCTGCAGTACTTAGAGTCTGGCGATATAAAGCCTTATGTTTATGTTCGCTCTGAAAACCATATTTTGCATCCGGGCTCTCGTCATAAATTGGATTGGTTTCCCTGGAGACCAATTTACATTGACCCTTTTAATCTTGATGAAATTGAATTTGCAGAGAAAATTTATCATTTGGAAAACACCGCCTTTGGACCGTCTGCAATGCCGATTCCACGCTGGGTATTTTATGATTGTGGGGTGATGCCTGGCTTTGTTGCGGGTTTTGCGATGAGGACTTCTCAGCTTTCTCCTGCTATGTGCAAAGCAATGAATATTCGTGAAGAAGGAATGGGCCCTAGACATGAATGGACGCCTCTTTCGCTTTTTATTATTATTCCTACAATGAAAAGAGGAGAGTGGGTGGCACACAACCTTTGTGCTGTGAACTCTTTGCTCGAGGAAAAAGATCGATTTTATGCGTTAGGTTTTTTGTCCAAGGCCTTTGGACTTTGGTATGCCAATGTAAAAAGCTGCTGCGGAATGACGCAATGGGGGAATACCGCACTGAAATTACACTCCCATTATGGGCATTTGCAAGTGCTCACGGCTTATACACCGGTTCATTCTCACGCCAAAACGATCACTTATCGTTCTCAGGTGAACGTCAAGAGTTGGGAGAGTTTTTTCACTCGTCAAGAAGACATTCAGTTTTTAGAAAAATATGAGCCTTCAGGATTGATGATTGATCCTTTGCAGGAAAATAGTATGATAGATCTTCATCGACGAATTCAAAAGGGCGAGGGTCCTTATTTTCTGGGGGCCATGGATATTGCCTCAAAAAAATTGACAGATTCGTTGGTCGTCTATCAAAGCAAAGGCTGAGAGTAAGACGTGTTGATAACCGAAGGGAAAATTGAAATGGCTGAGTTGAGTTTACCTGCAGTAGCAAGTCGAGTTTTTACAAGTTGCAAAAAATGCGATGCTGAACGCTATCACATTGTTTTGGCTCATACGAATGCCACCAGTGCAAAAGTAGAGTGCGAAGTTTGCCACTCGAAAAAAACTTATAAACTGCCTTCGGCTAAAGGGACCAAGTCAACGGGCGTAAAAAAAGTAACAGGAGCTGCTGCAACGAAAAAGGCGCAAGCTGCTGAAAATCGTAAAAATGCCCACTCAAGAGAATTCGGTGAATTGGTGGCTTCCGCTCAGAGTGATGAGCAGAATTATACAATGAAAACCAAATTTGCTCAAAACGACAAAATCAAACATCCAAAGTTTGGGGTTGGAGTGATCAAAGTTTCTCTTCAAGATAAAATTGAAGTGATCTTCGAAGACCAAGTTCGCATGTTGGTTCATAATCGCGTTTAGCTTTAACTTAGAATCGACTCAGTGTCGATTCTGAGATAAGAATCGATTTTACATCGAATTTCGGGTCCCAAAAAATATAACGAATTTAGGACATCCTAACTATGTCAATTTGGACTCACGGTCTTAACCTCGAGCAGGTGGCCGCTGTTAATCATAATCATGGACCCATGCTGATTCTGGCCGGAGCTGGCTCGGGAAAAACCACAGTTCTTGTGGCAAGAACCGGTCGCCTCATTTCAGATAAAATTGTGCGAGCAGAAAACACCTTGGTTCTTACTTTCACCAATAAAGCGGCCCGTGAGCTTAAACATCGAGTGGCCGCAAAAGTTGGTGATTTAGGAAAAGGCTTATGGGCGGGAACCTTTCACTCTTTTGGGCTTCGAATTTTGCGAGAATTTCATAAGGAAGCCGATCTTCCTCCCTTCTTTGGTGTTTTGGATCAGTCGGACAGTCAGTCGATTTTAAAAGAAGTTCTTCGCGATGTAAAAATTGCGGGAAAAGATAAATTTGATGTGGACACGATACTTGAACTCATCAATAAACGACGGGTTTCCGGACGGCAGCGCACCGAGGGCTTTGACGAATATCATGAAATGGCTGAGGTGCTTTTTCCCAAGTACATAAAAAAATTGGAGCTCTTGGGGGCCGTTGATTTTGAAGGCCTTTTGCTCAATCCCATTGAGCTTTTTAAAAGTCATCCGGAGATTTTAAAAAAAATTCAGGACCGCTACCAGCAAGTGATGGTGGATGAGTTTCAAGATACGAATATAACACAAATGAAACTCATTGATGCCATTGTTCAACAGCATCGCAATATCACCGTCGTGGGTGATGACGACCAGTCGATTTACGGTTGGCGGGGTGCTGAAGTAAAAAATATTTTGGATTTTCCAAAAATTTACAAACCCTGCGAAGTGATTCGTCTTGAGAGAAATTATCGGTCGACACCCTCAATTTTGACAGTAGCAAATGATGTGATTTCGAAGAACAAACATCGGCACGGAAAAATTTTGAAACCCGAAGGTTATGACTCTGTCGGTGACAAGCCGGAACTTTTTATTTTAGATAATGAAGACGATGAAGCGGATTTTGCTCAACGGGAAATTCGGGAATTTCTTCAGAACGGTATGAAAGCTCAAGACATTGCGGTGCTTTATCGTTCGAATTCCCAAGGTGGCATGCTGGAAAGCGTGATGCGAGCACACCAAATTCCTTATAAAGTTTCGGGTGGTACCGCTTTTTTTGATCGTAAAGAGATCAAGGATATTTTAGCTTATCTGCGTTTTTCTCTGCAGTCGAATGATGTTTCTTTACGTCGAATTATCAATACTCCACCACGGGGAATTGGTGATACCACGATTGAAAAAATCGGTTTGCATGCTAAGACCAAACAAATAAGTTTTGTGCAAGCCTGTGCCGATTGGCGAGCTATTGGTGTGACGGAAAAGGCGGGCGAATCTTTAGACGCACTTTTAAAACAATTGAGTGATCTTCCAAAAATAATCATGTCGGGAACTGAACCCGGCGCTCATCTTTTGGAGCATTTCAGAAGCATTGGGTATCGCGACCACCTTTATCACACTTCATCTTCTGGTGAAGTCGGAGAGAAAAAATGGGTTTTGGTTGAAATTTTCTCTCGAATCCTTGATAGCTTTGCGAAAAAAGGCGGAGTCAGTGAGAAAACTTTACGGGAATTTGTTGACGCCATGGAGCTACGGGATTCGGAAGATGATGAAGAAAAGGACCGTAATAAAGTGAGTCTGATGACTCTTCATGCCTCGAAGGGACTGGAGTTTCCGGTCGTCTTACTTCTTGGTGTGGAGGAGGATCTTTTGCCTCATAAAACGTTGGGTTCTAATGTGGACGAAGAACGACGATTGTTTTATGTGGGGCTGACTCGAGCCAAAAAGCATTTAATATTGACCCGCTGTAAGCAGCGAAAGAAACATGGGCAAAATCGACCTGTGAGTATTTCTCGGTTTTTGCTAGAAATTGATAAAAATTTCATTCGTACCTATGAAAATGGCCTTCGCCCGGTCTCTGGAGAACAAAGGGATAAGTTGGTGGCGGACTTTATGAGCCAGCTCCAAAATCGTCGTCGCTAGCCCTTGTTGCAGGCATTTTTTGTGTTAAATTTGTCTTCGGAAGTAAAAGCTACTTGCTCCTGGGGTTTCCCAGTGCTGTGATCACTTCAACCGGGGAGGTCTTATGGGACAATTTAAGAATTCTGCGTCTCCAGACAAAGAATTTTGTTTGTCGTTGAATGATCTAGCAATGCTCTTCAAAGAAGATCCCAAAGATATATTAAAAGATCTGCAGAAGGTCTGTGGACCTCAGCGAACTGTGAATCATATTTTACCTGCCATCGTGAGAAAGTACATTTATTCTCGCGGTGTCCGTTTTACCCCTCAGGTGATTTCTTTTCAGATGCTCAAAGGAGGAGTGGCGAAAACCACCTCGGCCTTGAATTTTGGCTGGAGAGCCGCCATGTACGGCGCGCGAGTGTTATTCATCGATCTCGACCAACAAGCCAATTTGACTTTTGCCTTGGGTGTAGAGGACGAAACTTTGCCCGTTTGGCTGGATGTGGTTGAAAAGAAATTACCTTTGGAAAAAGTTCGTCGTCAATTGCCAAGCGGTGTGGATTTAATTCCCTCAAGTTTGAATAATTCAGTTTTGGATCGAGTTTTACTTAACGGTCATCGTAATTGGGCTCAAGCGGTCAAAACACCCTTAAAAGAGATTCAAGCAGAGTATGACTTGGTTGTCATCGATACGGCTCCAAACTTGTCCGCGATCAATACGGCCGTGACCTGTGCCTCTGATTTGGTGGTATTACCCATCAATCCGGATAAATTTTCTCTTCTTGGTGTGCGCAAGCATCTTGAGGATCTAGGGGAAATTAAAAAAGATTTTGATTTGGACTTTGACAGTCGCATTTTATTCACCAGATTTGATGGTAGAGAGAGTGCGAGTAAAGAAATCCTTAGCCAATGCATCGAGGAATTCGAGGATTTGCTGATGAAAAATTATGTGCGAACTTCAACAGACATTAAGACCAACGTCGGTGGGGAGCGCAGCATTTACTCTACCAAGTCGAATGCGAAAGAAGACTATGATCTAGTAACCAAAGAACTTTTAGGATTGTAATATATGCCAAGCATTTCAGAATTTAAAAAAACCAAAAAACAGGATAAAATTAAGAAAACTCAAACAGGTGCGTCGGCTAAGCCTTTGGAGCCTTCTGAAAAAAGGCGGCCAGGACGAAATTCTGAAGAGCTAAAAACAAAAATCAAAGTGGTGGAGGTTGAACCTGTGACTCAAGAAAATTCTGGAACAAAAAAAGCTGATTCTAGCAATGTGGCGGTTGATGCAGAAACTGAATGTGCTCAAACTAAAGACTCCGCAGAAACGGCTACGACTAAAGAAAATAAAGTGGAAATTAATTTTCCAGGCAGTGAAGTTCTACGTGCTAAATTTCCTCAGTCATTTAAGACCGCAGAAAATTTGGTTTCTGACTGGGTGAACGATGGAAAATTCGAAGAGATTCCTACAATGGGTCATCCCTTAGCAAAAGCAGCGGTTCAGCAGGGGCTTTTGAACGCCAAAAAAATTGAGAAGAAAGTCATGGCAAGTCCTGTGACGGAAAAAGTCACTCTGCAGGCTTTCTCGTATGCTATGAAGGCGCAAAATCTTGTGAATCAAATGAAATCAAAAGTGAAAAAAAAGTAAAATAAGTTCGAATCTACGATTGAAAGATAGGACTGTCATATTGGATTTAAAAGTCGACAAAGCAATGAAGTCGAGAAGTTTCGTACTGACACTGCTTCTTGTTACAGTATTTTTTACCTCCGGATTTAGTCAAAATTCATGGGCAGAGTCCATTCTTATCATTGGTGACTCCCTTACTTGTGGCCCCTTTGGAGCTAAGCTCTTTCAGAATTTAGAGCAGGATGCACAGGGTAAGAAAAACAAGGTGACTTTGTTTTGTGCTGTTTCTAGTGCGCCCAGAAATTGGCTTGAAGGAAAAAAACCAGCGAATCAAATCTGTCAGACAAAGTCAACCAGTTCGCCTGAGCTTCGGCCTTGCCCGGGAAAGGGTGCTGTTCCACGCTTGGAAAAAATTTTAGAAGAGAATAAGGTGGATCACATCATTATTGGCCTTGGAACGAATTCCTTGGGTTCTCCAAAGGCAGACTCCTCTTATTCGCAGATGGCGAAAATGGTGGGAGAAAAATCAAAGCGATGTGAGTGGATTGGGCCTCCTCATTTAAATCCGCCGCAAGCCAAGGGTTTTAAAA
Organism: uncultured Bdellovibrionales bacterium; assembly: GCA_903926205.1. Lineage (GTDB taxonomy): Bacteria > Bdellovibrionota > Bdellovibrionia > Bdellovibrionales > Bdellovibrionaceae > CAIYID01. Next base: position 84,954 of record CAIYID010000008.1, read on the forward strand.
TTTCTAATTTGACAGCTATGGAGAAAAATTTGAGTCCTTTTTATGAGAGCTTAAAAGAAAAAGTACAAAGTTCTTGCCCTCTCATTGATAGCCGACAAGCGACTGTCGCGGGATCAGGAGGGGAGCAGACTGTTGATGGCGTGCATCGCAATCGGGCTTCGGGTGAGCACTGGGCTGATGCAATTAAAACCAACCTCACACAGAGCATGAAGAAGTCCTATTCAGGACAATCTGGGGCGAAAATCGATGGACCTGCGGTCCAATAGCGATGGACCTGCGGTCCAATAGCGATGGGCCTGCGGCGCTGTAAGTTCATAGGCCTACGGTCCAAAAACATTATTTTGAAAGTGAATCGAGTGTAATTTTAAGATCGCTAAGAAGTTTTTGCATATCTTGAAGCATCTTTTCGTCAGGGCTGGGACCATGGATTTCGTGAGCCATCACTTCCCAATGATCCAAGGCGCTTTTTAGCTCAGTACTCGTCCATTGCCAACTCTTACGAAGATTTTGCGGAGGGTTTGAATTTTTGCCGTTATCATTGTTGTCGTTCTTCATGAAGTGGCAAGAGTGTAGGGTCAAGCTTCTTGATCTGCAAGGATAAATCTATTGCTAAAATTGACTTTTTCGTATGAGTCGTGAATATTGCTTATTTTGGAGGAAATAAAATGGCTGAAGAAATTATTTATACGATGAAGGGTGTTTCCAAGGTCTATCCTCCGAATCGCTACGTTCTAAAAAACATTTATCTTTCGTATTTTTACGGAGCCAAAATCGGAGTATTAGGACTCAATGGTTCAGGAAAATCTTCTTTGCTTAAAATTATGTCAGGTGTGGATAAGGAATTTTTAGGCGAAGCCTTTCCCGCAAAAAAAATGCGTGTGGGATATTTGGAGCAAGAACCTCATTTAGATCCAAGTCTGACCGTGAAAGAAAATATTTTCTCGGGAATGGGCGAGCTTCCTAAGTTTATGAAAGAGTTCAACGACATCTCAAAAAAATTTGAGGATCCTAATTTGGATCCGAATGAGATGGATAAACTGATTGCAAAACAAGGTGAGATTCAAGAAAAAATCGAAGCTTTAAATGGCTGGGAAGTGGATCAAACCATTGAAAAAGCCATGGATGCTCTTCGTTGCCCAGAGGGCGACTCCACCGTAACGCAACTTTCAGGTGGGGAGAAACGTCGCGTAGCGCTTTGTCGCTTATTGCTCTCGCAACCGGATATTTTGCTTTTGGATGAGCCAACGAATCACTTGGATGCCGAATCAGTTTTGTGGTTGGAGCAATTTTTAGCTCGCTTTCCCGGAACGGTGATCGCGGTGACCCATGATCGTTATTTCTTGGATAATGTGGCCGGATGGATTCTTGAGCTCGACAGAGGCGAAGGCATACCTTGGAAAGGTAACTACTCTTCTTGGTTGGAGCAAAAAAATGCGCGTCAACAACATGAACAACAGACAGAGTCTCGCCGCCAAAAGACTCTCGAGCGAGAACTTGAGTGGATTCGCATGGCGCCGCGAGCTCGTCAGGCCAAATCAAAGGCGCGAATTTCCAATTATGAAAATTTATTGAAAGAACCGACCAGCGAAAAACTACAGGAATTGTCTATATATATTCCGGCGGGACCTCGCTTGGGTGATGTGGTGGTGGATTTTAATCATGTGCGGAAAGCCTTTGGAGAAAAACTTTTATTTGATGATTTGAATTTCAGCATTCCAAAAGGAGCAATTGTTGGCATCGTGGGACCGAATGGCGTTGGTAAAACAACTCTGTTCCGAATGATTGCCGGACAAGAAAAACCAGAGGGTGGTAACCTCAAAATCGGTGAAACCGTTAAACTCGCCTATGTCGATCAAAGCCGCGATTCTTTGGCTGCTGATCGAACAGTGTTTGAAGAAGTTTGCGATGGTAAAGATTTGGTGACTCTTGGAAATCGAGAAATTCCAGGGCGACAATATGTCTCGTGGTTTAACTTCTCTGGCAATGATCAGCAAAAGAAAGTAGGAACTCTTTCCGGTGGAGAGCGAAATCGCGTTCATCTCGCCAAGGTTTTAAAAACTGGCGGAAATCTTTTGTTGCTGGATGAGCCCACCAATGATTTGGATGTCAATACCATGCGTGCTCTTGAAGAAGCGATTCTTGAGTTCGGAGGTAGCGTTGTGGTGATCTCCCATGATCGTTGGTTCTTGGATCGTGTTTGTACTCATCTGTTGGTTTTTGAAGGGGATTCTCAAGTGAACTTCTTCCATGGTAACTTTAGCGAGTATGAAGAAGATCGTAAAAAACGCTTGGGCGACGATGCTACGCCTAAGAGAATTCGATTTAGACCACTTCATTAAATAATTGGGTCTTGTATGATTTCGTAATGAGGGTGGTGAGCGAACAGCTCACCAGTTTGACTATTCGTCTAAGATGTCTCGTCTTGTCCATGTGAGAAAAAATTGTTTGTTCTTTGGGTTGTTGTCGACAATAGAAATGTAGCGTTCCAAAGCTTGTAATTTTAGATGATCGAAAAACCACCAACGTCTTTGTTGATCGGCGGTGAAAGCATTAAGCCAGTCGATCATTTCGGGGCTGACTATTCCTGTGGGCTGTAAATCAGGCTCCGCACCATTAAGGTCATTGATGGTTTTTTCTAAGAGTTTGATGGCATTGCCGGCTCCAGTGTTGATCGCCAGATCGAGGAGTTTATAGGCAAGGTATTGACTGATTATTTCTTCGCCATGAATCGCTTTCCATTGGTCATTTCGATAGATTTGCGCGGCCTCTTCTCTTGTTAAAGATTTAATCCTGATACCCGCATGATCTCGACAGGTGATGCCAAATTTAGTGCCGCCGCAGTTTTTTCCATTGCGAAAATTTCCAGCATCATTGGGTAGATTTTGGTAGCCGCCTTCATTGCCAAACACGCCATTAATATGAACAATACGTTCGTTGTTTTTTGCGTCCCAACCGAAAAGTGATTTTTCGCAGTCAGCTGCAAAAACATTCATAGAAGTGAGGTACAAGTTTAAAAAAAGAAAAATATTTTTCATGTCAATTAAACGTCGTTTTAAAGTTGTTGGAATTTATTCCCTATCAATCAACTAGAACGATCCTTCTTAGCTTTGATAAGCCAAAACAAGGCCAACGTAAAAACAGGGTAGCTTCGAATTAACAGAGAAAGCTCTGTTAAGACCCTCAACAGCTGACGTAATTTGTCACTTCACTTTGGGCTATAACACGGCTCTAGACTAAAGATTTTAAAAGGGTGAAGGCATTTCTTACCTGCCAAAAATCTTCAGCTTGACCCCCCTTGTCGGGGTGGACTTTTAGCAGAGCCTGTCGATAGGATCGCTTTAATTCTATCATATTGAAATTCTCTGCAAAATTCGAAGCATAGCACTTTAAGAGCAGAAATGCCTGTGTTTGAGCTTCGTTGAATTGATGCGAAGGACGGGGTCTTGGGGGCTTTCTATAGCGTGAATAAGGTGAGCGTTCGTAATTGCAAGGGCTTTTCAAGCTGGTCTTGAGATTGCTGTTTTGACCCATGAGCCAGCCCAAGTGCTGATAGCCAGTTTCGTCAGTGACTTCCCCTGATTTTTCCAAATCTTGGGATAACTTCAGCTCTGCAAAGAGTTCTTCTCTGATCTTATTTTCCAAGGTTTTCGCAAAGCTTTGAAAGTTGGACATGCCTTCTTTTCGGCTCAAATTGAAACGGCAGGAGTCCAAAAAGGGTCCGGTTTTTTGACGAAAAAACTTTGGAAAAGGTCTGCGCCTTGAGGCTTTTACTTGAATTTTCCACAGAAAAATTTCACTTTTCAGAGGGGAAATCTGAAATTCTTACGAATTCTCCTCGAGAAAAGACCTTTTCCCCTCTGAAAAAGTGCTGGTGAAGGCCAAAAAGGGGCTATTTTTTTGAAATTTCCCTCGTAAAATTAAAAAATCGCATAAAAATGAGAGGAGAACGCATTTTTTTTTGGACAAATCAAAAATCATCGCTACACTAGGCACTTGTTAAGGTTTGCGAATAGAAAACAAACAAATGTCGGCTGAAGAGTTGACACAACTGTCTCTAAACGGAGGACAAATGGCTAAGAAAAAAGTAACTAAGAAAGCAGCTCCTAAGAAAGCAGCTCCTAAAAAAGCAGCTCCTAAAAAAGCAGCTCCTAAAAAAGCAGCTCCTAAAAAAGCCTCTAAACGTAAACCAAATGCAGCTTTCATGCGTGCGTTGACTCCATCTGCAGCTTTGGCAGCAGTTATTGGCGCAACTCCAATTCCTCGCACAGAAGTTGTTAAAAAATTGTGGGCTTACATCAAAAAGAACGGTCTTCAAGACTCTCAAAATCGTCGCAACATCAATGCTGACGACAAATTGAAGCCTATCTTCGGAAAAGGCACTGTTTCTATGTTCGAAATGACTAAGCTTGTTTCTAAACATTTGAAATAAGTCATCTTGATTTAAATCATAAAATCAGCGAAAACCCACTTTACGGCACATTGGATTTCCTAGGGATTCCAAAGTGATACGAAAGTGGGTTTTTGTTTTTGAAACTTAAACATTAGAATCGTAAATTTTAGACTCATAAAAAGGTAAAATGAATGTCGCGTGATCGAAAAATAGTTCCTCTTAATAAAGAGGAAATCATGAAAATGCGTGTGGTCTGTAAATTGGCGGCGCGTACTTTGGAAAATATTGCGAAGTATGTACGCGTTGGAGTTACGACGTCGGAGCTTGATCAAATCGTCGAAGATTTTACAAAAACCAACGGAGCCAGTTCCGCGCCACTGGGATATCATGGTTTTCCAAAGTCCATTTGTACCTCGGTGAATTCGATTGTCTGTCATGGAGTGCCAGATCAGAGAATTCTAAAGTCTGGAGATATCATCAATGTGGATGTCACACCGATGAAAGATGGATTTTTCGGAGACTGTTCGGCGTCTTACATTGTTGGAGAGGTTTCAGATGTGGCGCGTGCTATTGTTCAAACGGCGGAAATTGCCCGCGACAAAGGAATTGAAGCTATCGTTCCTGGCGCAACGACTGGCGACATTGGCTTTGCGATAGATAAATTTGTAACGCGTAAAGGATATACAGCCGTGAAGGAAATTGGCGGGCATGGTATCGGTCGAATTTTTCATGAGGACCCATTTGTTCCCTCTTATGGAAAGAGGGGCCGGGGTGATCTACTCGTTCCATGGCATTGCATCACGGTAGAGCCCATGATTAACGAAGGTAGTGCTTCCGTAAAGGAATTTGATATTCCAGGTTCAACTGTGAAATACTATGAAACTTCTGACGGTAAATTGTCGGCTCAATTTGAGCACACTATTTTGGTGACAGAAACTGGCTACGAAATTTTAACACTTCCATAAATAAGAAATTTTTTTAAAAAAAGGATGAACAATGGCAAACTTACAAACAGTGACAGGAAAAAATCGAATGGCAAAAAACAAAATCAATGTGAAAAATAAAATCACTCAAAAAAATACAGTGAAAGCAACTGCTGGGAATCTAGATTATCTTGTTTGCACAGAAGCAATGAATGATCGAAAAAAATTCGAAGAGTTGGCTCGTTGGGGTCGCGAAGAAATTGAAATCGCAGAGACTGAAATGCCCGGTTTGATGGCTCTCAGAAAAGAGTACGGCAAATCTCAGCCTTTGAAAGGTGCTCGTGTAGCCGGTTGCTTGCACATGACCATTCAAACCGCGGTCCTCATAGAGACTCTGATTCACTTAGGCGCCAAAGTTCGTTGGTCTTCATGCAATATTTTTTCAACTCAAGATCACGCCGCTGTGGCTATTGCGGCCGCAGGAATTCCAGTTTTTGCTTGGAAGGGTGAGACGGAAGAGGAATACCGTTGGTGCGTTGAGCAAACCATCGAAAAGTGGGGTAAAGAGGGCGATGCTAATATGATTCTCGATGATGGTGGAGATCTTACTAACATCATGCACGAAGAAAAATATGCTAAGTATCTGAAACAAATTCTCGGCATTTCTGAAGAGACCACCACGGGTGTTCACAATCTAGAAATGATGTTGAAAAAAGGAATTTTAAAAGTTCCAGCGATCAACGTGAATGACTCTGTCACTAAATCAAAATTCGATAATCTTTATGGCTGTCGTGAGTCTTTGGCAGATGGTATTAAACGCGCGACGGACACTATGGTAGCTGGTAAAACCGTTGCCGTGGCGGGTTATGGCGATGTGGGTAAAGGTTGTGCTCACTCCATGCGCGGTTTCGGGGCACGGGTGCTTGTGACTGAAATTGATCCAATTTGTGCTTTGCAAGCAGCGATGGAAGGTTTCGAAGTAACGACCATGGAATTGGCTGTCGAAGAGGCGGACATGTTTGTTACTGCGACTGGTTGCTGCGATATCATCAATGAAAAACATTTCGCGAAAATGAAAAACAACGCGATTGTTTGCAACATCGGCCACTTTGATATTGAGATCGATATTGCATGGCTCAATAAAAATTCAAAAGTGAGAGAAATCAAACCGCAAGTGGACATTCATACACTTAAAAATGGTAACCAAGTGATTGTTTTGGCTAAAGGTCGATTGGTGAATTTAGGTTGTGCGACTGGACATCCAAGCTTTGTGATGTCGAATTCATTCACGAATCAAGTTTTGGCGCAAATTGAGTTGTACACAAATAAATCGAAGTACAATAAAGCCTCTATTCACCGTTTACCTAAACACTTAGATGAAAAAGTAGCAGCACTTCATTTAGGAAAATTAGGAGTGCGGTTGACCAAGCTTTCGAAAAAACAATCTGACTATTTGTCAATTTCCCCGAATGGTCCGTTCAAACCAGAACACTATCGATATTAATTTGTGATTCAAGGGCCGATAGGCAAAGCGCCTGTCGGCTGGTTCCCGAAACGCCTGTCGGCGGTCAGAAAACGTCTATTGCTGTGCGACTATTTTTTCAAATCTGATTTTAAATGACTGAGATAAAATTCCAATTCGGCAATGCTCTCTTGAATGTCATTCAAGGCACGGTGGGAATTAGTTTTGTCATGTTTTAATCCGTATTTTGAGTTGAAAATAATTTTCCAACTTGAAATATCAAGCATGCGATAATGCAGGAGCGAAGCAAAGCCTGGCCAGTATTTATCAATGAAGAGCCGATCTTGCGCAATCGAGTTTCCCGCGAGCACGGGGCGTTCGTCATTTGAAAAATGTTTTTTCACCATGGAAATCAAATGATCTTCCACTTCGTCGGAAGGAAGACCAAATGGAACTTTCGCCGTTAAGCCGGAGTCGCGATGATGAGTTCGATTCCAATCATCCATTTTGTCCAGATAATGCTGAGGTTGTTTGATCACGCACTCGAAGCTATCAAGAGATTTAAAATTAAAATCTGTGATAATTACAGCGCATTCGATGATGACTTCCTTATCAATATCCAATCCGGTCATTTCTAGGTCGATCCAAAACAATTTTGAAGCGCTTCCTGGTAAAGCCATGCAATTAATCCTTCCGTCCTCAATTTAAGGGGTTGAAGGATTATTGCCCTGAGAAGAAGCCCTTCGCAACTGAAGATTTCGACTCACTAAACTTTTGACAGTTTTGCAATGCAAAATTGAGTGTTAGAACCCGGCTCGGTTTTAGTTCTTGGTTATTTTGACAGCAATTGGGAGCCTTCAATGAGAATTCAAAGAAAAAACGACAGACATCAACAACTAGTTTTAGTGATTTTCGCTATTTTTATTTTGGCAGGAATGATCAAATTTTTTGGCAATAATTTAAATACGGTGAATGCAGCTACTGTGCTGACATCGAAACAAGAAGTTCGATTGAACCCTCTTGTGGGTAATACGACGGATTCAATGGCTCATGAGGAATTATGGTCCCTCACTTCTTCTGAGGTTGATGTTGCCTTCAGCGCAAGGTAGAGAAGTTCGCATGGTTAATTGCAGGGTCAATCGCATAGTCAATCGTATAGTCAATTTTGAAAATCCTTTGGCGATCAAAATCCGTAAGCAAATTGTCTCTGCTTTGGCTGATTACAATATGCTTGAGAGTGGAGATCGAGTCATGGTCTGCTGCTCGGGGGGGAAAGACTCTAGTTTACTCCTAGCTCTATTAGCAGAGATTCGTCGCCGGGCTCCTTTTAATTTTGATTTTGAGGCCGTGATGCTGGATCAAAAGCAACCGGGCTTTGATGCGACTAACTTCAAAACTTGGGTGGCCAGTCTTGATGTGAAGCTGACAATTGTTGAGCGCGACACTTACTCGATTGTAAAAGAAAAAGTAACAGATGGAGTTTACTGTTCTCTTTGTTCACGTTTACGTCGAGCTATTTTGTACGATCATGCTATTAATGAAGGGTTCACCAAATTGGCTTTGGGGCACCATCGAGATGATGCCAATCAAACTTTATTGCTCAATCTTTTTTACAGCGGCAAAATTTCTTCTATGCCTCCAAAATTAAAATCGGATGATGGACGAAATGTGTTGATTCGTCCTATGGCCTTTGTGGCGGAAGAGGATCTGATTCAACTTTCGCAAGAATGGGCTATTCCTGTCATTCCGTGCAACCTTTGTGGCTCGCAATCCGGAATGAAACGACAAATGTTGAAGGGGTGGCTCAAAGAAATGGAAGTAAAAATTCCTGGAATTCAGGCTTCAATGCTCACCGCTCAAACCAATGTGCGCGAAAGCCAATTAGCGGATCAAAGACTCTGGGATTTTAATAAGCTGAAGGCCGATGGTTCTCACACGGGTTTCCACATTGATCATTTCTCGGGTCTTGATGAAAATATCTGATCGATCCAATCATGGGTCGGTTGATCAATTTCGCTATTTGGTGAGCGTTTTTTCAGCGGAGCTTGTCTTTTCCAAAGTTCGACCAGACTCAACGATCACCTTTTCAATTTTTTTCATTTTTTCTTGGTCCATGGTGATATCTTTTTTTAGCGTGTAACGAATTTCACCAAGTTCTGATTGAGTGTCAGTGACTTTAGCGGCACAAGTTTCAAACCATTTGGACATTTCTTGATCTTGGCACACAAGTGAAGTGACTTGCTTTTCGCAAGAACGGCAAGTCATGCCTTTCACGGTCAGAGTGTCTGCTTGAGAAAAAAGAGGGAATAATAAACTTAAAATAATTAAATGAACGGCTTTCATCAGATCCCCTTATGGTTTTTTTAAATCAACTTGAAATTCTTCGGACTTCTGACTTTCGTCATCTTTGGCTTTGAGATGAAGTGTTTGTCCATGAAGAATATCTTTGGTGGTGAAATAATCTTTGTCTTTACGAAACTCGATCAATTTTTCGTTATTACCAACTTTGATTTTACCAACGATGGAAAGTTTTTCAAACTTCACGGAGGCGGCCTCTTTGCCAACCAAATAAAGACGGGTTTCTTTACTACCAGGGATGATCTTTAGGTCAAAAAGATTTCCATGTTGTTCAAACTCTTTATACTTTACATCCTGAGCAGGAAGTCCCAGGGCTGCGGGTTGAGCTTTGGCAAGATTCACTGAAAGCCCCAAAAAAAGTAGTGTCACAACTAAAATAGGAAGATTGATACGTGTTTTCATAGGTTTCCATCTTCGCATAAAGCAAAAAAACGACAACAAAATTCAGTTTTGCCTTAAAAGATGGCAAAGTGAGTAAAAAAGAAGTTGATCATTACACCTAAAAACGGCTATAAAATTCCCTCTAATCAAAACCACCGCGGGGTGGTAGTTAAGTTGGTTATAACGTCCGCCTGTCACGCGGAAGGCCGCGGGTTCGAGTCCCGTCCACCCCGCCATTTTCCTCCAAGGAAAATCAGGTTAAAGGTTTTTCGAAGTGACAGATCTAATAAGTATCCAAGAAGTTTAAAGAAATATACGAGGGTTTGAGCGAGTCGCTCAAAGTCCAATTCCGATCAACGTCACACGACAAC
>CAIYID010000009.1 GCA_903926205.1 uncultured Bdellovibrionales bacterium
GCGTATTGGGGTCTTGCCGCACTTTATAAACATTTTGATTTGACCACAAAGTTCAACCAAGCCCAGGCCGAAGCCAAAGCGCAAGGCCAGCCAAGAGGTTATGTGCACCCTTGGGCGAGGAATTTGTAGAAGATGAAGTCTTTTTAGTGTAAGATGTCTTCACTGATTTCTCGAGGTGTAGAAATGTTTGAAGTTCTTGAAAATGAAATCTTAGCTCCTGAATTGCATAAATTAACCGTAAAAGCTCCGCGTGTCGCTCTTGCCAGAAAAGCTGGACAGTTTGTGATTGTTCGTGCGGACGTCGGTGATGAGCGCATTCCTCTCACAATTGGTGATGCGGACGTGGCGAGCGGAACGATATCTCTTTTTATCCAAGCCGTCGGAGCCTCAACGCGAAAATTAGTTAAAATTCCAGTGGGCGGTTTCATTCGTGATGTCGCCGGACCCTTGGGGCAACCAACACATATTGAAAAATGGGAGCGAGTTGTTTGCATTGGTGGCGGCGTTGGCACGGCGGTTCTTTATCCACTGGTGAAGGCGCTTGCACAGGCAGGTAATAAAATCACAACGATCATTGGCGCGCGGTCAGCCTCCTTTGTGATTCTTGAAAAGGAACTGACTGCGCTTTCGCAGGATTTGCAAATCACGACAGATGATGGAAGTCGCGGATTAAAAGGGCAAGTGACTCGAGTATTAGCAGAATTGATGACAAATCCAGAGAGCTCGCCGTCGGCTGTTTTTGCGGTTGGCCCGGGGCCGATGATGAAAGCCGTCGCAGAACTCACGCGCGCGAAAAAAATTCCTACGATTGTTAGTCTTAATCCGATCATGATTGATGGCACGGGAATGTGCGGTGGTTGCCGAGTTGATGTCGGCGGGGAAGTGAAATTTGCATGCGTGGATGGCCCAGAGTTTGATGGCCACTTGGTGGATTTTGATTTACTGCGCGATCGATTGGCGACCTATCGCGATCAGGAGCGCAAAGCTCTAGATCGTTGCTCTTCAGATAAATGTAAAATTGGAAGCTAGCTCTTTGCCATCGTAAATGAGAACTGAAGATTAAGAGCCTAAGTTTAAAAGGGCCAAAAAGGATTTTTATGATTAAAAAATTATCGACAAAAGAACGTATGGCTTTACAAAGAACAAAGATGCCGGAACTTGATCCACAAATTCGAAGTCGTAACTTTGAGGAGGTGAATCAGGGATTAAATGAAGAATCGGCAATTCAAGAAGCTCAGCGATGCTTGCGCTGTAAAAACCGAGCTTGCGTTGGTGGCTGCCCGGTTCAGATGTCCATTCCAGAATTTATTGGAGAACTCGCAGAAGGCAATCTTGTTCAGGCAGCAAAAATTCTTAGACATGATTCTGCGCTGCCGGCGGTTTGTGGGCGAGTTTGTCCTCAAGAGGTGCAATGCGAATCGAAGTGTATTCGGGGCGTGAAAAGTTTGCCGGTGGCGATAGGTTATCTTGAGCGCTTTGTTGCTGACTGGGCTTTGAAAAATCGTGAAAAAGTGCGTGAAGAAATCTCTCCAACAAAGACTGGAAAAAAAGTTGTGATTGTTGGTTGTGGACCAGCGGGCCTTACTGCGGCAGGAGAGCTTTCTCGTCGAGGGCATGAGGTTACTATTTTCGAAGCGCTTCATGACACAGGAGGCGTTCTTCGTTACGGAATTCCGGAATTTCGCTTGCCGAAAGAAATCATCGATATTGAAGTTGCAGGTTTGGTGGAAGTGGGCGTGAAGATCGAATGCAATGTCGTGGTGGGGAAAACTCTTACTCTCGATCAACTGCGTGAAGAATTCGACGCTATCTTTATTGCTAACGGCGCAGGACTTCCACAGATGCTCAATATCCCTGGAGAGAATCTTAAAGGAGTTCTTTCTGCCAATGAGTTTTTGACCAGAGTGAATTTGATGGGCGCAGGAAGAAATGAAAATGTGGCGACGCCTATTATCAAAGGTCATCACGTGGCTGTGATTGGCGCGGGCAACACGGCAATGGATTGCGTTCGAACAGCCCGTCGCTTGGGAGCTGAACGTGCGATGATTATTTATCGACGAACGGAAGCGGAAATGCCGGCTCGTAAAGAAGAAATTCATCACGCGAAAGACGAAGGAATTGAGTTTGTATTTTTAACAAGTCCATTAAAAATTATCGGAAATAATGAAAATTGGGCGCAATTTCTAAGATGCCAAAAAATGGAGCTTGGGGAAGTGGACTCCTCTGGCCGCCGACGCCCGCAGGCCATTCCAAAGGCCATCGAAGATATTCCGGTCGACGTGGTTATAAATGCGCTAGGCACGCGAGCAAATCCCCTGCTGACTTCAACAGCGCCTGAATTAAAACTCAACAAATTTGGTAATGTCGAAATTAATCCAGAAACTGGAGAGACAAGCCTTCCTGGAGTTTTTGCTGGTGGTGATATTGTTCGTGGTGGAGCTACTGTGATTTTAGCAATGGGTGATGGTAAAAAAACCGCCGAGTCGATTCATAATTATTTAAGGCAAAAATAAGAGTTTATAATCAGTTAACCCTGTATTGTGGCGGAAGAGAATTAAACGGAATAATCTCGAGAATTTCATCAGGGCGTGGTGAGACATACTGAAGAAAAACTTCAAAATCTGGATCATTAAATGGTTTCACCCAATTTTCTCCGCTCAATCCAACCGTTGTATATTTGTGATCGTCGTTATCCCAACCTCCTCTTAATTGATAAAAAATTCCTGTACCGCGAATAACGTCGAGTTTTGGGACCTGAAGTTTAAAGAGATAAAATCTTCCAGTGTTTGGGTTGATATTGGATCGAAATCTTCCTCTATTTCCTGTCCAGACTGCGGCATAAGTCACTTCAATCCATTTTGAGCAAGAAACAAAGGTGGACTCAGGGAGGTTACCGCGCAGTCTTTTAAAAATGTCTTCAATAGGTCCATTCGGATTTGGATCGCTTGGTCTAAAAAACTCATAAAAAAGTCTTCGCGTTTTTTGAAGATCCCAGATTTCTGCCGTGGGATAATGAGGCAGAAGTCCCTTTGTGGCTTTATGAAAAATATTACCAAGTAAGCCACGTTTTTTTATATTATCTAATTCTTCAGGTGTTCGAAACTCTCCATGCCAAAGAATCTCGGTTCCAAGAAAATCGGAAAAGGCTTGTCGCAGAGTAAAGGAATCAATATGAGGATTGGCGGAAATTTTTTCAGTAGCAAATGAAGTGAACTCGATATTTCGCTGAGCGATTCCTGGATCTAAGAGAAGTACTCGATATTTTCCGAGCTTTTCTGCTGCCGCGCGAATTTGCTCCTTAGCATAGTCAGGGAGTGGCCGGTACCAGTCGTGTAACAGGATGTCGACCTGTGATAAATCTTTTTCAAAATAATCCCAAAAAACTCGGTTCCTAAAAATGATGCCTGTTTCTCTAATGTTTTTAAGAACGAGCGCTTGTTCTGCTGTTGCGGGCAAATTTGCGGGAATTTCAAACTTCGGAATAGCTGCGCTTTCGATATTTTGCTCTTGCAAGGTTTTCTGAGACAGAGCTTGGTGATTTAAGGATTCATTTTTTAAAGAGAAGAGATCACGACAAGCAGGTGCTGCGCTGGCCGTTTGACAGACGTCTAAAAGATTGACAGCCAAAATGACAATTACCCCTAAGGTTTTGCGTTTAAGTTTCATCTAAGACAGAATTGCAAGGTTGAGTCCATAAAAGAGCATTCAATACGGAGGCAGAAGCGAGCCTCTCAAACTTGACTTTTTTTCTGTGCGTAAACCGCAAGTTCAAGACCGTTTCTTTTTTGAATTGATTGTCGCCAGCGTCCCCAAAATAAAAAGTGAAATCTGTTTTGCAGCCGTTTGCGAATTTCCCATTCACTGCCGCCAAAGGGTGGACCTTGGCGCATCTCCATCGTAAAAAAGACACCCAGTAAATATCCTTGTGGCGCTAAAAGTCTCAACCAGATTTTGACCAATTCTTTTCGATGTTGAGGATTGATGGCGCAGTAGCAAGTGTGTTCAAAAATCACATCGAATTGACCTTGCCAATCCTGCGGGAGTTTAAACACATCGGCTTGAACCCAATTGATATTTTCAAGCAATGGGTAATTTTCTTTCGCTTTTTGAAGAGCTTCTGCGGAAATATCCAAAGCTGTGACCACATGACCTTGATTCGCAAAAAAAGCAGCATCATGTCCAGGGCCAGCGCCTAAGACTAAAACTCGGGCTTTTGGAATTTTTAATCTTGGAAGAAGATCTTTCAAAACAGGAGAAGCCGCTCCTAAGTCCCAGCCAGTAGCTCCTGACTTATAGCGATCGCTCCAGAAAGCTTCTGTTTCGACTTCTTTTTTTGGCACAAGCCACTCACTCAAGAAAATTTCTTTTCCTTGGAAATTCAGACTGTCATCAGTGAATTCATCCATCAAATTAAATAATTGATTTTGAGCAGAAGCGGAAAGAACGAAAGGAACATTCTCTGTTGTGACTCCATGAAAACGATCCCATTCATCATAATTTAAACTTGATAAAGAAAAGTATTTTTGCACTCCATAAGGTAGTTCCAGAGTCCACTCCGCACCAGTTTTTGGTGGGAGCACTGCTTTTCCAACGAGAGGCTCATCAAAAGCTTCTACTAAGGCCTTTTGACCCGCCACTTCAGTGATAAAAGCACGATTTTCTGCTATGCGAATATTGCGCAATATTTCAGCAGCGACTTCCGGAGAAAGTACGCTATCACTTTTTCGCGGATGTCCTTGCTCGTCGACAATGACGAATTCGTGCGGCAACTCGTTCGTCATTAATATTCACAGATCAAATTAATGTTCATTGGATGGAGTTTCGTTCTGAGATCCCGCAGCATTACCGCTACCTGTTGTAATGATCTGCGCTTTTTCAAAAGTCACAATATCATTATTGGTTTTAACATTGGTCAAAACCCAATGATCCAGGCCGTCAGAAGCGACCTCAGAATTTTGTTTTTCTAGCAAACCTTCGCCCTCGATAAGTGAATCGACTTTTCCGCCATCCGCAGAAGGCTCGCTAAAACGATAAGCAAAGTGGGCTTTGACGCGAACTGGTTTTCCACTACCGTGGGGCTCTGTCCAAACTTGCTCGACCTGAATTTCAGTCGCTGTTGGTTTTTTTGCTTTCACGGTATCAATAATTAATTGGCCCAGTTTAGATTGAATGCCAATATGCGTCTCAAGAGAAATGGAAGCCTCGGAGTTAATGATATACCAGGTCGAAGAGAGTAAAATCGCAAATACGAGCACGCTTAGGTATTTCATTGCATTCCTCCGGTCCTCAATGACTGACTATCGATGATTCATCTTGAATATCAGCACAAGTTCAGTTTTATATCAAAGGGTTATGAATTTAATTAATTTGCGCTTGCGAAAATATCAACATTTTAAGGCTGAATTGCAGAAAAAATGGGGCGCAGAGATTTCTAGAGTCACTCATCATTTTCAAGACTCTCTGGAGCATATCACAGAACAATTAGAGCCCGGTGGTCCGAAGAAAGTAATTAATCTCGCTTTGGATGTCATGAGGCCGTATTTTAAGCCCTATTTGCAGAGTCTTGGATTACGTATTTCTCGCCTAACATATCAAAATATTGAAGTGATCTTGCCGGCTAAATTTTTATTGGAGGACTCTCAAGAAAATGTTGATGAGGGTGCGGCTGTCACCGCAGCTCTTTTTGCCTTCCGCACTTTATGGAAAAAAAATTCTCCGCGCCGAATTTTTCAAGTAGAGATTTTGAACTTTGAATTTGAACACCTGAGGCCTTTGCAAGCTCCGCTTTTTTTGCGTTTCAATTTAACTCCATCGCAGAGGGAATCAATTTATGTAGAACTGTCGGACCAAAGTCGCTCCATTCACGAATCAACAGTTCAAATTTACGATCAGGAAGACCAAGCGGTGGCAAAGGTATTAATAAAAGCCGAATTAAAAATGGAAAAAGTTTTACCGGGAGCTAGTGTTGGAACTAAGGGCAACGTAAGATGAAAACACTTTTTCAACAGTTTGCTAGCGGGAAATGAGTAAAGAAAATGCCGATTTTAGAAACAGAAATAAAAATCGATTCGTCCGAATTTAAACAAAATCAAGAGGCCATGAAAAATTTGGTTCAGACTTTTCGTGATCGTTTGGAAATAGTGAAAGCTGGCGGTGGCGCTGAACCTGTCGCGAAACACAAAGCACGAGGGAAACTGACGGCGCGAGAACGTATTGAGGCCTTGGTTGATCCGGATACATCTTTCTTGGAGTTTTCAACTTTGGCCGCTTGGGAGATGTACGATGGACAAGCGCCTGGCGCTGGCGTAATCACCGGCATTGGAAGAGTCTGTGATTGCGAGTGCTTGATCATTGCTAATGATGCTACAGTAAAGGGCGGAACTTATTATCCTATGACTGTGAAAAAGCATTTACGCGCACAGGAAATTGCCTACGAAAACGGTCTGCCTTGTATTTATTTAGTTGATAGCGGTGGCGCTTTTTTGCCTCTTCAATCAGAGGTTTTTCCTGACCGAGATCACTTTGGGCGAATTTTTTACAATCAAGCACGAATGTCAGCAGCAAGAATACCTCAGATCGCTGTGGTCATGGGGAGTTGCACAGCTGGCGGCGCCTATGTTCCAGCGATGTCGGATGAAAATGTGATCGTGAAAGAAAACGGCACTATTTTTTTGGGAGGTCCTCCTTTAGTTAAGGCCGCCACGGGAGAAGAAGTGTCAGCACAGGATCTTGGCGGAGCGATTGTTCACACGGAAAAAAGCGGTGTTTGTGATCACTTTGCAGAAGACGATCAACATGCGATTGAAATTACTCGGGACATCGTAAAAAATTTGAATCATAAAGCCGCAGTGAACTTGCGTGCTCGCGCCAGCCGTGCCCCCTTGTATAATGCAAAAGAAATTTATGGGATTGTCTCTAGAGATTCAAAAGTGCCTTATGATGTTCGTGAGATCATTGCTCGTGTTGTCGATGGTTCTGAATTACATGAATTCAAATCTAATTTTGGAAAAACTTTGGTTTGTGGGTTTGCTTTTATTGAAGGTTATCCCGTTGGAATTATTGCAAACAACGGGGTTTTGTTTAGTGAGAGTGCTCTGAAGGCGACTCATTTTATTGAACTTTGTGAACAGCGAGAAGTCCCACTTGTGTTTTTGCAAAACATTACTGGTTTTATGGTTGGCCAAAAATATGAAAATGAGGGTATCGCCAAGCATGGAGCAAAAATGGTAATGGCAGTTTCTAATGCTCATGTGCCGAAATTCACGGTTGTGATTGGCGGATCTTACGGAGCGGGAAACTATGGAATGTGTGGTCGAGCTTATCAACCGCGACAAATGTGGATGTGGCCAAATGCAAGAATTTCTGTGATGGGTGGCGAGCAAGCTTCCAATGTTTTACTCACAGTGAAAATGGAGCAAATGGCTGCGAAAAAACAAAAGATGTCTGTTGAAGAGCAGGTCACTTTCAAAAAACCGACACTCGAAAAATACGAACTAGAAAGTTCAGCTTATTTTGCGACAGCTAGAATTTGGGATGATGGAATTATTGACCCAGCCGACACTCGTCAGGTTTTAGCTTTAGGACTTGCTGCAAGTTTAAACAAAAGATGGCCTGAAAAAACTCAGGGCGTTTTAAGGATGTGAAATGAAGTTTATAAAATTAACAGAAGAAAAATCGATCGCTTTCGTCAACTTAAATCGTCCAGAATTAAGAAACTCCTTCAATCCAGAAATGATTGCAGAGATTAAACAGACATTCACTCAACTCAGCACTCGCCAAGATTTGCATGCAATTGTACTTCGCGGGGAAGGAAAATCTTTTTGCGCGGGTGGTGATCTCAACTGGATGAAAGACATGATTAAGTACTCTGCAGAGCAAAACAAGGAAGATGCTTTTCGATTGTTTGAAATGTATGAATCGATGTATCACTGTCATGTTCCAATCATTGGAGTCGTTCATGGCGCAGCCTTTGGCGGTGGGATTGGTTTGCTCGCTTGCTGTGATTATGTGATTTGCGAAGACAAAACACAGTTTTGCTTTAGTGAAGTGAAATTAGGAATTGCGCCAGCGGTAATCAGTGCTTTTGTTTTAAAGAAATGTAGCTTAGGTAAAATTGGTCATTTGATGTTAACGGCTCAAGTCTTTGGAGCGAAAGAAGCAAAATCGGCTGGCTTAGCACACGAAATTTGTGATGAAGAGGCCTTTCCAGATCGTCTCGAAGTGGCTTTGAGCTGGATGCGTGAAGTGGGTCCAGAAGCGATTCGAGCAACGAAAAGTCTGATTCATCGTTTGCCGGATTTGAATTGGACAGACTCAAAAGAAGAGTCTGCCGAAACAATTTCTGAGCGTCGTGTGAGTGCCGAAGGCCAAGAGGGATTAAAAAGCTTTTTAGAAAAGCGAAAACCTTCCTGGAGAGATTCTTAATGACTAGCCAGTCATCAACTCAGCGAATTCATCGTTTGGCGATTGCTAATCGTGGAGAAGTGGCCGTTCGAATTATTCGTGCTTGTGAAGAATTGGATATTGAAACTGTTCTTTTGCACTCCGAAGTTGATGTGAATAGCCGCGCTTACCGAATGGCAAATAAAAAAATTTGCATTGGTCCAGCCCCTACTGCGGAAAGTTATTTGAATATTCGCGCCAATATTAATGGTGCCATTGCTAGCGGAGCGCAAGCGATCCATCCTGGTTTTGGTTTTCTTTCAGAAAATGCAAACTTTGCGCAAGCCTGTAGAGACGAAGGAATTATTTTTGTTGGCCCTTCGCCAGAATCAATTCGCCAGCTCGGCGATAAGGTTTCTTGTAAAGCTTTGGCTAAATCTTTAGGGCTACCCCTGGTGCCTGGCTATGAAGGAGAGGATCAGTCTTTATCGAAGCTTTTAAGTGAGGCAGAAAAAATTGGCTTTCCGGCAATAGTTAAAGCAGCGGCAGGTGGCGGTGGTCGCGGAATGAAGGTTTTACGAAATATTGAAGAAGCAAAAGAACTGATTGAGTCCGCGCAACGAGAAGCGCTCTCTGCTTTTGGCTCATCGAAAGTTTTTTTAGAAAAATATTTAGATCGAGCTAAGCACATTGAATTTCAAATTTTCGGAGATGTAACCGGTAAAGTGTTTCACCTTTTAGACCGTGAATGTTCAGTTCAGCGTCGTCATCAAAAAATTATTGAAGAGGCCACTAGTCCCTCGCTCACATTGGAACTTCGACGAAAAATGGCAGAAGCTTCCTGTTTAATTGCGGAAGCGGCCAGGTATCAAGGGGCAGGAACTGTGGAATTCTTGTTTCAAGATGATGAGTTCTTTTTATTGGAAGTCAATACACGTCTGCAAGTTGAGCATCCAGTCACAGAAATGGTGATGGGGGTTGATCTTGTCAAAGCCCAAATTTTGACAGCACAAGGTGAAGGTGTTTTTGGTCATTGGGCCTCAAAAAATCAAATCCGCCAACCTCACGGACATTCAATTGAGTGTCGCATTTATGCTGAAAATCCATTTTTAGGAGGAGTGCCATCCACTGGAAAACTCGGAACGGTTCACTGGCCGGAGGGGCCTGGTCGACGCTTTGAATACGGATTTGAGTCCGGCGATGAAATCACGGCGTATTACGACCCGATGATTGCCAAGGTGATTGTGTGGGATGAAACGCGTCTTCGTGCTATCAAGAAAATGAAAAAAGTTTTAAGTGAGTCGATTGTTTTCGGAGTGCATACTAATATTCCTTATTTACAGGAAATATTATCTCACACAGAGTTTGTGAATGGAAAAATGACTACAAGGTTTATTGATAAATATTTTTCAGAGCCGATCGCGTCGCAGCTGCCGAATGAATCTGAAGAAAAAATTATTCGAGAAGCGCGATCCTTGGTGAAGGCGAGCGGATTAGGTCGAGGAAAAAGTTTAGAGCTGGACTCGCCATTCACTAAAAGTTGGAGGGGGGTATAGATGAAATATCTCATTCAGAGTTCTGAGTCGTCAGTTTGGTTAGACGCGGAATATGTACAAGGAAAATTTTGGATTCATTTCAATGGGAAAACTTTTTGCTTTGAGGAAGAAAAACAAAAA
This sequence comes from uncultured Bdellovibrionales bacterium, assembly GCA_903926205.1. Classification (GTDB taxonomy): domain Bacteria; phylum Bdellovibrionota; class Bdellovibrionia; order Bdellovibrionales; family Bdellovibrionaceae; genus CAIYID01. The sequence continues at coordinate 10,059 of CAIYID010000009.1, forward strand.
TCTGGGCGTGGTAAAAAATCAGAATCGGCTCATGCTTCTGATTTAGTCGCGCCAATGCCTGGTAAAGTGACTAAGATCTTAGCTTCAATAAATGAACAGATTAAAAAAGGCGATCCGGTGTTGGTCATGGAAGCGATGAAAATGGAGTACACACTGAAGGCGGGAGCTCCCGGCGAAATTGTCAAAGTGAATTGCCAAGTAGGAGATCAAGTTTTTATTGGACAAATTTTAGTAGAACTCCGACCTCTTGACGCTTCCAGTGGGGGAGAACCACGTGGCTAAAAATTCAGTGCAATTGGTAGAGGTCGGCCTGCGAGATGGTTTGCAAAATGAAATGCAGCCGCTCGCTGTAAAAGAGCGAATTGAATTCGCAGAAAAATTAATCGAAGCAGGATTGAGGAGGATCGAATTAGGTGCCTTTGTGCGTGAAGATCGAGTTCCTCAAATGGCAGGCTCTGAACAGATTACAACGAATATTTTGCAAAAGTACGGAAGAAAAATTAAAGGCTCTGTTTTGGTTCCAAATGAGATCGGCATGTTAGCCGCTTTGCAGACGCCAGTAAAAGATGTTGCTGTGTTTGCATCTTGTTCTGAAAGTTTTTCTAGAAAAAATATCAACTGCTCGATCGAGGAAAGTTTTTCTCGTTTTGAAAATATTTTTCGTCTAGCGAAGAAAAATCGAATTAAAGTACGAGGTTATTTATCAACTTGTTTTGCTTGCCCTTATGAGGGAAACGTTTCTTCAAAAAAAGTGGTAGAACTTGCTCGTCGACTTTACAAAATGGGTTGTTATGAAATTTCAATCGGCGACACCATTGGTGTTGCGACTCCTGGCGAAGTGAAGAAACTTTTTAAACAATTAAAAAAAGTTATTCCCGTTAAAAATTTGGCGGGCCATTTTCACGACACTCGAGGAATGGCCGTAGCGAATATTTATGCGGCTTTTCAAGAGGGTGTCCGTGTTTTTGATACCAGTCTTGGTGGCTTGGGAGGATGTCCCTATGCTCCAGGCTCCGCAGGAAATGTTGCAACGGAAGATGCTGTTTATTTGTTGGATGGTCTGGGAGTGAAAACTGGAATTAGTATCGAAAAACTTGTGGAAATTCATCATTGGGCTGAAGAAAAAATGAAAAAAGAACTTCCCTCTCGTGTTGGGAGAATCGGGCGCCTTAATCCCCTCGGCAAGGTTTCTGGCCCAGCTATTGCTTTGTAAAAAAGCATGAAAATGAAGCTAGCGAGCACATTCATTATAGGGGTCTTTTTCGTCTCTGTGGCGACTTTCGTCTCTTTGAATAAGCGACCGCTTTGTATTGATTCCAAGATCGTCGAAAAAATAGACAGAGTTTCCATCGACGGAACCTTCAGTGTCTGGCGTTGTTCACTTAACCGATCAGTTCCTTACGATGAAAAATTTCAACAATATTTACCAGAAATTAGTCGTCATTTATCAACAATGGAACGTTTTTTTGATGAAGCTGGTGGTTTGTCACATAAAGTGGAAATTGTCTGGCTTGATGGAATGAATGAAAAAATTCGTTTGCAAGAATCGCGCATTTTTATCTCTCAAAAGCTTTTATTTTCTACGGATCAATTGGAACGAGGAATTCTCCGTTTATGGCTCAGAGAAAAGTCGGGAGAAGCAACAATTGACCGAACTTTACTTGAAGGCGCGTTGGTGGACTTAATTATGTTTTCTCTGGGGCACCGACCTGACTTTGACACTAAGACAAGTCAGTGGCCCAGTTTACTTACGAGTGAAACAGGTTTATGCCAAAAACTAGCAAGTGAGGTTTCTGAACTTCATGCCGACCGGTATTTGATGTGCTCTAGCTTGAAATCAGTCTCTGCGGACGCTCAATCAATTTTAGTTGGAAGCAGTCGCCCCTTAATCAGTGAAGCCATGATTTCTGCTTACATGTCTCTAGATACGAAAAATCGAAATCAGTTAATTAAATCTTTCTTGAGTTTATTAAGTGGGCTCAATCGATTTTCAGTATCGACTCTTTTATCAGAGGAAAGTTCCCTCGCCCACTCTGAAATATTACGAGCGGATATAGAAAAAATTCAGATTTTAATTTCCGAGTTTTCCGAAAAAGACAGTTTAGCACAAGATTCTTGGAAACTTTTTAATCATGAATTTCAAAATCAAATGAGTCTTCACGGATTTTCTTCAAATGAGTTTGTGGCGCGCTTGGATTACTTGATTCAATTTGGTCCCGATGTAAGCTTAAATGAGACGACGATGGAGTCCTTTCGCAAATTAAGAGGCCTTAATTTATTAATTGGAATTACTGATGAACAATATTTATTTATGTTACCGGCAGCCACGCCCTTACAAAAAAAAATATTCGGTTTATTGAAGGCTCATCAGCTAATGTATTTAAGCTGTGAAGTTCCTAGCTCCGAAAAGCTTTTAGAATTTTCCAAAACAGCAGAGCAGTTACTTTTTGTACACTATTGTGGGCAAGTGGCCGACGTGAATTTTCGCGAATATTTTACGAAGGGTTATATGGGTTTTGCACAAAGCAATCCACAACTTGCTTTTGTTCAAATTCATTTACCTAGTTTGATGCAAGCATGGAAAGGTCATTCAGGAAATCCGTTACCTGCATTAGCAAAACAAGACTGGAAAAATTCATTTTTTGAAAAAGTCGGCTGGCAAAAACCGACCTGGGATGAGTCTGCAAAAATTTTTCGCACTCGTAGTGTGATCCAGGCCATTGAAGCTTATCGGCCACTACCGAACTGAGTGGCTGTTCAATTTACTTTGAGCAAGAAGAATTGGTTAGCCTAGTTTTTTTCAGAGTGCTTTATGAGTTTCACTTTATTTTTTGAGTCAACAAAAACAACGTTGGGTTTGTGGGCTCGAGCTTCTTGCTCTGTGAGTCCGCAGTAAGCACAGATAATAACTAAATCACCTTTTTGTACGTGTCTGGCCGCAGCGCCATTAAGGCAAATCTCCCCTTTTTTTCCATGGATAACGTAAGTAGAAAAACGGGCTCCGTTATTCACGTTATAAATATCGACCCGTTCATTGACCAGTAAGCCAGAGGCTTTTACAAGCTGAGGATCAATCGAAACCGAGCCTTCATAATTGAGATCCGCATCTGTGACTGTGGCGCGGTGAATTTTACATTTCAACATTGAAAGATTCATCTGTAATTCCTTAGCTGTTTATTTTTAATGCGAGAACTAAACCTTTTAAAACAAGATCCGGTTGGATTTCATCAAAGATTTTTGCTTTATCAAAAAGGGAGGAAAAGCCCCCAGTGCCAACGACATAAGGTTTTTCATCAAAGCATTCACCGGTGATTTTTTTTGTGAGTTCTTTAATCGTTCCCATGTGCCCAAAATACAAACCACTTTGAATACTTTCGATGGTTGTGCGTCCAAGAGCGGAGCCCACTGGAAGAATTTCCACCGAAGGAAGTTTAGCCGTTTTGCTTTCGAGGGCTTCCATGCACAAATTAAGACCAGCAACGATACTTCCCCCAAGGTATTCTTTATTGGCTGTGATAGCACAGAAGGTTGTGGCTGTTCCTAAATCAATTACGATCAAATCTTTTTTAGGATACAAGTGGGTCACAGCAATGGCATTCGCAATTCGATCAGCGCCAACTTCCACAGGATTGCGATAGCCTATTTTTAATCCAGTTTTTACGCCAGGTTCAAGAATGAAGGGATTGATATTAAAATACTTTTTACAGGCGTTTTTTAAGGAGTGAACCACATCTGGAACGACAGAACACATAGTGATTTGTCGAATATTCGAAGGGTCAATTTCATTTTCACGAAGAACGGATCTTAAAAAAACACCGATCTCGTCAGAAGAAGATCCGGATTTAGAAGTTTTTCTAAAACGAAGCTTAATGTCATCGTGATCGATAACACCGCCAAAAATTTGGCTATTACCAACATCAAGGGCTAAAATCATAAAAGGTTCTCCTGCAAATATTTTAAAATTTTCTGGCCTAAATCCAGTTTATTATTTGCTTCAAAGATTAATTGATTGTTTTGGTAAGCGTTGAAGGCATGGCTTCCTGGGTTTTTATTAAACTGAGAAAAATCATTTTGTATGATTAAATCAGCACTTGAGTCTTTGGCTAATTTCTTGACAGCATTTTTCTGCTCATCCGAAGATGAGGTCGAAGTCAATTTAAAGGCAATCAGTTTTAATTCTTTATTGATGGACCAGTTCCGCAATTCATTAATAAGTTTTGGGTTTTTATTTAACTCCAAAGGAAGCACCTCTGTATCAGAGGATAATTTTCCCATGTGCGCCCGAGGTGAGTAGTCACTCACGGCCGCCGCGTGAACCACGGCGGAATACTGTTGTTGAAGTTCATACTTTAATTTTTTTTGCAAATCTTGAAAGCTAATAAATTGAATTTGTTGGCAAGGAAGTTTTGGTCTTATCGAATTTTCAGAGGATAAAAAAGTGATCTCAAAGCCTTCTTTAATTAAAGAATCAGCAATAATTGCCCCGGTTGCTCCAGTGCTTTTATTCGTCAGCACACGGACATCATCAATGGGCTCGCTCGTTCCACCCGCGGTGATTAAAATTTTCCGTTGAGCCTTGCCTCTATTGTTAGATGTCTCTGCGCTAGAGTTTTTTGCAAAGTCAGCTAGTTTTTTAGCAACAGCTAACTCTTTCTCAATTTGTGAAAAAATATGAGCGGGCTCCATGAGTCGGCCGGGACCAGTTTCGCCACAAGCCAAGGGTCCTTCTTCCGGATTTAATAAAATAATTCCTAGCTCTTGAAGTGCGACTAAAGATTTCTGAGTGATCGGATGATTGTACATTGATTGATTCATTGCCGGCGCGATCAAAAAAGGTTTTTTAAAATCATGCGCTAGAAACAAGGTAGTGAGCAAATCCTCACCGGTTCCAGTGGCGACACGATTAATGTATGAAGCAGAAGCCGGCGCCACAATGATCAGATCTGCCCAGCGATTGAGCTCAATATGATCCATCAAGCGTCCTGATTCCCATAAATCAGTGTACACCGCTGTTCCGCTAAGACCTTCAAGAGTGGCTTCGCCAATAAAGCGCAAAGCATTTTTAGACGCGACCACTTTCACTTCGTAGTTGGATTTAACCAAAGTTGAAAGTAATTCACAGGCCTTGTACGCAGCGATAGATCCTGTGATTTGCAGTAAGATCTTAGATTTTGACATTATCAATCAGCCTCACGTTGCCTAATTTGGCCGCTGCATATCTGCGACCCTCGATATCCACAACATAATCCACATGAAAGCCCAGTTGCTGAAGTTGCTTTTGTGCTTCTTCACTGGATTTTGCAAGAAGCATGGATTTGTGTAATTGAGGAGCTAAAGTTTTTTCTTCAGGAGTGAGGCGAACATTTCGCGAACTCATTGCGAGCCCCGAGCTTTCACGTAGAGTTGGTACGCGCACGATTTGAACGTCCATAAAAAAAGCTTGGATCATTCCTTCAATAAGGCACAGCTGTTGAAAGTCTTTTTCTCCAAAATACGCTTTGGTTGGCTGAATCAAATTAAAAAGTTTCATAACAACAGAGAGTACACCGTCAAAATGTCCTGGACGATCTTTTCCACAAAGCTGTTGCGAAAATTCTTTTTCATTCAACTGATAGCGGTAATTATCTGGATACATTTCTGAATATTCAGGAGCAAAAGCAATATCTACGCCCACGTGGTCCGCGAGCGCCAAGTCTGCATCCCAGGTTTTTGGATATTTTTTTAAATCTTCTTTGTCGTTGAATTGAGTCGGATTGACAAAAATACTTAAAATGCAAATATCGTTTTCAGCCCGAGCGCTTTCTAATAAAGTTTTATGACCTTCGTGAAGCGCTCCCATTGTTGGAACAAAGCCGATCGTTTTTTCAGGCGAGAGCCGTTTTAACTGGCGCAGTGTTGTTTTTAGCTCCTCCGGGGAGCGAATAATTTTTAAACTCACAGGTAACTTTCCTTTTCTGTTGGAAATTGCAACTGGGTGACATCATTGTGGTACTCATTCAAATAGTTTTTCAAAAGATCAAAGCCATCTAAATAAGTACGCAAAAATTTGGGTTTAAATTGGGGGTTCATTCCAAGCATGTCTTGCAAAACTAAAACTTGGCCGTCGGTTCCAAGGCCTGCTCCAATGCCTATCGTCGGAATGCTGAGTTTGCTTGAAATCTCCAGAGCGAGGGTTGAAGGAACGCACTCAAGCACAAGGGAAAAACAGCCAGCCGCTTCGAGTTGCAGCGCTTGCTCTACCAGGTCTGAATACTCTTGAGGCGAGCGACCTTGAACTTTAAAGCCACCCAACTGATGGATACTTTGAGGGGTCAATCCAATGTGGCCTTGAACGGGCACACCACTGTCGACCACATGACGAATTAGATCCAAATTTCCTCTTGCGCCTTCAAGCTTTAAAGCATGGGCTCCGGCTCTCATTAGTTCTTCAATAGACGACATATTTTCAGAAAGTCCCTTACGATAAGAAAGAAAGGGAAGATCTGCGACAATAAATTTATCTGGTGCGCCTTTGACAACAGCGGTCGTGTGCAAGGCCATGAGTGAAGTTGTCGCTGCAATAGTTGTGGGATATCCGTGCATCACCATGGCTAAAGAATCGCCAACCAAAAGACAATCAATGTTCGAAGCATTGACGATTTTCGCACTCCAATGGTCGTAACAAGTCACCATTGAAATTTTTCGACCAGCTTTTTTAAAAGCCTTAAAATCCTGAATTTTCATAGGAGAAGCTCCTTCGTTGGGTCACAGATTAAGTTTTCTACAGGGCCCTGTCGTTGTTGTTTTTCTGGAAAGGCAATTGGTAAAAAAGATTGATAAACATCAGCAAAGGGATCGCCGTGCAGGCTTTCAAGGTTTTTAGCCACCGTGATAAGATCTTTTCGTGCAAGAGGGCCTGTTAAAGATTTTTCTGGATTGGCAAAAACATTTTTTAGCATTTGCTGTAAGTAGAGCTGGCCAATCTCTTGCGGAAGGCGAAGCTCTTTCATTCCCATAATCATTTTTTGAATAAGAAGAGTGGTTAAATTACCACCAAGCACACAAAGAGCGTGATAATAAGCTTTTTCTTCCGGTTTAATTCTGTAAAGTGAATTTGAAAAGCCCGGTAGAATTTTATCTAGACTAAGCACAGAAGTCGTAACCATCGGAATGTTTTGATAAACATCGAGCGGATAAAGTTCGGTGCCGAAAGTCATCAGCGGATGAATTCCAATTAAACCTGGAATTTCCAAGGCACCCGAAAAATGAATTGTGTGACCTTTAAAGTTTTTCAAATGTTGAAGTGAAAAACTCTCTAGAGCGGAATCTGAAATACACAAAAGCACATGAGTGCATTTGTCGAGCTCAGGAGTCAATTGAGCTAAATCAAGAGAGCGATTCCATTGAGCGAAGGAAATATTTAATAATTCGAGGTATTTTTTTAAATGCAAAGCCCACCGGCCATTGCCGATGACAAGATAGCGATATGGTTTGTTGTCTTTAGAAACCATTACATTTGCCATTACCGTGAGGTACCCGCCCGTCGGGTCCTTATGTGCTGACTAATTAAGCGCAGTTTCAGTCAATTAGCAAAAGCTTTAAGTAAAGCTGTAGTTTGACACTCATCACCGAAAAGTCTAAGCAGGGTTTAGGAGTTGAATGTGAAAAATTGGCAGATCCTCACGGCCCTCGGTGTTTTTTCCTTGGTGACTTGCGGAATGTTGTATCTCTTTGGATTTTCTCCGAAGCCAATTTCTAAAATTCCCTTCCATCAATTTGAAAATTCGGAAGGACTTGTTAATTCACTTTTTGAGGTTATTGGAACAGATCTTCAAGAGCCCCTTATTTTCTTTTTAGGCATTGATCCCGCTGATCCAACAGAGGTTATGATAGGCGAAGTTTACGCAAAATTTTGGAGCAATTCGCAACAGTCGGCTCAGCCGTTTAAGGCGGTTGTTATAGAGCAAAATATTAGGGCGGCTTCTGAAATGCAGGTCGAACGTTTTCCTATTAATAAAGAGCGGGAACGTTTTGTGGAAGGCCTGAAAACCGCCGAAAAAAAAGAGGTTCGTCTTTTAGTCATTGTTCCGCCGATGGAGGCTTCACCAAAATTACCCAACAGTTTAATTTCGTTAGCGAGAAAATCGGTTTATCTGTCCAATCCAGAAAAAATTGGAGGTTTAGTCGTGACTAAATTTCCGCGCCTTCGTCGTGAAGAAGAATTTTCTTCCATACCTTGTAACACAGGTGAAGAGGACCTTGGGCAAACAGGAAACCTCGGCTGCTATATTCTTCAAAAAGCGCGTTTTCTTTATCGAAAAAAATTTCCAGCAGGAACGCCTTTAGCGCTTTTGGACCAACTGGGCCCCGAGGAGTTTATTCTACTTCTCACTCGTGAGCCAAAACTCGAGCCCTAAAAGCTGGCTCAAAATAAATTGAACAAGCGGAGGGCTCACCGATCGCTAAACTTCGTGAGCCAAAGGTCTGCGGGGAGCACGGAAATAAGTTCGTGGGGAAAGTTCTAGAAGATCTCCAAGCTTTGCCGTGTAGACGCAAGCATAACGATCCACTTGGTAAGCAAAATAACTTTCTTCATTTCCAGCGCGCATCAGTTGACCCCAATGCTCATTATATAGGGCCTGTTGTTTTTTTATTAAATTACTAATTAATAAATCGATTTCTGTGATCTGTCTTTGAAGGGCTTCTAATTTGGCGTCCAAGTTATCAATAAAGCCATCGCTTTTTTTAGTCATGATTTCAGTGAAATCATCCTCCAAGGGTTCTTTTTTCTTCATAAGAATTTCAATTTCTTGGTTGGTTGGTTCGGCAATTTGATTGCTCTTCACCTCATCTGCGAGTTCCTCAATAACCATGGCGGTTCTCCAGCCGCAATCTTTTTTCAATCGAAGAATGTCTCCATAAATATGATCACCGATGTAAAGAATCTCATCACCCTCAAGACCTAAATCTCGGGTGAAAACCTGCGCGCTTCCGCCTTGATAAACTCCAGGCACAAGTTTTTCATTCACATTAGTCATAGTGCCATCGGCTGGATTGACCTTGAGATATTTTAAGTCGTCATGAAAAAAACGGGGCTTTTGAGCGCTAGTAACTATAATTTCAAAAAGATCCAGCCAGGATTTATGATCTTTCAAAAATGGAGTGATAGCATAGTCTAACAAGAGCTTGGTGTAATGAAAATCAGAGTTTGTGACGATAAAAATTTTCTTACCGTGTTTTTTGAATTTTTCCAGACCTGCGACCATGTCGGGCTCTTTAATAATAAATCTTTTTAAATCCTTTTTTACAGTTTCTTTAAGTGAACCATCGCGATGTCCTTCATCTAAGGCGTTTAGGACATCGTCAGCGATTGTAGCAAAATCGGGAAACTTTAAGTCAGGTTGATTTTCTTTGATTTCGACAATTTGTGAAAACAGAGTAGCCAAAGAAATTGAAAAAGCGGTATCCACCGCCATGTATTGCTTGTCGCTTAAATCGATGTAAGTACTTTTATAAATTTTTTGCTGAGTTTTAAAATCAATCGATTTTAAACCATGATTGCTGGCACGAATGGCACTGTGTCGATTGAGTTTAAGAGTATTACCTTTTTGGCGATCGATGACGAGTCCGCGAATTGCCAAATCATAACAAAAAGGCAAATCCAAAACGACGGCAGGATAGTTTCGATTTTTCACCAATTTTTCTTTGATCACGTTGTGTGAGAGTTTTTCAAACTCCTGAACATTGTAGCGGATCAAGGTGTGATCCATGTCCAAGCCCATATACCGAATCCTTTTCAGATTTAACGTCCGATTAACATAAACACGACTATTCATTTTTTTCTTTCTTTATACTTCCGTGGGAAGGTGTAGTTCGTTCCACAAGAGCATTCCGCCCTTCATATTAAAAATATTTGTAAAGCCATTCTGACTGGCTAAATAACAAGCCTTGGCTGAGCGCCCACCGCTTCGGCAGACAAAGACAAGGGTTTTATCTTTAGGAAGTTGATGAAGGTTTTCCTCGAGAAAATCCAGAACTAAAAACTTAGCCTCAGGAATATGTCCGAGCTCGCCACTGTACTCATCGGGTTGACGAACATCGACGACGATAACGTCTTCAAGTTTTTCTGCGAGTTCCTTAGGATCGATATCGAGGACTTTTTCGTAGTGAAGATTTTCTTCTTTCGAAAGAAAATCCACTATTTTTTTTGTGTTTAAATCCACAAGAGATTTTTTATTTTTCTTTGTCATATCGTGAGTGTACACGGCAACTCCTTTGCAATACAGAGGCTATAGAGATCAAAGACGTTATCATAGATTTTTTCGGCTGGGTTCTAAAATTAGCTTTTTCTAAGTGCGTCCATCTAACTAAGCGCGTCCAGTTAAATCCTTGGACTAAAGGCCGGGAAAAGACAAGATACCTAACTAACACAGAGGCATTAACAGAGGCATTAAGTGACGACGGAAAAAGAAATTGATTTGAAGCAAAAATTTACGCTGAGCGAAGAGCAGCAAACCGCCCTGGATTTGCTAGAGTCTGGAGAAAATGTTTTTCTCACAGGTGGGGCAGGTTGTGGAAAAAGTCATTTAATTCGCGCTTTCATGTCCAGACAGTCCTCTAAGCAAATGCCGATTTTGGCGAGCACTGGGGCCGCCGCTGTTCTTGTTGGAGGTCGCACCTTCCATAGTTTTTTTGGGCTTGGGATCATGGAGGGCGGCCTTGAGGTAACACTGGCAAAAGCTTGTCGTGATCGTCGAGTCCTTAAGCGACTTTCTGAAGTTGAAGGCTTTATCCTTGATGAAGTTTCGATGATTCCCTCTGAGGCTCTCGAAGCTGCAGAAAAAATTGCTAAAGTAGCAAAAGGCTCTGGTCTTCCCTGGGGTGGTTTGCGTGTGATTCTGGTTGGAGATTTTGCGCAGTTGCCACCAGTCACACGACAGGGTCCAAGGCGTTGGGCTTTTCGCTCGAAGGTGTGGGAAGAATCCGGCCTGCAAAGCTGTTTACTCTCCCACAATCATCGCATTGATGATCGGGAATTTCTGGATCGGCTGTCGGAAGTTCGGCAGGGGCGAGTGACGCCTCAGGTGATTGAGTTTTTAGAACAACATATGCGCGAGCACGATCAAGACGATAAATCGACCAGGTTATTTCCACTCCGGGACCAGTCGGAAAAATTCAATTTAAGTGAGCTTGCGAGTCTTCCCAGTCCGGAGATAAAAATCGACAGCATTTATATGGGGGAGCAACGATACATTGAATCTTTGCAAAAACAGGCACCAATTCCGGCGAAGCTGGTTTTGAAAGAAGGGGCGCGAGTGCTCTTTTTGCAAAATGATCCACAAAGACGCTGGGTCAATGGAACTCGTGGTATTATTGTGGATATTCATTCAGATAAAATTATTGTGGAAAAGCTGACCCAGAGTGGAAAGCGTGGTCGCGAAGTGAGCGTCGATAAAACAATGTTTTCTTTGCAAAATGCTGAGGGAGAAGTCGTCGCTTCAGTTCTTAATTTTCCTTTAACACTGGCCTACGCGACAACAATTCATAAATCTCAGGGTTCGACTCTCGATGAATTGTGGGTGGATTTATCTAGATTGTGGGAGCCCGGCCATGCTTATGTGGCCTTGAGTCGTTTGCGCACCTCTGATGGTTTAAAAATCCTGAGTTGGAATCATCGCTCTTTTGTCGTTGACCCACTGGTGAATCAGTTTTACGAAAGCTTAAGTCTGACAATATAGGGGGATGGATGTCTGTTTTGGGAGAGCACCTGACGGATGATCAGGCGATGAACTTAGCCATGCTCGAAGCCGAAAAAGGCGCGGGTTTTGTGAGTCCAAATCCGATGGTGGGTTGCGTGATCTTGGATTCTCATGGAAGATTTCTTTCTAAGGGTTATCATAAAATTTTTGGCGGGCCTCACGCAGAAATTAATGCGCTTGAAGGTTTAAGTCTTGAACAGCTAGAAAGTGCAAGAGTTTTTGTGACTCTTGAGCCCTGCGCGCATGAGGGAAAAACACCCTCCTGCGCGAAAGCTCTAGCCCGCTTGCCATTGAAAGAAGTGATTTATGGGCTAGTAGACCCCAATCCACTTGTCGCCGGAAGTGGTGCAAACATAATTTCAGAGGCAGGAATTAAGACCACTCTGTACAATAAAAATCACGAAAATCTTGAAGAAGTCTGTGAACACTTTTTGATGAATTTTAGATCACAACGTCCTTTTGTCTCCGTGAAAATTGCTTCGTCTTTGGATGGACAGTTGGGATTAAAAACCGGCGAGAGTAAATGGATTACCGGCGAAGTTTCCCGGCAAAAATCCAGATATTTGAGGGCCATTCATGACGTAACAGTGGTTGGAAAAAATACATTATTAATGGATGATCCTCAGTTGAATATTCGTCATGATAATTTTCCGGAAAAAGAAAATAAAATTTTGATTTTAGATTCCACTGGAGAATGTTTAAAATTTCCTGGTCTTCGAATTTTTGAAACTCATCGCCCAGAAAATATTTTTGTTGCAGTTTCTGATAGTATGAATCATGCAGAGGGCCCAGCTGAAAATAAAACCGAAAGAGACTCGTCATCATTAGCTCAAGTTTTAAAGGTCCAGCGACATCCGCAAGGAGGTTTAAATCTTAATGAGTTATTAAGAAAGCTGTGGAAATTAGGCGTCAAATCAGTCTTTGTTGAAGGCGGCGCGCAAGCGGTCAGCTCGTTTATAGAGCAAAAGGAAGCTCATCGACTGTACTTATTTCAGGCTCCTATTTTACTTGGAGCGAATTCTGGCAAGCCATGGTCAGAAGGGGTTAGTATTAAGAAGATGAGTGATCGAATTTCGCTGAAGAACCCCAAAATTCAGAGACTGGAATCTGATCTACTTATTACGGGGAGATTATTTTAATCTCCCTTGGCAGGGGGAGCAAGAATTGCAAACCAGGCCATTAATAGAGATGTCGACATAAATTGTCGATGATCGATGAAAGGGTCAACGTAGGTATTTCCACGATGGAATCTGGTAGTAGAAATTCAAATCAAGACACAAAAGTCTCTTCCTCAGAGTCAAAGAAAAAAGCTTCAAAAAAAATGAACCTAACAAAACAAGCTCAAAGAAACTCACAAAACGAAGTTCCACAAAATTTAGGCCTTCCCCCATCGGAAGAAGTGGGCTCCTTTTTAGAAAATATCAAAACGGAGTGGAGTCTTTTTTGGGCTGGCCTTGCTGGCGAAGATGAAAAAGCAGCAGAGGAAACAGAAATTAAATTCGAAGATCCCTTTGAAACTGGAAAGCTTCGTGTTCTCACGATAGAGCAGGTTAAGAAAATCACCCGAGCGCTCAGTCAAGATCGAAAAAAAATCAATCAACGAATTGAACAAATCAATCGGGAGATCGAACTTAACAGTGAGCGGATGGAAAGCATCAACCTCGTTGGAGGAGATGCGAATGAAACAATTGATGAGATCAATAAGTTGAATGATTTAGGCATGAAGCTCAGTTTGCAATTGCAAAAAGTCAATCTTCAGTTGGACCGTTTTCGCATCAGAGAAGATGAACTTAAAGGATTAAGATAATTTTTTTGAGCGTAATTCATTGTATTCTCGAAGTTTACGAATTGATTGTTGCAGAACCGTTTCAAGCATATTGAGTTCTTTTTCTGTAGGAACATTGTGAAGCAACATGCGCTTAAGAACACTGTAAGCATTGACCTCTTTGGATAAATCAAATTTCATTTCTTCCAACCAAGTGTACAAAGTTTTTTCTGGAAAAATTTGAGAACGTGCGCCAGTGGTCACTGAGTCTGTCGCTGATATTTGATAACGATCTGGTTGCTGACCATCCAACAAGGTTCTTTCGCCGCCCCAGTGCAGTCGAAGAGTGTAAAGAGCTAAAAGAACAGCCTGTGCCAAATTCAAGCTGGAATTATCACCAAAGGTGGGAATATTGATATTAAAATGCGCGAGCTCCAAATCTTCGTTAGCTAAACCCCAATCTTCGGGACCAAAAATCAAATAGACCGGCACGAGAGGTCCATCTTCTTTTAGTAAGGGATGCTCATTTTTAATCCACTCGAAAACTTTGCCGATTTCCCATAGCGGACGAGTTCGACCATCTCGAGCAGAAAATGCCAAACGTAAACCCTCGGGTTCATTTTTAAAAAACTCATCCCAAGAAGAATATTCCCGGCGATTTTGTAAACCATTTTGGCCACTTGCCGCCGCTTGTTGAGTTTGAAAAGTAATTTCACATTTCCGATCAATTAAGATTAAATTTTTCGCACCCATGTTCGACATCGCACGTGAGGTCGCCCCGATGTTAGAATCGTAAATTGTTTTAACCAAGACGACATGCAATTGAAAGGGGCGCATAACAGCTGCTTAACAAAAATAGAGGAGCTTGGCTAGTAGCAAAACTCTCACAAATTCGGATCAAGTTGCAGTAAATGATTTTCGACGTAATCTTTAACCCCGGCCTCCAGCGACCAGCGTGGAGTACTCATCCCTGCAGAAAACCATTTTTTCATATTTGCTTCAGTAAAATATTGATACTGATGCCGAATATTCTCCGGCATATCTATAAATTGAACATTTTGGTTTATTTCCATGGATTTAAAAATTGGCCGAGCCAAATCTAACCAAGTGCGGGCTTGGCCAAAACCCATATTGTAAATGCCGTTGGTTGGTTTCTTTTTTGAAAGTTCAAGAATCCACGCCGTCACATCTTTCACATAAACAAAATCCCGCATTTGCTCGCCGTCTTTGTATTGTGGAAGATAAGATTTAAATAACTTAAGTTGATGATCAATTTTTATTTGATGATAAGCTTTGTAAACCAAGCTCGCCATTGGACCCTTATGATACTCGTTCGGCCCGTAGACGTTAAAAAACTTCAGCCCATACCAATGAGGAGGAGTTTTGGTTTGTCGCTTCACCCATTGGTCAAAAATATTTTTTGATTTTCCATACAAATTGAGCGGTCGCAATTGTTCGGGATCAGTGGAATCGCTGTAGCCAAGTTCACCCGCGCCATAGGTTGCCGCACTGCTTGCGTAGATAAAATCCTTTTCATAATGAGCGCACCATTCAAAAAGACGTTGAGTGTAGAAAGTATTATTTTCGTAAAGATGTTCCCAATGAGTCTCTGTCGTGGAGGAGTTTGCCCCCATGTGAATCACTAAATTCACTGATTTTTGTGTTTCCGCTAGACTTAAAAAATCCCACAACTGATCCTTCGACAAAAAGCGTGAAAATTGGCGCTTTTTTAGAGGCTCTGGGCGAGTAGTTAGGTCCACACTATCGACCGCGATAATATCTTTAATTCCGCCATTATTTTCACTTTGGTTGAGTTCCCAAATAATGGCACTTCCAATAAAGCCGTTGGCACCTGTAACAATGATCATGCTTTAGTTCTAATCGAGAGTTTTTCTGGACTCAACTTCAATTAAATTGCAGTTCTTAAAAATTGATCTGTTTAATTTTTTTACAGTTATGTAAAAACTGCAAGAGGACACAAAAATCACCCTTCAAATCAGTGGGTTAAGATATAGTGAGCCTCTATGAAGAGCCCAACTAAATTACCTCTGATTTTAGCTCTAGCCTTCGTTCTTTTTTCTCCCCATTTGACGCCAAATGAATTCAATTCTGATCAAAAGGCTCTTGATGAATATTGGTCAGAAACGGATCTTTCGAGTAGTGAGCTTGAGGCTCTTTTGGATTCAAAAATCTGTTATGCTGACCGCTTGTCTTATCTGGCTTGCGTGAATTCAGTGGAGCAAATGGCCGAAAAATTTAATATGGTTCTTACGAGCGAGCACGAATTTAAGCCGATCTCTCGAACTGATATTAGTCAGCGGTTAAATGAAAAGGCAGAGCTCAATCAGTGGGTTGAAAAGTGGCAAAAACATCAAGTCGTTCATGCTCCATCATTTTTGACTCTTTGGAAAACATTAGATAAAAAATTTGTAAAGCCGGCGCAACGAGTGAATTTGATTGCGACGGGAATCAATGGTTATATGTCAGTGGCCAAAGATCCTCACTCTTATATTATTCCTTTGGATTTTTACGAAGAAGTTATTTCTCGTAGTGATTCGCGCATTAATAACTTAGGTTTCATAGCACGACGCTCGAAAGAGCAAGCGGTTGTTCGTAAAGTTTTTGAGGGTTCTCCAGCCGATAAGGCGGGATTACGAAAAGGCGATCATATTTTGCGAATCAATAGTGTCGATGTCGCGGCCATGTTGCCAGCGCAGTTTTCTGATTTAGTGAAAATGAAAGAAGGTGATCGACTAGGGCTTTTGGTTGAGCGTTGGTCAAATGAAAAACGAAGCGAAAAATATTTGGAAATAGTCAAATCCGATTATTTAACTCCGAGCGTGAATAGCTCGATGATTAATTCAAACAGCTCGCTTAGCGGAGCCAATACGGAAGGCACAACCGCGACAGAGAGTTTACGTCGAGTCGGACTTTTAACTCTTCATAAATTTGCCAAAGACACTTGTCAGGAGGCAAAAACACAATTACGAAGCCTTATTGAACAGGGGGCGCAAGGGCTTATGTTGGATTTGCGTGATAACCCCGGTGGTCAGGTAGAGGAAGCGGCTTGTGTTTTAAATTTATTTATCGAAAAAGGCACACGACTTTTTGAGACTCGATATTTGGATCCGACAAAAAAAATTGATAATTATGTCGCTCAGAATAAACCAATTTATCACGGTTCGTTGGTGGTATTGATTAATAGCGGCTCCGCCTCGGCGGCAGAGATTGTTGCGGGAACTTTGAAAGATCTAGGCCGTGCCACTTTGGTCGGAGAGCGAACTTTTGGTAAAGGAAGTTTTCAGGACGGGAGACTGTGGGGCGCTCACACGAAAGTGGCACTCTTTGAAACGCAGGGAATGTATTATTTCCCAAGCGGTTGGACTCCGCAGTTGGTCGGTATTGAGCCCGACATTAAAGTTGAGTTCACTGATGTGGCCGCCCACCGCGAAGGAGAGCTTTTTTACAATCCCTTGGTGCCGCACGATTTATGGACCGGCCCACAAAGTTTGACCTGGATGCAACTCATGCGTTGTCAGGACAGTTTAACTCTTTGGCAAAATTTAGGGGAGCATTCAGGCGAAGATCCTCAGGTACAAAAGGCAAAAGCTTGGCTTAATTGCCGTGGCAGTGTTGGGAGTATCAATTGATTACGACTGATTTATTTGAATCACATTTTATTCCTGCTAAAAAGAAATCAAAATTTTTGATGATTGTTTTGCATGGTAAGGGCGATAGCCTGAAGCCTTTTAAATATTTCAATGAAGAGCTCAAAATGTCTGACATCAATTATTTACTTTTGAATGCAGATAAAAAATATTTGAACGGTTATAGTTGGTATGGGGAGCCCCCTTATCAGCGTACAGGCGTTCTTCGTATTCGAAAGAAAATGTTTCGCTTATTGAATGATTTAGAAAACCAAGGTTGGGATTTAAAAAAGATTTTTCTTTTAGGTTTTTCCCAAGGGTGTTTAGTCGGCACAGATACGGCTCTTCATTTTCCTAAAAAATTGGCGGGGGTTATCGGTGTTAGCGGTTACTTCAACTTTGAACCACGCTGGCGCAAACAAGTGGATACTATCGCCACTCAAACACCCTGGCTGCTCACGCATGGCACGAAGGACGATATTATTCCCATTGAAGAAACACGCTTCGGTTTGAATAAACTTAAAGGCATTGGACTTAAAATTGACTGGGTTGAGAGCGACAAGAAGCATGTCTTTGGAGAACAAGATTACCCGGAAATTCAGCGCTGGGTCCAGCAACGAATTTAAACTTAAGACCTATAAATATTCGCCGAATATTTATAGGTCAGGCTTGTTGACATGTGTTCATATTACGTCGTAAAATGAACACATACTATGATAAAACGACAACTAGCTGATATTATACAACTATCAAAGAAATCAGTACTCCTTTTGGGGCCTCGTCAGACAGGAAAATCGACTCTTATTCGATCATTAGCCCACGATCTTGAAATAGATTTAGCAGACCAACAAGTTTATCTCGATTTTCTTAAAGACCCAGGGCTTCTGAAAAAACAAGTTGGGAGTTATTCACGAGTTTTTATTGATGAAGTTCAAAGAATTCCTTCCTTGCTGAATACAGTTCAAAGTCTACTCGATCACAACAAGGCTCTTAAATTTTATTTAACAGGGTCAAGTGCGCGCAAACTCAAGCGAGGGGAAGCCAACCTTCTTCCTGGAAGAGTGCTCACTTACCATCTGGGGCCGCTTTCTGTTGCAGAGTTGGGTGAATCGATTGATTTATCAAGGCTTCTTTCTCTTGGAAGTCTTCCAGGCATTTATCTAGAAAAGGATCTTCCCACTGCGAAAAAAACTCTTCGTTCTTATGCCGCGACTTACTTGCGGGAGGAGATCCAAGCCGAAGCGCTGACTCGAAATCTCGAGGGATTTTCACGATATTTCGATTTGCTCGCAGCCCGCAGTGGTGATTCGATCGATTTTAATAAATTTGCTTCTTTGGCACAAATCGAACGAGTCACGGCTAAGCGCTACTTTGATATCGTTGTTGATACAATGGTCGCGCAACCAGTTGAAGCTTTTGCGAAAAGTATTAAGCGGCGTTTGATTCAACATCCAAAGTATTATTTTTTCGACGTCGGTGTGCTCAATGGTTGTCTTGGAAATTTCGAAGTTTCAGCCGATCGGAAGGGGCTTCTTTTTGAACATCTTTGTTTACAAATGATCATAGCAGAATTGAAGGCACAAGATCTTGATTATCGTGTCAGCACCTATCGTACGGAAGCAGGGGCAGAAGTTGATTTCATCGTGGAGTGCCAAAATAAAGTTTTTGCGATAGAGGTCAAGGCAACTCGAACCATTGGCAATCATGATTTAAGAGGGCTCAAAAGTTTCTCAGAGTTTTTCGGTAAAAAACATCAGAGCCTTGTTTTTTACTTAGGGGACCATGAGCTTGAAATAGATAAAACCAGAATCATTCCATTTTTTAAAGGCATTCAAGTTATTACTCAGGTATGAGTTAAACTTTACGAACTGACCCCCTAACATGGTGATGGCTTAGAGCTTGCTGATATTTTGGCATATGAAGCCAGAATGTTCGTGTTCATCAAACTCAAACCCACGTGCATCTGAAAATCGGACACTCGTTGTTGCTTGTGGGTTTTATTCTAGAAAAAGC
>CAIYID010000010.1 GCA_903926205.1 uncultured Bdellovibrionales bacterium
GATATGCAAAAGAGGAAAGGGAAGCTCCGAAGGATAAAAGGCTTTTCGTGCTATATGAAGCAGGACCGAGCTATCTTTGCCCATTGAATATAACATAACCGGAGCTTCCGCATCGGCGACGGCCTCTCGAAAAATATCGATGAATTGAGGTGGCTCATGGATGAAATGCCCAAGGCAGAGGTCCAGGAGTTAATTTGTCTAAGCGTGGAAAATAATCCGAACTTTTTTCCTGATGCTTGAGTTTTTAGATTTCAACTGCGGAATGCCATTTTATAGTGGTCAAAGCTTTCGAAGCAGTTTATATTTTTTAAACTTCTGAGATGACGGCCCCTGATCTTGATTCCTATTTAAGGTATTTGTTAAGAATTGTTGCTAAACTCAAAGCATCAAAAGGTTTAATTAGAAGAGCATTCATTCCACAGGCAAGGCACTTGTCTTGCTCATCTTGAGTCACACCTGCGGTCAATGCGATAATTGGTATTTTAGGATTGATTCGGCGTATTTGCTCTGTCGCTTCCAGCCCACTCATTAATGGCATATGAATATCCATTAGGATCAAATCATATTTTAATGGATTTGCAGTTATAAGATTTAAACATTCCTCACCGTTGTCTACAGTTTCAAATTCAAGATGTGCTGTTTTTAAATACCGATGAATTAATTCCAATACCGGTATCAAGAACTGTAAATAAAATATCTGCTCGTTCTTCGTTCAATTCAACTAACTTCGTGAGCAGGGAAACGTTTCCGCGCTCTGTAAATTTGATTGCGTTGCCAACTAAATTGGTAAGGATCTGCCTGATTCGAAACGAATCGCCGATCAATGATTTTGGAATAGCTGGATCAATGTTGATCGTATGATTAAGGCTCTCACCTGCAATCAATATATTTTGTAAATCAGATCTTTGTTCTTTATCTCTGGCCGCGTCCAGCATCAGCGTGACTAATCCTAAGATTCCGTTCAATGGCGTTCGGATCTCATGGCTCATCGTAGACAAGAATCTTGTCTTAGCTTCGCCCAATGCGTTGGCACGTTCTTTTTCTGCCGTCAAAAGTTTTACTAATTTTTTTACTTCAGAAATGTCTCGGCAGAAAACTGTAAGTACGCCATTTCGAGATGAAAAATACGAGGCGCTGATTTCGAAATCAATCTTGCTGCCATCTTTTCGCTGAAGGGTTGTTTCAAATCGCGCGTAGCCTGATTTGATAATTCCATCGATTTCATCTTTTATAAGTGCAGAATCTTTTTTTACATCGATATCTGAAATAGACTTTTTCAATACTTCTTCGCGAGTATATCCACTCAGATTTAAATAGGATTGATTAACGTCAATAATTTGTCCCTGAGTGTCTACTAGCCAAAACCTTTCCGGATTCGTTTCGATGACTTCTCGGTACAGGCCATCGGCATCTTTTTTTTGGGTAATATCAATTTGAATGGAAACAAATTCAGTAATTTTTCCAGCTGAGTTTCTAATCGGTACAATGTTGCTATCAGCCCAATAGAATTGTCCATTTTTTGACTGATTTTTTATTTCGCCGCGCCAGATTTCTCCAGAAGAAATAGTTGTCCACAAATCATTAAAAAATATTTTATCGTGATGCATCGATCCGAGAACTCGATGTGTTTTATCTAATAATTCCTCTTGAGAATATCCGGATAGTTCACTTAACTTCGCGTTGGCGTACTTAATCTTTCCGTTAACGTCGGCCACAGTCACAAGAAAAATTTCTTCTATGCCTTTGATTTGCTGGCTGTAATAGTTTAATTTTTCTTTTTCAAAAAATCTTTATAACTCAATCTGAGCCGACTTTTTTAACAAAGATTTGATAACAAAATAATAGATTAAGGCACCCGAAATTACCGTCAGCGAAAAGGCATCTACAAAATTTTCATAATTTTTGTTAAGATTAAGCTTTTAGAGTAAGAGGGGATAAGTTTTGCTAAAATTTAAATTGATTCTCAAAGCTGGAAACGGTTTTATATCGTTTAGGATTTTATAGATATGGCACGTACAAGGCTTGAATATTCACATAAGGGTCTTCCACTAAAACAATTACCTGCGGCAGCTCTTCGTGCTTGTCTGAAAGAGGGCATTAGCGCTTCACAACTTCGAAAAGATATTGTGGCGGGTGCGCTTGTGGGAGTGATTGCTCTTCCTCTCGCGATGGCCCTTTCAATTGCTATTGGATTACCTCCGCAATATGGACTTTATACGGCCATTATTGCAGGATCTATTACGCCTCTACTCGGAGGTTCTCGCCTTAATGTCGTCGGCCCCACG
Organism: uncultured Bdellovibrionales bacterium; assembly: GCA_903926205.1. Classification (GTDB taxonomy): domain Bacteria; phylum Bdellovibrionota; class Bdellovibrionia; order Bdellovibrionales; family Bdellovibrionaceae; genus CAIYID01. Next base: position 2,286 of record CAIYID010000010.1, read on the forward strand.
GCGGCCTTCGTTGTGATTCTCGGGCCGATAGTTCAGGTTTATGGTCTGCCAGGACTTCTTGTAAGTGGAATGATGGCAGGTCTTATTTTAATAGGTATGGCTTTATTGCGGATGGGAAGTCTCATTGAATATATTCCTTTTCCGGTGACCACAGGATTTACAAGCGGCATCGCGATAGTTATTGCAGGCCTGCAATTGAAAGATACGCTGGGAATTCGTGGCGATATCACGGCCACTCATTTTTTGGATAAAATGCACGAAATCTGGCAGATGCGCGGGACCTTTTCCTGGGCTGAAATTGCGGTGAGTCTTTTGACTATAGGAATACTGCTCTTAACTCATCTTCCGTCAAAATTTCAATCATGGATTCCTCGATCTTTTTTAACAATACCAGGTCCAGTGTTGGCCCTTCCCGCGGCAGCACTTTTTGCGATCTTTCTTGAACAGGTTTTTCCGGGCGTGAAAATAGAAACTCTTGGTGAGCGTTTTTCATCGGTTGTTAACGGAATTGAAATTCATGGAATTCCACGTTCTCTGCCCACGTTTCATTTGCCTTGGGAAAGTGTTGGCACAGGTGCTTCAGAGTTTGAATTATCATTTGAAACAATACGAATTTTATTTCCATCGGCAGTGACGATTGCCTTATTAGGAGCGATCGAATCATTGCTCTCCGCCGTGGTGGCGGACGGAATGTCTAGAAATAGACATGAGCCAGATTCTGAACTCTTAGCTCTTGGCTTTTCTAATTTTGTTGCACCCTTTTTTGGAGGAATTCCAGCCACAGGAGCTATCGCAAGAACGGCTTCGAATTTTCGATTCGGAGGTCGCACGCCGATCTCCGCGATTGTTCATGCGATAACGGTTTTGCTCTCGGTTCTGCTTCTTGCTCCGTTGCTGTCTTATTTGCCAATGTCAAGCATGGCTGCCTTACTATTGATCGTGGCCTGGAACATGGCTGAAGTTGAGCACTTTATTCACACGTTAAAAGTTGCACCAAAAAGTGATATGGCCGTCTTGATCATTTGTTTTCTTCTGACGGTGATCTTCGATATGGTCATTGCAGTGGGCGTCGGTGTTCTGCTCGGAGCACTTTTCTTTATCAGAAGAATGGCTTCTCTCACTGAAGGCGCTTTTCTTAATTCTGAGCAAACGAAATTTCATAAAATGATAGTTCCTAAAGACGTGATTCTTTATTCCATTAACGGTCCTCTTTTTTTTGGTGCGGCAGAGCGTGCGATTGGCGCCATTCGTTCCATTGGCAAAGAGATTAAAGTGGTGGTGTTTCTTCTCACTGATGTTGTCGCCGCTGATATGACTGGATTGGTTGCCATGGAAGGGGTCATTGAAGAATTAAAATATCATGGTATTAAAGCGCTACTGGTGGGCGCGCGCCCCCATGTTAAATCCTTATTTATAAAAGGCGGCCTTCTTCCTCAAGAGGGAGTTATTGCTTATGCCACGAATATTGAACAGGCCCTTGAGATGGTGGGTGGAAGGTATGAAAAATATAAAAGACGAGATCGCACAGATCCTGTTCAAATCAGGCCCCTTCATCGCCAGAGGACGGGAGCAGCCAAATCCAAGAACCAACAAGGATAAGGCTATTTGAAGATTATAACCACTTAATTAAATTTTCGATAAACTCAGGTTCTGATTCACCAGGAGCTTGTCGTGGCAGAACACGCACTCCAAGAGAATAAGGTCCCGATTCGCTAAAACTTAATTCTGCCAGCCACGAGCTTGATTCCTTGTGTTTACCTTCGTTCACATATTTCGCAGGAAAGGCTTGCAATGAAGCTGAATCTTTATCCACCAAAGATCGTTTCAGAATCGCCTGTACAACAATGTCATCATGACGCAGATTCGGATGTTGCAACTCGACCGAAATCTTGACGGGCTCGTTGATTGTTATTCGATGATGTTCCAATCCGACGATGCTGGCGTTTGAAAATGTGATTTGATTCCATGACTGACGGATACGGCGCTTGAATTCAGCGAAATGGCGAAGGCCGACATAATTATCCTCACTCAATTTTTTTGCGGATTTCAGTGCTGGTTTATAGAACATTCTTTGGTAATCACCGAGCATTCGTTCACTTGAAAATTGCGGAATGATTGTGGCAATAGACTCCTTCATCATTTCAACCCATTTTTGAGGGATATCTGCATTATCGCGATCGAAATAGGTAGGGATCACTTCTTGCTCTAACAAGGAATAAAGGCGAACGCTATCATACTCGTTTTGATAATCTTCTGGATTGGATTCGGATTCTCCAGCAATCACCCAGCCATTTTTTCCATTGTGACTTTCGGCCCACCAACCATCAGCAACACTCAGGTTGAGTGTGCCGTTGATTCCGGCTTTCATGCCTGAAGTGCCACTGGCTTCGAGCGGACGAGTGGGTGTGTTTAACCAAACATCACAACCAGTAACTAATAATCTGGCAATATCGATATCATAATTTTCTACATAAAGAACTTTTCCAGCAAAGTTCGCTTTGCGGGAAACCTCAATCACCTGCTTAATTAAATCTTGTCCCAAAGTATCTTTTGGATGTGCTTTTCCTGCATAGACAAAAAGAATAGGCCGTCCGCTGGTCAATATGGATTCAATTCTCTTCAGATTTCTGAAGAGCAAGCCAGCTCGCTTGTAAGGTGCGAATCGACGAGCAAATCCAATGATTAAAGGTTTTTGATCCAAGGTCGTCAAAGCTTGCGCGAGGCTTGAGGGATCTTCGCGACGAAGCCTAAAGCTTTCTTCTACGTGGCTTTTTAGCCAGGTGATCAGTCGTGTTTTTGATTGTTCCTTGGCGTCCCAGACAATTTTATTATCAATGTCTTTGAAGGTGCTCCAATATTTCGCGTCAGTTAAATGATGAGCCCAGTGGGGGCTCAATTGTTTTTCAAAGATCGCTTCCCACTCTGGAGCCAGCCAGGTTTTCACATGCACACCATTGGTGATGTGGTGAACTGGAATTTCTTCTTTAAATGAAGCGGAGAACAAGTCCTTAAACATTTCTCTGGACACATGACCATGGATTTCACTGACGGCATTCACGCGACTGCTGCCTCTAAGGCACAAATAGGTCATTGAAAATTTATTAGCTGTGGTCTGAGGAATTTTTCCTAAAGCGGCAAGTGTCGCCCAGTTTTTGTGAAGGGCTTCCATAAAAGGAGAAAGATAGGGTTTGATCATTTCCTCTGGAAATTCATCATGACCCGCCGGCACTGGCGTGTGGGTCGTGAAAATCGAAGTGTGGCGCACGAATTCCATGGCTTCATCATAATCCAGATTCTTTTCCGTCATCAGAAGAAACAGGCGTGCAAGAACCAGAAAAGCACTATGTCCTTCGTTCATATGATAAATCTGTGGAGAAATTCCCATGGCTTTTAACATCAGAATTCCACCGATTCCCAGAATCAGTTCTTGTTTCAAACGATGATGAACGTCTCCGCCGTAAAGTTTGTCGGTGATTTCCCGATCTTCCAGACGATTGGCCGCAAAATTTGTGTCTAATAAATATAAATCAATACTGCCAACTGCAATTTTCCATGCTCTCACACAAACGGCACCTGTTGGAAATGGCACACGAACGACCAAAGGATGTCCATCGGGTTGATGAACTAATTGCATCGGCAAAGAGTGAAAATCTGTTTTTTCATATTGATTTTCTTGTTCGCCGCGCTCATTGATTTTTTGTTTGAAATATCCAGAACTATAAGCCAAGCCAATGCCACACATTGGGAGTTTCATGTCGCTCGCGGTTTTCATTATGTCGCCGGCTAAAATCCCTAATCCACCTGAATAAAAACGCAAACATGACATTAATCCATATTCAGCACAGAAAAAAGCAATCGACGGAGTTTCTCTTTCCTCTTGTTCTTTCGTAAATCTTGATACTACATGATCAAGTTTTTTCTGGTAAGCCTGAGAGTGTGCGGCGGCATCAAGGAATTCCGATTTAACGTAGTCTAAAAAAACAATGGGATTTCGTGCTGATTTAATCCACAAGTCATGATCAAGCACAGAGAATAGACTTTCCATCTCTTGATCCCAATAATAAGAGATATTTTTTCCCAGCTCGCGCAGCTTTTCGAGTTTTTTTGGAAGTTGGTTGAGCACAACAAAATTGCGCATATGTGTTTTTGGGTCGAGACGCAAAGAAGAGCGAACTTCAGAAATTGGAATTTGAACTGAATGAGAACGCTCGCCAGCTTTTTTCAAGGCCATTTTATGAGCTTCGAAATAGGCTTTGCTCCAGTTGCTCCAATGTCCTTTCGTCGCTGTGAGGAGTGACATTTCTTTGAGCTTCTGTTGGCGTTGTTTAGGCAAATGAACAAAGTCAAAGAGTCGATCAGTAAGCTCTGAAGTGGCATCAGCCATCGTGCAACCATTGCGTTTAATCACGCAAACTCCGGATTCTACAAAAGATCCTTGCTCTTCGGCCCATAAACCAAAGCCCGCTAAATCTGAGGTGATGGTGGGCACACTCAAAGCGATACTTTCCATTGGAGTGTAGCCCCAGGGTTCATAAAAAGAAGGAAAAACACTCAGGTCTGTTCCGGCCAAGAGCGGATAATATTTATCTGTGATGAGCGGATCCTTGCCGTCCAAATAAGCAGGCACGAAAATAACGTGTACCATTTGCTCTGGTTGATTGAGCATATTCATATTTTTCAATGCCACGCAGATGGGATCGTGGTTTTCATCACGCAATTCATGGGTGCAATAGTAAATTCCCTCGGCCGGATGATTTTTTGTGAGGGCTTCAAGAAGTTGTTTTTTTGGACCAATGGTTCCTGCTGGAAGAGTCAAAATCGCAATCACTCTTTTTGTTGTCTGATTTTTCATTCGGGAATTGAGCTGGTTCAGACTGTCTAGAAATAAATCAATCCCTTTGTTTTTAAATTCGTATCTGCCGGCGCTGATGAAGATCGAAGTATTCTCTCGGTCATATGTAAAACCAGTGCACAGTTGTGCGAGTTTAAAAAGTTTATCTTTCGAGTTTGCGGCGGCTTCTGGTTTTGCAAAGTCAGGATCAGGAAATTTAGCACCGATGCCGTTCAATAAAAGAATATCCGGTCTGCGACCTAAAAGTAATGCGCATTCGTCAGCAGTCAAGGCGCTGACTGTAGTGAAACAATCGGCTTCGCGGGCGGCGACCACTTCCATAGAATGTTTGGAGCTCACCCCAAGTTCATGAGCCAGTAGATCAAGCTTCACTGCATCGTGCGTGGTAACATCAATTTTCCGATTGTTTCCATACATCGCACGAGCCAAAACTGTGGCGTGGGTGGTGAACACAGTTCCAATTTCTGGCGAGGTTTGGCGCAAGTGCAAGAGCGCGGCTGCGGTCATCCACTCATGGCATTGCATGATGGCTCTGTGGCCAGCTGGTTTTACCACTTGTTTAAAGTAAACATCAGCAATCATACCAGCGGCATGGCCAAATAAAACCGGCTCAATGTAATCCCAGCCTCCGTAAAGAGAATTCAAGTGGTATTGTTCCCAATAATTGGCAAGAATTTTATCTTTACTTTGGTGCAGCTTTTCAAATTTGACTAAAACACAGCGCGGAGAGCCTGGAACCGTCCAACGTCCCATTCGACACTCGAGTCCTTGTTGCGTAAGAGTTCCTAGGAGATCTGCGTTCCAAATTTCTTCTTGAAATTCTAAACTGGAATTTGGTAGATAAGGTCCAATAACGAGATAACGTTCGCCATATTGCTCGACCATTTGCTCGGCCTTAGAAGCTAAAACTGTGTGAATCCCTCCGACTAAGTTACAAACTTCCCAAGAGATTTCTATCAAATTTGTGGCTGTTTTCATTTTTTATCTGCCTCGTTGTATTGCTAATTATTAAATAGGGGGAAGACTTGATGCTGATGATGGTCGCTCTCCCAAAACGGACTCCCGAAAATCATTTAAGACATTCATAAAGTTGATGAATGCTTCATAGGGACTTTTATAGTGATTAAAATAAGCGTGAACATCGCCGTCCGCAAACCATTTTGTGCACATGTAATAAAAATGGTCGGACGTCTGTAGCTTCCGCCACAAATCAAGGGTACTTGGGTTGTTCTTCAAATAGACCTCTCGCTGCAGCTCGAAGAGCTGCTGGAGCGCACTGGTCTGCATATTGTTTCCCCGCCAAGCCGTGATGCTGCGATCTTCGTCCGCCCAAGAGACCAGTCTGGGATAAGAAAGTTCTGCAGTTGGAGAATAGCGATTCAGAGCTTCACTCGGTGTAACGAAGTTCCATTCTTGATTTTTCATGACTTCACCGGGCAAGGCCTTCATAAAATCAAAAATTCCCGTGGATTCCCATTGGTGTTCACCGAATGTTTCATAATCCATGAATAAATTAACCAGCTGCCCATTGCCACTCAGACGGTGCACCCAACTGGCAAATTTTGGTGCTGTGAGAGGCCACTCATTCCAGGCACGCGAAGAAAAACGAAAGGCGACATCATCTGACAAACGATAGCTTTTTAACAACAAACCTAAATTTCCACTAGGTCTTCTGTACACAAAATGTGGACTTCGCCAGCCGAGAATATCATCAGCGCCTTCTGCGATCATTCCCTGGTAACCCATTCCTTCAATGAGGGCGCCAATTTCATCAGAATAAATGAGCTCCGTATTTCTGAAAACTTTCGGTCTTTGGTTGAAAAGCTGAAACATCAGATCGGAGTGTTGTGTGACTTGTTTCTTAAATTCCTCTGGACTATAAAGCGAGGCCAGACTGTGATAGTAAGTTTCGCTTAAAAATTCCACGCACCCGGTTTTTGATAGAGCAACGAAAGTGTCGAGAGCTTCTGGTGAGTATTTCACCATTTGTTCGATCGCGGTTCCAGTGATGGAGTACGAAATTTTAAAGCGACCTTCGTGCATTTGAATCAAATCCAGCATCAGTTTATTAGCCGGGATATAACATTTATTTGCCACCTTCCTCATGATGTCGCCATTGACCTTTTCATCAAAGTACTGATGGTCGATTCCCATTTGAAAGACGGAGTATTGTTTTAAGCGGATGGGCTGATGGACTTGAAAATAAAAGCAAACGGATGGCATATTAACGACCTCTTCCTAAGGCTAGTTTATAAATTTGCATAGTTTTATCTGCGGCCGCACCCCAGTGCAGACGACCGATTTCTTCTCGCGCATTTTGGATGGCATCTTGTCTTAGTTCCGGGTAACGCAAAACTCCCGCGATAAAATTCGCCATTTTATCGACATCCCAAAAATCGACTTTCAATGCGCTCTGCAAGACTTCAGAGACTCCTGATTGGTGAGAAATAATCACCGGCACATCGTGGCTCATGGCTTCTAATGGGGCAATACCAAAGGGTTCAGACACCGAGGGCATGACATAAAGATCAGCAAGGGCAAACATGCGCTCAACATCTTTACCTTTAAGAAAGCCAGTAAATATAAAATTTTTAGAGAGTCCTAACTCCGCGACTCGCTCGATCAAACGAGGCAACATGTCTCCGGAACCTGCCATCACAAATTTTACATCAGGAATGAGCGGAATAATTTTAGCAGCGGCTTCAACAAAATAATCTGGCCCTTTTTGGAAGGTGATCCTCCCTAAAAATAAAACAATTTTAGATTTTTTTGCCATGTCTTTTTCATAAGAATGCTTGATTTGTTGAGCGTAAACGCCATTATGAACTACGGAAATTTTACTGAGCGGAATTCCATGCTCACGATGAATAATTGATCGAGTGTAGTAGCTAACGGCAATGATTCGCGTGGCCTCTTTTAACCCGGCCTCTTCAATTTTATGAATTCTTTCGTTATGATGTTTTCCGCTGCGATCAAATTCCAGACTGTGGACATGCACGACCAGCGGTTTTCCCGTGAGTCGGGAAAGTGCAATTCCCGCTGGAAAAGTCATCCAATCATGAGCATGAATAAGATCAAACTGTTTCCCCTTGGTCTTGCTGACCAGATTCACCGTATAGTCATCCACTGCTGTAAAAAGATCAGGCCCATATTGATGAGAGCTACTTTGAGACCTGAAATTGTAATTAAGAACTTCTGAAACACTTTCGGGTAAGAGTCCTTTGACAATTTGATGTTCGGCAGAAGAGTAAAAGGAACCTGTCTGTACTAGCTCAGTGTGACTGAATTTTCGTAGAGCTTCTTGAAAAGAATCTGGATTCGCGTAAGGGGAAAATAATAAACTGGGAATCGACGTCTTAATCACTTCACGTAAAATCGACTGATGATCAATTTCTAAAAAGGTGGCGGTCTCCGCCGAGGGAGTTGTCTTAGTCGTGAGGAATTCTTTTAAGTGTGTTGTCTTTTTTTCGATGCGAACGATCGCTTCCTGCAAAGGAGACGAAGAATCGTTGAGCGCCGGAGAGCTGAGCTGCATATGCTCCACTTTTTCATCGCCAAAAACATGAGGCACAACAAATTCAATTTCAATACCCTTACTAGCAAGGGCAGTCGTCAGTCCTTGGCAAGCTGTTCCTAATCCGCCGCTGATGTGGGGTGGGTACTCCCATCCAAGCATTAGAATTTTCACCTGGTGGTTTCCTTTTTTGAAGCTGTGTTGAGGAGGTGAAAAACACGAATGGTTTCAGCTAAACTCCAAGCTTGCGCCGGAGTGCCGTTGGGATTGAAAGGCTCTTCGGCATCAAAAATCTCAGCAATTTGTCCGAGGCAACCTTCATGCAAAAAATGATTTTCAAGTCGTTGCATGATTGGATTCAATTCAATTTTAGCAGTGTCGCTTCCCAAGTATTTAAAAAGTGAATCCGCATAGATTCCTAAAAGCCATGGCCAAACGGCACCTTGATGGTAAGCGGAATCTCTGGTGCGCTGGTCGCCTCGGTAATGCGATTTATAGCGAGGATCCTGAGGCGAAAGTGTTCTTAAACCCACTGGTGTGACTAAGTTATTTTTTACATGAGAAAGGATTTTTTTTGCCATATCTGTAGTGAGGGGAGATTCTGGCAGAGCGGTTGCCCAAAGCTGATTGGGGCGTAAGCTGAAATCAGCATGAGTTCCATCATGAGAATCTGCTAAATAGCCTTTGGACTCATTCCAAAAATATTTGATAAAAGAATCTTTTGCCAAGGTTAAAATTGGCTCCCATTCGCGAATGAAGCTGATTTGATTTTCGGCTTTGGCCCACTTAAGCGTAAAAGCAACGGCATTATAAAAAAGTGCATTCAAGTCAACGGCAAAGCCATTTCGTGGAGTGAGAGGTTGTCCATCAATCACCACATCCATCCAAGTTGAGGCATAGGCACCAGGCTTTACATAAAATAATCCGTTCGCAGCAACCTCGACTCTTGGATCTAATTTATTTTTAAAAGCATTAAGAATGTGGAGCACGGCGGGCATCAATTCATTGAGCTCAGCCATTTTTGCTGCAGAGATTTTAAGTTCGCCGTTTTTTGTCGTTTGTGATGAATAGAGTTCCAAAGCGCGAATAAAAAGTAAGGGAGCATCCACCATAATATTTTGTGCGACGCCTGAAACCACTGGGGCCGAAGGGACAACCTGTTTCAATGTGCGTTTGGCGTAATTTTTTAAAATTTCCAGCGCAAAAGCTTTTTTGCCTGTAGACAAACAAAGGCCTGGTAAGGAAATCATGGTGTCACGGTCCCAGTCTTCAAACCATGGATAACCTGCAATGATCGAATGAGCTCCGGATTTTTTTACAATCAAAAATTTTTCCGCTGAAGTTTTAAATTCACTCGGAGAAAACCCGGGAACGATGGCTTGTTCGACCATGTCGCTCACCGTGGTTGCCGATTTTTTCGAATCTTTTTCCCCAAAGTGAAAAGAAAATTTGGCATCTTTGGTCAATTTAATTTCAAGGGCGCCGGGGCTATAAATATCTTCATGTGAATCATAACCCCGCTCGGCTTCGATTTGATAAAAAACATTTTTGTGCCAATGACCGCGGGAAGAAAATTCAGCCGTCTCACCAAGTATTTTCATGTAGAGGCGTGGAATATTTTTATAAGGCTGCAAAGAAAAACCTTCTTTTTCTTTGTTGATATTTCCATCAAGAAATGGATTTTCATGAGTGAGCTGGTGCCAAGGGCGACAAGTGAGTAGCGGTTCAACTCGAAAAATAATTGGAGAAGAAATTCCTTCCACAGAATAGAAAACTCGAACGATATCTTTTTCTTGATCTAAGTCTAAAGTTCTAAAAATTTTAATTTTACCGATGGTGTAGGTCCAACAAGGACGAGGCTGGTGACGAAAGCTAGTTAAATGCTCAAATCCGCGCGGATAAATGACATTTTGGTAATTAAAATTGTGTAATAGAAATGTATTTTCACCGACGCTGATGGATTCGCCAACTTCCGCCAAAACATTGAGAGGCTCTTCTGTGCCGGGCTCGCGCATGGTTAGAAGCGATTGATATTTTCTAATCGGAATTCGATTTTTAGTTCCTAAAACAAAGGAACCAGTTTTATTCGATTCAAGCCATTCTGTTGCGTGCATAAATCACCCATCGGACGTACGTTGACTAAGGAAAATGAATTGAGAAACGCTAGCACTGGCTTTTGTAAGGGTCTATGGGCAACTTTGAAGGTCTAGGAACCTAACAAAAAATTAAAACTTCGATGCAGTGAGTTTTTTGAAAACCCCCTGTGGGTTGATAGAGCAACGACTCAGTTAGAAGAGAAAAATCATTTTTCCAAGCAGAGGGAATGTTAAATAGCATTTTTTCATAACATAAGAATTTTTCTGAACTTCATTACTTTCTTGATGGACGAAAAAGATCAAGGCAAAGGCAAAAAAGCGCTTCTTCCTTCGATGTTTTAATGATCTCGATATTTTGTTGAATGGCATCAAGAAGAATATTTTTTATTTTTATGACATCGGCTTCCGCAAGACTCACAACGGCTGAGTAGTGAAGTTCTTCTCCTTGTTCGCGATCAAGACTTTGCAAGGCTTGCAAACGCCAGTTGGTGTGGTGCTTGAGGGTATGAAAGGAATCTTTTCCAATCCGGACTTGATTAAGCCCTGGTATATATTCGGCTCCCTTTTTTTGAATTAAACCAATGACCTCTAGTCGTTCAAGAGTATCCAAAAGTTTCTCGACTGGAATATCAAAGGCATTGGAGAGACGTTCTACTGATCTCAAGGTTGGGATTGTTACTGCAATGTGAATTGCGGAAGGCAGCCAACTCGAATAATACCAATGCCGATCGTTTTCATTGAGCTGTGCTGCTTTCTCTAAACGTTTTGTCAGAACCAATCGATCTTTAAGAATTCCTTCGATCTGTAACTGAAAATACTCGCGAAGAATTTTAGTTCCAGCACGATCTTTCTGAACGAGCAGTAAAAAGAAATGAAACTCTTGTTGCGTGTGATTAAAAAATCGACTGGCGGCCTCTGCCTGCTCTAAGCTGAGGTTGGATTTTTCTTGCAGCACCTGCGAGATATAGGCCGCCTGCACTCCCATCGCGCTTGCAAGCCTTGCTTTAGCGCCACGGCTGCTAGCCTCTTCGAGATGGGCTTTTAAATAGGAAATATAATGGCTATGCTCAAATACATCTTTCTTCATTGTTTCAATAGGCTATCGGATTATCTAAAGTAATACTTTAGAAATATCTAAAAAATAAAGTTATTTCATATTTAAACAATTAATCGGCTGAGTTATAAATGACACATAGCAATACGGCTTAAATTAAATCAAGGAGTTTTTATGAAACAATCAGTATTAGCACTCGTTATCTTCGCAAGTTTATTCTCGTCATACTCTCATGCAGCAGACTCTTCAGCGAGTTTTTCCTGTGATCCAAAGGCATTTGCCACTGAAATGAAAGAGAATCAAGAACGCTATTTTAGCGAGTACGCCTCAGGACAAATTTCCTATGAAGAGCTCGAATGGCTCATTGGCGGCCTTAAAGATCTTAGCGAACTGAGAAATATTACCTGCGGAATTTAGGGATGAGAAATCTAAAAACAAAAATTTTAACAGGAATATTTCAAAAAAACTTTTTTTGTTAAAAAGTTCTATTGTTCTAAGAAAGTGACAGCGGGTGACTCCCTGTCTAGATCGTTGACAGCAGTTTCTCTTTCAAATCAAATTTACCTCAATTTGAGATTGGCTCGGATCTAGCTTGCCTAATTTAAGCGGAATCGAGTTTTACTGAATACCAAATAACCCAAGACAGGTTTAAAATGAAAAATATTTTATCCAACATTTTTGTCGTTTCTATTCTATTGAGTTGCACTCAAGTATTTGCGAGTTGCCGAGCGAGTCATTAACTCATTAGTGGCTGAGTTCGGGCTCTAACTGGGCGAGCTCTTTCCAGCATTGAGTTTAGAACTAGCGCTAATATTGAAGGAGGAAAGTCATGATGCACATTTTTAGAAATCTCAAAATGAGCCATCTGCTTTTCAAATTACTTATTGTGATCAGTGCGACTAGTTTTGCAAGGAGTTCGCAAAACAATTCAAGAAATGTAGAACAAAAAGTCGGTGGGTTTAGTGATGGCGGCGGAAACTGTGTGCGCAATCCCTCCGGCTGTCCTTTTTTAGATTATTATGAGAACCAAGGCACCACGGAAATAAAACCACAGGAAATTATTAAAGCAGTTTCTGAAAGGCTGAGGAAATTGGAATTTCTTATTCCTATTTTTGATCTCTATGGTGAGTACAATGAAGTCGGCTTAGGAAAAAATTTAGAAAAAATGATTCTGTCAAAAAAATGGTATTGGGAGCCAAAACAAATGAACTCTCAAGCTTGCTTGAACGAAAGCTTTGTTCAAACTGCGAAACAATTCATCGTTGGCTGTCAAAATAACTTCGAAGTGCGTTTGTACGGCCCTTGGCTTCGTAAAGCCAGTCTTCAAGATCAAGAAGGTTTGATTCTTCACGAAGCTTTTTTGGCCTGGGCGCGCGAAAATGACAAGCAAAGTTCAAAATCTGATTTAGAATTTAAAGTTCGAGTCATGAATAGAGCTTTTTTAGAAATCCAAGATTCAGAAATGCTTAAAGCTGAATTTACACGACTTTACCCTGGACTCAAAGTCTACTCGAATCAAGATCAACAACAATTGCTAGATATTCCCACTATCGAAAAAAAATCAAAACAAGAGTTCTGCCAAGGGCTAGCTCTCAGTTATTTGCCTCAAATATTACAAATGAAAAACTCCGAACTTCTTTATGAAAAAGCAAAAGCGTCCTTTGATGTGATTTTAGAAATGCAGGCAAAATGGAAAGTGATTGCTAGTAAAAAGAAAATTGGAGCGAACACTTCCGATGATGAAAAGTCGTGGCTTCGAGAGCGAGGCAACTACTGTTCTGAGGCTTCCACTCAAGATCCCCTCATTTTAGTGAAGTTAAACCCGAGTAAGCTTTCTCAGAGCTGCCGAAAAGAAATTGAAGACGCAGCCAAAAAACATTTTAATATCCAAAATTTTGGCTTAACTAACCAGAAAGATAATGAATCGCTTCTTCGCGGATGCGATGATCTTGCAATGTTTGCCGCCTTGAGTTGCTCTGCAATTGCTGGCGGAAGCGAAGAACGAAAAAAGCAAATTCAAATGCAGGCTCTAAAATATTATCAGGAACTAAAGTAAGATTTAATATTCAAAAAAAGCAAATGGGTTGGTGGGTCAAAATAAGCATAAATGATTTTATATTGTATAAAAATGGTTTAGATTTCTAGCTGGGATTGAAGCTTGAGCGAAAGCTTATAAGTATACAGAGGAGATCTCTATGCGAAAAAATATCTTTACTTTAATTTTTCCGATTGTGTTTGCAATGGCCTTTGGTTTAAACGCAGAAGCTTCAGATTATGGAGTGTTAATTGGAGTTCGCTCCGACAGTGCGACTTCAAACGCGGCCTCGACCAGTATTTCTGGCAATACTGATTATCAGGCTGGTGTGATTGCCTCTATTGAGACAATATCTTCACTCGAAGTACGTACCGGAATGCTCTACACCACTCGTCAGTACGGGTACACGCCTGCGACGGGAGTTGCCGGCCAAGCAAATTATACTTATGCTGACATTCCATTGGGTTTGCTCTGGAAATTGAGTGATTACGGCGGTCCTTTTGTTGGAGGAAATTTCGGTTTCAACGTAGCCAGTAGCTGCCCTGGCGGCAGCTGCACCGGTGTTGCAAGTTCGATCTCGGGATATCAATTTGGAGTGCACTTTAAATTCGCTCCACAATTCGGTGGCGAACTTTATTACGAAGCGATGGGTGCCGTGATGCCTGGAATTGACAGTCCAAAAGCTGTCGCAGCCAATTTATTTATCACTTTTTAGAAGTCTAAGAAAATGATAAACAACAATAATAATATCTTTGTTTATCATGATAAAACACAGCATCGGTAAGTTTTTTATAGTATGAGGGCAGAGGATTCTTTTACACGGTTGCTTGTTTAAAACTGCGCGATTCTTGTTCACATTGATTCCAAAATTCTTTCATCTCTGGGAAGGTTTTCAAGAAGTTTGTCCCTCGACGACGATCATGTTCTGTAAAGAAAAAAAAGAAATTCGCTCTGTTCATTTGGATGTCGAAGTCGACCACTGGCGCGCAGGTCCACTGAAGCACACGTTTGAACTTGTCAATTTCCATGGAAGTGAAGCCATCCAAAGCTTCGGGTCGATCTCTATAGATCTCTTCTGCCCATGCCACAGTTTCTTGCATGCTCTTCTTCCATTCCGGCGTTAGAACTTGCAGGCTTAAAAACGAAGGATGATGCAAAAAGGGCGTATCAAATGAAATTCTCTGCTTTCCTTTTGAGTATTTATTGCGCAAATTTAAGAGCCATTCCAAATAAGGCCGAAATCCTGGAGCGCTCAAGCAATTAAACGTCAAAATAAAGGATATTTCCGTTCCTGGAATCTCAAGATAACGCTCCAAATTTTCATTGAACTTTTGATAATCCAGACCTGATCGAATGTATTCAGCTTGTTTGCCAACTGAATCGATGCTTGCGTAGAGAAAAAAATTTTCAATTGCATTTTTTTGAAGTAACTCAGACACCGCCGTGAGGAATTGTTGAAAATTCTTATCTGGCGGACACAAATTGCTAGTTAAACTAATTGTCAGTTTGGGATGAGGATGATGAATGACGTAGTCCAACACCAAGGCTGTATTCGGATCGATGAGAGGCTCTCCTCCCGTCATGCGAAAAATTCGCAGATGAGGATAAATTTCCGGCCACCATTTCCAAAAAGATTCTACGTAGGGATTCTTTTCATCAGGTCCATAGGGAATGAGATCATTTTTTTTGAACCACTCGAGCCGATTGTAGCCAAAAGTCGTAGGATAAAAACCATATTGCTTGATCTCTGCCATCCAAGAACTCGAGAATTGCGGAGAGCAGTAGGTACATTTAAATTGGCAGGCCTGATTAAAGTTAACCTCTAAATAGCGCGGCTTTACATCCGCATCCCATGGCATCGATCGAATGATATCCATGTCGGCCATGGCCCAATCTTCTGCGCTCCGATAATGTCTGTCGGAAAGCAGATCACCCGGCATATCTTCGACTGTCCAACAGTAAAGACATTCCACCGGACGTGTTCCTTCGAGCATTTTTTTTCGCTGTTTTTTCTTGTACTCCGTATTATGAAGTGCCGATGGCCCGCGCTCAATCTCTTTGAGAGGAATCTTATGAGACCGTGGGTGGTAGCAAGAATGTGTGCGCCCGGTTGTTAGATGTAAGCTCACCTGCAGCCATTTAGCTAGGCAAAAACTGGGTGAGACCGTATTCAACTCAGCCTTGGCTTTCAGAGCTTTTTCGTAGTGGGACATATCTTTAACTTAAGTGACCTCGAACATAAATGACTAGTGAATTCAATCCCTGCAGCGCACAATCTGGAGAAACTCGTCTTACTGTAGAAAACTTGAACTTAAGTTATCTCATGAAGTAAACGGATGCCATCGGCTACATTCAATCGAAGTTGGATTTGGGATGAGGGAATTGCTTTTAGAATGTTTTCTAAATGTCGAGGAAGACTTTCTTTGTCGTTAAACAAAAATTGCTGAGACAAAAGACCTACAATTTCCCATTGAACTTGTTTTTGCTGAATCAATTGCTGAGTTTTTGTCAAAGGGACAAGACTCAAATCGGTGTAGCAGTATTGCTGCGGAAATAGGCATAGTCCCCAATCTGGAGAGGCCTTCAAAGCATCAAGACATTTATGTGTTTTGAATGACTCGGAATCAAGAGCGATGGCTTGAAACAAGCAAGCAATCTTTTCTTCGTCGCAGACCGAAAGTTCTAAAATCTGTGATGCTTTTTGCAATAGTGAAGAGAGAGAGACCTGGGTGACTGGTGAGACTTTGCAGAGGGTCAGGTAACTTTTCCATTTCTTTTTTCGAACTTGAGGGTGCTCGACGATACCTTGCAGATCAAAAGCGATCATACGAATAATGTAGACAAAGGCCTCAACTTTTAACTCGTCAGGCGATCGATCTTGTCGGTTGTTTGTTTTTTTAAAACGCGCAAGTAAAAAGGGATCTCTTGCCAGTTCATAAGTGTTGAAGTGTTGATTTAAAAACTTAAAATCAGTTTGAAAATAAATATTGAAATCGGCAAAAAGAGGAATCCATTTTTTTAGAATCTGAAGTGATTTTCTGAGTTGTATTTTGTGAGAAAAGTTTTTGTTATCAATCAAAAGAGTTAAATCGATGTCACTAGCAAGAAAGGACACAGTTCCCAAAACAGCACTATTGCGTATCCAAATTTTCACATCTTTAAAAAAACAGAAAAAAATTTGCAGAGAAATAAAAGCAATTATTCGATAGATTAATGTGGCAATTATCGTTGGTACCAAGCGGCCAGAAAATCGACGAAATGAATCTAAATTAAATCGCCGTTTTTGCAAATATGCTCCTTGCTACAAAATACTACCGCAGAGAGTCAGGCAGGCTCATTCGTTGGCATCGTACTGATTCTGTACAATACTACCTTGTATAGTGGGGGCGTACAATGAACAGTAAGTTATTTTTTAAATTTCTGGCATTTTTTTTGTTGGCTTTGAATGTACATTGCACCAAAAAAGCTGAAGTTCCAGTGACGAGTGAACAGCCGACGAATTCTGCTTCTTCGACGGCCGCACTAGGGATAAATTTAAAAACTGCAGCAAAGATGAAGAATCTGCAAACCATAAATATGATTGATGGAAATTTACTTTCGTTTTACGGAAATGACGAGGCCATTATTTCTGGGAAATACGGTCCAGGAAAAATTAAGCTCACTTTTGAGGTGCGATCAGATTTGTTCAAAGGTGAGGGCGGAAAATTGGAAATTAAGTTTGGAGAAAATGCAATTCAAGCCGTTCAATTCGATAACAAGGATTGGGAAAAAACTAGTATGATCTTTGATTTGAAAAAGCAAGAGTCTTCGTTGAGCATTTCTTTTGTAAATGATTATTCTGATGAAAAAACAAAAGAGGATCGAAATATCTTTCTAAGATCCATTAATGTGATTCCTGCGAAGTGAACAAGTCGAAAAAAATTCTAGAATTTAAAACGATAACAGATTCCTTCAGCGGATCTATTTGTTTGGCGAAATGGTATCACCTTAATCTTTACCTACATTTGGGTGAAAATCATTCTTGTTATCATCCTGATCCGCATAAAATTTCTCTTGAAGAACTAGCTCTTGATGAAAGCGCCCTCCATAATTCTAATTTTAAAAAACAACAACGCAAATTGATGCTTCAGGGATTGCGACCGAAAGAGTGTCAGTATTGCTGGAACATCGAAGACTTAAAAACCGAGCAACACCTTAGCGACCGCATGATAAAAAGTTTTGAACAAAATCAATCGCGGCCAGAACTTTTTAAACAGTTGCAGTCATTCACTGGCGACGAGTCTGTTGTGCCGACTGTAATTGAAGTTTCATTTTCAAATCTTTGTAATTTTAAGTGTGTTTATTGTCATCCGAAATCCTCTTCTAAATGGCAACGTGAGATCGAACAATATGGGAAATTCGAAGGATTAAATGATAACTATGCCATCACACAAACAATCTATTCTTCTGAGGATACTCCGTATGTAAAAGCTTGGAAGGTATGGTGGGAAAAAATATCCTCAAAAGTGGATGCGTTAAGACTCACAGGTGGCGAGCCGCTCTTGCATAAGACAACTTTTGAATTGTTGGAGAATTTGAAAAAAGCAAAACCTTCAAAGTTGTATTTGATGGTCAATTCCAACATGGGTATTTCAGAAAAAATACTAACTCATTTTGTATCAGAAATTTCTCTAATTTTAGAAAAAAAATCCATTGCAGGCTTTAAATTATACACATCGCTAGAAAGTGTCGGTCGCCAAGCAGAGTATGCAAGGTACGGTTTGGATTTTGATTTATGGAAACGCAATGTCGAATATTTTCTGGAGAAAGCGCCTGATGCGCAGCTTTCTATCATGTGTACATACAATTTACTTTGCGTAACCGAATTTACAAAATTTTTAGAAACTCTTTTAGAATTACGAAAAAAATATTGCCAAAAAAAACGACGAATCGAAGTTGATATTAGCTATATCACAGGGCCTCAGCATTTGTTGATAGAATTACTTCCCAGCAGCTTCGTTAAACATATCAGTGCAAGTCTTCAATTTATGGAGGAACATTGTGATGAAAATAAGCCGTGGATGTTTGATGCCGTCGAAATATCAAAAATGAAAAGGATTCGGGATCATTTTTTAACGAATCGTCTCCAGCCAATTCAAGAAAAGCATTTTTTAGAGATTGCGAATTCTTTTTTTCAGCAAATTGACGAAAGAAGGGATTTAAACTTTTCAGAAACATTTCCTGAGCTATATCAGTTACTTTGCCAATATAAAAAATCGTAAAAATTATTTTTTTTCTTGTTTTTTATAAGATTCCAGAACTTCTCTAGGTAATTCTTCTCCATCAAAATAATTACAATCCTTGCATATATCCCATTTATTAAATTCGTTCAGGGCTAGTCGTTGTCGAAATTGTTTCGAGGTTTTAGAAAGCCAGAGATCGAAAAAGGAGTGATCAAAAATATTACCAATAGGCATCGCATTTTCATTATCTTGAAGGCAATAGCTGAGAGTCCCATCATGACGAATGACTGGCGATAGCCAAGGAGAGGCGCATTTTTTTTTGGTATGAATGAAAACAGGAATATTTTTATTGAGGTCTTCTCTGGAATCATTAGGTTTTAGGCCAAGGAGCTCAACCACTCTTCTGTGCATTTCATCATATTCCGATTGTGGTAGAGTGAAGAGTTTTGAATTTGAATAAGTACGTTTAAAGATGATTGATACAGACTTCTTTGTTGGCAATCCATAGTCGACGGAAAAGTCTAGGCCGATATTTTGCAAGTGCCTTGACCAAAGGTCTCGAAACTTCAATGCTTCATGTTCAACCATTTCATTGACTAAAAACAGAAGATAAATATTTTCTTGATAATCAATTTTTCGCCGTGCTTTTTCTTCGAGCAAGTAGAGAATATTCTGCAGGGTTTGTTCATAGAGATCAACTTTTTTCGTTTTGAGAAAACTTTCTTGAGATGCAGAATTAAGCGATAGAGTCAATTGCAACTGGCCATACCCTTTTTCTATGTAATCATGAATGAGATCAACCTTGGTTTTATCCAAAAAAGTGGCATTAGTGTTAATGCTTATGTATTTAAACAATCGCTGGCTTGTTCCATTGATTTCAAAAAAGTAAGAAATAATTTTTAAAAAATGTGGATTTAGAAGAGGTTCTCCACTGACTGATAAAACTATGCATTGAAAAGTTGTGCCATGAACTAAAAATTCATTACAGATTTTTTTTATTTCTTCAAGATTGATAAATTTTTTCTTTTTGTTGGAATGTTTGTCTTCTTGGGCGAAAGTGCAATAAAAACAATAAAGGTTGCAGGCATTACTTATATCTATTGTTAGCAATTTATTAGGTAAAGAATTAAAACGTTGAATGCCCAGTTCATTCTTTTTCTTATCAATATATTGGCTGTCCATTATTTGTAGATATTCGTCCCAATATTTTTGCGAGACTTCCCCGGCTTCATAGTACGTGCAATGCGAGCATACCGAAATATTTTCAGCCTTACCCATAACGTGCAACAACCGATAATGATTTGCACTTTTTCCGAGCCATCGGCTCAAAAAATCAGTTTCGTGGGAAGCGCCAATCTCCATATGTCCATCAATATCAGACAGGCAAAAACTAATTCGACCGTCGGATCTAATTATAGGAGTCTGCCAAAGTGCATGACAAGGTCGACGTTGAGCAACAACAGCGGAGGTTAACGGGAATGATTTTTCATAGATTTTTTCAATTTTTTTTGGCAACAAATTTAAGCGATTGGCCACTTCTTTAAACCGTTGATCGCATTCTTCTTGGCGATCTTTGTCAAATTCCCTTTTGAGGTTAATCACATTATGGTCGTTACAAAATTCATCCGCTACGACGCGAAAATTCATTTTATTTTCTCGAAAACAATCAGACCATTTTTGCACGAAAAGCGGAGCCTCATCCGCAGTCTCTTTTAACACCAACATTTGTAAATCAATTTTTAATTGATCACCGATATTATTATACCTTTTGTAAGAAATTAAATATTGAATGTTCGCTTCAATTATATCATGCACATCCCTCTTTTTAACAGCAAGTCCTGTCTCTTTGGAGGCGGAGTTAAGAGAACAAGTAAGAAAAAGACGTCCACAATTTAAGAGAGCTTTATCTGCAAAAAAATGAACCGTCTCTTCATTTAACTGAGTTGCGTTTGTGTTAATGCTAAGCACATCAAATAATACATTGTTTTTATTTTGATCGAAAAGAAAAGTGACTATGCCTAGGAACTCTGGATTTAAAAGAGGCTCGCCCGAAACACTTAAATTAATACAATTGTATTTAATCTTATTCATCAAAACTTGATTTACGGTGGAACGTATTTGCGAAAAACTGAGATGCTTTTTCTTTTCAAATTTCATTTTTCCATTATGCCAAACACACATTGTGCAATTTAGATTACATACACCTGTAAGATCAAAAGTGATCATTTTATTTGGAATTTCAGAATAGAGTTTAATTAATCTATCGTCTGACACTGAGATCCTTCCAGCCTAATTTCATAGCGAGAATTTCAGAAATTCGTGTCGCTAAAAGAGTTTTACCAAGTTTATTATTATGAATTGGATCAACGTAGACGGAGTCTTTTGTTTTGTTAAATGTATTTTCCAAATCAAAAATAAACTCTTTACTCCGTGGAATTTTAATTAGCTCAGTTTTCATTTCAGTGTATGAGTTCATATAGTTGAGATTACCTACTAATTTAGTTTCTTCCAATGTGAGAACTTTTGCCGTTGAAGGGGTCGGTTGAAAAAATACAAAATATTCTTGTTTGAATTGTTTAGCTAGAAACCTTGCGGAGAGCAAGGTATCCGAATAGCGAGTAAGAAAATCATGATGTTTCTTTTTGCTGTCCCACGAATCCGGAAAATGGGGAATCGCCTGATCAATTGTCTGACCTTGAGATCCCATTTTTTTTATCCACTGAAAAAAAGAATCACCAATTTGGAAAAATAAATAAAGTATAAAAGAATGATTCACTAAGTGATTTCTAAATATATTTTTCCAACGATTGTGAAGAGTGGAAGCGCTTACATACGAGTTTTCGGTATTTGGTTTTTCTAGCAATTCATTCCAAATGTGTGGAGGTTGTAAAAAACTCTGAAAATTTCTATACTTATTGTTTTCGTTGTAGCCTTCAATCGAAATCACCGCATCGGCGATGCTGTGAAAAAATTGATATGCAATTAATTGCATTGGTTGAACACCCGCAGCCATTGAAGCATTAATAATTTGAATACGCCTTCCGTCTTTAGCTTTAAAACGAGAATTTACTACTTCTTGTAGGCTAGACTTTGTTATTCCATCAGTTTGTGCGGCAAGAGTTTCCGCGACACTTCCACCTAAGACTAATACAGTGTAAAACTGTTCGTCTTTTTCCCACGGAATTTCTGGGCCGGGTAAATTAAAATTATTAACTGGCACAGTACGGCAGACCGAATTTTTTAAATATCGGAAACCAAAATATGGATGCAGAGCAATCTGGTCACTCCAGTTGCAGTCTTTTACTTGATATGATTTTGAATAGGACTCAGCAAACAATTCAGTCGGAGTTGACCAACTTCCATTTTTAATTGCAAAAAAAACACCAAGGATTCCTTCTAAGAAAGTCCAAACAAGCACGAATAATAGTAAAGAAAAGAGATTTTTTTTATTTAACATCACGACCTAAAATTCGCGAGACTTCTGAGTAAATCGGCATGATTGTTAATCGGCGATTTCCATTGATGAAGGGTTCTAAAATATTTAAAATTCCTTCCAAGTCTTTTTGTTTTAAATGATTCAAGGAAAGGTTTTCATCTCCAATCACACTTTGCAGTATTGGACGTAATTGATGCTTGTCGCAGAAATCGAGTATATTAACAATTTCCATCCAATTTGATTTTTGAATGCAAAAAGAAGCAAATAGAGTGAAAGGTTCGCCTTTGAGGGTTCGTTTTTTTCGATAATCAATGAAACTCATAACGGTGGCTAGGGTTTTATCCAAATTTCCATTTTTTCTTATTTGGGCATAAGTTTCCGACACCAAAGAATCTATCGACATATGGATATGTCTAATTTTAATTCGATCTAAATGTTTTTCTAATACGGAGCTAAATTTATAAGAGCAATTAGTGATAAACCCCCAACTGCATTTTGGATTTACTTGTGCAACTAAATCGATAAATCTAAAGGTGTCTTTTTGGATAAAAGGCTCTCCTCCCAGCATGTCAACTTCAACCAAATGAGGAAATATTTTTTCAGGTCCATAAGTCCAAAAATCACTTTTATCGTAGAGACCATTTGGCTGTTCCCAAACATGACACATAATGCATTCCAAATTGCATTTTCCATTGAGTCGTAAATCTAGTCTTTGTGGAGGTCTACTTTGAATTTTCGATAATTCCACAAGACGATTAAGGTGTTGGTACATTTTGTGACATTCAAACGACTTCATGGCTTTTTCACAAATTTTTATTTTGCCAGTCAGAAATTCTTGCCGCCAGTCTTGCATTGTTTTATTATTCCAAATGGATTCAATGCTATCTGTAAGTACGTCGCCTACTTTGTATTCTTCTGAAAAACAACAGGCAGAAATATTTCCCAAGGGATTTAATTGCAGTTGGATAAAAGGAATTGGGCAAAAATTACTTTGTTGTTTTGACTTAGGCACGATCGCCTCCGGATTTGTTAGTTCGAATTTTAGGAATACTGATATCAGTTCCGCAGCCACAGACCTCCAAGGGACATATGACTGGCTGATTTAGAAGTTTTACATTCTCATCGGCGATATTGCCGATGATTTGACCAGCGTTACAACTAGCAAGACGAATGTTGCCACTCGTGTTGATAAAGATACTGTCGTTGATGCTACAGCTCCAGCCTTTAAAGTGATTTCGATTTTGAGAAATCAGGCGAGTGGCATTAAGGACTTCCACATTTCCATCTGCATAGACTTCCAAGCAAGCTGCCGATTTTGCATCCTTAATCATGCAAAAATCCAAATTACGCTGAGATTCATATGAATGGGTTTCCAAAAAATCAGCTTTCCATTTTTCTTTGTAAATATGCATAGGAGAGTGAGGAAGAAGGTCATCAAAAAGTGCGGCATATTCAATTAAGTAGTTATCCAGTTCTACTTTGATTCGTTCACTAAATTTTACGACCTCTTCAAATCGTTCATCATGCATAAGCAGGCGACAAGCAACGTAGGGCAAGCGGCATTGCAAATATTTTATATTACGAAGATAGTTGTCTTGATTGGCCGATTCGATGTGAAAGCTGGCAACAACATCTCTAAAAAGGTGATGATGAGTTTCCCACCAATTAAGGGATCGACTCATATTCGTATTGATTGCAATCAATGGACGATCAAGTACAGAGTGAAGAAATTCACAAATTTCTACTAATGGTTTCCAGTAAGTGGGTTCTCCACCGGAAAAAAATATTTTAAAGGCCTCGTATCCCTGTTCTTTGAACTGAGACAGCAAGCTCTTCAATGTTTTAATATAGGTCTTGGTATCTAAGTTCGGTTGCTGGCCGCCCCAATTTCCTCGATTGCAGTAGGAACAGCGGTAATTGCAAACATCACTGACTTGCCAGACAATGTTAGCAAATTTTTTCTCTGCAGGGCGAATAGCAACAAGTGATACTTCCGAGCTATTCATTTATTTCTCGCAGTTCGAAAATTTCGATTAATTCTGGAAAGACATCAAAGAGAGATTCTTTTCGAACCGCATCCACTTTACTTAGACGCTCAAGAAAGGCGCTATGAAGATCAAGTTCCTCTGGCTCATTTTCAAGATAATGAATGATGGAATTATAACCATCTAGGATATTGTGCTTGGGATGGCTTCTATTTTCGCAAAACTCCAGCAAGTGATCGCGTGCTTCGATCCACTTGGTGATAAGTTTTTTTCTCTTTTTTAAAGGAATTAAGCTTAAGGTCATATGTCGAGGATTGGTTAAAATATTGAGTCGAATATTATTAGGTTCCACCAAATTTCTCTTTACCCAATCCAAATGAAACTCAGGAAAATGCCAAACATTAAAGAGGCTGATTGTGGGCGTGATTTCAAAATACACTTTGGGACAAGCGCTAAGCATTTTGTTACGATTGGACTCTATATTTTTCCAAATGGTTCCTTTTCGAAGATACTCTGCACGGGGGCCGGAGTCATCCAAACTTGCGGAGATACGCACATGCTTGAATTTATTCCAATAATCCAGAATGTTTTTTTCTTTGAACTGAATAAGGCTAAAATTTGTTGTAAAACTAAGCTCTAATCCTAGATGTAGTTTCGCTAGCCAGTAATCCATGATTTGGTAAATTTCTTCGGTAACAATGGGCTCGCCACCAGCAAAATACACTTTTTCCACATCATCAAGCAGAGGCTGTATTTGACTCATGAATTGGTTCATAGGTTCAATGCGATTTATCTTAAGTGATGAATAACCTGAATACAGCGCTTTTTGGTCATCATACCAGGCGCTACTAAATAAAGGTCCACAGGTTTGACATTTAAAATTGCAAATATTTGAAAAGCGGATATCGAGATAGCGCATTTTAAAATCTGTGAGTTGACCGTCATTTTTGGTTTCCGGAATTAGCCCATCCCAGTATTTTCCAAAAGACTCGTTGGACATTTTTCTCAAGGTATAAACACCATGGGATTCCAGTTCATAACAACGCTGACATTCAGGTGAAGGCTTCTCATCCATCATATTTTTTCGAAGTTGGCATGCGGACTTAGAGTTATACAATTCTTTGATGGAAGGAGTTATTGAAAAATTGCCGACAGGCTTTTTTGAGTCAGACATGCAGCAAGCATGAGCAGAGCTATCTGGTAAAAAATGGAGATGCACCCAGGGCATTAGGCAAAAGAATTTCGAGGTTTCTAGATGAAATTTTTTTTTCATTTTTTGCATAGCTTTCCATTTAAAATATCTAGATAATTTTGCCTTGATTGATGCTTAACAAGCAAGGCATCGTTCTGTATGAAAAATTGCCGAGCGGTTGGTTGTCAGGGAGTCCAACTGGACTTAGGTCTGGTCGCTAGTGACCTTTATCAATTGCAAGTTAGAAAGCCACTAATTGTATAAGTTAAGATCTAGAAAATAGAGATAATATTCAAAAAAACACGAACGAAACAATTTCTAATTCCACTATGCTCTTGTTTGATTCTCCATAAGGTTCCCATTAGAATTTTTTAATGAAAAAAACAAAGAGTTTTCTTCTTATTTTTTGCTTGATATTGCCTTGTGCTTTATTGCTGACTGAGAGTGTTTTATATTCTCAGAACTCACTTTATCTCAATAACCAATGGATTGTTCAAAAGCGGATGATGTCCCTTGTGGTAATGGGGGCAGACGAGTATTTACTTACTCGTATTCCACTTTCTCAAAATAGACTTAATCTTGGAAGTTACTTTGGAAATCAAGAGGTTGTTTTTCGCGAACCTCAACTTCTTGATCAAATAGAATTTAAAATTAAAGTGGAGGATCAATCCTATCTTGATTTTACTTACAATCGTAATGAACTTGGGTATTCGGGTCTACGTTTCAGTCGACAAAGGGAATTGCCATCCATCAGTTTTGAAAGTGCTGCAAACGGAAAGTTTAATAAGACGAGTTCTATTCGATGCAATGAATTATCTGCCGGCTGGCATAATATTTCTATTCTGAACCAGTCGCAAGGACTGAGGATACA
Organism: uncultured Bdellovibrionales bacterium; assembly: GCA_903926205.1. Classification (GTDB taxonomy): domain Bacteria; phylum Bdellovibrionota; class Bdellovibrionia; order Bdellovibrionales; family Bdellovibrionaceae; genus CAIYID01. The sequence continues at coordinate 28,543 of CAIYID010000010.1, forward strand.
AATAGACGGAAGTTCGTTCTTAGTCTCGGAGGCCCCTTCATTGGCTCTCGGTCACATTGCATTTAGAAGTGGACCAACTGGAGCGGAAGTAGATGAAATAATTCTTCGACCGCATCAGGGGCGACCTGTTCCGATCTCTTTTCGTAATTCAAAAAATTGGTTAAATACGTTTGCTTTCAATTTATTTTTATTGATTATTATTGGGAGTCTAATATCAAAATTCAGTCAAGGCGCTTTTTTAATTAATTCAAGAAAAGCTTTATTTCAATGGGTGATGATTTCTTTTGCAGCATTTTTTTGTGCTGGTGCTTGGTTTTGTTTCGACTATGGTTATTACTCTCAACGAACTCCCGTTGATTTGGGAATCACAAAACCTTTATTTCCAGAGCGGACAGACCTACGGTATTTCAGTGTTGAGCTCGTACGCTTCAAAATTTTTGCGAATTGGTATAAGCTATCAGGCGGCAAAACCATTTCGCAAAATGGAGTTGCTCAGCGCGGATATCCAATGAGCCGAATTTACAAAGGCCCCATTTTTTGCAACAACCCAAAGGACGATTGCATACAAAAAATGCCACCAGTGGACTCTCAAATAAATAATAAAAATGAAAAATTGTATCGAATTTTGTTTGTCGGTAGTTCGCAAGCCATTGGCTCAGGTGCGGAAAAGCTTGAAGACAGTTTCTTTGTGAGGATTCATCGATATCTTAGCGTGGCTCTTTTTTCTAAATATCGGTTGGAATCGATTAATGCTTCAATTTCTTCCTTTACTTCAACTGATTTGCTCAAAGAGTATCAAGTGCATTACATTGAGCAAAAGCCTGATTTGGTCATTATTAATTTATCAAATAACGACACGTCTTCGATTCAATTTTTAGCAACAATGGAGGAGTTTTTAAAATTAAATCAGTTTCTTGGAGCTAATACGCTCCTTGTTGAAGAGGCCAATGATTATGAAAGATCAACAGGCTTATTTAAGAAAGCTTTTAGCCAAAGACTTATGGCTAACCATCAAGTTCTCAGGCGATTAGCAAAGCAGTACAATATAATGAGCTTGCCCTTGCATGAATTTATAAACAAACCAGAAAATTATAATAAAGGTCCGCTTTGGTGGGATATTGTGCATTTAACCACATTAGGACAAGAATTGACTTCTGATTGGCTTGCTCCTCAAATACTAAAAGTTCTAAGATCGAGGCCGCCAAGGATGAGGAAATCCTAAATTTCATTAGTTATTTGTTTTCTGAATTGCTCAAAGATAATGTCTGCAAATGATAACAGATCGGCATATTGGATTAAAAGACCTCACCCCTTTCAGATATCAGAAAAAAAAGCGAAAATCTAAGCTAGTTTTGGCGCTTATGCCATCTTGGCATGTGCGATTCCCTCCCTACGGACTCGCTCGATTGTGTGGGGGTAACCGCACCTGGAACATATCCTGCAGAGTTATCTCGTGGCTGTGTTGGGAGATGTACGTTCTGCCCCTCAAGCATGCATGGAAAGTATCGTTGCCGTGATGGGAAAAGTGCAGTTGCTGAACTTCATGATTTTAGCCAAAGATTAATTGATTCAAAAATTAAAATTTCATGGTATTGGCTGATTTCATCGTGATCCACCACCGGCTTTCATTCGAGTGCACCAGCGGAGCGGCAGCGACGTGATTATTAATTGAGCATTTTATCCTGATCAAGTTTTTTTCCTACAGGAAGCGTAGTTTGCAATTTTTCCCTATA
>CAIYID010000011.1 GCA_903926205.1 uncultured Bdellovibrionales bacterium
ATGATAGGTTCGTGAACGATTGGGGGCATTTGGGGTTCCTTTTGTTAAAACGTTTCTTAGTAAAAACATTCTAACAGATTCCCTGACTGCCCCTGTCATTGAGGGAGAACCAGATATTGCCGCTAAAACTCCAGGTACTTTAAATTTTATTGGGAACCACCTTATCAGAGCATACATAGATGGAAAAATCAGATGGTGTTATAAAAACCTTGAATCTTATAAGCCAGTAATTAAACAAATCGCTGAAGAGTTGCACAATAAAGAAGAACTTACTGGCGATGAAGTTTCTGTTTTTTTCAATTCTTTTACGCCATCGAGTCCGCGTACAAATTAGGTAAATCTGTATAGATGTAAATAATTTCAGTCTTCAAATGCCTTCAGCAATTGACTTGATTTTTGATTGACGTATTTTTCTGTCATTTTGATGGAGCTGTGAAGGCAGCACTGTTGCAGAAGATAAGTATTATTCCTATACCAATCTGCCAGATGTAATGCGCCAATCGTTGCGTAAGAGTGCCGCCATTGAAGTGGTGACAAAAATTTAACTCCACATTCCTTTGCAATTTGTCTCCACCATTTGCCAACCACGTCTGGATGCGCGTCTATGAGCCTAGATTCCGCAGGTAAATTCGCCTTCAGGAAAGATGTCACTTCAGATAACAACGCTGTGTTGGGCTGGATAAGCGGGATACAAATGGACCCCTCCTCAAATGCAGACATTTTAGATGAATTCTCAAATACAATGGGACCTTTTTGGCCTCGGCTCCAGCCATTCACGATATTATCAGCTAATTGAAAATGGGGAACATTAGCTTCTGGAATTAAGTGCTTTGCGCGTAAGCCGAGCAAATTACCTCTTCGCAATCCAGTGCACACGCCAAAAAATAGAGCATAAGCCCTAAGTTTCATTTTTAGATTATTTTGATAAATGGAGTCAATTCGTTCTTTAATTTGGAATAGATCACTCTCAGTGTAAGTATCTGCGCTTCGCTTGTTAGCGAATTTACCACGCTTCTTTTGTTCCAATGTGATTTTTGCCTTTAGGCGAAAAACATCGTCTTCGCCTATGTAATCATACTCTTTTAGGAATCGAATATACTCGTTGAGTGACTTTGTCAGTGAGCCATAAGTGTGATGAGAATAATCCTCACCGTGTTTATTTTTTGCCGATTTGATATGAGTGACAGCTTGCCGTTGCCACTGCTTAAAATCTTTTGGATGTTCACAGCCTTTGCTAAGGAAAAAGGGAAGCCAAAATTTTAAGATCCACGATCTGTAACTATTGGCACAACTGACATCATGTTTGAATTTAAAAAATTCCTCTACAGATTGACCAAAATTAAATTGCTTTGTTTTTGTTTCGAGATTTTCAAGAGCTCTATAGGTTTTTAATCCATACTCCGACTTCAGTTCATGCTGAAGACGTTGAAATAAAATCTGAAGGTGATTATCAGATAAAGCCTGAGCCTGCCGTAAGCCATGTAGTTTAAGATGATCATTGATTTGACTAAGTGTTGGATGAAGCTTTGCTGAAATTCCAATATATCTGGAATCAGAAAATACAAACGCTCTCAAGGCATCGCAAGAATTGCCTTGTCGCCATTGAAAGTTGAGACCAATTACACTTGTATTTCCCTTTCCCATACCAGCCTTTGATCCGAAAAATCTGTGACCATAATTAAATTTGTTCTAGGATCAATAATATTATACAAAATATGCTCGCCTTCCTTGGCAATGGTGCATGTTATTTATGGATCGCAGCTTTTGCTGATACTTAATGAGTCGCCATAAAAATTCAGAGCTTCTTTATTGGCTTTAATATATTTGCTGTGCCAGCCAAGAAGCCTCAGACCTTCGAGAGTTCTGACCCTGCTAAGGGCGACATACAATTGTCCCTCCGTAAAAATACCTCTTGGATCAACCTCGGCGTGATCGAGAGTCATGCCCTGCGACTTGTGAATTGTTAAGGCATAAGCCAATTTTAGTGGGATTTGTTCAAATGAGGCTAATATCTGACCTCCAGGTCCTCTTGTTTCCCATTTAGAATATTCAAAAAGTTCCTCTTTTCCGGTCCGTTCAATTTTTACAACTGGAAATCCACCTTCAAACTTGATTATTTTCCCAAGTGAACCATTGCAATATCTTCCCTCAGGATCATTTTTAATAATGATAACTTGAGCATTCTTCTTGAGGGCTAGCCGCTCAGATGCGATGCAATTATCCCGAATTTGTTTTTCATGCCATGAACTTACTCCATATATTCGCGCTGAATAGTTTTTTTCCTCCCCAATCAAAAGATTAAGCTCATAGGCATTGATGAGATCAACCTCATTATTTCGAGGTAAAAATTTAAGTGGCTTTGATTCAGTCTCAAGTTTTGCTCCGACTCGATTCTCCATCATTTCAGTGATCTCTGAAGAGCACTTACCTTGCCGAATTTCATTTAATGCATTTACAAAGGCTAGATTGTCTTGTCGGTATACAGTGTTTGTATAAATAGTTGAGACATTGGCATCCTTCCATGCTTTAGACTGAAAAGCCCAAGTCAAACTTGATCTTCGATCCTTATTGTATACAGGGGGGATTTGCAGAAAATCACCTGACATAATAAGTTGTTTACCGCCAAATGGTAGCTTTGAATCAGCGGCACACTTTAATACCTCATCTATCAGCTCTAAGGTTTCAGGAGACAACATTGAAATTTCATCAATGACGAGCACATCAGATTGTTTCACACGTTCTTTAATCTGATCACCCTTGTCGGTATTATTTATCATTTTTACGACATGAGATTTTTCGGTATGAGGAGTTAATCCACAGAAGCTGTGTATCGTTGAACCCGAAATATGCGTAGCCGCTATGCCAGTGGAGGCAGTCAGTGCGAATTTTTTGTTAGATTGTTTTACCAGATGATTAATTGCATGAGATTTGCCTGTACCTGCTGGTCCAGTTATTAAGATATTTCGTCCGTCTGTAAGATCCCTTTCAATTTGTTCAATATTCGTTTTCATTTTATTTTTCCTTATGAAATGGGCGGTAACAATATTACCGCCCTGTTAATTATTTTTCGTCAGTTAGAAGAGCGAGAACTTTTCTTGCGCAGGCAAGGTAGGATTTGGTTTCATTATCAATAACGAACGTTGGAGCATTCACCTCAAAGAGTCGAGATGCGCGCTTATGGTAGGTATTGAAAAATGACCGACTTAGTTGATTGAGAGCAGATTTTCTATCAACCGCCGGTGACATTAATGCCGCTTCAATAGTCTGATATTGTTTTTTGTTATAAACCCATTCGTATGGACTAAGATTTTCTTCGGAATTAATAAGACTATAGACTTCGTTTATTATTTGTTCGTGTTTGTTTTCCATAAATATTTTCTCCATTTTTAGTTAAAAAGAGTGTCGAAATTGACACTCTCTTGATTTAATTTAGACAGTTTTCATTTTTCGATTTTTGATCGTTTTGATTACACCCCCTCTTTTTAAAAATTGGTCTACTGATTCGATTTGAATTGGTTCAATGTTTTTGGTGAAAGATCTGATCTTTGAACTAGTGATTTTTGACTTTTGTTTCCAATCACTAAATAATATTTGATTCTTTTGTGTAAGTTCTTTGAGAATATTCAGTGAATTCTCACTCATAAATTTAGACGTATTATTTTCACGCTCATTTTTGACTAAATTATTGAGAGTTGATTGAATTGGTTTCTTTTTTTGTTCGAGAACAAACTGAAGATATAAGTTAACAATCTTGTCGTGATTGTTCTTAATCCAGTCATTACACTCTTGAACTGACAACTGAACATCAGTGATGTTGTGTTGTTTTAAGACTTTTGATGTCTTAAGTTGTGATTTGTTATTATTTCTTTCGATCATTTTAAACCCCCTATGGTTTTGTTTGTTTAATTAAGAATAAGGGGGGTGGGCGACACTCTTTGTCGCGCGACTTTTGGCCTGTTCTTGGGATTATCCGAACTGTCTAATAATGAGACACTTTAAAAATGACAGATAACGGAGGTTTTGAAATAATTTGGAGTATATGCCCAAGCAACCTAAAGACACAAAAATTGAGACCAGAATTAGGTATATCCTTGAGGTGATTGGTAGGCATGATCGAATATCTGTTGAGGAGATCGTAAATAAAGTCGCTCGTCGTATGGACGTGGACTTACCTGATAAAAATTTTCGGAGAAATATTGAACGGGATATTCAAAACTTAGAAAATGAAAGCCTGCCAAGAATCGGCACCGCCTATCTGCAGCCAGACGGATCAGAAATTTCATACGAAGATAGAAAGCTATATAAAAATATAAGAAAAGAGTGCTTTCTCAGTGACAGCAAGGGGCATGTTTACGGTGCGGGATTACTAAAGGAACACCTTATATTATTTTATCCCCAGCAAGGTAGCGTTCCACAGTGGTCAGTTTCTGATTTTACTAAGAGTATTAAAAACAAGAGACTTTTATTTATTTTTAATACTCACAAATCGTATATAGCATTGCATGTTTCTGTAGAAGATCTGCCATTTAAACTGATAATAGCTCGGAAAGTAGAAGATAAATTAATTCCGGGTATTTTGGACCAAGTAAGAAAATATCACCCTAAGGCATCTCTGCTACTACTTCCAGATTCAGCAGTTAGCAGGGCAATTCCTGGTCAGAGACTTGGCCATGCAATGTTTGAATTTGATAGCAGACCAATTCAGGGACATCAATTAGGTCCATCAGTAACGGAGTTAGAGTGGAAGCGTAATCGAATTACGATTCGTGATTTTGGGTCAACTAATGGCACATATTATCAAGCAACAGAGCTTCGAGAGAATCTTGAAAAGTTAGAGCAGAATAAGAATGATGGCTCTGATGATGACAAAACTTCATTTCTGCCAAAAATTTCATTTGAAGATGAATCCTTAAAAAACTATGAAATTCCAATTGGCGAACTTGAAATTATGACCGAATGGGTAAAAGTTGAGTTTGACCTTGATAAATACCTTCTTGACCAAGAAATAAATAGGCTCGAAAAGGTGGGTTTAATAAATAAATACGGACACTCCCTGAATGATGGCCGATTTCGTCTGAAATCCACCGCCCAATTTCATCGAGATGTACCAGTCAATTTCATGCAAGTGCACCACCCGATTTCATCGTAATGCACCACTTGTATTGAATTTGAGGAATATTTCCCAGAGCGTCAGAGACAAC
>CAIYID010000012.1 GCA_903926205.1 uncultured Bdellovibrionales bacterium
CGGAAAGGAGCAGATGAAAATATTTATCAATACATTGAACGGATTTGACTCTGAACAAAAGGCGGCCTAAACAACAATTGAGCCCGGCCGAACTCTAACGGCAATCGGGACAAGTCCGGTAAAATACGAGGAATTGTCGAGAGTTTTTAAAAATACAAAGGTTCTTGTCTTGTCGCTATTTCAGAATTGGCTTCTCGGACCTGTTCTTATGTTTGTTCTAGCTGTCGTGTTTTTAAGAGATTACCCCGAGTATATGACGGGACTTATTCTTATTGGACTTGCTCGATGTATTGCCATGGTACTTGTTTGGAATGACTTAGCTGGAGGCAGTCGTGAATACTGTGCTGGGCTTGTGGCCTTAAATTCTCTTTTTCAGATTTTTACGTTTCCATTTTTGGCGTACTTCTTTTTAACAACTGTTCCCTCTTGGCTGGGCCTTAACACCGTGCAAGTTCATATAACTATTTGGGATGTGGCCTCGGCTGTTCTTATTTATCTAGGGGTTCCATTTTTTAGTGGATTTATGAGTCGAAGAATTCTTTTGGCAAAAAAAGGAAAAGACTGGTTTGAGAAAAAGTATATTCCTACAATTTCACCCCTAACTTTAATTTTTTTACTTTTCACAATCGTAGTGATGTTCTCTCTAAAAGGAGATCGGATAGTTGAACTTCCTTTTGATGTTTTGCGGATCACAATTCCATTGTTGATCTATTTTATCATCATGTTTTTGCTTTCTTTCTACTCAAGTAAAAAGTCTGGAGCTGATTATGAAATAGCGGCGACTCTTTCCTTTACTGCGGCATCAAATAATTTTGAACTCGCAATTGCGGTTGCGGTTGCGACATTTGGAATTCACCATGGCGCTGCTTTTGCTGCTGTGATAGGACCTTTGGTTGAAGTTCCAGCCTTGATTGGCTTAGTTTCCGTATCGCTGTGGATTCGAAAAACCTATTTTCAAGGAGCTAAGAATGTCTAAACCGATTCATATTTTATTTATATGTGTCGCCAACTCTGCTCGAAGCCAGTTGGCCGAGGGTTTGGCAAAATCTCTATTTAGCTCGGAAGCACAGATTCAAAGTGCCGGTTCGAATCCAGGAAAACTTAATCCCTACGCCGTGAAAGTAATGCAGGAAATTGGGTTGGATATTTCTGAGCATTACTCGAAGTCGGTGGATGACCTTTCGCCAAAATTTATTGTTGGGCTTGATTACATTATCACTTTATGCGCTGATGAAGTCTGTCCAACCATGGTGGCTCGAAATGCCAAAAAACTTCATTGGCCCTTTCCGGACCCTGCAAGTAGTGAAGTTCTTTCAGATGAAGCGATGCTCACACGGTTCCGCGCCGCTCGAGAGGGTATATTGAAATCGTTGAAAGAATTTAAAGAAGAAGTGACGTCGATGCCTTCTCAGAAAAGTGAAAAATCCTAGTTAGAGCCAGTTCGCCGATATAAACTGTAAAAAATTGAACTTATCCACAGTAAGTTTATATTTTCAGTCTGATGTCTATTGGCTTGCCTTGCCTTGGATGATTGTTGTCGAAGAAACCGGGCTGATTGGAATTCGCCATGAAGTTTTCTTTGAATGTTATTTCTCGAATAAAATTGAACAATCCAAAGATGTATCTTTTGAAGTTAAAATCAAGTTCTAAGAATGAAAATAATTTTGTATCAGCGAACTGACTCTGATTATAACAATGCTCCGCAAGTTTTCGTTCCCAGTGAAGGATTCATCTTTACTGGAGCTTGCTGATGATATTCTTAACCTCATGATTATTATAACTATTCTCTGTGCTGTGTTATTTATACACGATGATAGAATTTTCTTTTGAGAAACATGAAAGTCGTATTATGTAGCTTCTAGATATTTTTAACTAAATTACTATAGGAGACTTAATCATATGATGAAATATTTCGGACTAATTCTTTGTTTTTTAATAACAAGTCAAGCCAACGCCGTAAAAGTTGTTCATTTTATGAAAGCAGGTGGGGCCGTCGTACAGCGAGGTGATATAGTTGGTTATATGGTTGTAACGCCATCGATAAATAATCCTAGGACCTCTTTAGATATCAACAGTCGAATCGCTGGTGGTGGACGAGATATGGTCACTCGATTGGTTGTTAATTCTATTGCAGATGCGCATGAGATGATTCAAAGTTTTAAATTGAATCCAACATCTAGTATTATCTGCACCGGCGCCGTAGAAACTGCAGGTAGTAATCCTTTATTCTCGACCGTAGAGCAGTGTCAGTACACAGTTCCTTATTAATCGTCGAAGCCGGTCAATCACGACCGGCGTCTCGCTCAGCTTTTGAAAAGCTATGATAGACATAACATCAAGGTTTGCTAAGGTCTTTGGTCTCTTCGAGTTCTTTAGGGCACGCTTTGATGTTTTCGTGAGTGGCGTAGATACAGCGTCGCTCCTGGATAATGTTTGATTTTGTTGTGATTTTTACGATAATTTCGCTGTAATCTTCATCGAAGCCTGCTGGAACAAAAGCAAACTCAAATTTCACTAGATTTTGGTCTTTGCAAGAAGCTTGGAAATTAAATTTAATTTGTCCAGGAGTGCCAACGCCAAACCAAGACTCCTCATAAGGTGCCAGCACATCATAAGACAATTTTTCTTCGGTGCAATTGTATGGAGAAAGCTTTTGAGAAAAATAGCCTTCGACTTTAGGACGATGAAAATCAGTGAAAACTTTTTCATAGAGACGGGTTATAAAATTTTGATTAATTCCAAAATCAGCCTTCGCTGTATTTGTTAATCCAAATATGAAGCCAGTAATTAATAGAAGTTTCGACATTTTCATAATTCTCCACTCTTTTAAAAAAAACGGTTTCGATATTTATTGATACCGTTCCGATGTTGGTGGGATTGATTTCCCATGATTCAACCAGAACGATGTTTCAGTGGGTTATGTAAGCCAGAATCAAGCCAGTCTTAAAG
>CAIYID010000013.1 GCA_903926205.1 uncultured Bdellovibrionales bacterium
CTTGACCTTCGCTCTAAAAAATTTCCAGTAACTAATGAATTCACCATTCTTGTCACGGAAGCTTTATCACTTCCAATGCCGCAAGCAATATCACTCATCGTACAAAGCTTATTTTTGTGAACAAAACGAAGTAAAATCATTTGCTTCGGGCCAAGATCGGCTTCTTTAAGGTAAACAATAAATAGCCTGTTCAGTTGTCTTCGGACAGCGCTAAACTGCTCAAGAATTTCATTGGTTGACATATCAACTATAAAATACTTTATCGGTTGATATGTCAACCAATTCTAAGATTTTATATTTTCTTTAAAAATGAAATAAAATAAGGAATTATCATTCTCCAAAAAAAAGCCATAGTCTGAAGCTATGGCTTTTTTTAGAATGGTTCTGCGAATTAATTAGCCGGAATCACCATGCTTAAAATTTGAGTCACTTGTTCTGGACCTACACCATTCGTTTCTGCTGCTTTATTAATCAAAGCATTGACGTCATTAGAATCGCCTTGCGCTTGTTTAACTAAAGCCGCTTTAAGATCAGTGATTGAACTTCCCATGATCTCTTTTGAATAACTGTCATAATCCGCATTGGTCATACTTGCTTTAGGATTATTTTTTAATTGCACAGCCAATCGAGCTAAAACTTGGCTACGATCTGCACTGAGACCAAATTGAGCTTGAATGTTTTTAGCCGATGAATTGATATCCATTGATTGCTTAACCGCAGCCAATTTAGCTAAATCCTTTGAAGAAGCCGGAGTTTCCTCGTAAACATAGCCAGCCGCATCTTTGTAAAAGCCTCCTCCAATAGAAACGACACCATACCAAGTTTGTGCATCCATGTACTTACCGATATTCGTTCCAACAGACCAATTATCAATGTAAACAGCCTCTGTACCATAGGAATCGTTAACAACAATGTATCCCGCAGAATTAGTCGTCGATTTTACCAAGGACATAGAGACACCAGCATCAGTGTAGGCCCTTTTGACAAATTCTTGCGCCAATTGATCATGAGTAAAAGCCACTCCACCAGTGCTGACCGAGCCACCAGAACCGCCACAAGCAGTCAGAGCTAATGCCATCAAAGCTGCGCTAGTCACTTGAAGTATTGTTGAGTAATTTTTATTGTTGTTCATTTTTTTCCCCTTTATTAATTGGTTATTTGATTCAAAACATTTTTTGAAATCGAAATGAGTTTTGCAAGTTAAGTGCCAGACGGAAATGAGCAGCGATATTCTGCCTATCCTATTTAAACAAATAACCAAGACTTAAATAGAGATCTTATGGTGCCTTTTGGCTCTATCATTTTTTAGAAAGTGACGGGAAGAATTTGCAGCTCAAGACCATGGCTCGGAGTTTCACAAGCAAGTACGGATCCGTAAACTCCGCCAAAGGCTTTAAACTTTTGTGGCACCAAAGGGCGACATCGATCAGGAATGCTAAAATTAAAAGCCGCAGGAGCCACCAAATTATCTTCCTGATCTACCACCCAAAAATAGATATTGTTTGAATACATCTGAGTCGAATCAACATAAATCGCGGGGTTCCAGCTTGTGGCTGATTTTATATATGCAGGATAAAGTAATTCTCCAAAATCCAAACCAGGCCACGTCGCACGATGAGTTGATACTTGTTGTCTTTTTGATGTGCCTGCCGAAGAGTCTATTTGTAAAATCAAATTACTTTTCGATTGAACAAAAGTGAAATACTCATTTTGACGATGAAAACTTTGAAGAAAACCCATCAATAAATCTTGAGGACTTAATGAGGTCAATTGAAACTCCCCTTCGATCTGGGTGCCTGTGGGATTAAAAAAGATATTCTGAGCTTTTGTGGGAGTGTAAATGACTGCAAAAGAAGCACCGGCATTTTTTAAAGGCTCTGGGAATAATTCCATCACTGGTGCCATAGAACCATAGGAGATAAAGGCTGATTGATAAGTCGCTGAAACTAAATGAAACTGATGAGCCGACAACCAGTCTCCTTGAGTTTCAACCACGACAAATTTTTGCATTGCATGTGACCCATAACTATATAAAATCCGAATCTTAATTCCGTCTAATTTGGATTGCGGTAAAAAACCCACTAAATTTAACTCGTCTTGATAATTCAAATTTAAAATTTGACGTAATTCAGCCTGAAACGCAAAGTTATCAAAATTACGAGTTCGATAAACCCATTTATTCTTTTCAAGTATCGGTTCTAAATAAAAAACTCGTCTTACTGTGGTGTTATTTTCAAATTGAAAGGGGTCTGGATTGATATCAGCCTTGGGAATATGCCCCTCTGTAATAAAAATCGGAATAATTTCTTGAAACTTTTCTGCTACCCGCTGAGAAGTAAAATGCAAAGAATTAAATCCATTTTTATCTAAAACCACCGTTTCTGGCGTGAACTCTATTGCTTGTGCCAAACCACTTCCAACAAGATGAGCGTCCAAAGTCTGGTAATGCATCACTTGCGACGTTCCATCCTCGGATAAACCCAAGGTCCCCACCCAATAACCATAAGAAGCACCCAATGGAATCTTGGTAAAATTTAAGAGATTCGTTGATTTTGTAGGAACTGGCACCAGCGTATCAAGAAAAGAAATTTCGTTGTTTTGTAAAAGATGAATTTTCAATCCATCTGATTGCAGCTGACTCCAGTAATAACTAGGATTTTCACTGATGTCCAACGGATCACTCACCGTTAAAATTGATTTAATCACATCAGCTGACTTTATCCCTTCAATTAAATGCACTGGGATATGTTGTGCTAAAGCATCTCCCTCCACTTGCCGTGAAAGATCAAAAACATGAAAAAATGATCGTAATTTTCCATTCGGCCACTGAATAAGCACTTCAATCTTAACTTCTTTACTGACCATCGGATTTTTCAACTGAGCCAATAAAGAAAGAATTCGCGACTGCCCTCTTAAAAAATCAAGCGTCACTTCTCCACCCTTTAAAATCTCAATCCCGGGAGATAAAGATCGCACCTGAATATGAACATGAGATTGTTCTTGCCAATAATTTAGAAATTCCAAATTAAATTGAATTTCACTTTGGCCACTTTGAAAAATCACTTGGGACAGTTTTTTAAATTGCGGAGTAACCAAAGCTTGCTCCTGCAAATCGATCGAACGCTGAATTTTCAAGGTACCAAATTGAGTAAATTTCGCCTTTGCTATCGCCTCACTCGGTGTGAGATCCTGTGCACCAAGAAAAAGTCTTGCCCTCACTTCATTCTCATCAATTTTAGGATAGACACCTTTTAGAACAGCAACCGCAGCACTCACAAAGGGGGCCGCTTGGCTCGTGCCATTGAGGCTTTCATATCCCGCGATCGAAAAATTCATTGGCGTTTGATAAGTTGGATAAGTACTTAGAATTTCTTCGCCAGGAGCGGCAATATCTATGTGTCCACCAAAATTAGAAAAACTTGTGAGTTGATTATCAATTCCATTAGCCGCAACGCAGATAATTCCAGGATAGGAACAAGGAAAATTGAAACTCGTGTTATTATTATTCCCTCCAGCCGCAACAATAGTGATACCTGCATCCAGCGCATTTTGAAAAGCCACTCGTAGCTCTGGTTTATCAGTAGCAAAAGGCCATCCAAGACTCACATTGATCACATCCACTTTCATTTTAGTCGCATATTGGATGGCTTTAATCACTCTTCGAGTAAGTATTATATTAGCAGAAGACGCCGATCCTCCATGTTGATTATTTTCTGTCGCACTCGTTACTTTTAGCGGTAAAATTTTTATTTTTCCTGCGACTCCTGAAACACCAAGTTGATTTTGAATCGCTGCCGCGATAATTCCCGCCACATGAGTCCCATGTCCAAGATCATCTTCTGGATTATTTTGTCTATTATCACCATCTGGAACTGTAAAATTCCAACCAATACAATCTCCGATATAACCATTATTGTCTTTATCCTGAGTCGGCAGAAAAGGGATTCGTCCATTGATACATTCCGCCTCATTATGAAAAAGACTTTCGATTAAATCAGGATGCTTAAGATCAATTCCACTATCAAGCACGGCGACCACGACCGTTTTTTTCATATTTGCAGATAATTTTATTGGATCTGCATCAATATCTGCAGAGGCACCCATCAGCGCCGTTACCTTCGAGTGAGTGATATCAGTCACATCACGCAATATATATTGCCCCTCTGTTTTTAGCGCCCATTGAAAAATAACCAATGGATCATTGCTGAGTGAACTTTTAGCTGAAGGCAAAAGACCAGCAAAGCCTATTCTGGTCAAAATTAAAATAGAGGTCATTATCATCACAAAATTCTTTGAAAATAAGAATACAAAATCAAATACTTTAATTTTATTTGTACTCATTAAGCGATTTTTCATTCGACGAATCTCCAAATATTTTCTAAAGAGGATTTAATAACCAACTTAAGAAAAACTCACCATTTAAAGCTCTTAAATTTTGCTGAATAAGAGCCAAAGGACCTGTTACAGCCCGAGAACCAGCAAGTCCGATTGTTGATCCCAGGATGGGTGAATCACCCAATTCATCATTTTCTCTAAAACCCTCAATTTTTGAAGTCACGAGCACATTCTCAGCACCTAAAATATCTACCAAAATTTTACCAGGAAAATACGCTTCTGCCATATTGACAAAGTCTAAAGCCATATCCGCCGCCCTCGGCCCATTGACCGTTCTCGCTGTTAAATAGTCTTTCTGGGCATTGATGAAAGAATTAAGATGTGATTGATATTCGTCGTAGACCTCGACGCAATCCGAATCAAATCGATTAAACCCAACGCATTTACTGTAAGGTAAAGATTCTGAAAGTAATTTTGAAACCTGTTCTTTAGGAACTTGCGCTAGCTTTAAAATTCCATTTCGATAAATATTAATATTCAACGAAACAGAGTACAAAAGAAGTTTATTAGTATCATTCAAGGTCTTTGGATCGACCAAATCATATCCAAACTGTTTTTTCATATCTGAGATAATATTTAAAGCATCCTCCTTAGAAATACTCCAACCCTTATGTAAATGCGTAATTTGCGCAAATTCCGCATCCGGTGATTCCAAGAGCGGTGCATTCTTATCACTCACTGAAGACTGAGCCCCTTCATAAAGAATTTGACGTGTCACCGAGCTTCCATAAAAAGAATCCCCAGGATTTCCATTCGAACTTGCATCAATACTTACATTACTTATTCCCATTTTACTTTGCAAAACTCGAGTCAACATTTGTGAAATCAAAGTGGTATAATCTTTCCCTCTCTGGCCACCTGTCGAACGAAAAAGCACCGCTTTTTGCTCTCCCGTCGGCGCTTGAAACTGAAAACGGTCTTTTATTTTTTCGCTGCGATAATGATAAAAAAACAAACCAATACCTAAATCCTTTTCTGAAAACTCATGTCCAATGAGATAGGGCTTTTGTTGCGTTCTTAAAAGTTCCAAAGAGTTTTCAAAAAAAATTTGCCTCAGTGCTCGAACTTTCAACTCATTAGCCGCCTGAGCTTCTGAAGAAAGCGTTCCATCATTCTGAACGAGAGCCAAAGAATAAAGACCTGTATTCACCGTTCCTTTGAGAGCACCAACAGATATTGTGAGAATTGGCACACCCAATAAATTCAGACCAAAAGCCGCACTTCCCTGCAATACTTTTCCGGGATCATTATAAATTTGATAACTATGTTTATCTGCTTTGTAAATCTGCATTCGATGAATAATCATCTGAGATGCATTGAACTTTGTCTGAAAATCAACAGAGGGATTGACAGGGTAATCAAAAGTGAAGCCTGCTTGTGCTGTCACACTGTCAGTAATAATCAAAGATTCACCAATACCCATATCCTGATCCAAAGCTGTCGCAATCGCCTCAAGATCAAGATGACCACTCGAATCGTTTTTAAAACTAAGATCTCCTGCCCATTTTCGTTTGAGCAACGGAACTATCATGTTTTTATAGGGAGTTTTATTTGCGGCCAGGATGCTTTTGACAGGCTTAATATGAGTATAAGATCGTTGAATTTGTAAACCCACACTGCCACTTTCACTGATATTGGCACCCAGCCCATCAATACCGATGAAAGCTCCAGGAGTGATCTGAAAACCGAAAGTATCTGCTAGCTGGACTCTATTATCAGTTCCCATGTAACTACCAATAACCACTTCTCGGGAAAGCAATAAACTTCCTGATATTGAAGGAAAAGCATACATACCTAAAGGAATACTTTGTGCTTGCTTGTTAACGACCTGAGAAACTAATTGGTCCACAAGGTTTTTTAAAACATGATCGCTCACCTGATTTTGCACATGATTATTATTATTAAAATAGGAATTAATCGTGCCCATTGCACTATTAATGATTGAGCTTATTCCTTTGGATTTTAAAAACCCCGTCACTTCCGCAGTTGAAAGAGGACTATCCGGATCACCATAAGAAAAACGTGAAGCATAGCCGGGCCAATTTTGTGGAATAATTTTTCCAGCCACTAAGTTTGGAGAGAAACTTAGACTGCCATTAACAGGAAGCTTTTCACCAGAAAATTGGAAAAGATCTACTAAGCTATTTCGTCGTCCCTTTAATTTCTCTGCAATTAAGAAGGCCACTTCCCTTGGCACTTGAGCGGCATTAGCAATCTCTTGCCAATCTTGGACTGAGAGCGCTGCAATTCTTCGCATGATCCAACGCGCATCTTGAAAGCTGGGATTAAACCATTGAGCCCATTCATAACTAAGATAAACCGATTGATTTATTACTCGGCCCGCGACCCAAGAAAAACTATTCACACTTTCCGGCACATCCGTTAAGGAAAAGGGAACAAGGAGTGAATTCATCACTCGACGACCTTGAATGATGGAAGGTGGAATTGCACCCGATTCAATACTATAGATTTGAATGTTCGCAGGGAAAATGAGCACATCCTGCAAATCAACATAATTAATAGAATCGTCTTTAACGTTACTAGTGACCCAGCGCTCAGGATTACCTTCAGTATTATTTTGAATATCAGTTAAAAAACCAAGCAAACTTGCATGTCCATTAAAATGCACACGCAATTGAGACATCCACTGAACGGGCTCAATCTGATAACCAATTTTTTCAAGCAATGCTTTACGTAGTAAAATATTATGTGCTTTTTTACCTATAAGAACCTGATATTGTTGAGTAGATCCACCGCGATTCATACTCACCACAAAGCGATACTCTCCAACAACAGAGGGCGTATTACTTTCCATTTGCACTTCGGATCCAGGAGCTAAGCCCAAGGTGTAAGATTGCAAATTCAGGCGTGGAAGCATCTGATCACTCCACAGATCGGAGGGCGCAGGATTCAAGAGTGAAATATCCTGCCCCTGCTTCAATCTCCCCGTGAGCGCTTCAGGAAGAATCGAACGGCCATCGTTTTCGATCAAATCCACGGCTTGCTGAGAGTCTGTTCCAATATTGATCATTCCTGGAAAATCCAAAGGAGAACCTAAGGACTGGAAGGACCAAAAAAAAATAAACCCAAATGATATTTTTGAAACATTTTTCACAGCGCATTTGATTGCGATAAATGTGCCATGCTAAAAAGACACCAGTAAGAAGTTGGAAAAGATCAAGCGTCTAGATAGTTTACAAAAGGCCAGGAATAGTCTTCGACTATTTAAAACAAGTATAACTTGTACCGCCACTAGCATAAGACTTCTGAGCACCAGTACAATCCCCCCAAGTAACCCACGTTGATGGACAGCTCACACCAGGAACAGAACCATCATCAGGGCCACAACCCCAAGGAGCACATTTTGCGTCTTTATACTCAGTGCAACTCCCACCTCCAACAGCCACGACTCCACCGCTCGAGGATCCACTCGAGCTACCTGAAGAGCCACTGCTGGTTGAAGAGCCACTGCTGGTTGAAGAACCACTACTGGTTGAAGAACCACTACTGGTTGAAGACCCACTGCTCGACGAACTTCCGCCTGAAGAACCACCTGCCGGTCCTTGCGGTCCTTGTGGCCCCTGAGGTCCTTGTGGTCCTTGCGGACCCATCGGTCCCTGTGGACCCACTGGTCCTTGAAAGGCAATCATTGGTAAACAACCACTAGAATCAGCCGTCACTCCATTAAAAGTAGAGCCATATCCAACAAATATTTTTTGTAAAATGGCGCAAGTCGTGATTGGTGAAGCTTGAATCCCAGAGGTCAAACATCGTGTCACGGCACTGCCAGTGAGAGCAAAAGCACGATTCGCAATTAAAATTGGTTTAAAATTTCCTGCATCTGGTGTGATTGTTATTTCAATATCTGCAGCTTTATTTCCAGCACCGATATCAACTAGATTTTTTAGTTTTATTGATTTTACCACTAAAGAAGGCATATTATTAAGAGCCTTCCCAGCCGTCAATAAAGCTGAACCAGCACCCGTCTGGCACCCATTATTTAAAGTCGATAGAGAAGTTTCCGCTGTAGCTCCGGCTCCCACCAAGGCACTCCCTTGAAACATGCACTTGCAAGTATTGTCATCGGCAATGTATCTAATCAAAGCTTGCTCTAACTCAATAATTCCTAATTTGTTTTGTAAAATTTTATTTTGCTTTTGAAGATTGGTGGTCATCGTAACCAAGGAATAACCAACGACTGCCATCAACCCCATGGCAACCACGACTTCCAGAACACCAAAGCCCTTTTGTCTTTTAGACACTCTTGGCGTTATCCTCATAAAATCCCCACAATCCAACATTTTGAATTCACTCTTATTATATTGAAGTTGAGACTGCCGAGCAATAGGACATTTCAATCGTCTGGTCAAACGACTAGCTTTGATTTAATAGCGTAATAGTTTAAATAAATTCCTATTTTGGGATTTTTCCTTTTGTAGCTCAGCTTCTGAAAATCGTGACCGGCACCTCATCGTGGCGCGAAAACAAAGAGAAGAAATTTGAATAGCTTCGCGACTGATGAGGACCGATAGCCTTCATTAACAAAATAAGCCCTCACCACGATAGTCGCTAGTTGATAAACATTAGCTTTTCAGTGAGTACAAATCGCTGTAATACTTTTTCACCATGGTCTCTGCGCAAAAAGCCACTGTTGTAGAGGAAATACTTTTCTCCATCATCTGAATCCACTTCGAACGATTTTGATAGTAAGTTGGAATCACTTCTTTGATCAATGTGTTGTACAAGAATTCCACATCTCTACGATCTTGTTCTTCCACTGTTTTTGGCACCACAGTATCTCCAATGGCCCAACCATTCACTCCATGCTCACAAACCTCTGGCCACCAACCATCAAGAATACTTAAATTGAGAACACCATTCATTGCCGCCTTCATTCCAGAAGTGCCACAAGCTTCAAGAGGACGACGAGGATTATTCAACCAAACATCGCAACCGCGAGTCAGACGTGCACCGATAGTCATGTCGTAGTTTTCAAGAAAAACCACGTTCTGTGGAAATTCCCGACTCATCTTTACCAAATTACTGACAAGAATCTTTCCGCCATCATCAAGAGGATGAGCTTTGCCAGAGAAAATTAATTGCAATTTATTCGTCTTAAACAATTCAGAAACTTTTTGTAAATCCGTAAAAATAAGATCGCCGCGTTTATACATAGCCGCACGTCTTGAGAACCCCACAAGCAAAACATCTTCCTTGAGAGTGACTCCGTTTCGTTCTTTAACAAATTTGATGAGTTCTTTCTTTTGTTGAAGATGCTTACCCCACAAAATTTCACCGCGATCATTGGCTCCCATCAATTCAGGTGCCACCCAGGTTTTACGGTGAATACCATTCGTGATCGGAATAATTTCAGGTTTATCAGTGATATCTTCCCACATTTTTGTTGCCGTCTCAGCATGAAGAACGGCGACAGCATTTGAGTTTCGTGACAAATGAAGGGCGGCCACTGTCATATTAAAAGGAGTGCCTCCAATATTATGCATTTGTTGTGCATTAAAATTTAAATTCGCCTGCATATAGTTCAAGACTTCAGGTTGATGATGCTCATTTCCTTCTTTGATAGGAGTGTGAGTCGTGAAAACAATACTTTTCTTTGCCGTTTTTAAGGCCGTTTCGTACGACATGTTTTTTTCTTGCATATTTTCTCTGATTAACTCCAGACCTGCAAGTACAGCATGACCTTCATTGAAGTGATACACTTCCACTGGAATATTCAAAGCACGAAGGGCACGAACGCCTCCGATTCCAAGAATCATCTCTTGCGCGACTCGCTCCTCTGAGAACCAACCGTAGAGTTGGCCTGTAATCCAACGATCGGCATTTTCTGGAATATCAGTATCCAGCAACAAGAGTGGTGCATTTTCATAAGTGTCTGCAAGCCAAACTTTGCACCAAATATCATTGGTACGAATTCGAACTTTGACCTTGACGCCGGTATCAGTCAAAAAATCGTATTTATAGTTTTGATACGTGTCGACAGGTTTGCCTTCTTTAGAAATAATTTGATCAGTATATCCTTGTTTCCATAAGAGACCAATTCCAACCAAAGGCTTCTTTAAATCATGAGCTGCTTTCAAAATATCGCCAGCCAAAATCCCAAGACCGCCGCTGTACATCTTAAATTCCTGAGCTAATCCGTACTCCATACAAAAATATGCAACTTTTTTGTCATTTTTATTTGGACTGTACTTTGAGAAAACGTTAAACGGCATGAAATCTCCCTATTTTTTTGAAGATCATTGAATATTCTTGAGCGGATTTGAAAGCAATAAAATTTATGAAGCTAACCTCTTGCAGCAGGGCTGATTGTTTGCTCTACTGATTGTATTATAAAATAAAAAAATGACCCTATTTTTGCCACAAAGGCGGTAATTATGGCTGAAGACATGAAAACAGAATTAGAAAGACTCCGAGCGGAAAATGAAGCTCTTAAAAATAAGAAAACTACCAGCGGAACTCTTTCCATGAAAGTGAGCGAAAAAGGAGCCCTTTCCGTCTATGGAATGGGTCGATTCCCAGTGACTCTTTACAAAGAACAATGGCTCAAATTATTAGGCATCAGTGAAGATTTAAAAAAATTCATTCAAGAAAATGAAAGTCGACTTAAAACCAAAGAGTAGTCACTGCAAGGCTGCTAGAAGGACTTTAAATAAAAACTTCTCTCAGCCGGCTTTGTTCATTATTTATCAATTTGGGCATCTTCAATAATCGCTGGAAAAAAATATCCAGCGCCAAGATCCAAGTTCTTTTTCAGAACTCCCTTTGCCGTCACTGTGTCACCCACCTTGGCTTTTTTCTCAGATTTAGTGGTCACCACCAGATCATTGGTTCCATCGCTTCCAGAGCCGTCTTGTAGATGAACCCAGGTTTTTCCCATAATACCGGATTTTAGTTTTACAATCTTACCGCGAACAGAAATTGTTTTACCGGCATTGACATCAATTTTGGTGAAGCATTCTTCAACAGAAAGTCCAGTCGCCAACTTCTCTATTTTGTCCACCTTGATTGACTGAGCACTGACAACACTCAAGCTAGAAACAAATAAAATTTTATCAAAGGTACGATTGAGGGTTTTGCTTGTAAATGGTCCCATCGGCATAGCTCCCGCAAATTCAACATCATCACCAAGAAAAACTTTAATTTCAGGCCCTGCCAACCACAGTTTTTTACCATTTTCGAGATATTCCACATAAGTGTAACCACCCGAATTCATCGTTGAAAGAACTTTCACTCGATTTATTTTTGGCGCCGATTTTGCGCTAGTTTCCTTTGCAAAAGAAGATTGGTTCAAAAAGAACAAAACAAAAATAACTAAAAAAAATCGAGAAACGATTTGCATATGACTCCTAGAGATTGAGAACTCATTTAAAAAAACACCTTGCCTCTTAAGTTGTGCCAGTTTTGTTCTTTCAGGGCAAGTTTACAGCTCAATTTTCCGAGTCTCAAAATAAAGCCTTCTGCAAAAAGCATTATGTTACATGTAGCTGTGCGCTTATTGTGTTCTATTTGTCCTCTACGACTGAGCATTCAGACAATCAATGAAAGAATAATGAGTTATTTTGGTCATTCAGCCAATTGAGTACCCGTATTGGATCTTGAATGACGTGTAACAAATCAGAACTAGAAATAAGATTCGGTTGTTTTCCAAGAAGCTCCCTCAAAGTCGAAAAAGGATAGGCCTCCACTTCATGGCTTAATCCTGCGTTCACGGGATTACGATAAATATAGCGATAAGCATTTAACAGCTGCTGGTAGGAATTAATTTGCTCTGGAACCAAGGGGCGATCCAAAACATCATCGACTGTTGTTTCATTCAACATTTTTTTTAATTCGCTATGCAGATCTTCGATAATAAAGTTTTCTTTGTGCGAAGCGCAGGAAAAGAGAAGATGAAAGTGAGTGCTCATTAACACTAAGGCGTGGACAACAAAGTCAGAATATTGCCCTCGTAAAACCTTCAAAGCACGAGAGAGAAGAAGCCACCGTTCACGATCACTCTTCAATTGCCAATATTCAGAAATAAATCCGGGACTCGAATGATAAAGAGCCTTTTCCTGCTGATAAAATCGATAAGATCTCATAGGAAAAGGCTCTTGCAAAAAACGGGTGAGGCTTCAAACCTTCACCCGTTGGTCGTTGAATATTTTATCTCTAAATCCATCTGCCCGCCAAAGAAAAGCGAGCTGATGAAAAAAGAAAAAGAATTTATTTTTTATCTGCTGTCACATTAATGACTTTAAAAAGTGCCCATTCATCAATCACGCAGCTTCCTGCAGTTCCTGCAGGAGTAGTGACTTCTCTTAATTGTCCACCGATATCGAGACAATTAACCGCCGCTGGATTAGGCATTGCTCCGGGTCCATACTGATGTGGAGTGACCAAATTTCTTCGTTCCATTTCTAAATACAATTCCCACTCATCAACCACACAATTGCTAGAGACTCCTGCTGGAGTTGTGTACTCTTCAAGAGCTCCGTGCAAAAAAAGACAATTCAACGCCGCTGGATTCGGAACCCCAACTGTCGTAGATCCACCCGCGTGAGCTGTGGAAAATGCTAAAATCGAAAACCCCATGATCATTACTAATATTCCATTTTTCATTTTTTACCTCATTTTTATAACTACATTTTTATAACTACATTTTTTTAACTACATTTTTGCAGTTCTTTTTCTTTCTTGTAAATAACTTGTTTTGATGATCTTCACAATAATTTTAATATCAATTTATCAACGTTTCGTTTACAATACATCAATGATAATCTTTGAATATAAAAATTACCTTAATTATTTAGAAAATCAAATTGCGCTAAATAAAGATCGACGTGGTTTTCACGGGGAACTCGCTCTTGCCGCTGGGATGCACCCTTCTTATCTATCAAGGATTTTACATGGATCCATTCATCTCACTCCGGATCAAGCCGCAGGCTTATGTTCCTTTTGGGGTTTTAATCATGATGAAACTACGTATTTTCTCTGCCTTGTTAATTTAGCACGCGCAGGCACGGACTCCTTGAAAAAAATACTCGAAGCAGAACTCCTCGCCATAAAAATCAAGTACGACGATTTAGGTCGCAAGCTACCAGCCGAAAAAGTTGATATCCAAAAAGAGAATATCTATTACTCCGCCTGGTATTTCGGAGCCGTTCACATGTTACTGACAATACCAAAATTTCGAAACGAGACTCAAATCTCCGAAAAATTAGGTATTCAAAAAGAGCAAGTCTTAAGAATCCTCGAATCTCTTGAGCAAATGGAATTAGTAAAAAAAGAAAAAAGCCAATGGTTGCCGACAAAAAACAACGTTCATCTTTCAAGCAAATCTTGGATGGCAAATATTCATCATATTAATTGGCGAACTAAAATCACGGATCAAATTCAATTTAATCATGAAGAAGATTTTCATTACACGGGGATACATACCCTCACTCGATCTGACTTTAAAAAAATTCGTCAAAGATTACAGGATTATCTCGTTGAGATCGACTCCGTTATCCGCCCGTCTGCGGAGGAAGAACTGTGTTGTTTACTGATAGATTGGTCAAAATTTTAATAATGGAAAATAGACTGACACCGAATCGGACCACTCGCTTTTGTAACAAGTTTCTTTATGACTTTAAAAGATAGGTTTTTATTACCATTTCCTTGAGGGTTTTTTGAATCTGTGCCTTGACTTCCGCTGAACCAAAGAAAATCCACTCCATCCACTGTTGGAGCTTTTGCCCAACTGCCACCAATGGCATTTTTTTGAGCATCAAGATAAAGAGTGTACTCCATTGGAATATCGTTATGAAGCTTTCCATCCGCAACGGCTTTTTCGGTGGAGCGATTACTCTCCTCAATAGAAATTTCAGCAAGACTAGATAAAACCACTTTAATATTCACTTTCGATTGAGCTTCTGGGTATTGAACTAACTCCAGTGGTGAGAGAGCTCCGGCATCTTGAATTTGCCGAGTAAACCCAACAACACTTTCATTCCAAATTTCATCACCTAGATGAGAATCAATCACAAATGGCATTTGTTTTTCCGCAATAAAATATCTTAGTGCTAAATCAAAAATAGCTGGATTTGGTTGATCCGCGGCAATTGCATCATTTTGAGTTGGATTACCCATTTGACTGTATTTATTGACAAAGAAAAAACTCGCACCGGAGAGCGCCTTGAGATCCGCCGGCTGAAAGGTAATATCTAAACCGTCACGATTTTTTACAACAATGGGCTCCGTCGGTTCTGGCAAGTGAATTCCAGCACAACGAACTCCATTACAAAACCCTTCCCAATCGGCAAGCGTGGGCGAATTTCGCAGAGGACCACGAAAATACAACTCATGCTTCGTTGCTGTGAATTTATAATTACCCAACAAAAGGTCGTACTTTTCGATCGGAGAAAGTAGATTAATCTCCTCTTTAGACATTTTTAAAACCTGAATTTTTGAAGGTAACTTTGTAACATCCGCCGACTGCTTTGTCTGCCAACGATACCCCAAGCCCCCTTTTGGACTTGTCCCGATTGCCGTTAGAGTTCGGCCGGGCTCAATTGTTGTTTAGGCCGCCTTTTGTTCAGAGTCAAATCCGTTCAATGTATTGATAAATATTTTCATCTGCTCCTTTCCGCCACGAAGTCGTCGCAGTTTAC
>CAIYID010000014.1 GCA_903926205.1 uncultured Bdellovibrionales bacterium
AGACCGCCCCCGGTAGCTCTAAACTTAAGTTTAAAGATTGTATCTTACGTAATAGAATGCAGTCGGCGTGCCAATTTTTTTTTGAGACATCAACTTTTTATTTAACTAAATCAAGTAATTGCTCGTCTCATTTTTGAGCGTATTAAAATGCAATGTCAAAAAAGCTGATTTTGTAATAACTTTGTACAGAGCTTTGGGCCGGGATTTTTCGTCTTAAAATGAGAGTTCAGCTCTGGCGGAAGTCGCTTTTAGGAAACAGTTCTGGATTGCGTGTAAAGCCTGTTTGTTAGTTATTTGTGTTGGGATCGCTCTAGCGCTTGGCTTTTTTTAAAACTATAGTCCAGAATACAAAGTTAGTTACTAAAATCTTGGTTTCAATTTTCTAATGCGTAACATCCTAGAGAAGTATTTTCGTAAAATTCGACCAATATAAAGTCTAATATATTTGGGCTTGATGAAGTTCGAGTGGACACTTTGTAAAAAATGACTAGAGTGAGTGAGTGATTAATCGAATTATCTCACTCTTCTACCCAGATCTTTTCGACTTAGGTGATAAGGACTCTAAAACCCATAGATACGCTAAAGCCGTTTATTTTACGGGATTGGTGTTAGGTGGTTTTTATCTTTATAAGTATAATTTTGAATTTCATGTCTCTACTTATAATTGGCCGATGATTTTTTGTCTTATCTGTGGACTAGTTTGGCCTCATTTGTTTAAGCGATCGAATAGCATTCAATTAATTGCAGGCGGAATCTGGTTTTTTTGGAGTGCCTTGTTATTGATCCTTCTTTATTCCGCTGGTGGCCTGAAGGCTCCAGGAATATTTTGGATGATTGCTATCCCCGTCACGGGTGCCACCATTTATGGAGATAAAGGACTTATCTCAAGTAGTGCTGGAATATTTATATATGTTTATGCCCTCCGGTACTTAGAAATTCAGCAACAAATACCGATGGAGCTTCAAAAGATTTTTAATTTTGACCAAGAGAAATATTTAAATTTGATTACTTTTTCAATTTATTTTCTTTTCATCATTCGAAATTTTATTAGCTCACAGAATCGGCTCATTGAAACAATTTCTACCAGTCGCGCCGACACTGAGGGCTTACTGCGAATTCTGATCCATGATGTGGCAAATCCCGCTTGCATAATACGCGGGAATATTGATGTAATGAAGGCCAAATACCCAGAACTTCAAACTGAAAAAGCTTTGGAACGCATCGATCGTTCTTCAGGTTCGATCATCAGTATTTTAGAGAAAATTCGGCAGATGAGAGCACTTAACGATGGTAAAGCGAAGCTTGTGCTTGGTCCTGTGGATGTGGTCTCGGTCATTCGGAATATGATTCTGCTGAATGCTAGCCGATTAGAAGAAAAGAAAATTGAAGTCTTAATTCAGGCCGATCAAAAAGTGGTGCACGTCGTTGGGGATGAAGTGATTCTCACGACAATCGTTTTTAATAATCTATTAACCAATGCGATTAAATTTTCTCCGGAAAATAGTAAAATAGTGATTTCTATTCATAAAGGTTCAATGAACTGTGTGATTAAGTTCAGAGACTATGGAATTGGCATCCCTAAAGAGATTTTAGGAAGCTTGTTTGATGTGAAAAAAGCCACATCTAGAAAAGGTACCGCCGGGGAAGTAGGAACCGGCTATGGGCTTCCGCTCGTTAAAGAGTATTTGAGAAAAATGAACGTCTCAATTTCTGTAGAAACAGTTGAAGCGTCTAATTCTAATGAGCAGCCATCGGGCTCGACTTTCACTTTGGAAATTCCTTTAGCGACGGAGTTTCATCCTTTATCCTAATTTAAAACTATAAATTTTCGGGGGGGATTTCGGATGAGTCAGTTATCTTTTACAGAAAGAATGGCCGGACATTTAAGCTTGCAGTCAGCGGCAAGTTTTCCGTGGCCAATGAATGAAGCTAAGTACCTAGAGAATGAGAAATCTAAAGAAAGATTTGAGTTTGAGTTCACGCTCACCATTCAAATTGATGATCTGGATTGCTTCATTCAAGATCCTAACTTGAAAGCCAAAGTCTTTGGCTCTGTGAGTGGGGGCTTCTTCGGTCAAGCGGTGCCGGTAAAGGATGGCGTTTTTAATCTTTTTGTGAAGCCTGCATTTGGGGCGAACTTAAATGATGCAAAAGAAATGCATTATCAATTTCAGTTTTCCATTCCAGATGGACGAAGTTTTACGCTATTTGGGTATAAAGAAATTTTGAAAGAAGATGGGGTTGATTTATGGAGCCAAACCACGACCTTGTACGTGGCTATCGCCAACGGGATTGATTTTGATCTACAGGCTCATTCGCAAAAATTGATAGCCATTGGTGTGCTGCATATTTCTCCAGGGGATTTTATGCATCAACTCACCACTTTTAAGTCGAGTGAGACGACCGAAGTGCAGAAGCTTTTGGCGCTTGAGAAGTTTGTTTCGGTTTTTGCTAAAAATGTTTGGGCTGCGATGGCGCCCTTTTTGTTCACCACCACAAGGCTGAGGTGGAATGAACATTTTTATCCTGTGAACACTCTTCAAGGTGTTACTTCCGGAGAGAAGGCCACACACTTTTTAGATACAGCGGATGGGCTCACGCTCCAGCTCCATCAATTTAGCACGGGCGAGAGTCAAGATGTCGTTTTACTGCTTCATGGATTAACGACTTCGACAGATATGTTTATCATGCCAGAACATCAGAACTTAGTGAACGAGCTTCATCGAAATGGGTATCAACAAGTATGGTCTTTAGATTGGCGAGGAAGTGGTAGACTCACTTACAATTTAAACATTAATGGTTACACGATGGATCATGTCGCACTTTATGATATTCCAGCGGCCCTTGAATTCATTCGAGCAAAAATGGGTGAGTCCGTGAGGATTCATGTGATTGCTCACTGTGTGGGTTCACTTTCGCTCATGTGTTCGATTGCTGCAGGTAAAGCTAAGGGCATTGCCTCGGTGATCTCAAATTCAGTATCGCTGACGCCAAGAGTGCGTTGGCAATCAAGGCTCAAGGGGATGTTTGGTCCTTTTATACTCCAGCATATATTTGGTTACCCTTATGTGAGTCCACGGATGCCGTATATGCCTGGGTTTAGATTTGGAAAATGGATTTACTGGATGGAACGCTCGATACGTTGTGAGTGCAAAGAGCCCGCTTGTCATATGGTGAGTTTTATGTGGGGTTGGGGCTTTCCCGCGGCTTTTGAGCATAAGAACTTACATCCGATCACCCATCGAAGACTGGTCGATTTATTTGGCGGGGTGAGTTTTGAATATTATCGGCATGTGAATAAAATGGTCGCTCATGGCGAGGCTCTGCCGTTTAATCATTTAAAAGAAAATTTTGATTTGCCTGCAAGTTATTTACAAAACATAAAAAACGTAGAGCTTCCGCCGATGCTTCTCATTAGTGGAGACAATAATTTAATTTTTCCAAATTCAAATAAAACCAGTTTTGAAAAGATGAAGGAATTGGTGCCTTCGGCCAAAGTGAATTATTGGGAAATCCCAGGCTACGGGCATCAAGACGTATTTATGGGAAAAAATGTGCACATCGATGTGTTTCCAAAGTTCTTTGAATTTATGGATCAATTTAGCCAAGTGAAAAAGACAGGTGGATAATGAAACTAGATTTTGATGTCATTGTTATTGGCTCTGGATTTGGTGGGTCGGTGATGAGCCTAAGGCTTGTTGAAAAGGGCTATCAAGTTTGTTTGCTCGAGCGTGGGCAAGAGTGGGGAATGAATAGTTTTCCTCGTCGTATTGAGGAAATCAAAAATCAACTGCCCTGGTCACCGAAAGATAAAAAATTTGGTTTTATGGAGATTCGGGACTATCCGGACAGTGATGCAATGTCAGTGAGTGGTGCTGGCCTTGGGGGAGGGAGTCTTATTTATGCGAACGTGATGATTCGTATGCCCGAGGAATTTTTTTATCAATGGCCCAAAGGCATTGATCGCGCGACGCTTGATCCTTATTATGATTTAGTTGAAAAGAATTTGGAAGCTTCGCCTTATCCGTTATCAACAGATCCTTATTATTCAGATACGAAGAAAACTCATTCACTAAAAAAAGTGGCAGATGGATTGACCGCGGCACCAGGGGCTACCGCAAAGCCAGAGTTTTTTCTTCCATCGCTGACAGTGAGATTTAAAGGGAATTTCCCAGGTGAGCAGAGCCTAAATAGTCATGGCGCTATTCAGTCGAAATGTAATAAATGTGGAGAGTGTGATATCGGATGCAACATCCACGCGAAAAACACTTTAGATTTGAATTACCTCTTTCGAGCTAGAAACTATAAAGGAGGCAAAGGCCCCTTAGAAATTCGCACCCATGCAGAGGTGATTTCTATCGAAAGCATTACAAACGGGGATGAATATTATAAAGTGGTTTATAGAAATCCACTCAAACCCAAAGAAGAGAAAATTTTGTATTCTAAAAAAGTGGTGCTTTCCGCGGGCTCCATACATTCGACGGAACTGTTGCTTAAAATGAAAAAAAAGCATTTCTTGCCAAAGATAAGTTCAAAGCTTGGCGCCAAGTGGTGTGGCAATGGAGATCTTGAGGGCATGGCGCTCATGACGAAAGAATTTCTGGAGCCCACGAAAGGGCCGGTGATCACCGGAGCTATCCGTTATAAATATGAAGGATACAGTGATGGTTTTCCGCATGGGTTATTTATTCAAGATGCTGGAGTGCCGATTGGCTTAGATTGGTATCTGTCGGGAAAAATCACTGCGGGTGCGACCTTCTTGCAGTACCTTAAATTGATGAGACATTTTGCGCTTGATTTTATCAGACGATTTTTTCATTTGATGATGGGTCGAGGCGGAAAAATCAACATTGGTGCGGAAATGTTAAAGGCCATTGATCGCAATAATTTTAGTCGAAAACTTTATGTGATGCTTGGTATGGGCAGGGACCGAAACGATGGTTCCATTTCTATTAGTGAAAATGGGGAGCCTCTCATCAATTGGAGAATGGACAATAGTGAACTTCACTATGATCGAGCCAAGTTTGAAATGGGTCGAATTGCCAAGGCTCTTGGTGGGGTCTTTGTGAATAATCCCCTCACCTATATTAAAAAAATTGTGGCCGTGCATCCGCTTGGAGGGTGCGCAATGGCCGACACGGAACAAGAGGGCGTGGTTGGCAGGAATGGTGAGGTGTTTGGTCATCCGGGGTTGTACGTGGTGGATGCAAGTATATTGCCCACATCGGTGGGACCCAATCCGTCGATGACGATTGCGGCCTTAGCTGAAATGATTGCTGATCAGTTCCCAGTGGTAGAGAAATAATAAAAGGATTTTATGGAAATTGATTTTCATTTTGGGGTTACGTATGTGGTGGCGAGAGTCGCAGGGTTTAAGCATGAAGAGGCCGAAATCATTGCGACAAGTTCTCAGTACGTGGACGATACAAAAAATGAAGGTACATTAGAGTTTAATACCGGCGAAGCTTATTATCGAATGATCACGGCGCATGATATGAGTGATTATCATATTGCGCTCTCTTCGGAAGAGCGGCTCACTTGGGTGCCTTTTCATTTTTTACCGGGAAATAATTCACAAGGACCAGGCGAGAATCCTTATTTTAACAAGCTTATTTGTAGGCCCAATAGTTCGGTGGCTCAAGAAATGATCAAAAATTGTATTCTTAAAAAAGATCGAAAGTTTTCCTTGCATCAATTAGGAATTACCGCGCACGTCTATGTTGACACTTGGGCTCATCAAGGATTTGCGGGGATTAGCCATAAAGTCAATGGAGTGAAAGACATTCAACTGCTGGAGCCCGCAGATGATAGTCGAGGGCGGGTCTTTTGGGAGCTTATCTGGCGAGAAGGTCTTAGCGCTACGGCGGCACACTACATAATGAAATTCACATCGTTTCTTTTTGATGAATGGTTTCCGATGGGACATGGAGCTGCTTTGCATTTTCCGGATCACCCCTTCCGGCGATGGAGTTATAAAAATGGGCACGGGGAGCTGATAGAAAGAGATAATCATCAGATTTTTGTCGATGCGGCAGAAAATCTTTGTGTGTTTTTTCAGAGATATTTATCGGAAGACCCAGGCGCTTCGGTGAAGGGATTTAGTACGAGCGAGAGGACGCTTATTTCAAAGTATCTGCTTGAATTTAAAAATGAGGATCCTCGTGTGAGATTGGGGCAATGGATTCAATTGGTGCGCGAGAATCAATTTGGATTTGGCGCGCAGGAAATATTTTATGCTAGTCATGGTGAGAATTCCTGGAAGTTTGCAGCTTATGGCTCTGTGAAGGAAAAAGTGGGTTGGTGCGAGAAGTTTGATTATAAAGATTCGTTTTTAGATTCAAATTGGAAGCTATTTCATGATGCAGCTAAAGCGCATCAAATTGAAGTGATTCATGAGATTTTTCCGAAGTTTGGAATTTGTGCGATTTAAAGGGGTCGAACCTTGTCCTCATTTGCCCTTACTTGCTCATTCAACCGGCAGACCGCGAGTTCTCCAACTTTTGTAGCTTGGGGTCGCCGAAAGATTGGATGTTACTGCTCGGGACTTTTTAGATAGACCTGGGCTGCTCGCATTCTGATCACTTTCTTGCCCAAAGGACTTTACCTGAAATTGAATAGATGACCAAGTTCCCATCGTCTTGGACAGCTAACCTAGCCCCTGGATTTCCGGCTGTATTGCTGGCCCACAGGGCTTGTCCCAGTAGCGAATACAGGACTAAATTTCCATCCCCCTGCATTGCTAAAGCTGAAATGGACTGCCCCGCCGTGTTCGTAGCCCATAAGGCACCGCTTGGACCATATAGCACTACGTTGCCATCATTTTGAACGATGAAAGTATATTGCCCACCGTAAGATTTCACACCTTGCCCAGCGACATATTGAATACCAGAATTCATCAAGCAGGAATTCTGTAGCGCAGTGCTTGAACTGACAGGTGTAGCTGGAGCTGGAGTGGGAGCAGGCGTTGCTGTTGGAGTTGGTGACTGACAAACACAGGTTCCATCATACGTGATTCCTGTAGGAATCGAGCTGTATTTTAGAAGCGTGCTTGTATCAGAAGAAAATCCACAAGTGTTTAAATAATAATCCCAGCTTTTATACCAACAGTAGTGACCCTGCCCATTGTCGTAATAAATTCCTTGGCCGACCATGAAGCGTCCGGTAATTTCAGTGTATCCGCAGGAAGCGCTGTTTACTTTGGAGGAACTCGCTGGTTGGGAAGTAGCGCATTGGCCATTCCCTCCCTGACACGAGTAACTCACTACTTGCGTGGTGCCGCTACAACTTGTTGAAGCTGTCCAGGCTCCTGAGGTTGAGCTTGTTCCTGTTGAGGTTGTTGACTGAGAGCTAACATTCTTTTCTAAGTCCGTAGCCATCAAAACAACGGTGTAAGGATTCCAAGTAGACATCGTATAATAGATGCGAATGGAGGAGCCGAGATCTTTCGTGTAGGAGGGGATTAGGTAGGGTCCATATTCACCACCCCAGTTAGTTGTTGCGTTTGGGTTGTGAGCGCCAGTTAAAGTGTTGAGGTCAAACATGTAGTTTCCGTAGGCGTTATCCAGAAAGGGATCCATAATTACCTGAACATCCGACCACGGACCCCAGGGAAAAGAAGCCGTGCGCATATTGATTCCACGGGGGCTTTCGTTATTATAGAGCATCATCCATTGATTAATTTGCGGAATATATTGCGCCGACAATTCACCAATGCCAGTTTGATTAAATACCTCGATCGCAGCCGCTTCGCTGTTGCTCCAAACGGGTTGTCCGCTAGCCATACCAGAATAAAATTGAATGGCATTTTTATTCTCGATTTCACTCGCCTGAACCCTCGCGAGATAAGGAGGACTATTGCGGTACTTTCCTGAGCCGAATAAGTAGACATAATTGTCTGTAGAATTATTCACTACATATGCCGAGACATTGATGAAATGATCGCTAGAAAACGTATAAAGAGTCTGGTACGAATGGCCATCATCCAAGGTCTTCGTCAATACAGAAGACGTCATGTTGCCAGTGCTGACAAAAATATATTCAGCGCCAGCCCAGTCAAAACCAGTGAGGGGAACATTCCACCCCCCCATGTCAACACCTGGGGGTTGCACAGCGTGAAAACTTCCCGATGAGTCAGTGATAAAATTAATATTGATGCACTTTTCTGGATCGGTGGTTGTTGTCCAACCGAATGCGTCGGAGTTATTGTAGGTTGTGGAACTGGTCCAGAGATCACCGAAAAAAAACCAGAGTTTTCCGTTATGCATCCAACTGACGCCCAAATCCTCACCCCATATTCCTGCCTTGGTAAATGTTTGATTCAGAGTGGGTCGGTTCGTTTCAAAGTCAGTGTTGCCGATGAGCTGACAAATCTTATGGGTATTGCCGCTGCCACGAACGTAACTTACGGCAGTGACAGCTGAAGTTGAAGTGGCGGTTGCAACAATTCCTGAAAAACCATTGGCATTGGAACTCGACAGTTGTCCATTAGACTTATTAGTAGAAAAACCACGTTGGCAATTCTGATAGGCAACAATAATAACTGCAGCAAAAAGGATCAAGAAGGCTTTGTTCTTTTTTAAATAAATACTTTTCGAGAAATACTTATTTTTTAAATGAACAAGTATTGATCTTGATGATGTCATTAGTTCCCCCAAGATTTAAGTGCACTACTCATTAGACGTCTTTTTTGCTTCAAAAGTTCAAAGAAAGGTAAAAAATCGGATAAATTAAAGATTCTCAAAAGGAAGCATAACGTGAACAAATCACTGATTGCTCAAATTGGGACGGATCGTAATTTGGGACCTCTGCTCGTCAAATCCATTCAAGCATTATGAATAATTAGATAATCGCTTGTCTTTTGGTCTTTACACAAAATAAGAAAGGCCGTCTTTCGCGGCCTTTCTTATTACGAGAAACTCCTAATAAAGCACTTCGGGATTAAGGAACATCCATTTTCGCTGTTTTTTGAAACTGAATAGTCTTACCCTTCACGAGAGGTGAATACCGGCTGATCACAACAGTGAGGTAAAGTGTTTTTCCTGATTTCACAAAATTCTTCATGTCAGAATCGCTGATACCTAAGTCCCTTTTTAAATCAAAAGCAAAGTTAACAATGTCGGTTTTTGGTTTTGAAAATGTCTTTTCCACAAGAGTGCTTGACCCAAGACCTAAAAATCCTGAGTCGCGCTCAATTTTGATTTTGTAGGACGTGGTGGTCTCTTCAAAATAGGGAAGAGCATCACTCAAGGTCAGGACAATGGCTCCAGACTTAGTGACTCGAATCGCTGGATTTGAAACCAAATCAGCGTTCGTGATCATTTCTGGATATGCAGGAGTTCCTGTGTTGATGATTTGTGTCTGAAATTTAATTGGCGCAGCCAAGACAACTCCTTCACGGATGACATTAAGGTTAACCACATAAGCTCTCTCGATGCTAAATTTCGCAGAAATTGGCAAAGAAATTACGTTTGCTCCACTAGAATCTAAGGTTCCTTGAGCCACAAGAGTATTAGACTCTTGCTCAATGATTTCCCAATTGTATTGAGTCTCAACTCGTGGACGAAGTCCTGTGTCAATGAATGACAACAAAGAATTCTGTCCATCCTCACTCAAATTCAGACTTTGAATCGTTGACAAGCCAAGATCGTTTTCAGAAAACTTTGGAACTGTTTTTAACACGAAAGTTGCAACGCCATTACTGATATTTTTAGACACAATTTCATAAGCGAATATTGTGTGGAAAAATTTCAAGCTTACATCAGTTGCACTTTTCATTTTTACGGAGAATTTCTCAACTTCATCGGCTTGAAGTTCGCTACCTTGAGGAAATACGATGTCGACACGCAACGGCTCCTGATGATCAAAAACATCATGATTCTTAGTTACGCAACATCGGTCTTCGTCTCTGTAACGAGTCACAGGTCGG
Source organism: uncultured Bdellovibrionales bacterium (assembly GCA_903926205.1). Taxonomy (GTDB): domain Bacteria; phylum Bdellovibrionota; class Bdellovibrionia; order Bdellovibrionales; family Bdellovibrionaceae; genus CAIYID01. The sequence goes on from CAIYID010000014.1 coordinate 9,926, forward strand.
TATTTAGTCACTGTGTGTGTGACCGCGACTTGTTCGTTTCCGCATTCTTGGCGAGTCACAGGAACATTTTCGCATTCTTGATGCGGATGACATTGGTGTTCAGTTGGCGGCTCTGGGCGTGAAGGCTCTGGGCGTGAAGTCTCTGGTCGTGAAGGCTCTGGGAGTGAAGGCTCTGGGCGTGAAGGCTCTGGGCGTGAAGGCTCTGGGCGTGATGGCTCTGGGCGTGAAGGCTCTGGGCGTGAAGGCTCTGGGCGTGAAGGCTCTGGGCGTGAAGGCTCTGGGCGTGAAGGCTCTGGGCGTGAAGGCTCTGGGCGTGAAGGCTCTGG